>JAISSX010000061.1 GCA_031272885.1 Bifidobacteriaceae bacterium | reverse complement strand
GGGTGGCTGACCGCTCCGGCTATCACGCCGGCTTCCTCATCCCCGCCCTCCTCATGGGTGTCGCCCTCGCCGTCTACGTCGGCCTCAGCCGCCAAACCCTTAGCGGTGTCGGGCGGGCTGTCGCCCAGCCGCTGACGAAAGCAGAACGCCGCCGCTGGGCCGCCATCGGCAGCGTCGGGCTTGTCGCCGTCGTCTCCCTGTTCGTGGCCGTCACGCGCCAAGGCGAGGCGGGCCTCAAGGTCCTGTCGGATTCGATGCCGATGGTCTGCGTGGCCATCGCCGTGGCCTTGTTCGTGTATTTCCTGCGTGATGTCCGGCTCGAATCCGACGAGCGGTCACGGATCGCCGCCTACGTCCCGCTGTTCGTCGCCGGGACGTGCTTCTTCGCCCTGTCCGAACAGCAGGGCTCGACGATAGCTCTCATCATCGATCAGGACGTCATCACTACGATTGGCGGCTTCGACATCCCGGCGTCCTGGTTCCAGTCGGTCAACCCGCTCGCCATCATCGTGTTGAGCCCTGTCTTCGCCACGCTGTGGACGCGGCTCGGCCACCGCCAGCCGTCGCCGGTTACGAAGATCGGCGTCGGCCTCGTCATTGCCTGCCTCGGCTTCATCGTCCTGTCGGTTCCCTACCTCTTGGGCTTCGCGACAATCGGCCCGGGCTGGGTCGTAGCGGCGATGGTCCTAATAACGGTGGGAGAGCTGTTATTGGCGCCGACCGGCCTGGCCGTGACCAACCAGTTGTCGCCGGTCGTCCACCTGTCGAAGATGATGGCCCTCTGGTTCATCGCCGACGCCCTCGGCCAGGGCATCAACGCCATCACGGTCCGCGCCTTCAACCCGGCCAGCCCGGAGCGCTTTTTCCTCGCCTACGGGGCCGTCGCCCTGGCCGTCGGCCTGGTTCTGCTGGCCGTCCGCCGCCAACTGGTCACGCTGGGACGCGGCGCGCTGTGAATCACCCTGCGTCTGGCAGAGGAGTACGGGGCCGGTGCCAAAGCCATCGACACCCGTGAAAGAGGCAAATCGGTGATCGAATTGGTGCCCCATTTTGCCCTCATACAGCGGCGGCATCCGCTCCATCGTCGCGGTCACAGATCGTCCTCCTTGTGCTCGGTTGCGGTGATCTCTCGCCTGGCCAGGCGTTCCTTGGCTTGGCGAAGGATGAACTGGAGACGCTCCTCGAGGTCCTTCTTCGGGGGCAGGGAGGGTCAGTACTCGGCGACGGCGATGCCGTCCTTGTGCATCTCCAACAACTCGATTCGCTCGCGGCTCGCTTCTGTGCACAGGATAAGGCCAATGGGCGCTTCTTCGCCTGGTTGGCGCTCGTAGCGGTCGAGCCATTTCAGGTAGAGCTTCATCTGCCCCTCGTAGGCGGCCTTGAACTTCCCGACCTTCAACTCGACGGCGATGAGGCGGCGCAATGGGCGGGAGTAGAACAGGCGAGGTCGGCGTGTGTGATTTGGAGAACGGATGCCAGGGCGCGTGAGATCTCATGCATCTGCTTATCGGTCAGCTCGCCCACCTTGTCTCCGAGTTGACTCTTCCGCACTGTCAGGAGCTTGTCAGCCATCACGTAGCTGACCTTATTCAGACCGTTGGCGCTGTTCGGATCGACCAGAACGCGACTCGCTGAGGCCGGTCGTCCGAAGGACGTCAACAGACACAGGATCACGGAGTCAAGGTCGTCAAGGTTGCCCTGGATGATGACAACGCGGCGCGGCTTGGAGGCGTAGGCATCGTCTTGAAGTGTCCAAATGTCACCGCGTTTCATCGAGCAGCCTCAAAGACATGCGGGAGGCGAAGTCAACTGCCTCCTCCTCCGACTCGAACGGCTCGACAGGCTGGCTCAAGCGCACGTCGAAAGGGAACCCGCGATGCTGGTTGAACGCGGCCACGAATACGCGCATGGCGTCTGCCGGGGTAGTGCCCAGGCGCTTAGTGATCTCCCGGAAGACCTGATCCTGGGATTCATCAATCCGGATGGCAAGCTGCACGGTGCCCATCGCTACCTCCTACTAGCTCTTGCTACCAAATGATAGCATCCGTCATCGTTTCGTCAGCAACGCTTGGGTTCTGTACCGAGGTTCTTCATGCCCGCGTGGCAGCGGCAAGACGGGGAGGGCGAACATAGTCACATAGTCACATAGTCACTGGTTCGCGTGACTATGTGACTATGTCTGGTGACCACGTGCCCAAGACTGCCGTAGCAGTCCTCCGAATCGCCGGAACTGGACCACCTCGGCCCGTTCGGAACCGACCTGTAGCGGGCGGGGCTGGGCTAGGTTAAGGACTGACAGCACAAGGTGGTGCGATAGCCGGCCGAGCGGCCCCCACCCAGCGGCCCCGGCGCCAGCCGGTGGCCGCACGGCCAGGGGACGCGATGGCACGGGCGGAAGGCGGCAACACGCAATGAGCAAGAGCTATGGCCGGGCGGCCACGCAGGCGGCGTTTGAACTGGGTGGGATCGGCACCGGCAACGTGTCGATCGGCTCGCGCGGCGAGTTCCGGGACTGGGAACTGACCGGCCGGCCCGGGGTGGGTCAGTTGATACCGTATTCGTTTTTCGCCATCCGGGCGGCGGCCCCCGGCAACCAAGACCAGCCGCCCCAAGGCCGCATCCTGGAAGGCGACTTCCTGCCGCCGTACCCCGGCGCCAACGGTTTCAGCGGCGGGCCACTGGCCGGCCTGCCGCGTTTCGCGGACTCCCATTTAACAGTCCAGTACCCCTTCGCCCAGGTCACCTTGACCGACCCGACCTTCCCGGCCCAGGTCACCATGGAGGCGTTCACCCCGTTCATCCCCCTGGACGCGCTCGGCTCCGGCCTGCCCGCCGCCGTCATCCGTTACCACGTCGCCAACCCAGGCCAAGCCCCGTTAGACGTATCGGTGGCCGGTTCCCTCGGCAGCCCCATCGGCATCACCGGTTGGGAACGTTTCGGCGGGCCCATCTACATAGGCCAGCCGGCCAACCACGCAGTGCACGATGACGTCCTGTCGGGCGTCGCTTTCGGCACCGATATCGACCCGGAAGGCCCGCAACGCCGCCACTACGGCACGGCCGTCCTGGCCACCCGCCCAGGGACGGGTGCCAGTGTCACCCCGGAGTGGGTGCCCAGCTTCTGGGCCGACGGTCCGGTGATCTTCTGGGATGATTTCACCGGCGACGGCCGCCTTGAACCCCACGGCCCCGAGGAGGCCGGCGCCAGCCGCCTGGCCCTGCTGGACACCGGCACCGCTGGCACCCGCCCGGGTCTGCGGGTCGGCTCGGTGGCCCAGCAACAAGTCATCAACCCAGGCGAAACGGCCACCTTCGAGTTTGTCCTGGCCTGGCACTTCCCCAACCGGCCCCGCGGCTGGGAGGGCCACGCCATCCGCCAAGACGCCAACGGCGACCAGACGATTAAGAACTACTACGCCACCCACTTCGCGGACGCCCTGGCGGTGGCCCGCCACGTCCTGGCCAACCTCCAACCTCTGGAAGAACAGTCCCGCGCCTTCACCCAAGCCTTGTATGGCTCCACCCTGCCGGAACCCGTCATCGAGACCCTGGTGGCCGGCATCGCCACCCTGCGTTCCACCACCTGCCTGCGCCTGGAGGACGGCACCTTCGTGGCCTGGGAGGGCTCGCTGGACCGGGACGGCTCTTGCGAAGGCACCTGCACCCATGTGTGGAACTACGCCCAGACGGTGGCCTTCCTGTTCCCAGAATTGGAGGCCTCCGCCCGCCGCGTCGAGTTCCTTCTGGAAACAGACCCGGACGGTTCGATGGCGTTCCGCACCAACCGGGTGTTCGGCAGCCCGCGTTGGGGCATGGTGCCGGCGGCGGACGGGCAGTTGGGCTGCGTGGTGCGCCTCTACCGCGAATGGCGCAATTCCGGTGACCTCGCTCTGGTGAGGGATTGCTGGCCGGCGGTGCTCCGGGTGCTGGGCTACGCCGCCCGGGTCTGGGATCCCGATGGTGATGGTGTCCTTGAGGGCGAACAGCACACCACCTATGACATCGAGTTCCATGGTCCCAACTCGATGGTGGGGGCCATCTACCTGGCCGCCCTGCAGGCCGCGGCCGCCCTTGCCGAAGCCTTGGGGGAGGACGCGGCCCCGTTCCGTGACCTGGCGGCGGCTTCGGCCCAGCGCCTGGACGCCGCCACTTTCAACGGCGAGTACTACATCCAGTTGCTCGATGACGTGGACCAATACGACTACCAGTACGGCCGCGGCGTCATCTCGGACCAACTGTTCGGCCAGTTCCTGGCCTGGGTGACGGGCCTGGGTGACCTGCTGCCCCGCGAACACATCGAGGCCGCCTTGGACGCCGTCTTCAAGTACAACTTCCGCGAGTCCTTCCGCGACGTGGCCATGGTGCAGCGGGCTTACGCCGTGGCGGACGAGGCCGGCCTGGCGATGTGCGCCTGGCCGGCCGGGGGTAGGCCAAGGCTGCCGTTCATCTACTCGGACGAGGTTTGGACCGGGGTGGAATACCACGTGGCGGCCTCGCTGGTCTGGACCGGCCGGCTCGCGGCCGCGGAACGGCTGGTGGCGGCCGTGCGTGCCAGGTACGACGGCGTGCGGCGCTCGCCCTGGAACGACATCGAGTGCGGCTACCATTACGCCCGCTCCATGTCCGGTTGGGGCCTGCTGCTGGCCTACGGTGGTTTCGACTACCAGGTGGCCGGCGCGGCGCTGTCGCTAGCACCCGCCGTGGACGGGCCTTTCACCAGTTTCTTTACCGCCGGTCCGGGTTGGGGGGTGTGGTCGGTGGCGGCCGATGGCGCCCTGCGGCTTGAGGTTCTGGGCGGCAGCGTCGCCTTGGGCCAGGTGTGGTTGCGGGGTCACCGGGTGCAGCCGGTGCCCGATGCCGCCCGCAGCCTGCCGTTGACCCTGGCGGCGGGGGAGTCCATCACCCTCACCTAAGACCCCTATCCGCGGCGTCTATCTGGAAACGTTTGCTGGACGACGCGGCCAATCCGGCCCTCGCGCGGCCGGGCTTTCGCTACCGGCCAAACGCCTGGCCGCAGCCACCGCCAACCAGCCATTTCCCCAGGTCAACCTGCCTATGCCGACGCTGCCGGGCGTCATCGGGCGCTGCCCAACCGGGCGGCCGTTATCAAACTGTTATCTGCCAAGGGTTGACACTCTCGCGGCGGGTCCGCTAGCTTCGCAGTAAACGTTTACAGGCGTGGTGAGACAGACCCTTATTGGCCTGTGGGCGGGAACAAGGAAGTTCACACCGAGTAGTGCTTGACAAGGCAGTCTCTACGAAAGGAAACACAACCATGAGGAAAATCACGCGCCCGTTGATGGCTGCGCTGGCGGCTGGGGCCATGGCCCTGACGATGGCGGCCTGCGGCGGCGGTGAGGACAAGTCCGACACCAAGGACACCAGCGGCACCGAGACGACGGCCGACGCCGGTACGGATGCCGGCACGGACGCCGGCGCCGACGAAGGCAGCGACAGCACCGACGACGGCACGGAAGACGTGGGCAGCGACGAAGGCGCCGGCGGCGCCACCGCCGGCGAAGTCACCTGGTGGGGCTGGACGCCCGATACCCCGGTGGCGGAGAAGTACATCGCCGCCTTCAACGAGGTCTATCCCGACATCAAGATCACGTATGTGAACTATGAGAACGCGGACTATGCCCCCACCATGCAATCGGCCTTCCAGACCGGCGCCGGCCCGGACATCTTCGATGTCTCCGCGGGCGGCAACGTGGGTGGCAAGCAGCTGTGGGGCGAATACGCCGAAGACCTGGCGCCCTACGCCGAAGCCTTCCTTGGGGCCGACTGGAAAGACCAGTTCGCCACCGGCTACGTCGACCAGCTGACCTACGAAGGCGCCGTGGTGGCCCTGCCCCTGGGCGGCGTCGCGGCCGATTTCTTCTGGATCAACAAGGACCTGTTCGAGGCCAACGGTGTCTCCACCGAACTGAAGACCTATGACGAACTCAAGGCCGCCTGCGACACGTTCGCCGCCGCCGGCGTGCAGTGCTTCACCATGGGCACCAACTCCACCGACACCTTCTCCACCGAACTGCTGCGCACCATCATGTCCTCCATCCAGCCGGATATGTACATGAAGTGCCTGCACGGCGAAGAGAGCTGGGACAACGAGGTGACCATCCAGGCCCTGCAGATCGTGCAGCAGATGCAGGCCGACGGCATCATCAGCCAGGACGCCACCTCCATCAAGCAGTACCCGGAGTCCAACAACAACTTCATGTCGCAGAAGGCCGCCATCGTCCAGATGGGTACCTGGTACGCCCAGTACGCCGCCGAAGAGTCGATGCTCGGCTCGATGGAAGGCGCCGGCGTGTCCAACCCCACCCCGTTCACCATGCTGCCGATGGTTGCCCCTGACTTCGCCGGCCTCGGCAACGTGCCCGAGTATGTGGGCGAAGCCGACTACGGCCTGGCCATCAACATCGACTCCCCGAACAAGGACGCCGCTTGGACGTTCGTCTCCTGGCTGACCGCCACCCAGGAAGGCCAGCAGAAGGTCGCCAACGCGATCGACCTGGTGCCCGCCCTGCTCGGCGTCTCGGCCGATTGGGACAACCTGGGCCTGGTTTCGGCCGACATCCAGATCCCGATCTTCCAGCAGATGTTCGCCGATGCCGCGGCCGCGCCGGAATCCCGCAACCTGTACATCTCGGCCGAGACCGGCAACGCGCAGGTCATCGCCATGCAGCAAATCCTGACCGGGGGCGACCCGGCCGCGATTGCCGCCCAGATGGAGGCGGATTCCGTCGATCTGCCGGTTGAGTAAGCACTACGCCGGTGTGAAGAAAGGGATGTGACAACACCATGGCCAAATCGGTGACAGCTGCGCCGAATGACCTGGTCCCACACAGCCCGAAAACCCGTGGTGGCGCCACGCGCAGGCGCCACCACGGGGCACCCCCCGGCATCGCCTGGATTTTGCCGGGGTTTGTGGTTTCCGTGGGACTGATCTACTTCTGCATCGGCTACAACGGCTTCCTGTCGTTGTTGCCCTGGGACTGGCGGCCCGGCCGCAACTCCCCGATGTTCGACTCCGAGGCCCTTGAAGGCCTTGGCAACTACGCGGCGGCCCTCCAGAAAGACCTGTTCTGGACCTGCCTCAAACACACGCTGATCTTCTTCCTCGTGGCCTACGTGGTCCAGTGCCTGATGGGCATCATCTTCGCCGCCATCCTCCACTCCAAGGTCTACCTGGGCACGTTGTGGAAGGTCATCATCTTCATTCCGGTAGTGGTGGCACCCGCCATCATGGCCCCGGTCCACCGGCGGGTCTTCGCGGTCGATGGGCCCATCAACTGGATTCTGCAACACCTTGGCCTGATCAACGTCGATGGCATGGGCAACCGCAACTGGACCGGCTGGCTCAGTTGGTTGCTGAACCACATCGGCCTGTCATCGGTAACGCCCAACTGGATCCAGCCGTCCACCTCGCTGTGGGTCATCATCGCGGTCCAGATCTGGGGCTCCATCGGCATGGCGTTCATCTTGTTCTTCGCCGCCATGGGCCAAATCGAACCGGAAATCCTGGAGGCCGCCCGCATCGATGGCGCCGGCAACATCCGGGTGTTGTGGTCCGTCATCGTGCCCAACCTGAAGCCCACCATCGTGTCGCTGGCCATCCTCAACGCCATCACGGCCCTGAAGCTGTTCGACCAGCCGTACCTGATCACGGCCGGCGGCCCGGCCCACTCCTCGGAGTTCCTGGGCACCTACATCTACGGTGAGCTGTTCCAGTTCCACTCCAAGCCGCAGTACGGCGGCGCCGCCACCCTGTCCATCATGCTGCTGGTCCTGGCCGTGGGCTGCTCCATCATCATGTCGGCCGGTTCGCGCGGGCAATCGCCCGCCAAACAGGCCAAGAAGCGGGCCAGGCTGGCCAAGAAGAACCTGGAGGTGGCGGCGTAATGTTCTCCATTCGCACCCGCACCGGGCGTCTTCTACTGACCCTGTTGGTGGCCGTCATGGTGATCCCCTTCGTGGTACCGCTGATCACCATGGTCCAGGTGTCGCTCAGCGGCATCGGCTGGGGCAACTACAAGGCGGTCATCTCGCTGCCGTCCTTCTGGACGTATTTCCGCAACTCGGCCGTCATCGCCGCCGGCACCATCGTCATTGTCTACTTCCTGACCATGGCGGCGTCCTTCGGCTTCTCCAAGCTGCGCATCCGCTCCAAAGAGGTCTACTTCTGGGCGCTGATGGCGGCCCTCACCATGCCCGAGGTGGTCCTGTTGGCCCCCCTGGTCATCATGGCCTCCAAGGTCCACGCCGGCGGCGCCATCTGGGCGGTCATCCTGCCCATCGCCGCCCTGCAGATCCCGTTCACCACGCTGCTGACCCGCAGCTACGTGGACGGCATCCCGGACGAACTGCTGGAAGCGGCCCGCATCGACGGCGCCTCCACCTGGCGGCAGTTCTGGCATGTGGTGATCCCGCTGGCCAAGCCGATGGCCGTGGCCATCTGCATCCTGGTGCTGATCAACGCCTGGAACAGCTACCTGCTGCCCATGGTGCTGCTCGGCAACACCGAAGGCCACATGGTGGTAACCCAGTTGCCCAACTCGTTCAAGACCCGCTACACCGATGACCAGACCAAGATCCTGGCCGGCGCCGTCCTGGCGGCCCTGCCCGAGATCATCGCCTACATCTCCCTGCAGCGGCACTTCGAACGCGGCATGGCGGCCGGCGCCCTGAAGTAGCCTGGCAGCTACAGGCGAGCGGGCGCCATCGGGCACCTACAACCCATATAGAAAGGTATTGACCCCATGAGTGACACCCCCAGCCCGTGGCGGCAACTGCTGCCCGGCCAAACCTCCCGCATCCACGTGGTCAGCGCCTCGACGGGCGAGGACCGGGTGGTCTACGAGACCGCCACCGCCGTGGCCGAGGCCCCCAACTGGACCCTGGACGGCAGCGCCCTGGTGTTCAACGAGGAGGGCACCATCTACCGCCTTGACCTGGCCACGCTGGCTGTCAGCGAGATCCAGAGTGGCGACCGGCGGGATTTCAACAACGACCACGTGCTTGATCCCGATGGCGTCCACCTCTTCGGCACGGCCGAAGACGGCCACATCTACCGTTTCCCGCTGGCCGGCGGGGCGGCGGAAAAGGTGACGCGGGACGACGACGGCCTGATGGCGCACTACCTGCACGGCGTGTCGCCGGACGGCAACATCCTGATGCACATCGGCGGCGCCGCGCGGGCCGATGGCGCGGTCTACAACGTCTACTCGTTCAACCGGGCTACCGGTGAGACGGTGCAGGTGACGGACAGCCCCAAACCGCACGACGGTTCCGAGTTTTCGCCGGACGGGCAGTGGCTGTACTTCAACTCCGAGCGGGCCTCCGAACTGCCCGGGCACTCGCAGATCTTCCGGGCACGGCCGGACGGCTCGGGGATTGAACAGTTGACGTTCGATGAACGGGTCAACTGGTTCCCGCACCTGTCGCCCGATGGCGCCCAACTGGTCTACATTTCGTTCCCGCCCGGCACGCTGGGGCACCCGGCCAACAAGGACGTGTTCCTGGTGGTGGCCGATCCGTTGTGCCAGAACGAGGTGCGGCGGATCGGGTTCTTCGGCGGCCAGGGGACCATCAACGTCAACTCTTGGTCACCCGATTCGGACCACTTCGCCTACGTCGAATACCCGGTGGCCTGAGGCTTCGTGGCCTGGCGGGCGCGGGCGTGGGGGGGTTGTGCCCCTGCGCCCGCGGACCGGCCAGGCGCCGGCTGGTGTGGTGGTGCCCGATGCCGCCCGCGCGCCATCGGGCCACTGCCTGGCCTGCGGGGCCGGCCTTACGGCGCGATGACGCCCTTGCGCAGGGCGATGCAACCGTAGGGCCGGCGTTCGCCGGTCTGGAGGACCAGGCGAGCGGAGGCGGCCAGGTCGTAGAACTCGAACCGGCCGATCGTTTCGAGCGGGCCGCGGCCGGCGGTGCCCAGCGCCTGGTACATCTCATCGGTGATGGGCAGCGGGCCTTCTGCCGGCACCATGATGGAGACCGGCTCCTCCGGGTCCAGCGGGAAGACGCTGGTGACGGCCTGGAGTGCCGGGATGTTGCCGATGCCGGGCAGCGCCAGGGTGGGGCCGTGCCGGTAGGCCGGGTAGTTGGCGTCTGCCACCACCAGCATTTCGCCGTGGCCCATCTGGTCCAGGGCGGCCAGCAGGGGGCCGGTCAACAGGGGGTTGATGCCAAGCAACATGGTCGCTCCTTCGGGTGTGCCTGGGGGTGTGCCTGGGGGTGTTCGAGCTGGTTATCAGTCTAGTGGGGCTTCGGGTAAACGTTGACCCGGTCGCGGTTGGTGGCTTGTTGATTGGCCGGCCTGGCGGAGAGTGGCCGATGCTACCCGGGCTTGGCGCGGCATAGGCCACTGGCATGGTGTTTAGGCCGTTCAGGGCGTTGGGGGAGTGGCTGTTGGGTTGGCCGGACGGTCAGCGGACTGGCGTTGGATGAGCCTTGACGGGCCTTGGTGCCCACCCTAGACTTTCAGCAATCGTTTACCCGACCGCCCAATTTCTGGTGAGGCTCAATGACGACCAACGACCCGGCCGGTACCGCCCTAACCGCTGCCCTGGCGGCCCTGGCCATCGAGAGTGAGGCCCTGGCGGGGGCCGCCGCCAAGGTGGAGCGCGACCTGCCCCGCGCCATCGAGCTGATGTGGCGCGCGAAAGGCCGGGTGATCGTGTCCGGGCTGGGCAAATCCGGGCATGTGGGGGCCAAGATCGCGGCCTCGCTGGCATCGATGGGCACGCCTTCCTTCTTTGTGCATTCGACCGAGGCGCTACACGGCGATTCCGGCATGGTGACGCCCGATGACGTGGTGATCCTGATTTCGAACTCGGGCGAGACGGCCGAGGTCTGCTGGTTCGGCCGCATGTTGCAGACTTGGGGCGTGCCGATCATCGCCATGGTGGGCGTGCCGGATTCGACTCTGGGGCGCCTGGGGCAGGTGACGCTCAACGTGGGCGTGGAGCGGGAAGCCGATCCGTTGGGCCTGGCGCCCACCGCCTCGACCACGGTGACGCTGGCGGTCGGAGATGCGCTGGCCGCTGGGCTGATGGCGCTGCGGCAATGGACCCCGGACCAGTTCCACGAGCGCCATCCGGGTGGTTCGCTAGGCAAGTTGTTGACCCAGGCGGGAGGTGCGGCATGAGCGCCGCGAGTGGTGTCGGGGCTGGTGGCACGGTGTGCGTGATCGGCTCGTTCATGATGGACCTGACGGTGGAGGCGCCGCGCCGGCCCCAGCCGGGCGAAACGCTGCGCGGCACCGCCTTCCGGCAGACCACGGGAGGCAAGGGCTACAACCAGGCCGTGGCCGCGGCGCGGACCGGGGCCCGCACCCTACTGCTGGGCGCCCTGGGAAAGGACGACTTCGCTGCCCAGTTCCGGGCTTCCCTGACGGCCGAAGGCATCGACCACAGTGGCGTGCTGACGGACGCGGCCCAGGGCACCGGCGTGGCCCAGCTCCTGGTGGAGCCCAGCGGCCAAAACTCGATCGTCATCGTGCCCCGTGCCAACCTGAGCTGGCAGGTGAGCGACGTGCGGGCGCAGGCGGGCGCCATCGGGCAGGCGAGCGTGGTGCTGACGCAATTTGAGGTGCCCATGGAGTGCGTGCTGGAGGTGGCGCGCACGGCCCACCATGCCGGCGCCACCATGGTGGTGAACCCGGCGCCGTACGCCGAAATGCCGCCCGAACTTCTGCAATACACCGACGTGCTGACGCCCAATGAGACCGAACTGCTAGCCATCGTGGACAGTGACGATGACTCGACGGAAGGCATCACGGCGGCGGCCACGGACCTGGCTGGGCGCAGCGGCCTGACCGTGGTGGCGACCCTTGGGTCGCGCGGCGCGCTGGTGGCGGCGCCGGGGCAGGCCGGGGTGCTGGTGCCGGGGCGCACGGTCAAGGCGATTGACACGGTGGGGGCCGGGGACGTGTTCTGCGGCAACCTGGTGGCGGCGCTGGCCCGCGGGGAGGACCTGGCGGCTGCCGTGCGGGTGGCCAACGTGGCGGCGTCGATTTCGGTGACGCGGCCCGGCGGCGGCCCTTCGGCGCCCTACCTGGCGGAAACCCTCTCCGCCCTGGGTTGACTGACACCCCTGCCTAGCCGCCCCTCTTCACCCTCGCCTAGCCCCCCTCCTCGCGACAGTACCGGTTTGTTGTGGTTGGGGGGGGTTTCGCCCGCCCCCCCGCCCGTTCCCCCCGCCCCCCCCCCCGTCCCCCCCCCCCCCCCCACCCCCCCCCCCCCCCCCCGGGGCGGGGGAGGGGGCTGCGCGAGGGCAGGGAAAGGGGTGGGCGATGAAAAGCGGGGGAGGGGGACGTGGGAGGGGCGCCGAATCGGATCAGGATGTGGACGGTGTGCGTCCATGTAATGAGATTGGCCTAGGATATGCCGCGGCCCGCCTCCCCGGGTGGGTGCCAGACAGTCGAAAGACAGTCCCAATGCACAGACGAGGTGTCATAGACGTGAAAGCACGGACCCACTCCAAGACCATCTTCGCCGGGGTTGCGGCCCTGGCCCTGACCCTAACCATGGCCGCCTGCGGCAGCGACGGCGATGCCAAGACCGAATCCACCGACACGGCCACTGCAGCCGACACGGCAGCCGCCGCCGAGACCACCGAGGCCGCCGAAACGACTGAGGCCACGGACGGCGCCGAGACCACCGAAACCACCGAAGCCACCGAGGCGGCCGAAGCGGCCGGCGAGCCCTACGAGGTGGCCATCACCCAGTACTTGGCCCACCCGTCACTCGATCTGATCACGCAGGGCTTCAAGGACGCCCTGACCGAACTAGGTCTGGTCGAAGGCACCAACATCAACTACACCTACCGCGACGCCGGCGGCGATGACCCCAACACGGTCACGATTGCCAGCGAGTTCGCGGCTGATTCGAAGTACGACCTGATCATGGCCGTGGCCACGCCTTCGGCGCAGGCCGTGGTGCAGAAGGAGAAGACCCGGCCCGTGCTGTTCGCCGGCATTACCGACCCGGTGGCGGCCGAGCTGGTCAGCTCGTGGGACGCCAGCCCGGACAACGGCAATGTCACCGGTACTTCGGACCTGAACCCCGAGGGCAAGCCGCTGGGCATGATCCAAGAGATCATGGGTGACGGCAATGTGGCGAGTGTCGGCTTCATCTACTCCCTGTCGGAAAAGAACTCCGAGGTGCAGCTCGAAGCCCTGAAGGCCGAGGCCGAAGGCACCGGCATCGAGATTGTGGCGGCCGGCATCTCGAACGCCTCCGAACTGGCCACCGGCCTGGAGTCGCTGAGTGGCGTCGACGCCCTTTACGTGGGCACCGACAACACCGTGGTGGACGCCCTTGAACAGGTCATCAACTTCGGTGTCAAGAACCAGATCCCGTTGTTTGTGGGCGATGGCGCGTCGGTAGAGCGTGGGGCAGTGGCCACCCGCGGCATCGACTACTACGAGTTGGGCAAGCGCACCGGCGAGATGGCCTACGAGATCTTGGTCAACGGCGTGGCGCCGTCCTCGATTGCGCCGCTCCAGGTGATCGACACGGTGATCGAGGCCAACCCCGCTGCGGCCGAGTCCTACGGCATCACCATCCCGCAGTCGATCCTGGACAACGCCGAGATCGTGGAGACGGCCGCCGGCTGACCCTGAGCGGTTGGGCCCGCGACAGCTGACCACCTACTGAATTAGCCACCCGCCGCCCCGGGGCCGCCGCCAAGCGGCTCCGGGGCGCCGGTCTATCCAGTGCTGGAAACAACCATGGCTTAAGCTTGGGTGGCTTGAACCGTGGCCTAGCCCCCGTAGACAAAGAAGGAACCGCTTGTGCTTGGCAGCATCGAACAAGGCTTGATTTACGCCCTTGTCGCCCTCGGCGTGTTCCTGACCTACCGCATCTTGAACCTGCCGGACCTGACGGTGGACGGCACGTTCACCACCGGCGCTGCCACCGCTGCGATCCTGATCACCAACCACGTCAACCCCTACTTGGCCACGGTGGCGGCGTTCGGGGCGGGCGCCATCGGCGGCCTGATCACAGGCGTGCTGCACACCAAGCTGAAAATCGACGCCCTGCTGGCCTCGATTATCACCATGATCGGGCTCTATTCGATCAACCTGCGCATCATGGGCGGCATCACCAAATTCAGTTCTAACGTGCCGTTGATGAACGTGGACACGGTGTTCAACCCGCTCAAGAACGACCTTGGCGTGGTGCCGGACACTTGGCTGTTTGTGCTGATCCTGGCGCTGGTGGCGCTGGCGGCCAAGCAGTTGATCGACTGGTTCTTGGCCACCAATTTTGGCCTGGCCATTCAGGCCACGGGGGACAATCCGGGCATGGCGCTGGCCAACGGCGTCTCGATCGATTTCACCAAGAACGTCACCCTGGCCTTGTCGAATGGCCTGGTGGGCCTGGGCGGCGCGCTCTACGCCCAGTACGCCGGCAACGCTAACGGCCAAATGGGTGTGGGCACCATCCTGATCGGCCTGGCTTCGGTGATTGTGGGCAACGCCATTTTGGGTACCCGGTTCATGTTCCTGGCGTCACTGGGCGCGGTGGTGGGCGCGGTGCTGTACCGGCTGGTCATCTATTGGGCCCTGAAGGTGCCGTTCCTGGATCCGAACGACATGAAACTGATCGTGGCCGTGCTGGTGGTGGTCGCCTTGGTGGCCAGCAAGTATTCGAAGCAGTTGAAGGATCTGCTCAAGTTGGTCAGGCCGTCCGGTTCTGCGGTGCCCGATGCCGCCCCTGCCGCCGATGCCGCCCCTGCCGCCGATGCCGCCTCGGCGCCTGAGGTTGTGGGCACCCCAAACGCCGGGAAGGCCGCCGCCGCTCCGCCCGCCCTGGACCGCACGGCCGAGGGCGTGGCCATGCTGGACCTGGCCCACGTCTCGAAGACCTTCTTCGCCGGTACCGTCAACGAGCGCCGGGCCCTGCATGACATCTCGCTGCGCCTGGAAGAAGGCGATTTCGCCACCATCATCGGGTCCAACGGCGCCGGCAAGTCGACCCTGTTGAATGTGACGGCCGGTTCGCTCAGCACCGATGGCGGCACTATCACGATCGGCGGCCGGGCGGTCACCAAGCTGCCGGCCCACAAGCGGGCCGGCCTGATTGCCCGGGTCTTCCAGGATCCGCAGGCGGGCACCTCGCCGCACCTGTCGATCGAACAGAACATGGCCATCGCATTAACGCGCGGCCAGCGGCGGGGCCTGGGCCGGGGCGTCTCGAAGGCCCGGCGGGACCGCTTCCGTGAGGAATTGAAGGTGTTGGGCCTGGGCCTGGAGGACCGGCTGCGCACCCGCGTGGGCATGCTGTCCGGCGGTCAGCGCCAGGCGTTGTCGCTGTTGATGGCCTCGTTCACCAAGCCGGCCATCCTGCTGCTGGATGAACACACCGCCGCCCTTGACCCGCAGCGGGCCGAACTGGTGACCGAGCTGACCAAGAAGGTGGTGGCCGAGGCCGGCCTGACCGCCCTGATGGTGACCCACAACATGGCCCAGGCCCTGGCTGTGGGCAACCGTCTGCTGATGATGCACGAAGGGGAAGTCATTCTGGAACTGGACCAGTCCCAGAAGCGCCGCACCACGGTGGCGGACCTGATGGAACGGTTCACGGCCGTCAAGGGCCAGATGGCGGACCGCTCGCTGTTGACCTGACTTGGCTTGAGCCCTGGTGTGCCGGCCGGTTCGGCGGTATCCCCGCCGGCGTGGCCCCGCCGCGGCCCGGCCAAGTAGGGTTAGGGAATGATGCACGCCACGTTGGCCAGCGCCGTCGCCGTCCTGGACCGCCTGTACCCGCCGGACCTGGCGGAGGAGTGGGACGCCATCGGGCTGGTGGCAGGCGACCCGGCCCAGCCGGTGACGCGGGTCGCCTTCGCCGTTGACCCAACGCTGAAGGCGGTTCAACAGGCCTTGGATTGGGGGGCCGACCTGCTGGTGGTGCACCACCCGCTGCTGTTGCGGCCGGTGCATTCGGTGGCAGCCAACACGTTCAAGGGCGCCATCGTCCACCGGCTGGTCAAGGCGGGCTGCGCCCTCTACACGGCCCACACCAACGCCGATGCCGCCCGGGGTGGCGTGGCGGACGCGCTAGCCCAGGGGCTGGGTCTGGTGGACCTGCGGCCGCTGGTGCCGGCGGCGGATAGGCCGGACAGCGGCCTGGGCCGGGTGGGCGCGTTGGACCCGGTGATCACCCTGGAGGCCCTGGCCGTGCGGTTGGCCGGGGTGCTGCCGCCCACGCACCACGGCGTGCGGGTGGCGGGGGACCTGGCGGCCGAGGTGCAAAAGGTGGCCGTGGTGGGCGGTGCCGGTGATTCGCTGTTCGATGCCGTGCGGCGCGCCGGGGTGGACGTCTACGTGACGGCTGACCTGCGGCATCACCCGGCGTTGGAGGCCCGCGAGCGGGCGGTGTTCGATGGCGGCGGGCGGCCGTTCTTGCTGGATGTGTCGCACGCGGCCTCGGAATGGGCCTGGCTGGGCCGGGCGGCGGACGAACTGGCCCGGGTTTTGGCGGCGGAGGGCATTAGGGTGGAGACGTGGGTCAACCCGGAGGTGGCTGATCCGTGGACGGCGCGCATTGGAGGAGTCACAAGGTGAAAGCCCCGGCAGCGGACCAACAGCAATTACTGGTGGTGCAGGTGCATGATTCAGCCCTGCAACGGATCGCGGCCCAAAAGGCCGGCCTGCCGGAACTGGCCCAGCGCCAGACCGTGGTCAAGGCGCAGCAGGTGGCGGCGGAAGACCTGGCCACGGCGGAGGCCACCGTGGGGGACGTGCAGCGCGAGTTGACCAAACTTGAGGACGAGGTGGTCAAGGTTGAGGACCGCCGCCGGCGTGACCAGCAGCGACTGGATGAAGGACACGGCCAGTCGCGCGAACTGGTGGCTTTGCAGCAGGAGATCGAGGCATTGAACCGCCGCCAGCGGGACCTGGAGGATTCGCAGCTTGAGGTGATGGAGCGCCTGGAAGAGGCCCGCGCTACGGCCGCCGGCCTGCGCGCGGGGCTGGCTGAACTGACCCAGCGCCACCAGGAACTGGACCAGGCCATCGCGGCCGAAGAAGCCCGTCTGGATGCGGCGGCGGCCACGGAAGCAGAGGCCCGGGCGGCGGCGGCCGAAGGGCTGGACGCCGGCCTGATGACGTTGTATGAGCGCCTGCGCGGCAAGCTGGGCGGTGTGGGCGCGGCCGGCCTGGTGCAGCGCCGTTGCGAGGGCTGCCGCATGGAGGTCAACCCGGCGGACTTGGACGCGATTCGCGGCTCGGCCGAAGACGATGTGGTGCGCTGCGAGGAGTGCGGCCGCATCCTGGTGCGGGGCGAGGATTCGGGCCTGTGACCCGCCGCCTGATTGTGCAGGCGGACGGGGGTTCGCGCGGTAATCCGGGCCTGGCGGCCTATGGTGCCGTGGTGCTGGATGGCGCCACCGGCGCGGTGCTGGCCGAACGTGCCGCCTACCTGGGTGAAGCAGTGACCAACAATGTGGCGGAGTATTCCGGCCTGATCGCCGGCCTGGAGGCGGCGTTGGCCATTGACGGCACAGCAACCCTGGACGTGCGGCTGGATTCCAAGCTGGTGGTGTCGCAGATGTCCGGCGCCTGGAAGATCAAGAACGCCGAGCTGCAGGTCCTGGCCCGCCGGGCGCACGCCCTGGTCAAAGGTTGTCAGGTGACTTTCACCTGGGTGCCACGGGCGGACAACGCCCGGGCGGACGCGCTGGCCAACGAGGCGATGGATTCGCGCGGCACGGTCAGCCGGGATTTTGCGGCTGGTTCCGGGGAGGCGGCTGGAGTCGCGGTGCCCGATGCCGCTGGGCTGGCCCAGGCGGTGCGGTCCGCCCAGCGGGCCAACTCGGGGGCGCAGCGGCCGGCCCGGCCGGTCGCCCCGCCTACCACGGTCATCTTGATCCGCCACGGCATGACGGCCGATACAGACCGGAACGTCTTCGCCGGCCAGGCCCTACCGGGCCCTGACCTGCATGAATACGGCCGGGCCCAGGCGGCCGCGGCGGCCCGGGAACTGGCCGCCATGCTAGCCGTACCTTGGTACGGCCTGGAGGCACCAACCAGGTTGCTGGCCAGCCCGACGGCCCGCACGCTGCAGACGGCGGCGGCTCTGGCGGAGGTACTTGGCCTTGAGGTGGAGGAGGCGCCGGGCTTCATTGAGCAGAACTTCGGCCAGTGGGATGGCCTAACCGGTGAACAGGTGGAGGCCACCCATCCAGACGGGCCAGTGTCCTGGCGTCACGATCCCGACTTTGCGCCGCCCGGAGGCGAGTCCCGCACCCAACTGGGCGTGCGGGTCAAGGCGGCGTTGAACGACCTGGTGGCGCGCTATCGCGGCCAGACCGTGGTGGTGGCAGCCCACACCATGTCGATCCGCGCCGCGCTGGGTGCCGCCTTGGGCGCCCCGCCCGGCGCCTGGAACGCTTTCCGCGTGCAGCCGGCCTCGATCAACATCATCCGCCTGTGGGAACCGGGTCTGACCGAAATTGTCTGCACCTCCCGCACCGTCGCTTAGGGTACGGGGGTTACGGGGGACGGTTCCGGGGGTTACGGGGGACGGTTCCGGGGGTTACGGGGGACGGCTACGGGGGTTACGGGGGACGGTTCCGTGGTACACGGGG
>JAISSX010000052.1 GCA_031272885.1 Bifidobacteriaceae bacterium | reverse complement strand
TCCGGCAGGGTCAGTGTCTCGCCGGCCAGATCTGAGCCAGGCAGCAGGGCGTGCAGGTTTGCCAGGACGGCAGCTGGGGTAGGCTCCATCCCCCAAGCTTCCTCCAGCTCAGCGGGGTGTGCAACAGAAGCCGTTCCCTCGGTCAATCGGGTTGGTTCTGGGCCCGAAAATGCAAGTCAAATCGCTCTGTTGGTCAACGAAGAGTTGGCATTGGCCGTCTTTGTCGCCAACGTAGACGCCCTGGCGGGGCATTCAAGCGGCCCGCGCCGGGCTTAGCCCTTGCTCCGCATCCTCGGCCGCCTTGCGGTTCCGGTGCTTGACCGCCGCCCGCGGGCCGGGGGCTGACAGGCAAACTTGTGACCGCCAGTACTGTGAAGTCATGTGGGTTGACTGTGGCGGCGGTGCAACCATCGGGACGACCGGCAGCGAAGATGGCACGATCATCGCCGACGAGGAGCACACCGAAGGTGGCAGGATCACACTGGAACGCGACGGGAGGACCGCGCCATTCTCCATCACTTGTGGCGTGTACGGAATGATGGCCCACACCACCTTCCACAGCACCTTGGGTGAAGCCGAGGCTCAGTACGAGGCGATGAAGGCCGAGATCGGTCGTCTGCTGGAGAACTGGGATGACATCGACGAATTACAGTGGTTAGAGGAGTTCGTGAACAGGTTCTGGTGACTTGGATCGTCCGGCCCCTTCCTCCGGGTGCCGAGCCGAGTGCGAAACCCGAGGTCACGGCATCGACCGCGTCTGCCGCGCCCGGGCCGGCGATTGTAGAGGGCTGGTGAAGGCAGATATCGTATTGCCTGCGCTGTGACCAAATCCACAGTGCGCCAAAGGCAGATCGAAAGACAACCGGCGCGCCCCGCGGGCCGACACAAGGAGCCACCATGTCATACGACCAGTACCCGCCCGCCGCCCCGCCGCCCGCCGGCTTCCCCTCCGGCCAGCCCGCCACCCCGCCGCCCAGCAACTACCTGGTGTTTGCCATCTTGACGACCTTGTTCTGCTGCCTGCCGCTGGGCGTGGCCTCGATCGTGTTCGCCGCGCAGGTCAACTCGAAGTGGGCGATGGGCGACTATCAAGGCGCCCTTGAGTCGTCGAACAAGGCCAAGCAGTTCGCCATGTGGAGCGCCATCGCGGGCTTTGTCGTCGGCGTCTTGTACGGCATCTTGATCGTCGCTGGCATCCTCAACTTCGGGTTCTGGACGTCCTAAGGCAGTCGGCCATCAAGCAGGCAGCAGCCCGAGTGGCGGCTGGACCAGCCGGTTCAGACGCCGCTGGCGGCCTGCCCGCCGGCCCGTCCCAGACCCCGGCGGCCACGCGCTGGCCAGGCCCCTGCTCCGTCCCGCGTCCTAATTCCCGCGTCATGCTGGGCACAGTCGCAACATCCAGGCCCGTCCAGGCAATCGCGGCCCGGTGGCCGCGCTGGGCCGCCCCGGCCGCCGTCGGCCTGTTGGCCGCCACCGGTCTGGCGCTGTTGGCCGCGGTCGATCCCAACGAGCCGGGCCACTATCCGACTTGTCCTTCCTTGTGGCTGACGGGGTTGTACTGTCCGGGCTGCGGCTCGCTGCGCGCCTTGCACGCCCTGACCCGGCTTGACTTCGCCGGCGCCGCCCAAATGAACCCAGCCCTGTTGGTCGCCCTGCCCTACGTAGTGTGGGCCTGGGGCCGCTGGCTCTGGTCCAGCCTCGACCTCGGCCCGCCGCGCCGCTGGCTGGCCCCCGCCTGGGTCATCTGGACGGTGCTCACCCTGGTCATGGCCTACTGGCTGCTGCGCAACATCCCGGCCCTGGCCCCCTGGCTGGCCCCCGCCGGGGTGGTGGCCCCAGCCCTGACCTAGTGGCGTGATCCTAGTAGCCGGCCTGGGCCACCTCCATGGCCACTTCGGCTTCGGCCACCAGGCGGGACGGGTCGTGGGTGAAGGTGGAAATGTCCTTGAAAGCGAACTCCACCGGGGTGCCGTGCGGCTTCGCCGCGGCCAGTGTCGCCTGCAGATCGGCGCGTACTGCTTCGACGTCGAAGCTGGGGGTGGCCAGGAACGCCGGATTCGGCTTTCGGGACAGCACGTAGCGGTCGCCCATCGCCGCAGCCATCTTGGACGGATCGGCCCAGGGAGAACAGGAGACCTTCCGCAGGTTCGGGATCCGCAGCACCTGCTCCATGCGGTCGTGCAACGGATCGCAGCAGCCGTAATACACCAGGCCGAAACGCTCGAACAACGGCATCATGTAGTCGATTTCGTACTCTTCGAACATGGCCGGGGACACCGTCGTCAACGTCTGCGCCAAACCGTACATCCACAGGTCCTTGGTGGACTTCGCCGGGGCGGACAACTCGGACGTCCAAGCGCCGGTGCAGTGCACCGTCGCCTGCGGCCACTGATACAGCAAACCCTGGGCCTCCAACTGGTCCAGCATTGCCAGATAGCACTCCACCACCTTGCCAACCACGGCGTGCAACACCTCCGGAGTGTCGATCACCCCGTAGAGGATCCCCTCCACCGACATCAGAGTCGCAATCGGATCCCAACAGGAGACGTACGGGTCGGCGCCCCAGCCGGCCACCCGCACCGGCAACACCCCCTCGAAGATCCATTCGGCCTTCTCCGCCCGGCGCTGTGTCTCGGCTACATCCTCGCTCACCTGCGGGATTTGCAGCTTCTCCACATCCTCCAGGGTTTGGAACTGGTTGTGGTAGCCGTGCGACACCACCGTGTTGGCCGCCTCGGTGGTCTGGATGTCCTCGGAAACACGGACCCCGAAGAAATCGCCCCCCGCTGGTACCCCGCGAATCGCCCTGTCAACCTGGATGAACCCTTCCACTACCTGGTCGCCGCGGAAATGCTCCCACTGGTACAGGGTGCGGCGCAGGAGTTCCTCATAGCCGCGGCACTCCGGATCCTCGCAGCGCGGCGCCAACGCATCGTCGTCGAACTCGTTCCAGCAGATCTGGTCTATGGTGACCATCGGCCGTTCCCCGGCCAGATCATTGTGCAACTGCCACAGGCGCTTGGTCTCCTGCTGGATGGGCAACGCCGCCACCTCGGCCAGTTTCGCTGCCAACTCCCGTAACACGGTGCGATCCGCCGCCAACCCCATGATTCCCCTTGAATGTCGTTCCCCATCAAACGCGGTTTCCCAGTGTAGGCCCAGCCGTGCCCCGAACTGGTCACCGGCATCACACCATCACCAGGTCTGTCGCCGCATCCAAGAACTCGTCGGTCGCCCAGGCCGATCGCGGCGAGTTTGCCAAGGTCACGACCCTGGAAGACCTTGAGGCGATAGGCGAGGTGGCGTAGCACTCCATGCCCGCTTGTGGCGGGGGGGTTTCGACAAGGGCGGGGCGGATGTAGCAAGCTGACCTGGTGAATCACGAGGACCCAACCGCGCCACCCCAGACTTGGCCGGTGCTGGTACCCAGCCGCCGGGCGGCCGAGATGGCGCTGGAGCACCCCGGCCTGGAGCCGGTCTTCTACCGGCACGAGGGCCCGCCGCCGCCCGATGTCGCCCGCGCCCGTCTGATGCTGTCGACGCCGCGCACGGCCGCGGAACTGGAGGAATATGCCGCCCTGGCGCCACACCTGGAATACGTCCAGGCGGTCAGTTCGGGTACCGACCACCTGGTCGGCCTGCCGGCCCGGGTGGGCTATGGCTCCGGCCGGGGCTCCAACGGCATGGTGGCGGCGGAACTGGCATTGGGCCTGGTGTTGACCTCGTTCCGGCGCTTGGATGACGCGGTCCGTTCGGCTCAGCGGGCGGTCTGGGAGCCCACGGTGGGCCGCTCGCTCTACGGTTCGGAAATCCTGGTGATCGGCGCTGGTGACCTGGCCCAACAGTTCAAGGTTCGGGTGGAAGCCTGTGGCGCCACGGCCACCCTGAGCGGCCGTACGGCAAGGGGCGACACAATCGCCATCAGCCAATTGAAGGAGCACCTGTCCGGCAAACAGGCCGTGGTGATCATGGTGCCCCTGACCCCACAGACGGCCGGCCTGGTGGACAAGGCCTTCTTGGCGGCGATGGACGATGGCGCCCTGCTGGTCAACGTGGCCAGGGGCGGCATCGTGGACCAAGACGCACTGATGGCGGAATGCCGGGCCGGCCGGCTGAAGGCGGCCCTGGACGTGGCCGATCCGGAACCGCTGCCGCCCGGGCACCCCCTGTGGACCTGTCCGGGGGTGCTGGTGACACCGCACATCGGCGGCGAGGTGCGGGGCTTCATGGAGCGGGCCTTCCGGCTTGGCATCGACCAACTGGCGGCCTACGCCCGCGGCGAGCGGCCCAGCAACATGGTGCGGGCCCCGCAGCGCTGACGACACGCCGCACCGCGCCTAGGTGTGGCACAAACCACACCGGGTGAGGACAGTCACAGCGATTCGCCCGAAATGGCACCTGACCTGCACATTTATATGAACCCTGCCGGCCGGGCCATCATCTTGCCGTGCCAGGATGCTACCCAACGGCGCGGCCGCTGGCCCGGAGATCTGCTTTCTCTCCTTTCTTCACACCCCGGGCCTCGGCCGCGTCGCAGGGAGTTGATTCACGTCTCTGCAGCCCTAGGGAGACACGAATCAACTCCTAGCGCTCGGCTATCCGCCCAGGGGTACCAGGCGCGCGGCTTCGCCCAAGACCGACCCAACGAAGGTGCGCCAGAGGAGACCCCGTGAACACCACCACTCACCTGTACCTTGACCTACACGCCGACGAGCCGATGCCCGTCTGGGCGGACATCTTGGAACCATTGGTGCCGCGTCAACGCCGCGGCCGCTGGGCCAGGCTAGTGGCCTGGCTGGGCCTGGGCCGCCCCACAAACTGCCGCCTGGCCGCCGTCGGCTCTTGAAACCTAGGTCAATGAGACCTAGGCCAAGGTCAAGGCGATCAACGCCACGTTCAGGGCCACGATCAAGCCAGTGGTGAGCCAAGCCAACCCGGCCGTCACCGGGTGATTGGCCTGGGTCCCCATCAAGGAGCGCCGGCCGGTCAGCCAGACCAGGGGAATCAGCGCGAACGGGATGCCCAGCGACAACACCACCTGGCTGATCACCAGCGCCGAAGTGGGCGCGGCCCCCAGTAGCAGCACCACCAGGGCGGGCACCAGCGTGATCAGCCGCACCAGCAGAATGGGCGGGCGTACGTGCAGCAGCCCGTGCAGCACCTCGACGCCGGCGTAGGCTCCCACCGAGGTCGAGGCCAGCCCGCTGAACAGCAAACCGACCGCAAAGACCACTCCCATGCCGGTGCCCATGGCCTGGGCGATGGCCGCCTGGGCGCCTTCGATCGAGTCCGTCCCTTCCACCCCGCGCAGGTTGGCGGCGGCCAGCACCAGCATGGCGATGTTGACCGAACCGGCCACCACCAGGGCACAGACCACATCCCAGCGCGTCGCCCGCACCAGCCGGTGCATTTCTTGCGGATCGGTCACGGGGCCGTGCCGGTCCCGCGTCAGCGACGAATGGAGGTAGACCGCGTGCGGCATGACGGTGGCCCCAAGCATGGAAGCCGCCAGCAGCACCGAGTCGGTACCGGCGAAGCGCGGCACCAGGCCGGACATCATTTCGCCCGCACTGACTGGGGAGAAGAACAGGCCGGACACGAAGCCGATCGTGATGATGACCAGCATTCCGGTCACCACCAGTTCGAAGGACCGTTGGCCGCGTTTCGACTGGACGTGCAGCACGCCCAGCGACACCACGCCGGTGATCACGCCGCCCCACACCAGGGGCAGCCCGAACAGCAGGTTGAGGGCGATGGCGCCGCCCACCACCTCGGCCAGGTCGGTGGCTATAGCGATGACCTCGGCCTGGACGAAGTAGGCGTAGCGGCCCGGCCGTGGCAGGCGGTCCGCCAGGCATTCCGGCAGGGAGCGGCCGGTGGCCAGGCCCAGTTTGGCGGACAGGTATTGCACCAGCACCGACATGGCGTTGGCCAGCACCAGCACCCACAGTAGAAGGTAGCCGTAGCGGGCGCCGGCGCTGACGTTGGCGGCCACGTTGCCGGGGTCCACGTAGGCCACGGCGGCCACGAAGGCCGGCCCGAACAGTTGGATGGCGCGCTGCTTGACCCTGGTGGTGGTCATCGGCTCGCGGGGCGGCTTGGGGCCGGCCAGCGTGGCAGCTTGGCGCACGCCCGCGTCCACGGTGCCCGATGGCGTCCCGGCCGGCATCAGCGGTCCCTTCAGTCTTCAGTCTGGAGCCCAAACGAAACGAAAAGTTCGGTTGACCGAAATTATATGGACGCCATCGGGCATACCCCAGACCAAAGGCCCGGGCGCTACATCCAGGAACTCAACCAGATGTGGGCGTGCCAGAAGCTGTACGGCACCGACATGCCGGTCCAGACCGGCCAGAAGAAGGCCGTCATCAAGATGGCCACAAACACCACCAGGCCCGAGGCGGTCAGCGCCCAGGCGCGCGGCGGCGACCCGTCCCGCGCCGGTCCTATCGCCATGCCCATGGTGTAGACCACGGCCAGCACCACGAACGGCACGAAGGCCACGGTGTAGAAGGTGAAGATGGTCCGCTGGGCGTAGAACAACCACGGCACATAGCCCGCCACGTAGCCGGCCACGATCACCCAAGCGCGCTTGTCCGCCCAGATGAAGGCACCGTAGATCACCACCAGCAGGCCCACCAGGCCAATCCACCAGACCACCGGGTTGCCGAAATCGGTGATGGCCTGGGAGCAGGTGTCGGAACCGCAGGTGGGCTCGGACTCGTAGAACATCGAAGTGGTGCGCAACTGCAGCAGCCAACCGTAGGGCGATGACTGGTAGGGGTGCTCATCGGTCAGCGAGGTGTGGAAGTCATAGGCGTCATGGTGGTAGTGCAGCAGCGAGCGCAGGGGAGCGGGCAGCCACTGGACCCCTTCTCCGGGGTGTTCTTCCGCCCAGTGGCGCAGGTAGCCGTTCTTGGACATGAACCAGCCGGTCCAAGATGTGATGTACACCACCAACGCCACCGGCACGGTCAGGGCAAAGGCCTTGAAACCGTCGCGCACGATGGCGCCCCAAACCCACGACTTGAGGCCCGCCTGGCGGCGGGCCAGGGCATCCCAGCACACCACCAGCACGCCGAACACGGCCAGGAAGTACAGCCCGGACCACTTGACGCTGCAGGCTCCGCCCAGGGCGATGCCGGCCCCCAGCAGGTACCAGCGCATGCCCAGGCCGGGCCCCATGCCGGTGTCCGCGTAGAGCGGTTCGCCATTGGGGCCGTGGCCAATCGGTCTGGCCAGGCGTTCTCGGAGGCGCCGGTCCATTTGGGCGCGGTCCTTGAGGATCAGCCACAAGGCCAACATGACCCAGAACGTGATGAAGCCGTCCAGCAGACCAACCCGGGACATGACCAGGGCCTGGCCGTCGATGGCCAGCAGCACACCAGCCACGCAGCCCAGGGTCTTGGAACCGAACAGCCGCCATGCGATCAAGATCACAAGAAAAACCACGGCCGTGCCGGCCATGGCGGCCGAAAAACGCCAGCCGAACGAACTGTCCGTGCCGAACAGCTTCATGCCCAGGGCGATCATCCACTTGCCCAGAGGCGGATGCACCACGTATTCGCCGGTGGTTTGAATGACCGAGTAGTCACCGGCCTCGAAGTTGGCGTCGATCTCCTCGCCCCAGTTCATTTCGACGCCATTGGTCAGCAGCGAGTAGGCGTCCTTGACGTAGTACGTCTCGTCGAACACCAGCTTGTGGGGGAAACCCAGGTTCCACAGCCGCATCAGGCCGGCCATGGCCGTGATGGCAGCCGGGGCGGCCCACTTTGCGGCGATCTCCTTGAGGCGGGCAGCGGGGGTGGTGGGCGGATCGTCGGCCAAGCCGACCAGTGGCGTGCTGCCACTGCCGCGTTCCATGGTCCCCATCAGGCTCACAAGGGCCTATCGTACGGGCATAGGCCCGGAAGATTGTGATCGAACGGCCCGCTGCCGGGCCTTGGCGGCCGATTGGCCAGTGAGAGAGGGAGGTCGGTGATGGAGGCTTTGAGCGGCCTGGCGCCGCGGGGCATCGTGTTGGCGGCCACGCCCCTGGGCAACCCCCTGGACGCCTCGCGTCACCTGTGTGAACTGCTGGCGGCGGCCGATGTCGTGGCGGCCGAAGACACCCGCCGGGTGCGGGCCCTGGCAGATCGACTGGGCGTGGCAATAGGCGGGCGGCTGGTCTCCTTCTATGACCACAACGAGCGTTCCCGGGTGCCGGAACTGCTTGAAGCCGCCCGGGAGGGGACCGTTCTGGTGGTGTCCGATGCCGGCATGCCGCTGGTGTCCGATCCCGGCTTCGTGTTGGTGCGGCTGGCGTTGGAGGCCTCGCTGCCGGTGTCCGTAGCGCCGGGGCCTTCGGCCGTGACGGCCGCCTTGGCCGTGTCCGGTCTGCCCTGCGACCGCTTCACCTTCGAGGGCTTTGTGCCGCGCCGGGTGGGGGAGCGGACCGGCCTGCTGGAGTCGCTGGCCGGTGAGGGCCGCACCATGGTGTTCTTCGAATCGCCGCGCCGCTTGGGCCAGACGTTGTCGCAGATGGCGGAGGTGTTCGGGGCTGACCGGCCGGCAGTGGTGTGCCGGGAACTGACCAAGACCCACCAGGAGGTGCGCCGGGGCACCCTGGCGGAACTGGCCCAGTGGGCCGGCGATGGTGTGCTGGGTGAGGTGACGTTGGTGGTGGGCGGCGCGCCGGGCGGGCGGCCGGCCCCGCCGCCGCTGGAGGCGCTGGCCGTCATGGTCTTGTCCCGGGCCGATGCCGGCGAGCGGCTGAAGGACGCGGCCGCCGAGGTGGCGGCCGCCCACGGAGTGTCCCGGCGCGAGCTGTACCAGGCGGCGCTCGACCAACGCGAAGCCGGCCAATGACCCAGGCTTGACGCTGCACCCGGGTCAGCGGGGCGCCATCGGGCACCGCCAGGCGACCGTTGGATCCAGCGTCCTGCCTGAGGATGGCCTGTTGACTGAGTGGAACCACCCAGCGGTCTGGCCGCCCGTTGGCTGGGACTGCCATGATGGGAGCGTCCTCAGTTTGCCCCGTGAGGAGAGCCCCATGCGCACGCCCCGCCGCCCCATCGTTGCCCGCCTTGTTGTCACCGGTTTGAGCCTTGGTTTGGCCCTAAGCGTTGGCCTACCCGCTGTCGCCGATGACGGCAGCCCAGACTATTCGGCCGACTTTGCCCAGATGGCGGCCCGGTGGAAGGCCTGGCTGGTGGGTGATGCTAGTACCAACTGGAGTGACGCCGACTATGCGGCGTACCGGGGGTCAATTGACAAGGGCGCCGGCGACGCCAGAGACAAGATTTCTATGGATGACGCCTGCGATGTGCCCCTTCCCTCCTTCTCCTCGGCTGATATGACAGCCTTCTTCAAGGATCTACGGAAGATGGCGCTGGCCTATGCCATACCGGGAGGCAGCTTGACAGGGGACGAGACCCTGGCGCACCAAACGGTCATGGGCCTGAAATGCGGCATCACCACGTACTCCTTTGACGGCGATGGGGCAACCGATCTGGTCAGGAACGGCAACTGGTATGAGTACCAGATCGCCAGCCCCAAGGCCATTGTGGACACACTGCTGCTCCTGTCTGGTACCGGAGACAGTGGCTACGAAGACATCAAGGCTTCGTATGCAGAGGCCATCGACGGCTACCTGACCCTGGTGCGCAACCAGACGGGCGACTACTACGAGCCGAAACTGACCCAAGACGAAGAGGCCGCCTGGCGGCAAGGGCAAGGGCTGAACAACCCGAAGCCCCAAGACGGCGCGAATCTGGCGGACATGGAGACTGCCCGGTTGGGCGTGGCCATCCTGGCAGAGGACCCGGAGTGGTCCCTGCGGGCGACCGAGTTGGCGTCGGGGACCCTGGCCCTGGCCACGGCCGGTAATGGCATCTACGCCGATGGGTCCCTGTTGTACCACGCCGACGGCGAGGTGAAACCACTCGCCTACACCGGCTCCTACGGCGCTGACCTGTTGGGGCGCCTTGCGTTCATCGACGCCGTCACGGATGGCACCTTCGCCGCTTTCGGCGCCGATTGGACCGACAACCTCTACACCTGGATTGTGGACGGAGTACTGCCGTGGCTGCACCAGGGCAAGCTCATGGCGGCGGTGGACGGCCGGGCCATTGCTCGCTACGCCACCCTCGGCGACACCACCCTGGTCAAGGATTACCTCCGTTATGGGACGCTCGGCAGCGAAGCTAGTCTGGGCCGGTCCATGATGGCTGGTCTCCTGGCCGCCACCGCTGACGCCCCTACCGCAGTCCGCGACCTGGTCCAAGCCACCGTCAAGGACAACCTGGAGAAGTTGTTCGCCTACTACGATTCAACCGGCGGCACCGGTGGCACCGACTCCTGGACCAGCTATTACGTGCGCGGCGCCGGGAGTTTCCGCGGTCTGAGCGATCTGAAGGGCCTACTGAACAACCCGTCGGTGGCGTCGCAGCCGTACACGGGCGTCGTGGTCTTCCCCGCTATGGACCGGGTGGTGCAGGCGACCGGACAGACAACCACGGCGATCAGCCTGTATTCCAGCCGGACCAGCAACTACGAGTGCATGAATGAGGAGAATCTCAAAGGTTGGCACACCGGTGACGGCGCCGTCTACATCTACAACGATGACCTGGACCAGTACGGCGAGGCGTGGTGGCCCACCGTGGATGCGACCCACATTCCGGGAACCACCGAGGCGACCAAGACACCGGATGCCTGTAAAGGTAACAAGAAGGCCAGTACCGCCGGCTGGGTGGGTGGCGCCGCCAGCGGCACGGCGGCGGCCGTGGGCATGGTGTTCGACAAGAGTTCGACCGGCCTGTCGAACGTCACAGCCAAGAAGTCCTACTTCTTGACGCCCGAAGGTTATGTCATTGCGCTCGGTTCGGGTATCAATGCTCCGGCTTCAGACGGAGAAATCGACACAACGGTCGACAACCGGCTGCTGTCCGCCACCCGTGAAGGCAACTTGATCACAGTGGACCAGCCACACACCATCACGATCGGTGGCGAGGTCTTTCCCGCTGAGGACTGCGAGGACTCTGAAGATGCCGAGGATGATGAAGGCGACGAGCCCAGCGAGCGCGTCGAAATGACCTGCACGCTGAAGGCTGGCAGCTATGTCCACCTGAACACCGATGGCTCGGATGACGCGAGCCAGGACATCGGCTACGTGTTCCTTGAAGACGCGACTGTGACGGTCAGCCTGAAGGTGGGTCGTTCTGGCACATACCAGGACATCAACGGTTACCATCCCTCAGACAAGGCATACGAGTACGAGTACCTGGCCTACTGGTTCACCTTGACCGTGAACCACGGCACCGGTCCGGTCGATGGTTCGTACGCCTACGCCATGTTGCCCGGCTTGACGGCCGAACAGACCGCCGCTGTTGCTGCGGCCGGGGAAGTGGAGTTCGTGGACACGGCTGCCGACGTGGAAGCCACTGCCATTGTTTACGGCGGCACCCTCTACGCCAACGTGTGGGGCAGCGAGTCCACCGGTCTGGGGCCGTTCGTGGTTTCTGGTCCAGCATCCGTCATCGTCGAAGGCTATGACCAGCCTGGCGACAAGGAGCTGTACATCTCGGATCCAACCCAAGTAGCCGAGCAGGCCGAGGCGACGGTGACACTGCCGACCAGCCTGGTTGGGCCCGGCGGGACCCGTTGGCTGTCTTTCGGGTGGGACTTGGGTGAGCTTGGTACCACCAAACAGGCCACACTGGCTCAGTTTGACTACGCGGGTGATGTCACCGGCCGAGAGGCGCCCGTGGTGGTTGACGTAACCGTTCGCAACGGTGACCATTCGGCCAATGACCGTTGGGCCGCCGTAGGCGACGTCCTTACGGCCGAAGCGGCCTACATAGCCCCAGGCGGAGAGGTCCTCTACCAGTGGTACCGCGGTTCTGCCGCCATTCCAGGCGCCACCGGTTCCACCTACCAGGTAGTTGAAGCCGATGCCGGGCACTACCTCACGGTCAAGGTGACAGCAGCGCTGAACGGCCAGGTCAGCCCGGCCCGGTACTCCGACTACAAGCTGGTCGAGGAACCGCCAGCGATCAAGACCGTGTCGGTGGCCGGATCGCCCAGAGTCGGCCAAGAATTGAAAGCGGTTGTGGTCTACACGCCGGCACTTGCGGACGTCAGTTTCCAGTGGCTGCGTGATGGCAACCGGATCGACGAGGCTACAGGCGGCACCTACACGGTGTCGGCCGCTGACGTGGGACACCAAATCGGTGTCGAGGCAACCGTCACCTCGGAAGGGTCGGTGGAGGAAGCCACCGCCAAAGCGATCCCGGTGACGGGGCTCATTCCCGATTTCAGGGTGACCATCGACAGTAGCGCCGAGGTTGGCGACAAGTTGAAGGCGCAGCTCACTGTCCCGTTGGGCGATTCGACTGTCAAGTACGAGTGGTACAGGGGCAGCGCGCGAATTGCCGACGCCTGGGGCATCGGCGCCGGGTTCAGTACCTACGAAGTCGTGACAGCCGACGCCGGCCAAGACCTGGTGCTGAAGGTCACGGCATCGGGCACCTCGGCGTCGGGCGCAGACTGGCAGGTGGTGAAGTACTCCAACCACGTCATCGTTGCCAGCCTCCAAGCCGGCGGGGCGCCATCGGGCGCTGCCGGCTAGGAGGTAGTCAACTCCACCCCGGCGGCTGCCATTTGGCGGCGGGCGGCGGCACCGGACTCGGGGCTGACCGGCACTGTCAGGTCGGTGAAGACCCGCACCTCAAGGCCCTCGTCGATGGCGTCCAAGGCGGTCTGCAGCACGCAGTGCGATTCGGCGATGCCCACCACGTCGACGGCGCCGATGCCCTCATCGGCCAGCACCTCCGACAAGGTGCGGTCATCGTCATCGACCCCTTCGAAACCCGAGTAGGCGGCGTCGAAGCGGCCCTTCTTGATCGAAACGTCGGCGTCGACATCGATCAGGGCGGGGTGCAGTTCGGCGTTGGGGCTGTCCGCCACGCCGTGCGGCGGCCAGGTGTCCACGAAGTCAGGCTCCTCTGAGAAGTGGTCACCTGGGTCGATATGCCAGTCCTGGGTGGTGACGATCAGGTCATAATCGGCCCGGTGCGACTCCAGGAAATCGGCAATCGCCTCTGCCACAGCGTTGCCACCTGCCACGGGTAGCTCACCGCCTTCGCAGAAGGTGGGCTGGACGTCAACGATGATGAGGGCACGGCCGTCAGCGCTCATAGCACCACGATAAGCCACCTGCGAGTTGATTCCCATACCTGGCCCGAAAGCCGGTCGGTAGGATTGCCAGGTGACCCAAATTCTGTCCTCGGTTGCCTGGCCCTATGCCAACGGCCCCAGGCACATCGGCCATGTGGCCGGTTTCGGCGTGCCCTCTGATGTGTTCTCCCGTTACATGCGCATGGCCGGCCACAACGTGCTGATGGTCAGCGGCACCGACGAACATGGCACACCCATCCTGGTGCAGGCCGAACAGGAAGGCGTCACCCCGCAGGAACTGGCGGACCGCTACAACCGGGTGATCGTGGAAGACCTGCACCGGTTGGGCCTGGCCTACGACCTGTTCACCCGCACCACCACGCGCAACCACTACGCCGTTTGCCAAGAGATGTTCCGGGTGGTGCACCGCAACGGCTACATGGTGGAGAAGACCACCATGGGGGCCATCTCGCCTTCCACCGGGCGCACGCTGCCGGACCGGTTCATCGAAGGCACCTGCCCTATCTGCGGTTTCGACGGCGCGCGCGGCGACCAGTGCGACAACTGCGGCAACCAGCTTGACCCGATCGACCTGATCAACCCCCGGTCCAAGGTCAACGGCGAAACCCCCAAGTTTGTTGAGTCGGTCCACTTCTTCCTGGACCTGCCGGCGTTGGTGGACGCCTTGGCGACGTGGTTGAAGGGCCGCCAGAACTGGCGTCCCAACGTACTCAACTTCTCGCTCAACCTGCTTGATGACGTGCGCCCCCGAGCCATGACGCGCGACATCGACTGGGGCATCCCGGTGCCGCTACCCGGCTGGGAGGACAACCCCACCAAGCGGTTGTACGTCTGGTTCGATGCCGTGATCGGCTACCTGAGCGCCTCGATCGAATGGGCCCGGCGCCAGGCCCTCAAGACCGGCGACCCGGTGGACGCCGACGCCTGGCGGGCTTGGTGGAACGACCCGGCCGCCCAGTCCTACTACTTCATGGGCAAGGACAACATCACCTTCCACTCGCAGATCTGGCCGGCCGAACTGTTGGCCTACAACGGCGAAGGCTCGCGCGGTGGTGAGCCGGGTGACTATGGCCGGCTGAACCTGCCCACCGAGGTGGTTTCATCCGAGTTCCTGACTATGGAAGGCAAACAGTTCAGCTCCTCGCGCGGCGTGGTGATCTACGTGCGCGACATGCTGGCCCGTTACCAGGCGGACGCCCTGCGCTACTTCATCGCGGTGGCTGGGCCGGAAAACCAGGATTCGGACTTCACCTGGAGCGAGTTCGTGCGCCGTACCAATGATGAGTTGGTGGCCGCCTGGGGCAACCTGGTCAACCGCACCGCCAACCTGATCCACAAGAACCTGGGCGTGATCCCGCCGGCGCCGTCGGCAGACGCCCTACAGCCGGTTGACCAAGCCATCTTGCAGGCCGCCGAAGCCGGTTTCGGCGAGGTGGGGGACGCCATCGGGCATCACCGCCAGAAGGCCGGTATCGGTGCCGCCATGAAGGTGGTGTCGCAGGTCAACGCCTACCTGGCGGAAACGGCGCCGTGGAAACTGGCCAAGGGTGACGAGGCGGACCGGCAGCGGATGAGCGACGTGCTGCACGTGGCGGCCCAGGCGGTGAGCGACTGCAACACGCTGCTGGCGCCCTACCTGCCGCATTCGGCCCGGCTGGTCGATGCCGCCCTGGGTTACCAGCGGCCGTTCGGCGACGAACCGCGTATCGACGAGGTGACCGACCTGGACGATCCGTCCCGCAGCTATCCGATCATCACCGGCGACTATGGCGTGGGCCCCAAGTGGAGGCGCGAACCGGTGGCGGTGGGCCAGGCGGTGCCGCCGGCCGTGCCGGTGTTCACCAAGCTGGACGAATCTGTGGTGGAAGAAGAACTGGCGCGCCTACGCGGCGACTTGTGATCCCCTGACCGCGGCGGCCGCCCACCGCTGGTGTGTGGGCTCTTGGGCGATGCCGCTGCGCTGGCGCCAAGGGATCACAAGCCTGCTGTTGCGGTACTCAGGCGGCGAGGACGGCCAGCGACGACATGCCGGAGGTCCACCAGGACTCCCCTTCGGGGTCGCGGCCAAAGCCCTCGAAACCGGCTTGGTGAACCGTCCTGGCGGCGCTGGTGCCGGCCGCGATGGCCGCGGCGGCGATGGCGCTCACCTGGTCGATGGCGTCCCCCACCACGGTGGCGGTGGCTGTCAGGTCGCCAGAGGCTGGGACGCCATCGGGCCCTGGCGCGGTCGCGGCGGTCACGGTGGCGACCGCCAACTCGCCCGGGGCGGGTAGGCGCACCACGGTGGCCGGCTCGGCCGGGTGGAAGCGGTCGGTGACTGACACCTGCCAACCGCCCTTAGGGCCGCGGCCGGCCACCTGGGTGGCCCCGCTTGAACTGATGCAGAAATTCGTGATGCCGCAGGCATACAGCCCGGCGGCAGCCGCCCGGATGGCCCAGCCCGTGGCGTAGCCTGCCGGGTCGAACCAGCCTTGCTCCCAGGCGGAGAACAGGCCGTCCGTGTCGAGTTGCAGGCGGCGACAGGCGTAGGCCATCGAATGGACGCGGTTGTCGGCCTGGCTCCAGGCGAGAGTGCCGCGGCGCAGGCGGCTGATCTCGCTGGAGGGCAGGTCGGGTGAGAAGAGTTGTTCCAGTTCATGCCATTCGGCCGCGATCGAGGCCATGACCGGGGTTGAATCGACCCCCGGTGTCAGCACCGAAAAGGTGGTGCCCATGGCGTGCACCACATGGTGCGAGCCGGCGTCCCTTCCAAACGTGGCGGTGATGATTTGCTGTCCCATGGTGGCTCTCGGTTCTTGGGGGAATGGCTGTTGGTTGTTGTTGTCTTGGTTTGTTGTGGCGGCTGGCCGGTTGGCCAACTGCTATCGAGGCTGCCTTGGTTACCTGAAGGGAGGCTGGTACCAGCCCCTGAAGCACGTGTGAATTGCGGGCGAATGTGGCGAAAATGGGGACAGTAGGCTGGTGGCATGCAGCCCACACCCGGTCCGGTGCCCTCAAACTCGGGGCCGCCGGTGTCGAACGCAGGTCAGAGTGCGGCCGGGCCAAGCCCGCAGCAGGGTGACAGCGGTTGGCAGCCTTCCCCAAATCAGGTCATCCAACCGGTGAGGCCCGCACAGCCGGTGGGCCAGGTGTCGTGGCCGGGCGGGCCGGCTCCAGTTCGTTATGCAACCTATGGACCGTGGGCCCCGGGGCCTCTTCCGGGCCAGCCGCCAAAGCGGGGCCGGGGCATGACAATCGCCGGGGCGATCATGGTCGTGGTGGGTCTGCTGGCCTTCTTCCTAGGGGGCTACATCCAGCGCAACTCCAAGATCCCGTTCAGCCTCGATCTGGATCCGGAGGTGACGTATTCGGTTGCGGTGCTGCCCGGCACCTATGAACTCTACGACCGAATCCGGGCCGGCGCTGACGCCAGTTGCGTCATTCTTGACACCGATGGCGTGGAGGTGCCGTTCAAGCGGCCGTCGGGTGGGTTCGGCATGGGCGAGCCCTGGCCTGGCTGGGCCACCGAGTTCAAGGTTGAGGAGGCCACCGTAATCGACGTCACCTGCACCGGCGCGGAGGGCGGCGAGTTCCGCCTGTACCAACACGCCCGGTTCAGTACCCTGACCGGCCTGGTGCTGGGCTCCGGCGGGCAGGCGTGCGGCAGCGGCCTGTTCATCGCCGGCGTGGTGCTGTTCATCATTGGCCGGCGCCGGCGGTGAGATGCTGGTCAGGTGAGCAGCAAGGAACGCGACCGGACCTACCCGCCATTGCCGGAACCTTTACCGGGGCCGGTGGTGGACAACCACACGCACATTGAACCGTTTCAGCATTTCCCGGAGACAGAACTGGCGCTTGACCAGCAGGTAGAACTGGCGGCGGCGGTGGGGGTGAGCCGAATTGTGCAGTGCGGCTGCGACCTTGAGGCGGCCCGCTGGACGGTGGCCGAGGCCGTGGCCAACCCGGCCGTGGTGGGCGCCATCGCCGTTCATCCAAACGAGGCGCCCCGGCTGGAAGCGCGGACCCCCGGCGGCTATCAGGCCGGTCTAGCCGAAATTGAAACGCTGGCCAGGAACAGCCGCCGGGTGCGCGCCATCGGCGAGACGGGACTGGACTATTTCCGCACCGCACCGGAGGGGCGGGAACAACAGCGCCGGGCCTTCCGCGATCACATTGCCCTGGCCAAAGAACTTGACCTGGCCATGCAGATCCATGACCGCGACGCCCACCAAGATGTGATCGACATCCTGTTGGCCGATGGCGCCCCGGAGCGGACCGTTTTCCACTGCTATTCCGGTGACGTCGAAATGGCCCAGATTCTAAAGGCACACGGTTGGTATGCCAGTTTCGCGGGCACCGTCACTTTCAAGAACGCCGAGGGATTGCGGGCGGCGGTGGCCACCCTGCCGCCGGAACTGGTGCTGGTGGAGACCGACGCCCCCTACCTGACCCCGGAGCCCTACCGGGGCCGGCCCAACGCCCCTTTCATGGTGGCTTTGACCATGCGCACGGTGGCAGAACGGATGGGTCTGGCGCTGGCGGCGGCCTGCACCCAAGTGTGGGACAACACGGAGCGGGTCTACGGCGCTTGGTGATCTGGCGTGTGAGCGGTATGGCCGAATTGGGGAGATATTGTGATGTTGGTCACCAACGCCGCAGGTGGGAGAGGCGGCGGGCATAGGACGATTGGCCCTTTTGTTATAAATCCGTTACCTTCGTGACAGGACAACTGCTGTAAACCCTACCCCTCCGGGAGTATTTGAACTTGTCGATGACCAGAGCCTGTGGCCATGCCGCGCCCGCGCCCAAACGGCGCCGGGATGTGCGGCGTGCGGCCAAGCGCTCCCGTTTTGCCCGTATCACCGCCCAAGTGGCGGTGACTTTAGTGGCCGCTGGTGGCCTGGTTGGATTCGGTGCCGCCCACAAGTCCGTCACCCTGGTGGTTGACGGCCACGCCACTGAGGTGACCACTTTCAGCGGGTCCGTTGGTGGCGTGTTGGCGCAGCAGGGTGTGACCGTGTCAGACCGTGACCTGGTGGCGCCAGGCTTGGACGCGGCGGTGCCGCGCGACGGGGAGATCGTGGTGCGCACGGCCAGGCCGCTGTCACTGGTGATCGACGGCGAAGCGAAGACGGTTTGGACCACGGCCGCAACGGTTGAAGACGCCCTGGCTGATCTGGGGGTGCGGGCAGATGAGGTCAACCTGTCGGTTTCCCGTAGTGCTTCGGTTGACCGCCTCAGCGACGCGGTCACCGTCCTAACCCCCAAGGCGATCACCATCAAGGCCGATGGCGTCACGTTGGACACCAGCACCACGGCCGCCACCATCGGTGAAGCCTTGACGCAGGCTGGCGTGTCGTTGGGGGCCGATGACGTGGTGTACCCGGTCACTACGGCCGAGGCCTGGGATGGTGCAGCCATCACGGTGACCAGGGCCCAGGTGACCAGCGGCACAGTCAGCGAAGTGTTGCCTTTCGAGCACGTGGAGCAGGATGACTCCTCGATGTACAAGGGCGAAAGCAAGGTGATCCAGGAAGGCCAGGCCGGTGAGCACCTGGTGACCTACGAGATCACTACGGCTGGTGGCCAAGAGGTTTCCCGCACCGTCACGATGGACGTCATCGTGGCCGAGCCGGTCGATGAGATCGTGGCCATCGGCACCAAGGCCAAGCCCGTGGTGGCGGCGGCGCCATCGGTCAACGTCAACGTTGATCCGGGTAGCGCTCAGGGCATTGCCAAGCAGATGATGCTGGACAGCTACGGCTGGGGCGATGACGAGTTCGCCTGCCTGGTGGCGCTGTGGAACCGTGAATCGGGTTGGCGCGTCAACGCCGCCAACAAGTACTCGGGTGCGTATGGCATTCCGCAGGCCCTGCCCGGTTCGAAGATGGCTTCCGCCGGGGCTGACTGGCAAACCAACCCGGCCACTCAGATTGCCTGGGGCCTGGGCTACATCAAGGGCCGCTACAGCACGCCGTGCGGCGCCTGGGGCGCATTCCAGTCCAAGGGCTGGTACTGACGGCTAGGCGGCTCAGCCGCTAGCGTTGCTTGATGTGGCCTCACCGCTGTTAAGCCCCGCCGATGTGCGCGCTCTAGTGGCGCGCCTGGCGTTGCATCCCACCAAGGCGCTGGGCCAGAACTTCGTGGTTGACCCGGGCATTGTGCGCCGGGTGGTGGCCGCCGCCAAACTTGACGAGGGCCAGCCCGTGCTGGAAGTTGGGCCCGGTCTGGGCTCCCTCACCCTGGCCCTGTTGGAGGCCGGCTGCCGGGTGACGGCGGTCGAGATCGATCCGGTGCTGGCTGGGGCGCTGCCACAGACCGTGGCGGACCGGGCACCCGTGTGGGCGGAGCGCCTGCGGGTGGTCCAGGCCGATGCCCTTGATCTGACCGCGTTGCCGCCGCCGGTACCCACCGCGCTGGTGGCCAACCTGCCTTACAACGTGGCCACCAAGGTGCTGCTGCGCTGCCTGGAGCGTTTCGATGAATTGACCAGTGCCTTGGTGATGGTGCAGGCCGAGGTGGCCCAGCGGCTGGTGGCGGGGCCGGGTTCGCGCACGTATGGCATTCCTTCGGCCAAGGTGGCCTGGTTTGCCGCCGCCCATCCGGCCGGCAAGGTGCCGCGCAACGCATTCTTCCCGGTGCCGCGGGTCGATTCGGAACTGGTCTATCTGGAACGGCGCCAACCGCCTGTGGTTGGGGTGGACCGGGCGGCCGTGTTCGCGGTGGTCGATGCCGCCTTCGCCGCCAGGCGCAAGACCCTCCGGACGGCTTTGGCCGGCTGGGCGGGCGGCGCTGACCGGGCCGAGGCGGCCTGCCGGGCGGCCGGGATCGACCCGGCGGCCCGGGGTGAAACGCTGGACGTGGCGGCCTTCGCCCGCCTGGCGGCCGCGAAGACGGAGGGACGGGCATGAACCAGGTGCGCGTGGAGGCCGTGACAGCCCCGGCCAAGATCAACCTGGCGCTGCGGGTGGGGTCCCGGCAGGCGGACGGCTTCCACCCTTTGAATTCGCTTTTTCATGCCATTGACCTGCCTGAACGGGTCACAGTGCGGGCGCTGGATGGCCCAGAAGACCGGTTGACGGTGACCGGCCTGGGCGCGGCTGGCGTGCCCCTGGACGCCTCGAACCTGGCGCTGGCGGCGGCCGCCCGGCTGCGGGCGGCCGCCGGCATCCGACAGGGCGCGGCCATTGCCATCGAGAAGGGCATTCCGGTGGCCGGGGGCCTGGCTGGAGGCAGCGCCGATGCGGCCGCCGCCTTGGCGGCGCTCAACCGCCTGTGGGGTTTGGGTTATGACCTGGGACGGCTGATTGAGTTGGGCCTGGCAGTGGGTTCTGATGTGCCGTTTGCCCTGATGGGCGGCAGCGCCATCGGCACCGGCCGGGGCGAACACCTGACGCCTGTAGCGGGCCAGGGCCGGTTGCATTGGGTGTTGTTGACCAGCCGCCAAGGGCTCAGCACGCCCGCGGTGTTCCGCCAATTCGATGCCATGGTGGGGGCCGGTGCCCTCACCGGCCCCCACGCCGCGGCGGGCCGGGGCGGCCCGCCGCCCATTCCAGAGGCCCTCGTCGCCGGCCTCACGGCCGGCGACCCAGCCCAAGTTGGCACCCACCTGGTGAACGATCTGCAGCCGGCGGCCTTGGCCCTGCGCCCGGAACTGGCAGACGGCCTGGCGGCCGCCTTGGCAGCCGGGGCCCTAGGCGCCGTCGTCAGCGGTTCCGGGCCAACCATCGCCGCCCTGGCGGCCGGGCCCGATCAGGCGGCTGAACTGGCTGCCACCCTGGCGGCCCAGCGAGTCTGCGACGCGGTGCTGACCGCCACCGGCCCCGCACCGGGCGCGTACTGACGCTCCGTCTTCCGTTGGTCGACCCCACCTATTGAGGAGCCTCCGGCCACTGCCGGCAGACAGACGCCGCCCTGGTCTGTGCCCCGCGCGTCCTAGCCGATCCCCAGCGCGCGGAGGCCGGCGGCGGTGGCCGCCGCCAGGATCACCACCACGATGAACGGCAGCCGCCGCCACAGCGCGATGGCTGCCACCGCCAAGGCGGCTAAGCGCGCGTCCAACCGCAGGCCCTGCCCGTCACCGGCCGCCTGCACCGCCATCAAGGCGGCCAGTAACGCCACGGTCACCAGGCCCATCAGCCGAGCCACCTTGGCTTTCTCCAGCCAGGTGCGCGGCACGTAGGTGCCCAGCACCTTCAGGCCCAGGCAGGCGCCGGTGCCTGCCAGAACCGTGACCCACAACCCGGTCATGCTGCCTCACTTTCAGCAGCGAAGAATCGGGCCGGCGCCAGGCCTACCGCCAAGGCGGCCAACGCCGCCAACAGGACCGGCGCGCCAGGCGTCACGAACGGTGTCAAGGCCAGCGCGATGACCACGGCCAGGGCGGCGGTGGCCTGAGCCTCGCGCGGCGCCAACCGGGGCCACAACAGGCCCAGAAAGGCAGCGGCCGCGGCGGCGTCCAGGCCCCAGGCTTTGGGATCCCCCATGGCGTCGCCCGCCAGGGCACCCGCCAGGGTCATGGCGTTCCAACAGACCCACACACTGGCCCCGGCCCACCAGAAACCGGTCCGCCGGGCGGCTTGGGTCGAGTGGGCCATGGCCACCGCGGTCGATTCGTCGATGGTGACCTGGGCGCCCAGCAGGCGGCGCCAGCCGCGCAGGCCTAGTACCGGTCCCAACTGGACGGCGTACAGGGCGTTGCGGGCACCCAGCAGGGCGGCGCTGGCCACGGCGGCCTGGCCCAGGCCGCCGGCCCCGATCACCCCCACCAGGGCAAACTGGGAGCCGCCGGTGAACATGACCAGTGACAACACTTGGGCCTGCCACACGCTGAGTCCGGCTGCTACCGCCAGGGCGCCAAACGAAATGCCATATAGGCCCGTGGCCACCCCCACCGAGACGCCCTGCCGGATGGCCACTCCACGGGCTTGCCGGGACGCGTCATCGGGCGGGTTCGCCGAGTTCATAGCCCGGCTGCCTCGGCCAGTTCCAGCCACCGTTCTTCCTCCGCGGTGATCGAATCACTCAACCCGGTGAGCTTAGCGGTCAGGGCGCTGATCTGCAGATAGTCGGTCGGATCGGCCCCTGCTAGGGTCTGATTGACCTGGTCCATTTCGGCCCGCAGGCGTTCCAGCCGCCGTTCGGCCGCTGCCATCGCCTTCTTCGCCTCCCTCACCTCACGAGAGGTCAATTCTGTTACTCCGGGTCCTCGGACGCCATCGGGCACAACCTCTTGACCTGCGGAAACATCACCAGGATGCCGGGTCAAGCCCGGGATGACAGGAGACGAATTGACCTTTCGCGCAAGAAAAGTGACCTTTCGCGAGGAGGGGGGCGAGGGGGTAGAGGAGGAGGGGGAGGAGGGGGTGGAGGGGGACGGGCCGGAGGCAGCCGAAGCCGAGAGAGCGAGGTACTCGTCGATGCCGCCGGGCACATGCCGCAGCCGGCCGCCCAGAAGGGCGAACTGCTGGTCCGTCACCCGTTCCACCAGGTAACGGTCGTGGCTGACCACGATCAAGGTGCCCGGCCAGGTGTCCAACAGGTCTTCCACCGCCGCCAGCATGTCCGTGTCCAGGTCGTTGGACGGCTCATCAAGGATCAGCACGTTCGGTTCTTCCATCAGCACCAGCGCCAATTGAAGGCGCCGGCGCTGGCCGCCGGACAGGTCCCGCACCGGGGTGGACAGGTGATGGGCCTGGAAACCGAGCCGCTCCAACAAGGCCGTGGGCGTCATCTCTTCCGCCCCGGCCGCCCAGCCCGGTTTGGCGCCGCGACCACCGCCCGTCCAGGAACCGGCCGCCCGGCCGCCCGCCTGGTAGGAGGCCTTCAGGCGCTCGATGACGTCCAAGATGCGTTGGTCGGCGATGGCGGCAATCTCGCTCATGTCCTGGCTGAGTTGCGCGATCCTTACTGTCTTGCCGCGTTTGACCCGCCCCGCCATCGGGGCCAGGGCGCCGGTCATCACCGCCAACAGGGTGGACTTGCCGGCTCCGTTGGCCCCCAGCAGGCCAAGGCGGTCACCCGGTCCGATCAGCCATGTCACCTGCTCGATGACGGGCCGGCCGTCGTAGCCCGCCGTCACCTCCTCCAGGTCCACCACGTCCTTGCCCAGCCGGGTCATGGCCAGGCGGCTCAAGGCCACCGGGTCGCGTGGTTCGGGTTCGTCCGCGATCAGGGCGGCGGCCACGTCCAGCCGGAACTTCGGTTTCGAGGTGCGGGCCGGCGCGCCCCGGCGTAGCCAGGCCAGTTCCTTGCGCAGGATGTTGCGCCGCCGGGCCGCCCCGGCCGCCGCCTGCCGGTCCCGTTCCACCCGCTGCAGCACGTAGGCGGCGTAACCGCCCTCGAACGGCTCCACCACGGCATCGTGCACTTCCCAGGTGTCCAGGGACACTTGATCCAAGAACCAGCGGTCGTGGGTGATCAGGCCCAAAGCGCCCTTGCCGGCCGGCCAGCGGGCCTTCAAGTGGCCGGCCAACCAGGTGATGGCCTCAAGGTCCAGGTGGTTGGTGGGCTCGTCCAGGAACAGTACCTCGGTGCGTTCCAGCAGCACGTGGGCCAGGGCGGCCCGCCGTCGTTGGCCGCCGGACAGTTCACCCACCACGGCCTCCAGCGGCACGTCCCCCAGTAGCGCGGTCATGACTTCGCGGGAGGCCGCCTCGGCCGCCCAGACATGGTCCGCCTGGCCTCCCACCACCGCCTGGCGCACCGTGGCGGCAGGGTCCAGCTGGTCGGCCTGCCCCAGAAAGCCAACCGTGACGCCGGACCGCCGGGTCACCCGGCCGCCATCGGGCGTGATGCGCCCAGCCAGCAGCCCCACCAGGGTGGACTTGCCCTCACCGTTGCGGCCCACGATGCCGATCCGGTCGCCATCGGCCAACCCCAAGGAGACGTCCGCCAGGACCGGCTTGCCGGCATAGGCCATGGCCAAATGCTCAGCTCCCAAGAGGTGATTCACATCTCCCTGGCGGCTGCGGAGGCGTTGGTGAGCGCCTTGCTTCGTTCTCAGGCCGCCCACAGGGCACCACCCTGAGGGCGACCTTCGGCCTCGCGCGGCATCACACCACCGCCTTCCTCGCTGTCGCCACGGAGATGTGAATCACCTCTTAGGTGAGCCATCAGTGGCTCTCGAAACCCACCAGCAGGTGGGACAGGTGCAGGGCCAGTTGGCTGCGGGCCTCGGCCGGGATGGCCGCCAGCAGTTCGGTTTCGCGTTGCAGCAGGTCATCCATGGCGGCGTCGATGGCGGCGAGGCCGGCCGCGGTGGCACGCACCCAGGTGACGCGGCCGTCCTGCTGATCGGCGTGCCGGGTGACCAAGCCGGCCGTCTCCAGGCGGTCGATCCGGTTGGTCATGGTGCCGCTTGAAACCAGCATGGCGGAGGCCATCTGGCCGGGTGTCAGTTCATAGGGTTCGCCGGCGCGGCGCAGTTCAGCCAGGACGTCGAACTCCCAATACTGCAGATTGTGGCGGTCAAGCACGGCCTTGCGCACCTGGTCCAGGTGTTTTGCCAGGCGGGCCACGCGGCTGAACACGGCCAGCGGGGTGGCGTCCACGCCGGGCCGCTCGCGCTGCCAGGCCTCCATTACCTGGGCCGTGGCATCGCCGGCCGGGGTGGTCTCGCCGGTGGGCACGCAAGGCCCAGTGGACAGGGCAGCGGGCACGCCATCGGGCGCAGAGGTATCTTGACGTTGAGGCATAGCCCCAGGTTACAGGCCCGGGCCAGAAGGCACGGCAGAAATCTTGGGGTCACGCACCATGCCGCGCAGGCCGTTCCAACCCAGGTTGGTCAGGTGGGCCGCCACCTGTTCCTTGGCCGGGGTGCGTTCTTCCAGCCACCACTGGCCGGTGAAGGCGATCATGCCCACCAGCATTTGGGCGTAAAGCGTGGCCGTTTCCGGGTCCAAGTTGTGGGCCGCGAACTCGTCCCTCAGCAGGCTTTCCACCCGGCCGGCAATGTCACCCAGCATGGAACTGAACGGACCGGTGGCCTGGGCCACCGGCGAGTCTCGCACCAGGATGCGGAAGCCGTCCTCGTTCTCTTCGATGTAGTCCAGCAGGGTCAGGGCGGTGCGTTCCACGATGCGTTTGGGGTGGCCGCCGGAGCGCAGCGACGTGGCCAGGCGGGCGCTGAGAGCCTCGACCTCGCGGTCAACCACCACGGCGTAGATGCCCTCCTTGCCGCCGAAGTGCTCGTAGACCACTGGTTTGGAGACCTCGGCCCGGGCGGCGATCTCCTCCACCGAGGTTGGTTCGAAGCCCTTCTCGGCGAACAACGCCCGGGCCACGGCCACCAGTTGTTCGCGGCGCTCGTGTCCCGTCATGCGCGGGCGGGGCGGTGTCTTGCTGCGGGCCATGCGCCCCATTGTGCCACCCGCCGGCATCCCGTCGCGGACCGGCCGGGTTTAGGCCGATTCGCGGACCACCAGGGTGGGTTGCTGGATCTCTGGGGCTTGGTCGGTTGGTGCCTGGTCCTGGTCCAGTACCCGCAGCAGCATCCTGGCCGCCTGGGCCGCCAGGGCGGCCGCCGGGTTGGTCACCGAGGTCAGCGGCGGGGCGGCAGCGACCGCCACGGCCGAGTTGTCCACCGAGGCCACCAGCACGTCATCGGGCACCTTGCGGCCCGCCTTGGTCAGGACGCCGATGGCGCCCAACGCCATCATGTCCGACTGGGCGAAGACGCCGTCTACCTGGGGATAGGCTGCCAGGATCCGTTCCATCGCCTGGGCGCCGCCCGCCATGGTGAACGGTTCGTATTCGACCGGGCCCGGGGTCAGGCCCGCAGCGACGAGCGTCTCGCGCCAGCCTTGGGTGCGGCCCTGGACCGCCACCATGTCGGCCGAGCCGGCCACGCAGGCCACCCTGGTGGCGCCACGCTCGATCAGACGGCTGGTGGCCAGGCGGCCGGCTGACAGGTCGTCAACGGTCACGAACATGCATTGGGGATCGCCCCACGGTTGGCCGATATAGACGGCCGGCACGCCGTGCAGCGTGCCGGGAGGCGCGGCCGGGCCTTGGCCCCCCAAGACAGCGCCGTGGTGGGAAACGACGATGGCGCCGTCCACCATGCCCTGCCGGATGACGCGCAGGGCCTTGGCGGGCGGCTCGTCCGGCCGCACTATGACCAGCAGCATCTGGTAGTCGGTGCCGCGGAAGGCCTCGGAGACACCCGTGATGGATTCCACCAGGTAGGGATCGCCCAGCACCATCGAGACCGGTTCGGGGATGACCAGGGCGATGGCGTGGGTGCGCTGGGAGGCTAGGGCGCGGGCGGCTTGGTTGGGCGTGAAGCCCAGTTCGGCGGCGGCCTGGCGCACGCGCTCCACGGCGGCGGCCGAGGCCTGGCCGTGGCCGGTCAGGGCGCGCGAAGCGGTGGCGGGCGCGACGCCGGCTAGCCGGGCGACATCGGCCAGGGTGACCCGTCGCTGTTGCATTGCACCCCCTAATAGGAACTACCACGAAAGCCTACGTCAAGTGTAGACTGGAAGCGCTTCCAGCAGTCGACTTACCAGACCGAAAGGCAACCCATGTCCAACCCGCTGTTCCCCCCAGATTTCACCTGGGGTACCGCCACCGCCTCCTACCAGATCGAAGGCGCAGTGCGCGATGACGGCCGTGGCCCATCCATCTGGGACACCTTCAGCCACACCCCCGGCAAGGTCCTGAACGGCGACACCGGCGACGTGGCCGATGACCACTACCACCGGTGGCAAGAAGACGTTGACATCATGAGCGAACTGGGCGTGGGCGCCTACCGCTTCTCCGTGGCCTGGCCGCGCATCCAGGCCGAAGGCAAGGGCCCGGCCAACCAGAAAGGCCTGGATTTCTACAAGCATCTGGCGGACAGGCTGCTGGAACGCGGCATCAAGCCGGTGCTGACGCTGTACCACTGGGACCTGCCCCAGGCGCTTGAAGACCAGGGCGGCTGGCCGGCCCGGGACACCGCCTTCCGTTATGCCGAATATGCCGCCATCCTGGCCAAGGCGCTGGGTGACCGGATCGACACCTGGACCTCCCTGAACGAACCGTGGTGCACCGCCTACCTGGGCTACGCCTCCGGCGTGCATGCCCCCGGCCGCACCGAACCGGCCGCCGCGTTGGCCGCCGCCCACCACCTGAACCTGGCCCACGGGCTGGGCCTGCAGGCCATCCGGGCTGAACTGGGTGAGGACACGCGCTGCTCGGTCACCCTGAACCTACACGTGGTGCGCCCGGCCACCGATTCGGATGAGGACAAGGACGCCGCCCGCCAGATCCTAGCCTTGGGCAACGAGATCTTCCTGGGCCCCATGCTGGAGGGCCGCTACGCCGCCGACCTGCTGGAAGACACAGCCAAGGTGACCGACTGGTCATTTGTGCAGCCGGGCGACCTCGACATCACCCGGCAGCCGCTCAGCGTGCTGGGCATCAACTACTACTCCACCTCCTACGCTCGCCGGGTGCAGCCAGGCCAAACCTCCCACAACACGGGCGGCCACGGCGACACCGGCTTCAGCCCGTGGGTGGGCGCGGACACCGTGGAGTTCCTTGACCCCAAGCCGCCGCTGACGCACATGGGCTGGAACATCGAGCCGCAAGGCCTGGTTGACCTGCTGACCGGCACCGCCAAGCGCTACCCGGGCCTGGAACTGATGGTGACGGAGAACGGCTCGGCTTTCCCGGATGTGCTTGAGGACGATGCCGTCCACGACCCAAAGCGACAGGACTACCTGCGCCAGCACATCCAGGCCGTAGCTGAGGCCCGCGCCGCCGGCGCCCCCGTCACCGGCTATTTCGCCTGGTCACTGATGGACAACTTCGAGTGGGCGTGGGGCTACGCGCGGCGCTTCGGCCTGGTCTACGTGGACTACACAACGCAGCGGCGGGTGTGGAAGGACACGGCGTTCCTGTACCAGAAGCTGGCCCGCACCGGCTCGTTGGACTGAAGCGCCACCCGGTCAATCGGGGTGCCGGGGCGCGCCTGGCGCCCTGGGTGGGGTTTCGCCCGAGTGGCGGATGATGGCAAACTAGACCCTGCGCTTCGGCGCGATCCGCCTTGGTGTAATTGGCAACACAGGGGTTTTTGGTGCCCTTATTCTAGGTTCGAGTCCTGGGGGCGGAGCTCAGTCGAAAGCCGTCAGCCGCACCGGACCCGTGGAGTATGCCAATGGCCCAGCCTGTTGTGATCATCCTTGCTGCCGGTCAGGGCACCCGCATGAAGTCCAACCTACCCAAGGTGTTGCACCGGGCTGCCGGGCGCACCATGCTGCACCACGCCATCGTTGCGGCCGGCGCCGTCCAGCCCGAACGCATGGTGGTGGTGGTGCGCCACGGCCGTGACGCCGTCGCCGCCGAAGCCCTGCAGCATGAGCCCAGTGCCCTGATCGCCGACCAAGACGACGTTCCCGGCACCGGCCGGGCCGTCCAGTGTGCCCTGGACGCCATCGGGCAGGCCGGCCTGGACACCACCGGTGGCATCTTGGTGATCCCAGGGGACACGCCGCTGCTCGATGGCGCCACCCTCCAAGACCTCGCGGCCCACCACCGGGCGGCCGGTGCCACGGTAACCCTGCTGACCGCCGTCTTGGCCGATCCGTTCGGCTATGGCCGCATCATCCGCGAGCCCGGCACCGGCTTGGTGGCCAGTGTGGTGGAGGAACGCGACGCCACCCCGCAGCAGCGTGCCATCACTGAGGTCAACACCTCGGTCTACCTGTTCGATGCCGCCACCCTGCGGCGTGGCCTGAGCCAAGTGGGACGTGGCAACGCCCAAGGCGAGGTCTACCTGACGGACGTGGTGGCTCTGGCCCGGCAGGAAGGCGCCGCCACTCAGGCCGTGCCGTGCTCCGACCCGACCGTGATCCTGGGCGTCAATTCACGCGTCCAGTTGGCGCAGGTAGCGGCCGAGCTGAACCGCCGCCTGACCACCCAAGCCATGTTGGATGGCGTCACCATCCAAGACCCGGCCACCACCTGGATCGACGCGGACACCATTCTGGAACCGGATGTCACCCTGCTGCCCGGCACCCACCTGGCCGGCCGCTGCAAGGTGGCGGCGGGGGCCGTCATCGGGCCCTTCACCACGCTGACGGACTGCGAGGTGGGCGAAGGCGCCACGGTTGACCGGGTGGTGGCCAGCGGCAGTGTGATCGGGCCGCGGGCTGAAGTTGGCCCGTTCACCTATCTGCGCCCGGGCACGGTGCTGGGAAATGGCGCGAAGGCGGGCGCCCACACTGAACTGAAGGCCGCCACCCTGGGTGATGGCGCCAAGGTGCCCCACCTCAGCTACGTGGGTGACGCGGTGATCGGTGATGGCGCCAACATCGGCGCCGGCACCATCTTCGCCAACTACGACGGCGTCACCAAGTCCCGCAGCGAGGTTGGCCCGGGCGCCCGGGTTGGCTCCAACTCGGTACTGGTGGCGCCGGTACAGGTGGGCGCGGGTACCTACACGGGCGCCGGCACGGTGGTGCGAGGCGATGTGCCGCCCGGTTCCCTGGTGGTGAGCGCCGGGCCGGTACGGATCTTCGAAGGCTGGACCCTGCGCAAGCGGCCAGGCACCGATTCGGCTGCCCGGGCCCAGGCGGCCCTTGAGGCCCAGACGCCACCGGGCCAGGACCCGGCGGCTTTGGAAACCGGCCCCGAAGCCAGTCATACTTGACCCAGACTCACACAGCACCAACTGAACCGTAAGACGCCACGCCTGAAGAGGGGACAAGGCTTTGACCAGCGGGATCATCAGCCACAACATGGAAAAGAAACTGGTGTTGGTCTCGGGCCGGGCCCACCCCGAACTGGCGGAGGCGGTGGCGGCGGAACTGGGTTGCGAGCTGTTGCCGGTCACGGCCTATGACTTCGCCAACGGCGAGATCTACGTCCGGTTTGCCGAATCGGTGCGCGGCGCCTACGCCTTCTGCCTACAGGCCCACACGGCTCCCATCAACCAGTGGATCATGGAACACCTGTTGATGTGTGATGCCCTGAAGCGGGCCTCGGCCCGCACCGTCACGGCCATTGCCCCGTTCTACGGCTACGCCCGCCAAGACAAGAAGCACCGCGGCCGCGAGCCGATCTCCGGCCGGCTGATGGCGGACCTGTTCCAAACCGCCGGAGCAGACCGGTTCATGTCGGTTGACCTGCACACGGCCCAGATCCAAGGCTTCTTCAACGGCCCGGTGGACCACCTGATGGCGCTGCCGATTCTGGCTTCGTACGTGCGCACCCGGGTGGACCGGTCCAAGTTGACCATCGTTTCGCCCGATGCCGGCCGGGTGCGTCTGGCGGATCAGTGGTCGGACCGCTTGGGGGCGCCGCTGGCGATCATCCACAAGCGGCATGACCCCACGGTGGCCAACCAGGTCAAGGTTCACGAACTGGTGGGCGAGGTGGAGGGCCGCACCTGTGTGCTGGTGGATGACATGATTGACACGGCCGGCACCATTGTGCAGGCCGCCAAAGCGCTGCAGGACAATGGCGCCGCCTCCGTCATCGTGGCCGCCACCCATGCGGTGCTGTCCGGCCCGGCGGTGGAGCGGCTGAAGAACTCCGGCATCAACGAGGTGGTGGTGACAGACACGTTGCCGCTGTCCGAGGAGCAGCGCTTCGAGCAGCTCACCGTCCTGTCGATCGCCCCCCTGATTGCCCGCGCCATCCGCGAGGTGTTCGATGACGGGTCGGTCACCTCGCTGTTCGACGGCAACTCCTGAGCCGGTCCCGTACCGGGCTGCGCCCGGCCCATCTGGCTAGGGGGGACAAATCACCAAGTAACTTGCCGACATGCCGGCAAGTTACTTGGTGAATTAGCAAGCGGCGGTCACTCCTCTGCCAGCAGGGCAGGAGTGTCCTTGCCCAGCAGGATCGACTCCTGCGTGGGGATGTAGAGGCCCGTGTTCTCGTCGCGGCCCTGCAGCACGTACTTGGCGTCCGGTTGGCCGAACTCCTCCACCGCCTGGGCGGAGATCTCGCGGAAGCCGCCGCTGCGGACCCGGTTGACGATCAGACCCAACACCATGTCGGGGTATTCGGTGATCATCTGGTAGTCGCCAGAAGAGTCGCCGGCTACGAAGATTGGCCCACGGCCGCCGTAGTTCGGCACGATGAACTTGTCGATGGTCTGCTTCTTCCCCTCGCCCTGGGTTTGGAAGTAGTTGTCGTAGTCGTATTCGGGCAGGTAGCGGCCGTCTGCGTCCTTCTTCAGCATCATCGCGTAGACGTTGCCCTCAGGTACGTTCAGCCCGTACTTCGGGTTGTAGGCCAGGGCTTCGATGACGTCGATGAAACTGGCCGAGCAGATGTAGACGTCAATGCCTGAGGCCATCAGTTTGGCGTACAGGTCCTTCGACTCGGGCGGAATGGTGATGGAGGTCTTGTAGCTGACCTCGACCACACCGGCCTCGCCCGGCAGGTCTTCCGGCGAGGTCCAGGTGACCTTCTCCCACACGTCATAGGCGAACCAATAGTCGTGGGATTCGGTGGCCAGCGCGTTGACCTCTTCCGGGGTCATGCCAGTGAACAGGTAGGTCACCCACGGATAGGACACGTCGGCGCTGAAGGTTTCGCCGATGGCGTCATACAGCCAGCGCACCTTGGTGATGAAGTCCGTGTATTGCGGCGCCTCCTTGACCTCTTCGAGCGTCATCGTGCCGCCGCCGCCCAGGCCCTCGTAGTTGTCATAGAGCCACTCGTAATCGGACTGGCAATCGCCCGCCACGATGTCGATGTTGAGGGTGTCACCGGCGGCGTTGGTGTAGTCCTCGGTGAAATCATCCTTCGGCACTTCCGTGGTGAGGACGGCCAGCATCTGGTCGCGGCCGATCTTGAAGCGCAGGTTCTCCAACTGGTAGATCAAGAGGGCCTCTTCAACGTCGAAGAAGGAAGTGGTGTTGTCGAAGTCGAACACCACGTAGGGCTTGTTGGCTTCGTCATAGGTGGCGCTGGTGTTGCCGTAGGTGGCGATCAGGTTGTCCAAGGCTGCCTTGGTTTCAGGCACCCAGTTGTTGGCTTCCAGGGTTAGGGCAGCCGCCGCCTCCTCGGTGGGGGCGGCCGTGGTGGCTTCCGGACTGGGTTCGGGTGTGGGCTCTGCCACCTCGGTGGTGGCGGTGGCTGAAGGCGTCTCGCTGGTGCTTGCACTGGCGGTGGTGTCAGCCTTGTCCGAGCCGCAAGCCGCGGTCGTCAGAATCATGGCCAAGGCCGCCAACCCGGCACCAAGCCTGGTTGATCGAGTCATGGTGGGACCTTCCATAGAGGGATTTGTTGGTACAGCGGTACCCGCCTGGGCGGGACACCGTAAATCACCCTAGGGAGCAAAAGGCAGCGTTAGGGAAACGCCGTGTTACGGCTGGGTACCAATCCGCTGCCTCACGCCCGGCCCGGGGCACCCCGGGCCGGAGCCCAGCCGGCCTACTGTTCAGGGAAGCTGGACGGCATGGTGCCGTCCCCGGTGCCGCCGGGCATGAAGCCACCGCCGCCGCGGCCGAACAGGCTGGAACCTTCGGTGATGGTGGTGGCAGTAATCGAGCCGTCATCGGCCGCCGTGCCCATCACGGTGACCGTGTCGCCCACCGCCAGGTCCGCCACCGAACCGTCCACCGTGATCGAGGTGTCGCCGCTGGTGACCACCGTGACCGTCTCGCCATCGTCCGTTGTGATGGTGAGGTTGTCGCCATCGGCCGCCGTTACGGTGCCCTGGGTGTAGCCGCCTAGGTCGCTGACATCGAAGCCACCCGCGGCGTCACCGGAACCGGTGCCCGCGCCATCGGACTCGGTTTGGCCCGGCCGGGCGCCGCCGGTGGGCATATTGCCACCGCCAAAGTTGCCGCCCGCGAAGTTGGACCCATCAAAGGTGGACTCAGGGGCGGTAGCCCGGCCGGTCCACAGGCCGGCCCCGAAGCCAATGCCAGCCACCACCACGGCACCCAGGACAAGGGTCAACACCGGCTTCTTCTTCTTGCCTGCCGCCGAACCTCCTGATGGCGCCGGCCCGGCCGTGCTGGGCGGCGTGGCCAGGATGCTGGCCGGGTCGCTAGGCGCCGGAATGAAGCTTGTCGGTTCGGTACTCATGCGAGGGATTTCCTTCCTATCTATTCGTGACGCAGCGCGTCCACGGGTTTCATGGCGGCCGCCCGGATGGCGGGGTAGCCGCCGAAGACGATGCCGATGGCGACGGAGACGCCAAGTGCCAGCAGCACCGAACCCGAGGTGATGACGGGTTTGGTGCCGAGAATGGTGAAGTTGGAGGCCCCAAAGGCGCCGGCCACACCAAGCAGGCCGCCGGCGGTGGACAGGATGGTGGCCTCGGTGACGAACTGGGCCGAGATGACGCCCTGGCCGGCCCCCAGCGCCTTGCGGATGCCGATCTCGCGGGTCCGCTCCGAGACGGTCACCAGCATGATGTTCATGACGCCGATGCCGCCCACCACCAGGGAGATGGCGGCGATGGCGGCCAGCATGGCGGACAGCGAGGAGTTGACCTCGGTGGACGCGCTGAGCAGTTGTTCTTGGGTGGTGACGCTGACGCTCAGTTCGCTGGTGGAGACCTTCAACTGGGTGGCGATGACGGATTCGGCTTCGGCCGCGGCGGCATCGACCGTGTCGGTGGAGGTGGCCTGCAAGGTGAGGGTGGACAGGTTGCCGTATCCGGTCAAGGACCGCTGCACTCGGGATAGCGGCGCCACCAGCGAGGAATTGTTGGAGGTGCCACCCGTGGTGTCCTTGGCCTTCATGACGCCGTAGACCACAAAGGGAGTGCCGCCCACGTTGATGGTTTGGCCCACCGGGTCGGCGCCCTCGAACAGGTCTTCCGCCAGGTCGGCCCCAAGTACGCAGACCGAGCGGGCGGCATCGACGTCCACCTGTTGGAAGGCGGTCCCCTGCGCCAGGTCGGAACTGGTGACGGCGAAGTAGTTGGCGGTGGTGCCGATGACGGTGGCGGAGGTGGTGAGGGAGCCCACCACCACGGTGGCGGAGGTGGAGACCTGTGGCACTACCTCGGCGATATCCGGGGCCGAGTCCTGGTCACCCAGCGCCTCGGCAATGTCAAGGGTCAGGTTTTGGAACCGGGTGGAGCCGCGGCTCATACCGCCGGAGGACACCGTGATGGTGTTGGAGCCCAGCCCCTGTATCTGTTCCGCCACCGCGGCCGTGGCGCCGGAACCGACGCCCAACAGCAGGATGACCGAACCGACGCCGATCAGCACGCCCAGTAGGGTGAGGCAGGCCCGGGTCAGGTTGGCCCGGATGGCCCGGGCGGCGAACACCAAAGTCTTTAGCGGGTTCAAAGCTCACCGCCCAGGGTGGTGGCGGGAACGGGTGCCAGTTCGATGGTGGAGGGGCCGTCTTGGGCGGTGTCGGAGACGATCCGTCCGTCCCGCATCCGCACCACGCGGTGGGCGTGTGCGGCCACGTCGTTTTCGTGCGTGATCAGCACCACGGACCGGCCGGCGGCGTTGATCTGCCCGAACACGTCCAGCACCTCGGCGGTGGCGGTCGAATCGAGGTTGCCGGTCGGCTCGTCCGCCAGGATCAGGGCCGGGGCGTTGACCAGGCTGCGGGCCACCGCTACTCGCTGCTGCTGGCCGCCGGACATTTCACCAGGGCGGTGTTTGGCCCGGCTGGTCAGGCCCACCATGCTGAGCGCCAGGGCGGCCCGTTGGCGCCGCTCCCGCCGGGCCACGCCGGCGTAGATCATGGGCAGTTCCACGTTCTCGAAGGCGGACATGGTGGGAATCAGGTTGAAGGACTGGAAAACGAAGCCGATCTTCCGGTTGCGCACCCTTGACAGTTCGCGGCCGGTCATGGTTGAAACGTCCACGCCGTCCAGGCGGTACGTGCCGGCATCGGGCGTGTCGAGGCAGCCCAGAATGTGCATCATGGTGGACTTACCGGAACCGGAGGCACCCATGATGGCCACGAACTCGCCTGGTTGCACGGTCAGGGAGGCGCCGTCCAGGGCCCGCACCTCTGAGTCTCCCCGGCCGTAGATGCGGTAGAGATCCCGGGTTTCGATGACGGGTGGCGGCCCGATGACGGGCGGCGGCCCGGCGGGTGCCGCTTGGGCCTCTTGTGGTGGGCTGGCGGTCATCACATGCCTCCGGGGAAGCCGCCCATGCCGCCGCCGAAGTTGCCGCCGCCGAAGTTGCCGCCGCCCATGTTGCCGAAGCCGCTGGTGCCGCTGTCCGAACTGCTGCCGCCGGTGGCGGTGTCGACCGAGATCAACACGGTTTGGCCTTCGCTGAGGCCAGAGACGATCTGGACCGACGAATCACCCTGCAGGCCCACTTCGACGGTGGTGCTGGTGCGGCTGCCGTCGTCACCGATCACCGTCACCGTGCCGGTGGAGGTGTCGGCCGCGTTGATGGTGACGGCGTTGGCCGGCAGGTACATGGCGTCCTCGACGGAGGCGGTGGTCACCACCACGGTGGCGCTTTGGCCCAGGCGGACTTCGCTGGGCGGATTGGTCAAAGTCACGGTCACCTCGTAGGTGACCACGCTGCTCGATGTCGTGGCGGTGGGCGAGATGGCCGTCACCTCGCCGGTGGCGGTGATGTCCGTCAAGGCCGGGAAGGTGATGGTGGCCGGCTGTCCGTTGCTGATGGCCGCGACATCGGCCTCCGCGAAGTTGGTGGAAACCTCCAACTGGCCGGACGAAACCACGGTGATGGTGCCCGAGGTGGTGCCGGTAGACCCGGTTGACCCGGTGCCGCCCATCGCGGAGGAGCTTGAACTGCTGCTGGTGCTAGCGGTGCCCGAAACCTCGTCACCCACCGCCAGGCTGATGGCGGTGACCAGGCCGTCTGCTGGGGCCTTCAGGCTCAGGTTGTCTAGTTTGGCCTTGGTCTCTTCGAGGGCGGTTTCGGCCTCGGTGACGGCCGCTTCGGCCTCATCGACCTTGGTTTGGGCGCTGGTCTGCGAGGCCACGGCGTTGGTGTATTGCGCCTGGGCCGATGAGAGCTGCGAGTTGGCCTGTTCCACGGCGGCCTGGGCGCTGGTGACGGTCAGCGTGCCGCCGCTGCTTGAGCTGCTGCCGCCCGAGGTGCCGCCGCTGCCCGATGACCCGCCGTCGCCCTGGCCGTTGGCTGCCGTTGTGATGCTGGAGGAGGTACTGGAGCTACCAGAGCTACCAGAGCTTGAGCTGGGCGCCTCGCCTGAGTCGCTCGCTGGCACCACGGTTGACTGTCCGGTGGTGACGTAGGCGGCGTTGGAGACGCCTGGGCTGGCTGTGCCCGACGGCGCCTGGCCGGCCGGGGCGGAGGCGCTGGCGGTTGGGGTTGGAGATGGGGTTGGTGTGGCTTCCTGGGTGGGAGTTGGTGTTGGTGTTGGCTCTGGGGTCGGTTCGGGTGTTGGGGTTGGCGTGGGGGTTGGCGTGGGGCTGGCCGTGGCCGCCACCTTGGCGGCGGCCAGTTGGTCCTTGGCGTCCGATACCGACAACTGGGCGGCCGTAACGCTGGAACTGGCGGCGGAGACATTCTGTTCGGCCGCCGTCAGCGAGCTTTCGGCGCTGGTCAGGTTGGTGTTGGCCTGGTCCAAGGCCTCTTGGGCGGCCTCGATCTCATCCTGGATGGCGTCGTCCGTGATGGTGGCCAGGACCTGCCCGGCGGTCACCTTGTCGCCCACCATGACCTCCACGGTGGCGACGGTGCCGGGGTTCTCGAACGACAGTTCCTTGGTGCTGACGGGGGCGATGTTGCCGGAGGCCGAAATGGTGGTGGCGACGGTGCCAACCTGGACGGTGGTGGTGCGCTCGGTGGCGGCGGCCGTCTGGGCCGAGCCGTCCGGGCGCAGAACCAGGTAGATGACGGTTCCGGCCACCACCGCGCCGGCAATCAGGGCGCCGTTGATGACGCGGGTGCGGGTGCTCATGCGGCCACCCTGAGCCGCCTACCTGGGAGAACGCCCAAAGCAGCCTTGCAGCCCCCTGTGACTTCAGCTAGCCACGCAGTTCAGGCCGGAGTCCTTCAGCAGCGCAGATACCAGCACATTCGTATCCAACACTGTGAGCGGAACCAGCACTCAGCGGGCCCTCAGGACTACCGGAAGTCTCTCCGGCTTGGGTTGGGGGCGCCGGGGGTGGGGTAGGATTCTGGGGTTGCCTTGGCGAGGGCAGCCCGCCGCTGGTGTTAGTCGCTAGCGCTAGGGGTGGGCCGCCGTGATCGACGAGGCGCGTGGCGCCGGCCGGCTGGACCAGGCAAAGCCAAACCAGGCAAAGCCAAACCAGGCAAAGCCAGGCAGGACAGCACCGGCCGCCACGCGGCATCGGCCACCAAACGGCCCGGGCACGCACCGTAACGAAACGGCCCGGGCGGCACTGGCACCAGCTACCAGCCAAACGGGCTCCCGAAGAACCTGAACAAGGAGAACAGACCCGTGGCTGACGAGATCATTCTTGAGGCGCAAGATCGCACCGAATTCGGTAAGGGCGCGGCCCGCCGCACCCGCCGGGCCGGCTTGGTGCCGGCCGTCTTGCACTCGCACGGCGACACCCCCATCCATGTGTCACTGCCGGCCCATGACGCCTTCCTGGCCCTGCGCCACGTCAACGCCGTGCTGACCATCAAACAGGGCTCCAAGCAGACCCTGACCATTGCCCGCGAGGTGCAGCGCAACGCCCTGACCGACGCCTTGGAGCACATTGACCTGCAAGTGGTCAAGGCCGGCGAGAAGATCGAGGCCGCGGTGCCGGTGCGCTTGGAAGGCGAGCCCACCAGCGGCATCGCCCTGCTGGACATGCAGGATCTGCGCGTGCTGGCCGAGGCCACCCACATCCCGCAGTCCATCACGGTGGTGGTGGAAGGCCTGAACGACGGCGACTCGATCCACATCAGGGACCTGGTGCTGCCCGAAGGCGTGGAGGCGTTGGATGATCCCGACACCACCGTGGCCACCGTGACCGTGCCGCGCGAGGTGGACGAGACCCCGGCGGGCGAGGGTGAAGAAGAAGCCGAAGAGGCCGCCGACGAGGCCGAATAGCCGGTTGCCGCATGAGTGACGTGTGGCTTGTGGTGGGCCTGGGCAACCCGGGCGAGCAGTACGCCGGCAACCGCCACAACGCCGGTTTCATGGCGGTGGACACCCTGGCCCGGCGGGCTGGGGTGTCCTTCGCCGCGCGGGCGCACGGCCGGGCCCTGGCCGCCGCGGTCCGGCTGGGCGTACTGCCCGGCGGCGCCCCCGGGCCGCGGGCCGTGTTGGCCAAGCCGCAAACCTTCATGAACCTGTCCGGCGGTCCCGTCAGCGAACTGATGGAGTACTTCGGGGTTGACCTGGACCACCTGGCGGTGATCCACGATGACCTGGACCTGGTGCCGTGGGAGGTCAAGCTGAAACTGGGCGGCGGCGAGGGCGGCCACAACGGCCTGCGCGACATCTCGAAGGCCCTGGGCACCCGGGATTACCTGCGGATTCGCTGCGGCATTGGCCGCCCGCCGGGCACCATGGACGCCGCCGCCTACGTGTTGCGCAACTTCCCGTACTCGCAGAAACCTGACGTGCTGCACATGGTGGAGCGGGCGGCCGACGCCGCCGAAACCCTGGTGACCAAGGGCCTGGAGGCGGCGCAACTGGAGTTCCACACCAAGGCTCAGCCGCCCCCTGACCCGGCCGCGGGGGAGGCGCCGTGACCCTAGGCGGGTTGATCAGGCTGCTGGCGCAGGATCCGGGCTTCGCGGCGGCCCAGGCTTTGGTGCGCCGGTGGGCCGAGGCCGATGACGCCCCGTCCCGGGTCGATGTGCGCAGCCCGGCCGGGATTCGCCCGGCCCTGGCGGCGGCGCTGGCCAATGAACTGGGCACAGGCCAATTAGTGCTGGTGACGGCCTCGACCTCGGCGGCGGAGGAGTTTGCCACCGCCGCCCGCGCCTTCCTGCCGCGGGACGCCATCGCCGTCCTGCCGGCCTGGGAGACCCTGCCGCATGAACGCCTGTCACCAAGGGCGGACACCTTGGGCCGACGCACGGCCATCTTCCACCGCCTGGCCCACCCCGACCAGTCGGGGCCGCACGGGCCGGTCCGTCTGCTGGTCACCCCGATCCGTTCGCTGCTGCAACCGGTGGTGGCCGGCCTGGGCGAACTGGCGCCGGTGCGCCTGGCGCCGGGCGACCGAGCCGACCTGGCCGACCTCACCCAGCGCCTGGCGGACTACGCCTACACCCGCGTGGACATGGTTACCCGGCGCGGCGAGTTCGCCGTCCGTGGCGGCATCGTCGACGTGTTCGCCCCCACCGATGACCACCCGGTGCGGGTCGACTTTTGGGGCGACGAGGTCGAAGAGGTGCGCTACTTCTCGGTCACCGACCAGCGCTCCGGAGACGTGGTGGAACACGGCCTGTTGGCTCCGCCGTGCCGCGAACTGCTGCTGACCGCCTCCGTGCGCGAACGGGCCGGCCGTCTGGCGGGCCGGTTGCCTGGGGTGGCGGACATGCTGGTCAAGGTCAGCGAGGGCATTGCCACCGAAGGCATGGAGTCGCTGACGCCGCTGCTGGCGGACGGCCTGGTGCCGCTTACCGCGCTGCTGGGGCCGGGTTCGGTGCTGGCCTTCGTGGAGCCGGAACGGCTGCGCCGCCGGGCGGCCGATCTGCTGGCAACTGCGGACGAGTTCTTGCACGCCGCCTGGGAGGCGGCCGCCGCCGGCGGAGAAGCCCCCGTCCAACTGTCCGAGGGTTCCTTCCTGACCGAGGAGCAACTGTGGCAGGCGGCTGGCGAGGCCGGTTGCGCCTGGTGGCACCTGACCCCCTTCGGCCTGCCCGATGCCGCCGGGTCACCCGATGACGCCGGGTCACCCGAATTGGCCAGCGAGACGGGGGTGGTGGAACGGCTCGCCATCGGCGCCGGCGAGGTGGAAAACTTCCGCGGCAAGGTGCAAACCGCCCTGAAACAACTCAAACAATGGGTCAAGGGTGGCTGGCAGGTGGTGCTGACCACCGAAGGCCGCGGGCCGGCCAAACGCCTGGCCGAAAGGCTGGCAGACCAGGGCGTGCCGGCCCGGCTGGTGGACGGCCTGGGGGCGGCAGTGGAGCCCGGCGTGGTGCATGTCACCACCGCCAGTGGCGAAGGCTTTGTGCTGCCGGAACTGCACCTGGCCGTTGTCACCGAGCGGGACCTGACGGGCCGGCAGGGCACCTCGACCCGCGACATGCGGCGCATGCCAGCCCGCTCGAAGCGATCGGTCGATCCGCTGGCCCTGAAGGCCGGCGACCTGGTGGTGCACGAACAGCACGGTGTGGGCCGGTTTGTTGAGCTGGTCGAACGGACCGTGGGTACCGGCGCCAACCAGGCCACCCGCGAATTCCTGGTGATGGAGTACGCCCCGTCGCGGCGCGGCCACCCGGCGGACCGGTTGTATGTGCCAACCGATTCGCTGGACCAGGTGACCAAGTACGTGGGCGGCGAAAACCCGCCGCTGAGCAAACTGGGCGGCACGGATTGGGCCAAGACCAAGGCCAAGGCCCGCGGGGCGGTGCGGCAACTGGCCGGCGAACTGATCCGGCTGTACGCGGCCCGCATGGCGACATCGGGCTACGCCTTCAGCCCTGACACACCCTGGCAGCGGGAACTGGAAGACGCCTTCGCCTACGTGGAGACGGCCGACCAATTGGTGACCATCGACGAGGTCAAGGCCGACATGCAACGGCCGGTACCGATGGACCGGTTGATCTGCGGCGATGTGGGCTACGGCAAGACCGAAATCGCGGTGCGGGCGGCCTTCAAAGCGGTCCAAGACGGCAAACAGGTGGCCGTGTTGGTGCCCACCACGCTGCTGGTGCAACAGCACATGGAGACGTTCTCCGAGCGCTATGCGCCGTTCCCTGTCACCGTCAAGCCGCTGTCTCGCTTCCAAAGCCGGGCCGAGGCGGCCAAGACCAAGGACGGCCTGGCCAGCGGCGCGGTGGACGTGGTTATAGGCACCCACGCCCTGGTGACCGGGGACGTCCGGTTCAAAGACCTGGGCCTGGTGATTGTGGACGAAGAGCAGCGTTTTGGGGTGGAACACAAGGAGACGTTGAAGGCCCAGCGGCCGGACGTTGACGTGTTGTCGATGAGCGCCACCCCCATTCCGCGCACCCTAGAGATGGCCGTTTCGGGCATCAGGGAGATGTCCACCCTGGCCACCCCGCCCGAAGAACGCCACCCGGTGCTGACCTACGTGGGCCCGGCCACCCCGGGCCAGACGGCCGCCGCCATCCGGCGCGAACTGCTGCGCGAAGGTCAGGTGTTCTACGTCCACAACCGGGTCGGTTCGATCAGCCGCGTGGCCGCCCAGGTGCAGGAGCTGGTACCCGAGGCCCGCATCGCCATCGCCCACGGGCAGATGAACGAACACCAACTGGAGCAGGTCATCATCGACTTCTGGGAGAAGCGGTTCGACGTGTTGGTGTGCACCACCATCATCGAGACCGGCCTGGACATTGCCAACGCCAACACCTTGATTGTTGACGGCGCGGACAAGTTCGGCCTGGCCCAACTGCACCAGTTGCGCGGACGGGTGGGGCGCGGCCGCGAACGGGCCTACGCCTACTTCCTGTACAACCCGGACCAGCCGCTCACCGAGACGGCCCACGACCGCTTGAGCACCATCGCGGCCCAATCTGACCTGGGGGCGGGCATGCAGGTGGCGTTGAAGGACCTGGAACTGCGCGGCGCCGGCAACCTGCTGGGCGGGGAGCAATCCGGCCATATCGCGGGCGTGGGGTTCGACCTCTACCTGCGCATGATCGCGGAAGCGGTGGCCGAATCGCGCGGCGAAACCAAGGCCACCCCGGACGAGGTCACCATCGAGCTGCCGATCGACGCCCACATTCCCGTCAGCTACATCGAACACGACCGGTTGCGCCTGGAGGCCTACGCCAAGCTGGCGGGGGCGGCCACGCAGGCTGATCTCGACCTGGTGGCCGACGAACTGGCGGACCGCTACGGACCGCCGCCACCCGCCGTCGGCGGCCTGTTCGAAGTGGCCAAGCTAAGGCAGGTGGCCCGCGGTGCCGGCATCACCGAGATCACCGCCCAAGGCAAGTACATCCGAATGTTCCCGGTGGTCATGACCGAGTCGCAGACGTTGTGGCTGACCAGGGTGTGCAAGGGCACGGTGGTCAAACCGGCCACCCGGACCGTGCTGGTGCCGCCGCCGCGCCCGGCCCGGGCAGGCGAACCGCCGCTGCGGGACGCGGACTTGGTGCACTGGGTGGTGCAACTGATCGAAGACTTGGTGGCCCGCATTCCGCGGGCGGCCGGGAACCCTTAGGATGGTCTGTGGCATGGCGGCCCCGGTGCCTTCCGCAACCTGAACCGGGTGGCGGGCTGCCCGCAGTGAGAGGAACTAATGGCGTGATGCGCAAGGCGATGAAGCGCGTGCTCGGCTTGGGTGCGGCGGCCCTGATGGCCGTGTCGATGTCGGCCTGCCAGGCGCAGCCGGGTGTGGCCTTCACGTTGGGAGACCGCACCATCACCGAGGCGCGCCTGCAAGAGGTCACCGACGAACTCAATGCGTTTGTCCAGTGGCAGAGCCCCACTTCGGAGGGCGGTATTCCCGCCGAAGTTACCGCCTTCTACTGGTGCTACCAGTGGACCTTGGCTGACCTGGTCGAAACAGCCAGCGTTGGGGACCTCTTTACGGGTGTCAACCTGGAGTTCTACTTAGAGCCCACCCCGCAGGGTTTCCTTGACCTGATGGCGGCTTTCGGCATGGAAGACGCAAAAGTGGCGGAGATCAGGCAGATGGACATGTCGGTTGACACGCTGACCGTTCTTGCTGGGGCGAATGCGGCCAGTGAACTAGGCGCTCTGGCGGACATCGCTGCCCAATTGGGCCTGTCGGCCGATGCGGTGGCTGAGTCCGGCGCCAAGGTCACTGTTAACCACCGTTTCGGTACCTGGTCACCCGATGAAGCGATGCTACGGGGAGTGGTTACCGGCGAGAGCGTAAGCCAGTACCCCTGGGCCGCCCCGTATGCGACCGAAGCCGCCGAGGATGTGGTCATAGAACAGTGAACGCCGAGACCACTCCAGCGGCTTCGCAGCCCCGGCGGGTAGCCGGGGATGGAGTGGCTTACCTGGTACAGGTGATGGAACGCCTGCGCGCGCCGGGCGGCTGCCCGTGGGACGCGCAACAAGACCATCGCTCGCTGGTGCAGTATCTGTTGGAGGAGGCCTACGAGGCGGCCGAGGCCATTGAGGCGGGTTCGCGGGAGGACCTGCGGGAAGAACTGGGCGATGTGCTGCTGCAGGTGGTGTTCCACGCCTCGATCGCGGCCGGAGAACCGGACCCGTTCGACCTGGATGACGTGGCCCAGCAGGTGGCAGACAAATTGGTCAGCCGCCATCCTTGGGTATTCTGTGAGGCCGAAGGTGCGGACGGTGAGGGCGGCGGCATCACAGCGGAACAGTCATACGCCCGGTGGGACCGCATCAAGGAGCAAGAAAAGCAGCGCCAGTCGGTGCTTGAGGGCATTCCGGTAGCTCAATCCGCCCTGGCCAGGGCCCAAAAAGTGGTTGGCCGGGCGCGGCGCGGCGAGGTGCCGGTGGAGTTGCCCGATGGCGCGGGGTTGGGGCCGCGCTTGTTGGCGCTGGTGGCCGAGGCCGATGGCGCCGGGTTGGACGCGGAGGCGGAACTGAGGGCCGCGGTGCGCCTCTTGGAACAGCAGATCAGGGATTTGGAACAGGCAGGTCGCGAGGCAGTCGCAGGAGAGAGGAACTAGTCGATGCAGATAGGTATTCCCCGGGAATCGCTGGCGGGCGAAACCCGAGTGGCCGCCACACCGAAGTCGGTGGCCCAGTTGATCAAGTTGGGCTACACCGTGGCCGTCGAGAAGGGTGCAGGCGCCCACGCCTCCTACCCGGATGAGCAGTACGCCCAGGCTGGGGCCGAAGTGGTCGATGCCGCCGCCGCATGGGGGGCCGACATCGTCACCAAGATCAACCCGCCCACGGACGCCGAAATCAAGCTGACCAAGGCGGGCGCGATCTTGATTTCGCTGATCGCGGCACCCCGCTCGCCCGAACTACTGGACAAGCTGGCCAAACAGGGGCTGACCGTGCTGGCGATGGATTCGGTGCCGCGCATCTCCCGTGCCCAGTCGCTGGACGTCATCAGTTCGATGGCCAACATTGGCGGCTACCGGGCGGTGGTGGAGGCGGCGCACGAGTTCGGCTCGTTCTTCACCGGCCAGGTGACGGCCGCCGGCAAAGTACCGCCCGCCCGCGTCTTCGTGTCCGGCGCCGGTGTGGCCGGCCTGAGCGCCATCGGCACCGCCCGGGCCTTGGGCGCCATCGTGCGGGCCACCGACATCCGGGCCGAAGTGGCCGAGCAGGTCGAATCGATGGGCGCCGAGTTCGTGGCCGTCCAGGCCGAGGCCCAGAAATCGGCCGACGGCTACGCCCAAGAGGCCTCGGAAGACTATGCGGCGGCCGCCGCCAAGATGTATGCCGAACAGGTCAAGGACGCGGACATCGTCATCACCACCGCGCTGATTCCCGGCAAGCCGGCCCCGCGGTTGTTGACCGAAGAGATGGTTGCCTCGATGAAGCCGGGTTCGGTGATTGTCGACATGGCGGCCGGCACCGGCGGCAACGTGGCCGGTTCGAAGCCGGACGAGCTGGTGGTGACCGCCAACGGCGTCAAGATTGTTGGCTACACCGACCTGCCCGGGCGCCTGCCCACGCAGGCCTCGCAGCTCTACGCCACCAACATCGTCAACCTGATGAAGCTGCTGACACCCGAAAAAGACGGCCAGGTCGTGTTCGACTGGGAGGACGTGGTGCAGCGCGGCATGGCGGTGGTGACCGATGGTGAGATCACCTGGCCGCCGCCCAAGGTGGCCGTCTCGGCCGCCCCGTTGACGCCAACGCCGCCGCCCCCGGCGCCACCCAAGGAAGAGAAGAAGCCGCGCGACCCGCGCATCACCTACACGGTGGCCGGGATCTGCGCGGCCGCCCTGCTGGCCCTGTTTTGGGTTTCGCCGGTCGGTCTGCTGAGCCACTTCATGGTCTTCATGTTGTCCGTGGTGGTGGGCTACTACGTGATCGGTAACGTGTCACACTCGCTGCACACCCCGCTGATGTCCGTCACCAACGCCATCAGCGGCATCATCATTGTGGGCTCACTGGTGGGGTTGACCCAGTCCCAGACCGCCAGCGGCACGTCCATACCGATAGTCATCCTGGCCGTGGCCGGCATCCTGCTGGCCTCGATCAACGTGTTCGGTGGCTTCACCGTGACTCAGCGCATGCTGAAGATGTTCAAGAAGGGCTGAGACCATGGCACCAACACTGCAATCCGGTTCCTACATTCTGGCGGGCCTACTGTTCATCTTGGCGCTGGCCGGCCTATCGAAACACGAGACGTCCAAGCGCGGCAACGTGCTGGGCTGTGTCGGCATGGCGGTGGCGCTGATCATCACCGTCCTGACTACGCTGATCGGCTACCGGTCCGGCGGTGTCATCCTCGGTGGCCTGCCCGCCTGGGGCGTGGCCGCGGTACTGCTGCCGATGGCGGCCGGGGCCGTCATCGGCATCCTGCGGGCCTTGAAGGTCGAGATGACCGGCATGCCCGAACTGATCGCCCTGTTCCACAGCTTCGTTGGCCTGGCCGCCGTGCTGGTGGGCTGGGTGTCGTTCATGGAGGGCGGCCTGGACAAGCTGCACGCCGGCGAACTGTTCGTTGGGGTGTTCATCGGCGCCGTCACCTTCACCGGCTCGATCATCGCCTTCATGAAGCTCAGCGCCCGGATGAAGTCCGCCCCGTTGGCGCTGCCGCACCACAACCTGATCAACCTGGCTGCCCTGGTCGCCTTCGTGGCCCTGACCGTGGTGTTCGTGCTGAAGCACCAAGGTGCGGTGGGCTGGATCATGCTGGCCGCCGTCACCATCATCGCGCTGGCCCTTGGCCTGCACCTGGTGGCCGCCATCGGCGGTGGCGACATGCCCGTGGTGGTGTCGATGCTGAACTCCTACTCCGGGTGGGCGGCGGCCGCGGCCGGTTTTACGCTGAACAACGACCTGCTGATCATCACCGGCGCCCTGGTCGGTTCCTCCGGTGCCTACCTCAGCTACATCATGTGCAAGGCCATGAACCGGTCGTTCATCTCGGTCATCATGGGTGGTTTCGGTTCGGACGGCGCCGTGGTGGGCGAGGCCAAGGACTACGGCGAACACCGCGAAATCACCGCGCCCGAGGTGGCCGAACTGCTGAAGCATGCCTCTTCGGTCATCATCACGCCCGGCTACGGTATGGCGGTGGCGCAGGCCCAGACGGCGGTGGCGGAACTGACCACCAAACTGCACCGCGAGCATGGCGTCAAGGTGCGTTTCGGCATCCACCCGGTGGCCGGCCGCCTGCCCGGCCACATGAACGTGCTGCTGGCCGAGGCCAAGGTGCCGTACGACATCGTGCTGGAGATGGACGAGATCAACGACGACTTCTCCGACACCGATGTGGTGTTGGTGATCGGCGCCAACGACACGGTCAACCCGGCGGCGCTGGATGACCCACACTCGCCAATTGCCGGCATGCCGGTGCTGCACGTGTGGGAGGCCGGCCAGGTGATCATCTTCAAGCGTTCGATGGCGACCGGTTACGCCGGCGTGCAGAACCCGCTGTTCTTCAAGGAGAACAGCGCCATGTTGTTCGGTGACGCCAAGCAGCGGGTGGAGGACATTATCCGGGCCCTGTGAGGTCTTGGGGCGGCGCAAGTATTCCCTGTTGGGGCCAGGCTGGGCTACTCTGGTTTATGCCCATTCGGGCACGACAAGAGCCCCATACCCAACGAGGAGTACCCCATGCGCCGCCCCCGCCTTCTTGCGTTACTAGCTGCTGCCAGTGCCGCCGTCCTGTTGCCTTTGGGAGGGGGTGTGGCCCCGGCCGAAGCCGCCGGGGTGTTGGACCCCTTCGGGTTGAACAACGGCTTCGGCCAGGATCCGAAGACCGAGCGTGTCGTCACCTGGTTGGGCCTGGACAAGACCAAGTACGTCAGCCCGTACATCAAGCTGGACGTAGGTGGTGTGACCGTCAGCGCCACTACCAGTTGCACCCAAAGCGACATCACCCGGTATCTGAGTGACTACACCGCCTACACCTGCACGGTGCGGGGCCTGACGGCGGGCACCACCTACAACTACCTGGTGGGCGCCTACGTTGGCGCCACCGCCTACGAATCCCCCAAGTACAGCTTCACCACCGAAGCGGCGAGCGTCAGCGAGTTCACCTTCCTCGACTTCGCCGACAGCCAGGGCGACGAAGACAACTACACCCAGTTCTGGGGCAACACGCTGTCAAAGGCGTTGTCGCAGAACCCGGGCGCCGTGTTCATGACCCACACGGGCGACATCGTCGACGATGTTGACAAGGACCACATGATGGGCTGGCTGACCGCCTCCGGTACCAACCTCGCCTCGCTGGCCTTCAACCCGGTGCTGGGCAACCACGACGATGGTTCCAGCGAAGGCACCATGTGGCAGCAGTTGTTCTCGCGGCCATCGCTGACACCGGCCCCCACGGCCACCGAGGTGTGGCCGCTGCAGTATTCGCAGGTCTACGGCAACGCGCTGTTCCTCTACATCAACACGAACATGTACACCACGTCGCGCCTGCAGCGGACGTCGGAGTGGGTCAAGCAGGCCGTGGCCGCCTACGGCAAGAATCCGGATGGCACCTCGCGGTTCATCATTGTGCTGGAGCACAAGTCGCCATTCGGCGGCCGGCACTCCGGTTCTGGCTCCTATCCCAGCGGTGACTACGGCAACCCCTACATCGTGGCCGAACTGCCCAAGACCTACGCCGAAGTGGGCGTTGACCTGGTGCTGGCCGGCCATGATCACAACCTGATCCGGTCGCAGCCCATCACCTGGAATGCCGCCACCGGCAAGGCCACCTGGGGCACCGCCACCAATGCCAGCACGCCGCTTTCGACCATCGACTCTGGTGCGGACGGCCTGATCTACTACATCCCGCGCAACTCGGGCGAGAAGACGTATTCGCTGATCTCGACGCCCACCTCGAGCAGCCGGCCGTGGATCAACTGGTACTACAAGTCGACCGACAATGGCCATGAATCGCCCACCAACAACGTCTATTCGGCCGTCACGGTGAGCCAGACTTCGATCCAGGTCAAGACCTACCAGGTGGGTAGCTCGGCCACGGCCGGCCAGTTGCTGGACCAGTTCACCATCACTCAGCCGGCCCAGTCCACGCTGGAACTGAGCCAGTCATCCTGGGATGTCCAGTCCGCCGCCCAGACCCTCAACCTGGGTGTGACCGGCAACGTGGCCTGGAACGCCGGCGTGACGTCATCCAGCTCATCCTGGCTGACGGTGGTCAACACCAAGGGCAGCGGCAACGGCACCATCCAGCTCAAGGTGACGCAGAACACCACCACCCGGGCGCGCACCGCCACGGTCACGATCAACGGCCAAGGCGTACCCACGCGCACCTTCACCGTCACGCAGCAGCCGCCCACCGTCAACTGGGGCCAGACCACCTGGACGGCGCCGATGACGGGTGGCAGCTTGACCGTGCCCGTCACCTCCAACACCAGTTGGACCGTCAGCGGCGCTAACTCGTGGCTGTCGGTTACGCCTACCGCAGGTACCGGGGACGGCGCGGTGACGCTGACGGCGGCCTCCAAGTCAACCTCGGGCGCCCGCTCGGTGACGCTGACGCTGCGGGCCACTGGCGCGACTTCGAAGACCCTGGTGGTGACCCAGCCGGCCTCGGCCTTGACGGTCAGCCCCACCTCGCTTAGCGCCCTGGTGATGGGCGGCACCCAGACGGTGGCCGTGACGGCCAATGTCGACTGGACTGCTACCACCACCGCCACCTGGTTGTCGATCAGCGGCGGCAGCGGCAGCGGCAACGGCACCTTCACGGTGACGTCACAGGCCAAGACCACTTCGGCCGCCCGGTCCGCCACTATCAGCATCAAGGGTGGCGGCATCACCCGCAGCCTGACGGTGACGCAGGCCGCCAACGCCTTGACGGTCAGCCCCGCCACCTGGACCGTGACGCCGCTGGGCGGCACGCGCGGCATCAACGTGACCTCGAACCTGGCCTGGACGGTTTCGTCCGATTCGGCTTGGTTGCGGGCCGATACGTCGAGCGGCGTGGGCAACCAGATCCTGGTGATCGAGGCCGATCCGAAGACCACCACGGCCGCCCGCACCGGCAAGCTGACGTTGACCGGCGGCGGCATCACGCGGACCATCACGGTGACGCAGTCGGCTTCGACGTTGACGATCAACCGGACCAGTTGGAACCCGCCCAGCACGGCCGACAGCCGCGTGGTGACGGTGACCTCGAACACCACCTGGCAGGTGAGTTCCAACCAGTCGTGGCTGACGGTCTCGCCGACCAGCGGTAGCGGCAACGGTTCGTTCACCATCGCGGCCGTGTCGAATGCCACCTACGGTGGCACTCGGCCCACGGCTACGGTGACTGTTACCGGCGGCGGTATCACACGGACCATCACCATCACCGACTAACACACCAATGGGATGCCGGCCCCCGTCATCCCGGCGGCCCCGTCATCCCGGCCCTGAGCCAGGATCCGGGCCACCCCTAACTCCATGAGATGCCACTAGTGAGCCGGACGCCATCGGGCGCACCTGCCTCATAAGGGGCATCTGGTGGGAGAGGTTTACGTTTGGCCGCCCGGCTGGGTCCTTCGCCTGGCCGGGCGGCATACTGTTGGGCGTCCCGTTGCCCCTAGCTCAGAGGTAGTGCCATGGCCACGTTGTCGTTCGGCAAACTCAACACCGAACCCGCTTTGGAGCACCCGGAACTGCTGGCGGCGCCCACAGTGGCGGCGTTGCAGGCCTGGGCCGCCGCCACACCCCAGGTGCGCGAACTGGTGGGAGTGGGCGGCATCGACCCGTCGCTGTCCGACACGGCCGCGCTGGTCGAGGCATATGACCTGCCGTTCGACAGTTGCGTCAACTGCGTGCTGGTGGCCGGCAAGCGCGACGGCGTGGAGAAGGTGGCGGCCGTGGCGGTGCGGGCAGACACCCGGGCAGATGTCAACAACGTGGTGCGCCGGCTGCTGGATGTGCGCAAGGCGTCGTTCCTGCCGATGGACCAGGCGGTGGCCGATTCCGGCATGGAGTATGGCGCCATCACGCCGATCGGGGTGCCTGCGGGCTGGCGCATCCTAATCGACGCCGGTGTGGTGGGCCGTGGCCCGGCCATCATCGGGGCTGGCATTCGGGCGGCCAAGATCACGCTGCCCGGTGACCTGCTGGCCACCTTGCCCGGCGCCGAGGTGATCGAGGGCCTGGCCCGCCCCGTCGCCTGACCTGGTCCCCTGCCTCTCCCTTGCGAAAGGTCAATTTTCCGGCGCGAAAGGTCAATTCCGTTCTAGTCATCAGGGACCCGATCCGAGATTCCAACGTCCTGACCTGCGGTTATGCTCAGAGTGAAACGACTTGCAACCGCTGAAGCCTGCAGAATTGACCTTTCGCGCAGAGACGTGCCCGATGGCGTCCGGTCCCGCCTGGGCGCGCCGGGTTGGGGCTGCGGACCAAGTCACTGCCGTGCAGGCCACCGTTGCGACTTTCGCACACTTTTTGGACACCAGGGCGGGCCCGGAGACAGCGCCAGCCCCGCCGCCCCTCCCCGCCGTGCAGGCCATCGTTGCGACCTTCGCACACTTTTTGGACACTTGGCCGAGCCCCGAACAGTGCCAGCCCGCGCATGTCCGACCGGCACGGAGAACGTCTAAGTCTCTGACCTGCACAAACACTCAAGCCGGTGTTCCGTCGTCAGTCCAGCGATCGACCTGAACGGCGCCGCCGTGTCCAAAAAGTGCACGAAGCCCGCACCCGGTACCGGCCAGGGCAGCCGCCCGCTGCGGCCGCAAAACTCCAGGGTCGCCTTGAGGTTTGGGTTGGTTGGCTTGATGCACCAAAGGTGAGGGTTGAAGCCTTGGGTGGCCGCCCGGTGGGTGTTGCCCAGGCGCGGTGCGGTAGGCTTGGCTGCGTGCTGAACCGTTCCAACACCCAGTGGTGGCCCGCCTCATAGGCGGGAGTTTCGGCACACCAAAACCAACCGCCTGGCAGCAGGCGGTTTTTTTCTTGCCCGGCACCAGGCCAAACCCAAGGAGACCAGTGATGGCCAGCCTCATCGCCGACCTACTCACGTCCGCCAAGCCGTTTGCCCTGATCCGCCGCGGTGATGAGCCGCATGTCGACCTGCTCACCGGCACCATCACCGATGTCGATTCAACGGCCGACATCCCGCTGAGCGCCGAAGCCCAAACCATCCTGGCGCTGGTGCCATTCCGTCAGATAGCCGAACGCGGCTTCGATGTGGTCGATGACGCCGCGCCGCTGCGTTGCCTGGTCGCCACCGAGCGGACCCCGATCACGGTCGAGGATCTGCTGGCCCAACTCCCGCCACGTCCGCCCGCCTTCACTGCCCAAGGGTTCGACATCGCGGATCAGCAGTACGCCGAACAGGTGAAGGACGTCATTCGGGAAGAGATCGGCTGCGGCGAGGGAGCCAACTTCGTGATCCATCGGTCGTTCCGCGGCCAGGTGGAAGGCCCGGCCAACCAGGCTGTTCTGGCCTGGCTAGGGGCGCTACTAAGACGAGAGCAGGGCGCCTACTGGACCTACGCGGTCTTCACACCTGGGGTGGCCTTCGCCGGCGCCAGTCCCGAACGCCACCTCACCATCAAGGGCGGCGTGGTCACCATGAACCCGATCAGCGGCACTTACCGCCATCCGGCCGAGGGCCCCACTGTGCCGGGCATGTTGCGTTTCTTGACGGACGCCAAGGAGGTGGATGAACTGTTCATGGTGGTGGATGAGGAACTGAAACTGATGAGCGCCATCTGCCCCCGCGGTGGGCGCGTCCTGGGCCCCTACCTGAAGCCCATGAGCAAGGTCACCCACACCGAATACCTACTGGAGGGTGCCACCGACAAGGACCCCCGCGAGGTGCTGCGCCACACCATGTTCGCCCCCACCGTGACCGGCTCGCCGATGGAGAACGCCTGCACCGTGATTGCCCGGCGCGAGAAGCGTCCCCGCGGCTACTACGCCGGCGTCATGGCCCTGTTCGAACGCGACCAGGCGGCCGGCCGGTGGGACGTGGACGCTCCCATCATGATCCGTACCGCCTACGTGGATGGGGCCGGCCGGGTGTCGGTACCGGCTGGAGCCACGTTGGTGCGCCACTCGGACCCGATGAGCGAGGTGGCGGAGACCCGCACCAAGGCGGCCGGGGTGTTGGCCGCCATCGGCGTTCAGGTGGCGGGTGACGCCGGTGTGGTGGCGGTGCCCGATGCCGCCGGGTCGCCTGTGTCCGTCGCGGCCCCCGACACCGCCCCCGCGCCTCAGGTTGTCAGCAGCGGCGAGGTGGCGGAAGACCCGCAGGTCAAGCGCACGTTGATGTACCGCAACGAACGGTTGGCGCAGTTCTGGCTGCGCCCGCAGGGCGGCCAGGAACCGGCCCTGGCCGGCCTGGGTATCACGATCGTGGACGCCGAGGATCACTTCAGCCAGATGCTGGCCCACCAACTGCGCCACCTTGGGGCGCGTGCCACCGTGGTGCCGTGGCGGACCTATGACCCGGCGGCGCCATCGTTCGCCGATGACATCATCGTGGCCGGTCCTGGCCCGGGCGACCCAAGCTCGACTGAACCCAGGGTGGAGGCGCTGCGCCGCGTCATCGTGCACCGACTGGCCGCCAACCGGCCGCTGTTGGCGGTCTGCCTGTCCCACCAGATCTTGTGCCACCACCTTGGCCTGGACCTACGCCAGTTGACCCGGCCCCACCAGGGGGAGCAGATCACCGACAACTTGTTCGGCCGGCCCGCCACTCTGGGCTACTACAACACTTTCACCGGGGTGGCGCCGTTGACCGACCCGGCCGGCTACGAGGTGGTACGGCGCATGGGCACCGACGAGGTGATCGCTCTCAAGGGGCCGCGCTTCGCCTCGTTGCAGGGTCACCCCGAATCGGCCTTGTCGACCGACGGGTTGGACGTGCTGCGCACGGTGCTGCACGCTATTGTTGCTTAGGCCCAGAGCCCCTGAACAACCTGGCCGATCCCGCCCCGGAAGACCATCGGAGAGACAGTGAAGAAGACGTTTGCAATAGTGAGCCTTGTCGCCTTGGCCGGTTTGAGCTTGGGGGCCTGTTCGGATTCGGATGACGGGGGCGATGACGCCACGAATGCCGCGACCGGGTCAGCCAGCGGGGACGCTTCCGGCGGCGCGGCCACAGACTTCACTGCCTGCCTGGTGACGGACGAGGGCGGCTTCAGCGACAAGGGCCTGAACGAGGAGGCCTACAAGGCGATGGAGCGCACCGGGGTCGAGTTGGGGATCACCACCAAGTCGCTGGCCTCGAACGGCGCCGACCAGTACGCCGACAACCTGACCGCCATGGTCAACCAGGGTTGCGGCATCATCGTGACCGTGGGGTCGAAGCTGGCGGAGGCCACCAAGGCTTCGGCCGATGCCAACGCTGCCGTCAAGTACGCCATTGTCGGCTACCAGTACGACGCCGCCAACCAACCCGTCAACGGCAACATCAAGCCGGCTGCCTTCGCTACCCAAGAGGGCGCTTTCCTGGCCGGCTACCTGGCCGCCGCCTACAGCACCAGCGGCAAGGTGGCGACCTTCGGCGGCGAGCAGACGGCGGTGGTCACCTTGTACATGGACGGGTTTGCCGATGGCGTGGCCCGCTACAACGCAGACAACGGCGCCGCGGTCGAACTGCTGGGCTGGGACAAGACGGCACAGCAGGGCCAATTCGTGAACAGCTTCACCGACCGGGCGACCGCCAACACACTGGCGCTGGACCTGATCGGCCAGGGGGCTGACGTGATCATGCCGGTGGCCGGGGAAGCCGGCCTAGGGGCCGCGGCGGCCGCGGCGGAGAAGGACAACGTGGTGATTGTCTGGACCGGGTCGGACGGCTACCGCACCACCGACTACGGATCAGTCATGTTGGTGTCGGTGCTGGAGCAATCCGGTTCGGCCGTCAGTGAAGTGGTTAGTGCCGCCAGCCAGGGAGAGTTCACCTCAGACCCATATATTGGCACCTTGGCCAACGGCGGTGTGGAGCTTTCGGCCTACCATGATTTCAACGACAAAATCACAGCCGAGACCCGCAACGCGGTTGGCGCTCTGCAAACCCAGGTTGCCGGCGGTGAGATCAAGGTCGAATCGGTCTCGGCGCCGTAGACGGTCCGCCCCGGCCAACGCCGGCCGGAGCGAAGGAGCAGCAGCGATGGAACTCGAGTGGGAACGGCTGAAAAACCAGGCCGCGGCGGCCACCGCCTACGCCTACGTGCCCTATTCGAGATACCCGGTGGGGGCAGCGGCCCTAGCCGATGATGGCCGCTTGGTGACCGGCGCCAACATCGAGAACGCCAGTTATGGCTTGACCTTGTGCGCCGAATGCAGTCTGATCAGCCAGTTGGCCATGACCGGCGGCGGCCACCTGACCGCTCTGGTTTGTGTGGATGGCAACGGCAGCGTCATCACGCCGTGTGGCCGCTGCCGCCAACTGTTGTGGGAACACGGCGGTCCACACCTGCGCGTCCTGACGCCCACCGGCGAATCGACCTTGGCCCACCTGCTGCCCGAGGCCTGGGGGGCGGATGACCTGCGGCGTGGCCCGGGTTGGGGCAGCGAGCGATGAAGCCTGGCGAGGTTCTGAGCCAGGCGCTGGCCGAACAGGTGCGGGAGTGGATCGATCATGATCCGGACCCGTCCACCGTCCAGCAGTTGACGGACCAACTGGCCGCCGCCAAGGCCGGTGACCAGGTGGCGCTGCGCGACCTGGCGGAGGCCTTCGCCGGGCCGCTGGAGTTCGGCACGGCCGGCCTGCGGGGACGGATGGGCGGCGGCCCGGGCCGCATGAACCGGGCCGTGGTGATCCGCGCGGCGGCCGGTCTGATCACCTACCTGCGCCGCTACCTGGCCATGGCCGGGGCGCTGGACGAAGCCTCGCCGCCCAAGGTGGTGATCGGCTACGACGGCCGCCATGGTTCGGCCGAGTTTGCGGAAGACACTGCCGCCGTGGTGGTGGCGGCCGGCGGCCGGGCCCTGCTGATGGAAACCCACTGTCCCACGCCCCTGTTGGCCTACGCGGTGCGCTACCTGACGGCCGATGCCGGGGTCATGGTGACAGCCTCCCACAACCCGGCTCAAGACAACGGCTACAAGGTCTACCTGGGCGGGCGGCTGGTGGAACCGGAGGGAAACGGGGTGCAGATCGTGCCGCCGGCCGATGTCGACATCGCCGCCGCCATTGCCGCCGCCCCGCCGGCCGACCAGGTGCCGCGGGCACGCGGCTGGGAGATCATCGGGCCGGACCTGGCCACCGAATACCTGCGCGAGGCGGTGGCCGGGCTGCCAACCGTGACCGGCGCCAAGGACCTGCGTATTGTCCACACCGCCATGCATGGAGTGGGGGCCCGCCTAGCCCTGCCGGCCTTAGAGCAGGCCGGTTTCACCGACGTTCATGCGGTGCCGGAACAGCGTGACCCGAACCCGGATTTCCCCACGGTGGCGTTCCCCAACCCCGAGGAGCCGGGCGCCATCGACCTGGCTATCGGCCTGGCCGGACGGGTGGGGGCGGACCTGGTGCTGGCGCACGATCCGGACGCCGATCGCTGCGCCGCGGCCGTCTACGATCCGCGGGCGCCGCGGGGCGGCGGTTGGCGCATGTTGACCGGGGACGAGGTGGGCTCGCTGTTGGCGGAAGAGGCCGCCAAGCTGTGGGAAGGGCAGGCCGAAGCGCCCGATGGCGTGCGGCCCACTTTGGCTAGTTCGATCGTTTCGTCCCGGCTGCTGTGGCGGATCGCCCGGGCCCACCTGTTGGCCTACGCCAAGACCCTGACCGGCTTCAAGTGGATTGCCCGCACGCCCGGCCTGGTGTTCGGCTACGAAGAGGCCATCGGCTATTGCACCCGGCCAGACATGGTGCGGGACAAGGACGGTATCACCGCCGGGTTGGCCTTGGCCCGGCTGGCCGCCCGGGCCAAGGCCAAGGACCAGTCGTTGATCGACCTACTGGATGACCTGGCCCGGCAACATGGCCTGCACCTGACCAGCCAGGTGGCGGCCCGGTTGGGCGACCCGCGGGCGTTAACCGAGGTGATGGCGGCGCTGCGGCGCAAGCCGCCAACGCACCTGGGTGGAGTGGCCGTGACCAAGGTGACCGACCTGGAGCACGGCACCGACGGCCTGCCCCCAACCGACGGCCTGGCCTTCGCCCTTAAGGACCTGTCCCGCGTGGTGATCCGGCCATCCGGCACCGAACCAAAGGTGAAGTGTTACCTGGAGGTGATCCTGCCGGTGGGACCCACTGCCTCCTTCGAGGACATTACGGCGCTGCGCCGCCAGGGCGCGGCCCACCTCGAAGCCATCGGAACCAGTGTGCGGCAACTGCTGGAACGGTAGCTTGGGCGGTGCCGGACTGGTGCGGGACCCAGCGCCCAGGCGAGCCGGCGGCATCGGGCGCTAGGCTTGGAGTGAAAACCCACCGTTGCTTCTTGAGGAGAGCCTTGTGGCCAGCATTGAACTAGTCCTTGCCCGCGAAATCCTGGATTCCCGCGGGAACCCCACCGTCGAAGTCGAAGTCGGCCTGTCGGACGGCACCTACGCCCGGGCCTCGGTGCCCTCTGGCGCCTCCACCGGTGCCTTCGAGGCTGTGGAGCGGCGCGATGACGCCGCGCGGTATGGCGGCAAGGGCGTTGAAGGCGCCGTCGCCGCCGTGGTGGATGAGATCGCACCCCAGGTGATCAGCCTGGACGCCACCGACCAACGCCTGGTGGACCAGACCATGATCGACCTGGACGGCACCCCAAACAAGGGCCGCCTGGGCGCCAACGCCATCCTGGGTGTCTCCCTGGCCGTGGCCAAGGCCGCCGCCGCCAGTTCCGACCTGACCCTGTTCCGGTACATCGGCGGGCCCAACGCCCACGTGCTGCCCGTGCCCATGATGAACATCCTGAACGGCGGCTCGCACGCCGATTCCAACGTGGACATCCAAGAGTTCATGATTGCCCCCATCGGGGCGCCGTCCTTCCGCGAAGCCCTGCGCTGGGGCGCCGAGGTTTACCACGCCCTCAAATCCGTGTTGAAGGCTAAGGGCCTGTCCACCGGCCTGGGTGACGAGGGCGGCTTTGCCCCTAACCTGCCGTCCAATGCGGATGCGCTGGATGAGATCGTGGCGGCCATCGAGAAGGCCGGCTTGAAGCCCGGGGCCGATGTCGCCCTGGCCCTTGACGTGGCCTCCACCGAGTTCTTCAAGGACGGCAAGTACCAGTTCGAGGGCGAAGCCCGCGACACCGACTTCATGGTGGACTACTACACCAAGCTGATCAGCGACTATCCGCTGGTGTCGATCGAAGATCCGCTGAGCGAAGACGAATGGGACGCCTGGGTGCGGTTGACCACGGAGGCTGGCGCCAAGGTGCAGTTTGTGGGTGATGACCTGTTTGTCACCAACCCACAGCGCCTGGCCAAGGGCATTGAGCTGGGCGCCGCCAACGCCCTGCTGGTCAAGCTGAACCAGATCGGCTCCCTGACCGAGACCCTTGAGGCCGTGGCCATGGCCCAGCGGGCCGGCTTCTACGCCATGACCTCGCACCGGTCTGGCGAGACCGAAGAGACGTTCATCGCCGACCTGTCGGTGGCCACCAACGCCGGCCAGATCAAGACCGGCGCCCCGGCCCGCGGCGAGCGCGTCAACAAGTACAACCAGTTGCTGCGGATCGAAGAGGCGCTGGGCGATGCCGCGGTTTACGCCGGGCGTTCCGCCTTCCCGCGCTTCCAGGGCTGAGTTCCGGCTAGTTCTTCAAACCGAGGCGGGCCGAGGGGTGTTCCATCCTTTGGTCCGCCTCGTGGTGCATCATGGCTAGGTGAGCCAAACAGGACCAAGCGGGCGGCGCCCCGGCCACACCGGCCGTTGGCGGGCGGCGGCCCAGGGTGCCCGGGCGGCCGAACGCGAAGAAGCGGCCGCCGGTTGGCGCCGCATGCGGGTGGGCGCCCAGTTGCTGGTTCTGGCCATGGTGGCCCTGGTGGTGTTCATGCTGGTGTTCCCCACCATCCGGCTGTACCAGGCGCAACAGGTGGAGAAGGCTCAACTGAAGGCCGAACTGGCGGCGGCTGATGACACAAACACCGAACTGCAGGCCCAATTGGACCGCTGGAACGACCCGGCCTACGTCAAGGCCCAAGCCCGCGAGCGGCTCAGCTTCGTCATGCCGGGGGATCGCAGCTACCGGGTGTCCGATCCGCAAAACGCGCCTGAGACCACGCCCAGCGCCGCCGCCACTGCCACCCACTTGACCGATCCAGATGCGACCGCGGCTGAAACCGGTGACCCGTGGTACGCCGAACTGTGGGTCTCAACCGTGGTGGCCGGCGGGGTGTCAGTCCAGTGACCGGCCCGGCGGGGGCCGCTACGGCGGTCAGCGCGCAGGACCTGGCGGTGTTGGCACGGCAACTCGGCCGGCCCGCCCGCGGTGTGGCCGCCATCGCCGCCCGCTGCGTCTGCGGCGCCCCGGTGGTGGTGCAGACTCGGCCGCGGCTGCCGGATGGTACGCCGTTTCCCACCACCTTCTACCTGACCCACCCGGCGGCCACGGGCGCCATCGGGCGGCTGGAAAGCCAAGGCCTGATGGCGCAGATGAACGCCCGGCTGGCGGCTGATGCCGACCTGGCGGCCGCCCACGCCGCCGCCCACCGCGACTATCTGGCCCGGCGCGAAGCGTTGGGCGTGGTGCCGGAGATCGCGGGCATTTCCGCTGGGGGCATGCCGGACCGGGTCAAGTGCCTGCACGTGCTGGCGGCCCACGCCCTGGCGGTTGGACCCGGCATCAACCCGCTTGGGGATGAGACCCTAGAAGCGGTGGCGCCATGGTGGCGCCTGGACGTTTGCCACTGCCAACCGGACCAGGAAGGGACGCAAGATGGGTGAAATGGTGCGGGCCGCCGGCATCGACTGCGGCACCAACACCATCCGGTTGTTGATTGCCGACGTGGACCGGGCGGCTGGGCGCCTGACCGACGTGGCGCGCATTATGGAGGTCACCCGGCTGGGGCAAGGCGTGGACCGCACCGGTTGGTTCGCGCCGGACGCCCTGGAACGCACCCTGAACGTGGTGACCCGCTACGCCAAACTGATTGCCGATGCCGGGGCGCAGGGGACGGTGCGGTTTGTTGCCACCTCGGCCACCCGGGACGCCGCCAACCGTAACGTCTTCCTGGACGGGGTGCGGGCCGCCTTGGGCATCGAAGCCGAGGTGATCGACGGCCTGGAGGAGGCCCACCTGTCCTTCGGTGGGGCGCTGGCCTCGCTGCGGGGACCGTTCGCGCCGCCGGGGCCCTATCTGTGCGTTGACCTGGGGGGCGGTTCCACCGAACTGGTGCTGGGAGACCGGACACCGGAGCAGGCGTACTCCATGGACGTCGGTTCGGTCCGGATCACCGAACGGCACCTGCGATCCGATCCGCCCACCGAGGCGGAGGTGCGGGCGGCGGCGGCCGATGTCGACGCGGCCCTCGATGTCGCGGCCCGGCACGTCGATCTTGGGCGGACTGGGTCGTTGATCGGCTTGGCCGGTTCGATCACCACCATCGAGGCTTATGCGTTGGGTTTGGAGCGGTATGACCCGGCGGCGATCGATGGCGCGGTGATCGGGATTGATGAGGCGCTGGCGGCCTGCCAAGGGATGTGGCAGGCCAGCCGCACCGAACGGTCCCGGATGGGGTTTATGCACCCGGGCCGGGTCGACGTGATTGGCGCCGGCGCCCTGGTCTGGTCGCGGGTGCTGCTGCGGGTGCGTGACGAGGTGCGGGCCGCTGGTGGCGAGCTGACGCACGCCACCATCTCGGAACATGACATCCTTGACGGGGTGACGTTGTCCGCCGCCCAGGCCCTATAGCCCAATTGGCAGAGGCAGCCGGCTTAAAACCGGCCAAGTGAGGGTTCGAGTCCCTCTGGGGCCACCGATGACGCGCCGCGGCGCGTCATCGGTGGCCCCAGAGGGACTCACGAGGCGGTGTTTGATTTGCGCGTCTCCTCCGGCGGGCACTGGCGCGGCCCGCCTCGTCGACGCGCGTCGCAGCCCAAGCCTTGAGTTACGGGGGACGGTTCCGGAGGTGCGGGGGGTTACGGGGGACGGTTCCATGTAACATAGAGTCAACCGTCGAGAGTTAGGGGGAACTGATGGCGCGTACAGCCAGGCGGGGCTCTGCTACTGGCATCTTCCATGTGATGCTGCGTGGCG
>JAISSX010000050.1 GCA_031272885.1 Bifidobacteriaceae bacterium | reverse complement strand
GGACCGTTCTCCAAGCCACCAATGACGTCATCGATGATCTCGGAGCGTCCGGCCAGGAACATCGGCTCGCTGCCGAACGACGGTGTAAACGGGTTCCGGGATGGCATGCGGCCTCCTCCGACACGAGTGCGACCGCCAGCCTATCAACTCCTATAAAGGTCTTTGAATCCCTTTCAGACCTTTTGAGGCTCTTTGTGCGACACGAGATCTGACACCGCGGCCAAAGCCACCACCACCCCCGGCCACGGTGTCAGGACCCCAGGCCAACACCCCACGGCTCCCGCCCACACCCCCCACTGGGGCCGTGGGACCCGACACCGTGACCTACACCCCCCGAAGGCCGAGGTGTCGGGTCCGGTGGCCGGAGCGAGCCCTGCGAGCGTAGGACAACGGACCTGATGTCAACGCCGGTCCAAAACACGGCCAGTAGTGCCGGTCGAAAATGCAGCCACCCGACCACGATTGGATGGGTGATCAGCATGGAGGATTGGGCTCTGATCAGGAGTCTGAGTAGGAATGATGGGTTGTCGCAGCGGGCGATCGCGCGGCGGCTTGGTGTGGACCGGGCAACGGTCGCGCGGGCGTTGTCGTCGGACGAGCCGCCGAGGTATGAGCGGCCACCGGTGGCGGTGTCGGCGTGGTTGGACGTCGAGTCGGCGGTGCGCGGCTTGTTGGCCGAGTTCCCGGACATGCCGGCCACGGTGATCGGCCAGCGGGTCGGTTGGACGGGGGCCGCGAGTTGGTTGCGGGAGAACGTCGCCCGGGTCCGGCCGGAGTATCGCCGGGTCGATCCGGCGGACCGTCTGGTGCATCTGCCCGGCGAGCAGGTGCAGTGCGACTTGTGGTTCCCGCCGGCCGACATTCCGGTCGGCTGGGGGTTGACGGCCAGGCTGCCGGTGCTGGTTATGGTGGCGGCGTTCAGCCGGTTCATTGCCGCGGTCATGATCCCGTCCCGGGTGACGGGCGACTTGTTGGCGGGCATGTGGCGGCTGTTGGCCGGCCAGTTCCGGGCGGTGCCGAAGCGTCTGTTGTGGGATAACGAGGCCGGGATCGGCCGGGCCGGCCGGCTGGCCGAGGGGGTGGCCGGGTGGCTGGGCACGGTCGGAACCCGCCTGGTGCAGGCTAAGCCGTTCGACCCAGAAACGAAAGGGATTGTGGAACGCGCCAACGGTTATCTGGAGACGTCGTTCCTGCCCGGCCGGTCGTTCGCGTCCCCGGCGGACTTCAACACCCAGTTGGCCGGCTGGTTGGACGAGACCGCGAACCGGCGGCTGGTCCGGGACACGGGCCGCCGGCCGGCCGACGCGGTCGACGAGGACCGGCGGGCGATGGGGCTGCTGGCGCCCGTGACCCCCGTGTGTTGGCCGGTCTGGCAGACCCGGCTGGCCCGCGACTACTACGTCCGGGTCGCGTCGAACGACTACTCCGTGGACCCGGCCATGATCGACCGGATCGTCACGGTCCACACCAGTCTCGACATGGTCGAGGTGGACTGTCACGGCGTGCTGGCAGCCAGGCACGACCGTTGTTGGGCGCGCCGCCAGACCATCACCGACCCGGCCCATGTCGCCCAGGCGGCCGTACTGCGATCGGCGTTCCACCAGCCCAAACCGGCCCTGCCGGCAGACGACGGGCTGGGGCGTGACCTGGCCTGTTACGACCAGGCGTTCGGCGTGGACGTGGCCGACCTGGAATCCCTGCTGCTGGTCGAGGCGGCCTGACATGGCGACGGCAACAGACGACTTGTTCACCCGGATCGACTACCTGGCCCGCCAGTTGAAAGCCCCCCGGATCATCGACACGGCCCGCCGCCTAGCCGGACAAGCCCAGGACGGCTGGACCCCGGAAGAGTACCTCGCCGCCGTGCTGTCCAGCGAGGTCGCCGCCCGGGAAGCCTCCGGCACCCGCATGAGAGCGCGGGCTGCCGGGTTCCCAGCGGCCAAAACCCTGGCCGAGTTCAACTTCGACCACCAGCCCGCCGCCGACCGGGCCCAGTTGCATCGGCTCGCCGCCGGCGGCTACCTCACCGAGGCCGGCAACGTCGTGTTCCTCGGCCCGCCCGGCACCGGGAAAACCCACCTCGCCATCGCTTTGGGCATGGCAGCTTGCAGCCAAGGCATCCGGGTCGGTTTCGATACCGCCGCCGGCTGGGTCACCCGGCTTCAAGCCGCCCACCAGATCGGCCGCCTCGACCACGAACTGAAGAAGACCCACCGCTACGGGTTGGTCATCATCGACGAAGTCGGCTACCTGCCCTTCGACGCCGACGCAGCCAACCTGTTCTTCCAACTCGTCGCATCCCGCTACGAACGCTCCTCGATCATCCTCACCAGCAACCTGGCGTTCTCCCAGTGGGGCCACGTCTTCGGCGACCAAGCCGTCGCCGCCGCCATGATCGACCGCATCGTCCACCACGCCGAAGTCATCACCCTCAAAGGCCACAGCTACCGACTCCGGCACACCACCATCGAGACGCTACCCAGCGCCCGACCCGAAACCACGGCACAATGAACCACAACCAGTGGCTGCATTTTCGACCGGCGCTGACGCGGTCTGCGGCTACAAGGTAACCGGCGCCGCACCGCCGGGCTGCATTTTCGACCGGCGCTGACGCGGTCTGCGGCCGCCCAACCCAAACCCCTCACCGACTGAGGTACAGATCAGCCATCTGCTGAACGGCAATCAGGTTGTACACAGGGTCCGCCCGCAGGAGGAGCACGCTCACCACGAGGCCGATAGCATGGGGACATCTCCCCATTGCGGGCCTTCCGCGAGTGCGCCACACTCAGAAACGGCTTGCTACACCGTTTAAGTCAGGAGCGAATCATGTCCGTGCCGCCAGTCGACCCTCAGTATCCCCAGCCCCCAACCGATGGTCAGCCTGTGCCGCTGGCTCCCCAACCTCCGGTCTACGGCGCCCCCACGCCGGCCGGTTATGACCCCTACGCCCCGCAGGGCCAGTACGCCGGGCAGCCGCCCGCCGGCGCCTACGCGCCACCCGGCGGCCCCTATGCCGGCCAGCCGCCCCTGCCCCAACCGGTCAAGAAGTCGAAGAAGCGCGTGGCGCTGATCGCCGGCGGCACCGCCGTGGCCTTGGCCTTGGCCGGCGGCGGTTTCTTCGCCGTCCGGGCCTTGACGGGTGCGGCCGGTGGCGCCGGCAGCCCCGAAGAGGCTGCCCAAGAACTGTTCGAATCAATCGCCGCGCTTGACTTTGAGGCGTTGGCCAGCCACGTCGCGCCGTCGGAGCGGACCTTGGTGTCACGCCTCGCCAACGCCTGGTCCAACGCCGATGCCGAGGAAGAGATCGACCAAGACATCAAGGACGCCTGGAACGCCATCAAGGAGTCTCTCACCATCGAGTTGACCGACATGGAGTTCAGCGAAGAGGAGCTGGTTGAAGGCGTCAACCGGACCGTCCTTGAACACGCCAGCCTGGACCTGGACGCGGACACGGCAGCCCTGGCCGGCGCCATCATGGACCTCATCGACGCCTGGGACGAAGCCAGCGGCGGTGCCCTGTTCGAAGTTGAGGGGCTTGACGATCTGGCCTATCTGGATGAGGACACGCTGGAAGACGCACTGGATGACGTCTTCCCGGTCTCGAAGGATGTCGAAGACCTGGTTGACGACATGGGCCTGGATGAGCTGTTCGTGGTTACGGTGGAAGAAGACGGTAAGTGGTACACCTCAGTGTCGATGACGGTGGCCCAGTACGCCTGGGAGGAAGCCGGCTTCTCCGATTCCGACCTGAGCGACCCGATCACCGCTGACGAACGGCCAGAGTTCGATTCCCCCGAGGCCTCGACGGCCGGCCTGTTCGAAGCCTGGAACGACCTGGCCTCCGGCGGCGACATCCGCGAGTTCGCGGCCGTCCTGCCAGAAGCCGAATCCCGCCTGCTGGCGGTCTATGGCCCGGCCCTGGTCAGCGAAGACGACCTGGAGTACGTCGCCTCCTTGATCGAGTTCAGCGACTTCGAAGGCACCGCCCTGAAGACCGACGGTGACCTGGCCACGGTGGCGATTGACAATCTCGTGGCAACGCTCGCTGCGCCGGATACCGACCTCAGTGTCACCTGGACGCGTGACGGCGACACCATCAGCCTGGCCGGCGAATACGAAGACTATTGGGGTGATTACACGGACTTCGAGTTGAACTGGGCCTACCCAGATTCGAGGACCTACGACTTCACTGTGACGATCGAACAGCCCTACTCCACCGTGGACGCCCAGGCCCAGTTGTCCATCCCGGCCGATGGCGAACTGTCCGGTGAGTTCACCGGCTCCTACGAGGGTTATGACTACACGGAGGAGGTATCCGGCAGCTTCACGTACGCGGATGGCTGCGCCTACGTCGAGTTCGAGTCTGACGGCGCAGGGGGTGACCAAGAGGTCTGCCTCAGCGACCTGGGCCTGGATGACAGCTACAACGACCTGCTGGCCGAGTACCTGACGGAACTGCCCGATCCGGCCGAGATCCTGTCCATGACCGCTATCAAGGGCGCGGACGGCAACTGGAACACTTCACTGGTGGCATCAAACCTGACCGGCGGAGTGCTGTACATCGGCGCCGTGGCGGGTGTGACGATGCTCAGCACTGGCATGTCGATGGGCGGCATGATGTACAGCCTGGAAAGCACCTTCGACTCAATCTAGCGAGCACCATCAGGCGAGCGCCTGCGAGCACCTGCAAGCACTCGCCGACCAAACCCGACCAAACCCGACCAAACCCAGGGGGGTGTGGGCCAACCGGCCCGCACCCCCCTTCCATACCCCAACGGCCAAAGCGCGGGACAATGGCGGCGTGAACCGCCTCCTCACCGCCCTTGGCCCACCCGAGTGGCGTGAGCGTTGCATCACCCACACCGAGGTCACGCCCGCCGGGCCGGGCAGCCACCAGCCCTGGCCCGAATGGGTACCAGAAGAACTGACTCTGGCCTACGGCACCCTGGGAATCGACCAGCCGTGGGCCCACCAAGTCGAAGCCATGGAGGCCGCCCAGGCCGGCCGCCACACCGTCATCGCCACCTCCACCGGCTCCGGCAAGTCGCTGGCCCTGTGGACGCCGGTTCTGGCAGCCATCTCCGAACCACCCGAATACGGCTCGCTCGCCAACCTGCGCCACCGGCCAACCGCCCTCTACCTGGCGCCGACCAAGGCCTTGGCAGCGGACCAGTTGGCCACCTTGCGCGCCGTGGTCAAGGCCGGCGCCCTGGACGATGACGTGACCCCGGTGACCTGCGATGGCGACACTCCCCGCGAACTGCGCCAGTGGGCGCAGGGGCACGCCAACGCGGTGTTGACCAACCCCGACTACCTGCATTTCGCCCTTCTGCCCCACCACCAGTACTGGGGCGCCTTCCTGCGCGGGCTGGCCTACGTGGTGGTGGATGAACTGCACGCCTACCGCGGCGTGATGGGTGCCCACGTGGCGATGGTGCTGCGCCGCCTGCGCCGCCTGGCCTGGCACTATGGCTCCAACCCGGTGTTCCTGTTCGCCTCTGCCACCGTGTCCGAACCGGCGGTGGCGGCCGGCCGCCTGATCGGCGAACCACCGGACCGAATTGCCGTCATCGACCAGGACACCTCCGCCCACGGTGAGCAGACCCTGGTGTTGTGGAAGCCCCGCACTTTGGATACAGGGACAGACGCTCCGGCCGATCTGGACGAACCTCAGCGGCCAGGCACCCGCCTCAGCGCCCCGGCGGAAGCCGCCCACCTGCTGGCCCGGCTGACGGACGTGGGTGCCCGCACGGTCGCGTTTGTGCGGTCCCGCTACTCGGCTGAGGCGGTGGCCGATGCCGCCCGGCACGCCTTGGAAGGGCAGGCTCAGAACCGCATCGCCACCTACCGGGGTGGCTACCTGGCGGAGGAACGGCGCGACTTGGAAGCCCGGCTGCGCAACGGCTCGCTGCTGGCCGTGGTCTCGACTTCCGCCCTTGAACTGGGTATCGACATCTCGGGGCTTGATGCTGTGCTGATTGCCGGCTGGCCCGGCACCCGGGTGGCACTGCGCCAGCAGGCCGGGCGGGCCGGCCGGGCCGGGGCGGATGGCCTGGCGGTTTGGATCGCGGGCGTCAACCCGCTGGACACGTATGTGGTGGACCACCCGCAGGCTGTGGTGGGCGCGCCTCTTGAGGCCACCGTCTTCGACCCGTCCAACCCCTACGTGCTGGCGCCGCACCTGGCGGCGGCCGCTGCCGAACTACCTCTGGATGAGGCCGGCCTGGCCCTGTTCGGCTCTGAGGCCCCGGGCGTCGTCGGGCAACTGGAGGCGATGGAGGCGCTGCGCCGCCGCGGGCCGCGCTGGTTCTGGGTGCTGCCCGATGCCGCCACCAACCTGACGGATCTGCGTGGCGCCGGGGGTGCCATCATCCAGGTGGTGGAGGAGGCGACCGGCCGGGTGCTGGGCACCGTGGACGAGGGCCGGGCGCCTGCCACCGTCCATCCGGGAGCGGTCTACCTGCACCAAGGCGAGTCTTTCGTGGTGGAGACGCTGGACATCAAGGGCGGCCTGGCCACGGTCCGTCAAGCCCATCCGCGCTACCGCACCATGCCGTTGGATCAGACCGCCGTCACGGTGGTGGATGACCGGATGGCGGTGGCCGATGCCGCCGCCACCTGGCATTTCGGCCTGGTGGACGTGCGCTCGCAGGTGACCGGTTTCAACCGGCTGCGCCTGCCCGGCCTGGACCGCATCGACACGGTGCCACTGGACGATCCGCCGATGCCGCCGAGCACACTGCGCACCGCCGCCACCTGGTGTGTCATCCCGAACGAGACGCTGCAGGCGGCCGGGCTAACGCCCGAGACGCTGCCCGGTGCTCTGCACGCGGCCGAGCACGCCGCCATCGGGCTGCTCCCGCTGCTCGCCACCTGTGACCGCTGGGACCTGGGCGGACTGTCCGCCGCCTATCACGCCGACACCGGCCAGGCCACCATCTTTGTGCACGATGCCGTGCCCGGCGGAGCAGGGTTTGCGCAGCGCGGTTTCGAGCAGCGAGCAGCGCTGCTCGCGGCCGTGCTCGGGCTGCTCCAAACCTGTCCGTGTGAGGCTGGCTGCCCGGCCTGTATCCAGTCCCCCAAGTGCGGCAACGGCAACCAACTGTTGGACAAGGCCGCTGCCTTGGCCTTGGTTCAGGCGCTGGTGCCTGACGCCTCCAGCCCTGGGTGAAACCACTAAACAAGGGGCATCTCGTAAAGGGCATCTCGCGGGGACTTACAGGAGCGGGGTAAAGACCTGCATCGTGACCTGGCCGGCGGGGTCCAAGTAGAAGGCCACGTACTTGTCCACCAGGCCCTGGCCGGGGGAAACCCGGTAAGCGTGCAGCCGGCCGGCCTCCTCGGAGGGCAGCAGGGCGGCATCGCTGGTCAGATCGAAGGCGACGGTGCCGCTGCCGTCTGCAATGGCCGCCCAGGCGTCGTCTTCCCCGTCGATGCCGCCAACCAGCACGCTTAGGCCGCCACAGCCGTAGGTGTCCGGCCCGTCCAAGACCACTTGCCCGGCCTCAACCGCGGTCAAGGTGGCCGGGTCCAGCAACAGGCAGACCACGAACCCGGGCGGGTAAGACCCCTCCGTGAAAACCACCACGCCGGTGAGGGCCTGGGGTAGGCCGTCTAGGGCGGCCGGCCGGGCCTGATCAAGCACCAATGGGCCTTCGCCCGTGAACTGCCCGTCCGTGGCGCCGGTGTCGCCGCCGGTGCCGCTGTCACCGCCGCTGCCCGTTTCGCCGTTACCCGTTTCGGCCTCGTCCGCGCCGCCGCCTGGAGCGGCCGCACTGGGGGCCTCCGCCTCGGTAGCCCCACCATCAGCCGAGTCGGCCGAACCGCTCGTGTCACTGCCCGTGTCCTCGGCCGCGGCTTCGGCCGCGCCACCAGCCGAACTGTCATCCGTTTCCTCGGTCGGCTCGGCCGCAGTCTCGGCCCAAGTCTCATTCGGTGCGGAGCCAGCCGCAACATCGGACGTCGACTTGTTGGCCCCGCCGCCAAAGCCGGCCGCCTGCAACCCAAGGTAGGCACCGCCGGCCAGCAACACCACGCCGCATGTCCCGGCCACACCCAGGACCAGGCGGCGGCGCCACGGCGGCGCCACCTTGGCCAGGCCGGACCCGCCATCGGACAGCCCTTGGCGCTGAGCCGCCAACTGGGCCCTGGCCCCGGGCACCAACCGATCCAAACCGGCCTGCGCCTGCAGCGTCTGGCCGTCCCGCGGATCAACCTGGTACGGGTTGGCCGCCCGCATCAGTTCCCGCATGTCACGCTTCTTGCTCATGCCCACACCCCCATGCCGGCTTCCATCACCTCGCGCAGGGCCGCCCGGGCGCGGTGCAGGCGAACCCACACCGCGCCGGCCGAACTACCCAGCACTTCGGCAATTTCGCCGGCGCTCAACTCCTCCCAGTAGTGCAGCATCAAGACCTCCCGGTGCTGCGGTCCCACCAAGCTGAGCGCTTGCGATACCTGCTCCCCCAAGGCCTTGGCGGCGCCATCGACGGCCTCCGCCCGCCTTGCTTCACCGGCTGTACGGCGGGCCAACTCGACGTGGTGCTCATCGGCCCGATAGTGGGCCCGCAGCACGTTGTGTGACACGCCGTACAGCCATGGCAGCGTCATGATGGCCTGGTCAGCGCCACGGCAGAGACGTTCCCACGCGATCCGGTAAACCTCCGCCGCCAGGTCCTCCACTTCGCTGCGGACCGAAACTCGGCGCATGAAGTAGGCCACGATCGCGGCGTAGGTTTCGCTGTAAAGCTGCGCGAACCGCACGTCCAAAGCCGTGGAGCTGGTCGCGGCCATGGCCCTCCCTTTTGCCGGGGCCGCTGCCACCAGTGTCACCACCACATAGGGGTTATGCGGGGATGCGGCCGTTTCCTTACAAGGAGTGATGCACAGTTCTTAACGGGTGTTGCTTGACCCTCCTAGTCTGGCGGATTTGGCACACTGGTGGGATGGCACGCGCCGCCCAGACCACCATCACGGTTGATGGCCGGCCAGTGGTGATCAAACGCAAGGCGGTGAAATACGTCCGCCTGCACGTGGACCCGAAGGACGGCCACCTGTGGGTGTCGATGCCGGCCCGCCTGGGTCTGGCCCACGTGGTCGCCTTCGTGCGGGAACGCCGCAGTTGGATCGAAGAGGCGCAGCGCAAGGTGGCGGCCCGCCAGGCGGCCCTGGCGGCAGCCGCCGCAGTACCGCCCAAGGTGCCGCTGTCAACGCCCATCTGGGGCCAAGAAACACCACTTGACGTGCGGGAATGGACTGGCTCCGGGGCTCCTCCAGCGGTCCCTGCCGAAACCGAGGCGGGCCTGGTCGTGTACGTCGCACCCGGGCAGGCCGGCGATGCCGCCGCGGTGTGGGACGCCATCGGGCGCTTCTACCACAGCCAGGTGGAACTGGCGCTGCCCACCCTGGCCCGCAAGTGGGAGCCGGTAGTGGGCCAGCAGGCAGCGCGCTGGACGGTGCGAGCGATGAAGACCCGCTGGGGCTCGTGCCGCAAGGACACCGGCCGTATCACCCTGAGCCGGCAACTGGCGGCCCTACCACCCCAGATGCTGGAACAGGTGGTGGTCCATGAACTGGTGCACCTGTGGGTGGCCAACCATGGCCCGGAGTTCTACCGCCGCATGGACCAGGCGCTGCCAGGCTGGCGCGAGATCCGCCGCGCCATGCGCCGCTACCCCGCCGGTGGCGGCTTGGGCCCAGTCGCCTAGAGCCGGTCCAGGGCCTGGGCCGCCAGGTCCATGGCACGGGGGCCGCCGTGGCCTTCGCCGTCCACGATGTGCAGCACCGAACCGGGCCAAGCCCGGTGCAGCCGCCACGCCACCCAGGCCGGGTCCGACACGTCATGCCGGCCGGTGATCAGCACGCCCGGCAAATGGCTGATCTTGTCCATGTTGGCCAAGATCTCCAGCCCGCCGGTCAGAAAGCCGCTGGCCGCCCAATAGTGGGTCACCAGGGTGGCAAAGGTGAGGGCCTTGTTGGAATCGGTCACCTTGACCTCGGGCGTCCAGCGCGGGTCCAACGAGATGTGAGTGGCCTCCCACTCGTTCCAGGCCGCCGCGGCCGCCAGGCGATCCTCCCGGGCGGCCGGGTCTGGGTTGGCCAGCCGCCGGGCGTAGGCCTCCACAATCCGCTCACCGGGCCGGCGCCCGGAGGCGGCCTCGAAAGCCTCCCACGCCTCCGGGAAGATGCGCCCCATGTCTTGGGTGATCCACTCCACCTCTTCGCGGGTCGTCATGGTAACGGCCGCCAGCACCAGGGCGGCGGCCCGTTGCGGGTGCGCCTGAGCATAGGACAGCGCCAGCGACGCACCCCATGAAACACCGTGCAGTACCCAGCGCTCCACGCCGAAATGCCGCCGCAGGTGCTCGATGTCGTCCCACAACTGGGGAGTGTTGTTGGCGGCCAGGGTTTCGGGGTGTTTGCCGGCATCGGGCGTCGAACGGCCGCAACCCCGCTGGTCGAAACCGATGATCAGGTACTTGGCCGGGTCAAACTGGCGCCGGTACGCCCCGCCACGCAGGCCGCCGCCCGGCCCGCCGTGCAGGTACAGGGCGGGCACACCTGTGCGGTTGCCGCTGGCCTCCCAGTAGAGCCGGGCGCCATCGGGCAGCGTGAGGCGACCGGTCTCGAACGGCTGGAGTGGCGGGTGCATCACCCCAGTATGCCGGGGCCGTGCAACGCCCCGGTTACAGGCCCATCACCCTGGAGTGGTCGATGGCGTGCACCCAGCCGGGAGGACGGGGGGAGCAAGCCGTGTGCGCCTGAATGGATTCGAACCATCGACACCCGCTTTAGGAGAGCGGTGCTCTATCCCCTGAGCTACAGGCGCTAGCGGGCCACCAGTCTACCGCCGCGCCTGCACCCCTCAGCCGGGCGCCGGGCTAAGGCGTTAGAAGGTGACCACCCGCGGTTCGTCGGTGAACGAGTAGAAGGTGGCGGTGGCGTCCTTCAGGTACAGCACCAGGGTGTTGCCGTCACCCGGCTGGTACATGCCGGCCAGTTCGGGGTAGTGGGACAGCACGTAGGCTTGGGCTTCAACCCTGGGATCCTCCACCACGGTGGCGGACACACGCAGCCAGGTGGTGCCGTCATAGGCGCACAGTTCGACCTTGGGGTTGGCCAGCATTTGCTGGGCCACGTTCTTGGCCTTGCCGGTCTGGATATAGAGCCGGCCCTCGAAGACCTCGGCCGTGCCGAGCGGCCGCACGCGCGGCTGGGCGCCGTCCGCCGTGGCCAGGAAGTAGTGGCCGGCAGCTTTCAGAAACTGGAATACCTCGTCCATGAGCCCTCCCAAGAAGTTGGTGCGGCCCGGAGTGGGGCCGCCGGAGTGCCACCACCCTACCAACCAGCCTCGGGCCACGGCAGCCCCTCAAGGACGGTCCAGCCAGGGCCAAACCGTCTCGCCAGGCGCACCGGCGGGCGAGACAACAACCTCTCGTAACCGGGCGACATCGGGCAATTGTTTCCTGACAAACCCCTCTGACTCAACGTTCGCCCATAGCGAAACCCAAGGTCAGGTACACTGTTGCCGTCTGACGAAACTTAGTGTTCATGCAAGACTTGTACCGTCTACAGCAACGGGGCTGGCAGACGGCGATCACTGGCAACCCCCGTCCCTACAGCAAGAAGATTGGTTCGGTCCCCCCTATGGAATACCGCACCCTTGGCAACAGCCAGCTCCAGGTCTCTGTGCTCAGCCTCGGTTCGGCCCACATCTACGATCGTCTGACCATGGACGAAGTGGTGGCGCTACTGCAGGCCGCCATCGCTGCCGGCATCAACTGGTTCGACGTGGGCTACTACACCTCGGAGACCAACCCCGAACGGCCGGTCTCCACCACCGACTTCCGCTTCGCCCGCGGCATCGAACTGGCCGGCATCAAGCGTGAGCAGTACTACCAGACCTCCAAGCTCTGGTATGGCGGCAAGCGCCCCACCTTCAAGGCCCAACTGGCACAAGCGCTGCCGCGGGCCAACACCGACTATGCCGATGTCGCCATCTACAACCCCGCCACGGCCCACCACTACGGCCAGAAGGTGGACATGAAGGCCATCACGGAACAGATGGCCGGCCTGGTAGCGGACGGCTGGATCAGGCAGTGGGGCATCAACCACGCCTGGCCCTCGGAGATCCGCGAGGCCTGCGAGTTCGCCGTCAAGGAGGGCATGCCCCTGCCCTGCTGCATGCAGGTGCCATATTCGGCCGTGGCCCGCGAAATGATGGAAGACCCTGACCTGTTGGAGGTGTCCAACGACTTCGACCTGGCCTTCCAGGTCTCCAATCCCCTGGCGGTGGGCGTGCTGGCCGGCCGCCCCCGGGCGCAAGCCACCCGGCACCTGGGCCAGGCCCCCTTGGCGGCCCATGCCGAAGCCATCCTGCCCCAACTGACCGCCCTGGCCGAATCGGTTGGGGCCACCAAGGCGCAACTGGTGCTGGCCTTCGCCACCACCTATCCACGTACCGCCTCGGTGCTGTTCGGCTGCCGGGGCACGGCCCAGCTCGAAGAAGACCTGGGCGCATTGGACCTGTTGGCCCGCCTGGGCGCCGATGGCGTGCGGGACCTGCTGAAGGACCTGCCCCAAAACCCGGAACAGGCCAAGGTCGACGAAAGCTGGGAGGCGTAGTACCCGGCTGGAACAGGCGCAACGTGGCGCAACCGCTATCTAGTAACAACAAGGGGAATCAATCAATGGAATACAACCAACTCGGCAACAGCGACCTGCAGGTGTCGCGCCTGGCGCTGGGCTCGTTCCACGTCTATGACCGCATGACGATGGATGAAGTGGTCGAACTGCTGTTGGCCGCCCGGGCCGCCGGCATCAACTGGTTCGACGTGGGCCACTACACCTCGGGCGTCAACGTGGAAGACCGCGTCTCCACCACCGACATCCGCTTCGGCTGGGCCCGCGAACAGGCCGGCATCAAGCGCGAGGACTACATCCACACGCAGAAGCTGTGGTACGGCGACCCAAGGCCCACCTTCAAGGCCCAGTTGGCCGAATCGCTGCCCCGCGCCCAGGTGGACTACGCCGACCTTGGCATCTACAACCCGGGCACCGCCGGCTACTTCGGCCAGAAGTCCGACATGAAGGACATCGTGACGCAGTTTGCCCACCTGATCGACATCGGCTGGCTGCACTACTGGGGCTTCAACCACGCCTACCCGTGGGAAATCCGCGAAGCCATCGAGTTCGCGGACAAGGAGGGCATGCCCAAACCCATCATGATGCAGATCGAGTACAACGCCGTGACCAGGGAAATGGCGGAAGACCCAGCCCTGATGGAAGTGGCCAAGGAGTTCAACCTGTCCTACCAGGTGACCAACACCCTGGGCGTGGGCGTGCTGTTGGGCCGCCCGGCCGAGGCCGCCACCCGCCCCACCGGCTACGGCAAGATGGACGCCGCCGCCGCCAAGGCATCCGAGCAGTTCAAGGCCATCGCGGCCTCGGTGGACGCCACCCCGGCCCAGCTCGCCATCGCCTTCGCGCTGACCCACCCGCTGGCCATCACGGCGCTGTTCGGCGCCTCCAAGCTGTCCCAGTTCCAAGACAACATGGGTGGCCCGGCCCTGTTGGAACGTCTTGGGGCCGATGTCGTCCGCGACCTCCTCAAGGACCTGCCACAGGACCCGGAGCAGCTTGGGCCGTACGACCACTAGACCGCTGGGCGGCCGGGCCACCGGCCGCCTCAGAAAGGAACCGTCATGGAATACCGCACTTTGGGCAACAGCGGCCTGCAGGTGTCGCGCTTGGCGTTGGGTTCGTACCACGTCTATGACCGGATGACCATCGAGGAGATCGCCGAACTGCTGTCCACGGCCCGGGCAGCCGGCATCAACTGGTTCGACGTGGGCCACTACACCTCGGGCGCCCACCCGGAAGAGAAGGTCTCGGTGACCGACATCCGGTTCGGTTGGGCCCGCGAGATGGCCGGCATCAAGCGGGAAGACTACGTCCACACGCAGAAGCTGTGGTACGGCGGGCCGCGGCCTTCGTTCAAGGCTCAGTTCGCCGAGTCGCTGCCCCGCGCCCAGGTGGACTATGCCGACCTGGCAATCTACAACGCGGACACGGCCTACTACTTCAACACCCCTGTGGACATGAAGGACATCGTGACCCAGATGGCCGGCCTGATCGAGTGTGGCTGGCTGCGCCACTGGGGTATCAACCAGGCCTTCCCGGCCGATGTCCGCGCCGCCATCGAGTTCGCGGACAAGGAGGGCCTGCCCAAGCCAGTCATGATGCAGCTGCCCTACAACGCCTTCACCCGCGACATGGTGGAGGACCCGGCGTTGCTCGAGATCACCCAGGAATACAACCTGGTGTACCAGGCCTCGAACGTGCTGGCGGTGGGCGTGTTGGTGGGCCGGCCAATCGAGGCGGCCACCCGCCCCACCGGTTATCCGTCGATGGACCGGTCAGCCGCGGCGCTGGCCGGGCAGTTCGCCGAACTGGCCCAGTCGGTTGGCGCCACCCCGGCGCAGCTCGCTATCGCCTTCGCGCTCAGCCACCCGCAGGTAGCCACGGCCCTGTTCGGCGCCTCCAAGCTGAGCCAACTGCAAGACAATCTAGGCGCACTGGACCTGTTGGCCAGGTTGGGGGCCGATGGCGTGCGCGACCTGCTGAAAGACATTCCGCAAGATCCGAATCAGGTCAGGGTCGACAGGATGGAAGGTCCGGCCTAACACCACCATGGAAAGGAACACCCAAGTGAAGAACACCCCTACCCGAGCCCTAGTCTCGGCTCTGGCCTTCGTGGTCGGCGCCGGGTTGGTGCTGGCCGGTTGCGCCTCCAAGCGCGACGAGGCCACTAGCAGCGGAACCACGACCCCAGCCGCGACCGACACTGCCACCGCCGCCACCGACACCGGTGACGACCAGACGGACACCGGTGACGAGACCACCGACACCCCGGTGGTGACCGATGAGGTCGACCCGGATTCGGTGTTCGTCTTTGCCGGCGCGGCCGATCCTGTTGTGCTGGATCCGGCCCTCACGTCCGACTCAGAGTCGTCTCGGGTGACCAACCAGATATTCGAGTCTCTCTACGGCTACAAGGATGGTTCGGCCGACGTTGAGCCACGGCTGGCCACCGGTTTCACCCAGTCCGAAGACGGCTTGAGCTACACGTTCACGCTGCGCGAGGGCGTCAAGTTCCATGACGGCACCGACTTCAACGCCGAGGCCGTGTGCTACAACTTCGACCGTTGGTACAACTGGACTGGGTTCATGCAGAACCAGAACATCTCGAACTTCTACCAGCTGATCTTCGAGGGCTTCGCCACCTCGGACAACCCGGACCTGCAGGACCCGCTCTACGAGTCCTGCACCACCAATGGTGACTTCGAGGCCACCATCAAGCTGACCCGCCCCTACGGCGGCTTCATCATGGCCGTGGGCACCGGCTGGCTGGCCATTCAGAGCCCCGAGGCCATGAAGCAATACGACGCGGACAACGTTGAAGGCGAAGAAGGCAGTGACGTGCGCTATGCCGAATACGGCACGGCCCATCCCACGGGCACCGGCCCCTTCAAGTTCGAGTCCTGGGAAAAGGGCCAGCAGGTCACGCTGGTCCGTAATGAGGACTACTGGGGCGAAAAGGCCAAGGTAGCCAAGGTCATCATCCGGACCATCGGCGATCCGACCGCCCGCGTCCAGGCCCTGATGAGCGGTGAGATCGACGGCTACGACATGGTGGCTCCGGCCGATGTCGATTCGCTCGATGCCGCCGGCTTCCAGTTGGTGCGGCGCGACCCGTTCAACGTGCTGTATCTGGGCATGGACCAGAACACCGAGATCTTCAAGGACACCCGGGTGCGCCAGGCCATTGCCTACGGCATCGACAAGGACGCCCTGATCTCGCAGGTGCTGCCGGAAGGCGCCGAGCCCGCCATCGACTTCTACCCGCCGGCCATGGCCGGTTGGACCGATGAGGTGGAGAAGTACGAATACGACCCCGAGAAGGCCAAGGCCCTGCTGGAAGAGGCCGGCGTCATGGGTGACACCATCGACTTCTACTACCCCACCGGCACCTCGCGGCCCTACATGCCCAACCCCGAAGAGATCTACGTGGCCTTGAAGGCGCAGATCGAGGCCCTGGGCATGGTGGTCAACGGCATCCCGATGAAGTGGAGCCCCGAATACCTGGAGCAGGTTAAGGGCGTGGAAGGCCACTCGATGTACCTGTTGGGTGCCACCTCGACCCAGAACAACCCGGCCATGGAGATCTTCTTCGGCTCCTACAACATCGAATGGGGCTTCGACAAGCAGGAGATCTTCGACGCCGTCAACAAGGCCAAGCCGGCTCTGACGGCTGAGGAGATGGCCCAGGCCTACGCGGACGCCTCCATCCTGATCTCGCAGGATCCGCCCGGCGTGCCGCTGGCCCACGTACCGGTGACCGTGGCGCTGGCCCCGAACGTTACCGGCTACTCCACCATCCCCACCGGCCAGGAAGTCTGGCGCAACGTCGCCGTTAGCTAGTTGACTAGATTCGGCTGGTGCAGCCGGGCGGCCTCTGATTGACCGGAGGCCGCCCGGCTCCGCCGCCGCCCTCGGTGCGAGCCGAGGCCCAAACCGCCTAATCCCATAACGAAATCCCCTGAAAGATGATCCGTTTCGCCACCAAACGCCTGCTCCAGGCCGTGCCCGTGCTGTTGGGCCTGGTTGTGCTGGTGTTCATCTGGGTCCGCCTGCTGCCAGGCGACCCGGCCCGGGCCCTCCTGGGTGAATCGGCCACACCGGCGCAGGTCGAACGGTTACGCGCCGCCTACGGCTTCGACAGGCCGATCCTGGAACAGTTCTGGATGTACCTGCAGCGCCTGGGCCGAGGTGACTTCGGCACCTCGCTGACCACCGGCGAAAGCGTGCTGGACGGCTTCCTGCGCCGCTTCCCCGCCACCATCGAGCTGGCGGTCGCGGCCATGATCTTCGCCGTGGTGCTGGGCATACCGATCGGCTACTTCGCCGCCCGCCACCGCGGTTCCCTGCTGGACGGCGCGGCCGTGGGCGGTTCGCTGTTCGGCTTCGTGGTGCCGGTCTTCTTCCTGGCCTACATCCTGAAGTTCATCTTCGCCCTGAAGCTGGGCTGGTTCCCCACCGCCGGCCGCCAAGACCCGCGCATAAACGCCACCCACTACTCCGGCTTCTACATAGTTGACGGCATCCTGACCGGGGAGTGGGATGCCGCCTGGGATGCCGTGCGGCACTTGGCGCTGCCGGCCGTGGCCCTGGGGGCCATCCCGCTGGCCATGATTGTGCGCATCACCCGGGCGTCAGTGCTTGACGTCATCTCGGAAGACTATGTGCGCACGGCCAAGGCCAAGGGCCTAACCCGCCGGATCATCTCCCGCCGCCACGTGCTGCGCAACGCGCTGCTGCCGGTGGCCACCATCATCGGCCTGCAGACCGGTGCCCTGCTGGCCGGCGCCGTGCTGACCGAGACCGTTTTCGCCATCAACGGCGTGGGCAGCTACATGTTCAACGCCATCGGCTCCATGGATTACCCCGTGCTGCAGGCCTGCATCCTGTTCGTGGCCCTGATCTACACCGTGATCAACCTGTTGACCGACATGAGCTACGGCCTGATCGATCCGAGAGCGAGGCTGTCATGAGCGCCATCGCCCAGGCCCCCGGCCCGGCCGGCCAGACGGGCCAACCCAAACAGCCTGCCAAGGCCACCGGAGCCCAACGCTCCGCTGGCACCACAGTGCGGGTGATCCGCCAACTGCTGCGCCAACCGGCCGCCGTGTTCGGCCTGGCCATCGTGCTGATCGTGATCCTGGTGGCCATCTTCGCGCCCCTGCTGACCCCCTATGAGCCGTCATCGATCGAATGGGGCAACCAGATCACGCCCAAGTCCGTGCCTGGGCCCAGCGCCGAACACTTGCTTGGCCTCGACTCGTTCGGCTCAGACCTGATGACCCAGATCGTTTACGGTGCCCGCCAGACCATCGTGGTGGGGGTGGTGTCGACCGGTATCGGCGTCTCGGTGGGTGCCTTGCTGGGGCTGATCGCGGGCGGCATCGGCGGCTGGGTTGATACCGCCATCATGCGCCTGATGGACATCATGCTGTCCATCCCGGCCCTGCTGCTGGCCGTCTCCATCGTTTCCCTGATGGGCCGTAGCCCCATGGCCGTGATGGTCGCCATCGGCGTCAGCCAGGTGCCCATCTTCACCCGGCTGCTGCGCGGCTCCCTGCTGGGCGAGCGCCGCCGCGACTACGTGCTGGCCGCCCGGTCGTTGGGCCTGCGCCGGCCCGGCATCGTCACCATGGAGATGATGCCCAACGCCGCCGGCCCCTTGATTGTCCAGGCCACGCTGATGCTGGCCACGGCGGTCAACTCGGTGGCGGCGCTGAGCTTCCTGGGCCTCAGCACGTCCGAGCCGACCGCCGCCGAATGGGGGTTGATGCTGGTCAAGGCCCAATCGCGCCTGGTGTCCTCACCTTTGCTGGCCTTCGCCCCCGGCTGTGCCATTGCCATCACGGCCCTGGGCTTCACCCTGCTGGGGGAGGCCTTGCGTGAGCAACTCGACCCGAAGAGCAGGCCACGATGAGTCCCGCCACCGCTCCCGTTCGCACCCACGGCGACCTGCTGCTGTCGGTGCGTGACCTGCACGTAACCTTCCCGGGCCACACCCGCAAGGAGATCGGCACCCGGGCCGTGGTCGGTGTCGACTTCGACGTCCACGCCGGCGAGATCCTGGCCCTGGTGGGTGAATCCGGCTGCGGCAAATCCGCCACCGCCCTGGCCGTCATGGGCCTACATGGCCCAGACGTCAAGATCACCGGCTCGGTCGAGTTCGATGGCGTCCCCATGGTGGGGCGGCCGGAACGCGAACTCAACCGCCTGCGGGGTAAGCAACTGTCGATGATCTTCCAAGATCCGCTGACCGCCCTGAACCCCGTCATCACGGTAGAGAAACAACTGGTCGAGGTGCTGATGCGCCACGAAGACCTGGGCCGCAAGGAGGCGCGCGACCGGTCGGTTGACCTGCTGCGCCAGGTGGGCATCCCCGATCCGCAGAAGCGCATCAAGGACTACCCGCACCAACTGTCCGGCGGCATGCGCCAGCGGGTCATGATCGCCATCGCCATGGCCTGCAACCCGCACCTGCTGATTGCCGATGAGCCCACCACCGCCCTGGACACCACCATCCAGGCCGAGATCCTGGATCTGATTCTGGAATTGGCCACCGAACGGGCCATGGCGTTGCTGCTGATCACCCATGATCTGGGCGTGGTGGCCCAAACCGCCCACCGGGTGGCCGTGATGTATGCCGGGCGGATCGTGGAGCAGGCCGGGCGCTACGAGATTTTTGACCAACCGCGCCACCGTTACACCCGCGGCCTGCTCAAATCCACGCCCACGCTGGTGGGGGAGGCCAGGGACCGCCTGGACACCATTCCGGGTTCCGCCTTCGACGCCGAACCGTGGGACCAGGGCTGCGCCTTCGCGCCGCGCTGCGATTTCGCCATCCCGGCCTGCCAAGCCAGCCAACTGGACCTGGTCCCGGTGGGTGCCGGCGGCGAACACCTGCTGCGCTGCGCCAACCCGGCGGAAGGAGCGGAGCAATGAGCGACATCCTGCTTCAGGCCACCGACCTGACCGTCCGCTACACCGCCGCCCGTTCGCTGGTGCTGAACCGGCCGACATCGCACATCACAGCCGTGGACCAACTGTCCTTGATAGTGCCGCGGGGCACCAGCTACGGCCTGGTGGGGGAATCCGGCTCCGGCAAGTCATCGGCCGGCCGGGCCCTGCTGCGCCTCGAAGAGATTGCCGGCGGCCAGGTGGTGTTCGACGGCCAAGACATCACCAACCTGAGCGGCGAGCCGCTGCGCCAGTTGCGCCGGCGCATGCAGATGGTGTTCCAGGATCCGATCGGCTCGCTCAACCCGCGCCACCGCATCAGCACCATCCTGACCAAGCCGCTGCGGGTGCAGGGCTCCTACAACCGGCGGGAGAACCTGCGCCGGGCGGGCGAGGCCCTCGAGTTGGTGGGCCTGTCCAAGACCGTCCTGGAACGCTACCCGCACGAGTTTTCGGGCGGGCAGCGCCAACGCATCGGCATTGCCCGCGCGGTGGTGTTGAACCCGGAGTTCCTGGTGGCGGACGAACCGGTCAGCGCCCTGGACGTGTCGGTTCAGGCCCAGATCATCAACCTGCTGCTGGACATCAAGGCGGAACTGAAGCTGACCTCACTGGTGATTGCCCACAACCTGGCCGTAGTGCGCCAGTTGTGCGAGACGGTGGGCGTGATGTACCTGGGGTCGCTGGCGGAAGAAGCACCGGCCGGCCGCATTTTCTCCACTCCCGCCCACCCCTACACCAGGGCACTGCTGTCCGCCGCCCCCATCCCGGACCCGCACGTGGAGGACAAGCGCGAACGAATTGTGCTTGAAGGCGACCCGCCCAGCCCGGCCCAGCGGCACAAGGGTTGCAAGTTTGTGGGCCGGTGTGCCCTGCGCCAGGCCACCCGCTGCGCCGATGAACCGCCGGCGTTGCGCGAGATTGCCCCCGGCCACCGCGTGGCCTGCCACTATGCCGAGTTGCTGCTGGACAAACAGGCGGCCGCCACAGCGCACCTACCAAGTGCCTTGGTGACCCCGCCGCCAGAAGCCTAGGGGTCTTGGCCGGCCTAGACGCGGGGCCCGAACACGGCGGTGCCGACACGCACCATGGTGGCGCCCTCGGCGATGGCGATCTCCAGGTCGCCGCTCATGCCCATCGACAGGTGTGTGGCGCCGGCCGTGCCCGGTTCGCCGCTGCCTACCACCTGGTCGCGGATGGCGCGCAGGGCAGCAAACCCCTTGGCGACGGCCGCGGCATCGGGCGAAAACAGGCCGATGGTCATGAAGCCGGTCAGCCGCAAGCCCGGCAGGCCCGCCACCTGCGCCGCCAGGTCGAAGGCGGCCGCCGGTTGGGTGCCAGACTTGGTGTCTTCGCCCGACGTGTTGACCTGCACCATCACCTCCAGCGGGGCCGGCCTGGCTTCGGCCCGGGCCGAGAGCTTCTGGGCCAGGGACAGGTCCGCCACCGTCTGGATGCAGTCCGCCCAGCGCAGTGCCGCCGGGATCTTGTTGGACTGCAAGGGCCCAATCAGGTGGGCCTGGTGCGGCAGGTCCGCCAGCGCGGGGCCCTTTGCCACCAGTTCTTGCACCCGGTTCTCGCCGATCAGGCTGCCACCGGCCTTGATGGCGGCCCGCACCGCGCCCGCCGGCTGGGTCTTGGTGGCCAGCAGCACGGCGGTGGCATCTTCCGGCCGGCCGGCCGCCACGCACGCCGCCGCCACTCGTTCTTGGGTGACGCGCAGCGCCTGCCCGATGGCGCGGGCCCGGGCTGGGTCGAAGGCTTCAGTCAGGCTCTCAGGCACCTGACCAGGGTAGCCGGGTTTGGCGTTGGGCCTTGCCGTCAGCCCTCGGTTTCGGGTTTGTCCTGGTCGCAGCCGCCGCAGTCGGGATCATCCTTTAGGCGGGCTGGCACCACCATGACCGGGCACCTGGCGTGGTGTAGCACGGCCTGGCTGGTGGAACCCAGCAGCAAGCCCGAGAATCCGCCGCGACCCCGCGAACCGACCACAATCAAGTCGACATGGGCAGAGAATTCGACCAACAGGGCCGATGGCGTCCCGTCCAGCCCATGGCGTTCCACCGTGAAACCATCCGGCACGTCGTCGCGGCTGGCCAGCTCTTCGTCGATGGCGCGGCCCACTTCCGCTTCCAGCTCCGCCAGCACTGCCGTGTGGTCAACCTGGCCGGGCGCCCAGGCGAACAGGCTGGTGCCGGTGGCCACCGGCATGGAGGAAAAGGCCGTCAGTTGCGCGTCCCAAGCTATGGCTTCATCGACCGCCCGGTGCAACGCCACCTTGGAGGCGTCCGAACCGTCCACCCCAACCACAATCTTGGCCACCTGGTGCGGGCTGGTCAGGGCCACCCCGTGCTCCATGGTGACGTCATCTCGGTTGGCCTCCGGCCCCGTGTAGTGGCCGGGAATGACTACGGTGGGGCAGTGCGCGTGGACGGGCAGCGCCGTGCTGACCGTGCCCAGCAGCCGCTCGGCAAAACCGCCGCGGCCCCTGGTGCCAACTACTGCCAGCGAGGCACCCTTGGACAGTTCGACCAACACCCCTGCCGGATCACCGACCTCGACCGAACCCTTGACCGGCACGCCGTGACCTTCGGCGTGCTCCACGGCATCGGCCAATACCGCCTCCGCCCCTTCGCGGACGGCGTTCTTACCCAGTTCAACGTAGGCCGCGTCCATCGACGAACCACCGAACCGGGGTAACGAATAGGCGCACGCCACGTGCAGCCCCAAGCTGCGCGTCTTGGCCTCGGCCACCGCCCAATCGAGCGCGTTGTAGGCCGAATCCGACCCGTCCACCCCAACCAGGATGCTCCCGCCATGCGTCATGTCAGGCTCCTTCCCTCGCGTGGCCCCTGCGCCGCGTTGCCAGTTCCTTTGTACCACCCGGCGCCCCGGCTGGCCCAACCGGCCTTCGGTTGGTCACCCTAAGGCTGTGATCAACGGCGCTCTCAGCCGAGGGGCCGCACGGCGGCCGGGCGGCGTGAAAGAATCTTCGCGTGAGTCAATCGCAAGCCTGCGCCGCCACCGTCATCGCCCAACTGGTGGCGCAGGGCGTGAGGGAGTTGGTGGTTTGCCCCGGCTCCCGCTCCGCGCCTCTTGCCTTGGCGGCGTTGGCGGCGCAGAGCGATTCAGTGCGGCTTCATGTACGGGCCGATGAGCGCACGGCCGGTTTCCTGGCCCTGGGATTGGCCAAGGGTGGGGCTGGGCCGGTGGCGGTGGTGACCACTTCCGGCACCGCCGTGGGAAACCTCCTGCCCGCCGTAATGGAGGCGTCACACTCCTCGCTGCCTGTGGTGGTGGTGAGTGCCGACCGGCCGGCGTCGCTGGTGGGCTTCGGCGCCAACCAGACCACCGACCAGCACGGCCTGTTCGGCGGCTTTGTGCGCTGGCAAGCCCAGTTGGACTCGCAGGCCGATGCCCGCTCGTGGGCCGCCCAAACCGCGCGAGGTGTTGGGATGGCGCTGGGCCGGCTGGGTGGTCTGCCGGGCCCGGTGCACCTGAACGTGGCATTGGCTCTCCCGCTGGCCGATGGCGCCCAGGTGGCACTGCCTGCCACAACCGCCCGTCATTTCGAGCCGGTTTGGCCGGACCGGACGCCCGTCCGCCCAACCCACTTTGGCAGCCGCGCCATCGTCATCGCCGGCGATGCCCCGCCAGGCGTCCATGCCGACTGGGGTAACGCGCCCCTGCCGGTGATAGCTGAACCGACGGCCGGCATCAAGGGTCCCAGCATGCTGCGCTGCGGGCGGCTGCTGCTGGCCTCGGCGCTGGCCCAAGAGGTCAACCACGTCATCGTGGCCGGCCGGCCCAACCTGTCCCGCGAAGTCAGCGCCATGCTGAGCCGCGACAACATCGAGGTCACCGTCTGCGGCGATGAGCGCGGCTGGGCCGATTCGGCCTGGACCGCCACCACCTTCTTCCGCCGGGTCGAATTCGGGCCGGCGGACCCGGCCTGGTTGAAGCGGTGGCAGGCGGCCGACGCTCTTGTGTCCACGGCGCTTGATGACCTACTGGTGGCCGAGCCGCGCTTCACCGGCTGGCACGTCGCCCAGGTTGTGAATGCGGCTCTGACCTCTAGTGACGTATTGGTGGTGGGGAACTCTTCCCCCGTGCGGGATCTGGCTCTCACCCCGGTTGTGCCCACCGTCTACGCCAACCGCGGCCTGGCCGGCATCGACGGCACCCTGTCCACCGCCTTGGGCATTGCCTTGGCCACGTCCCAGGCTCGTTCCGTCACCGCCTACCTCGGCGACCTGGCCTTCCTCCATGACGCCAACGCGCTCGCCATACCGCCGGGCGAACCGAAGCCGCCCCTGCGGATAGTGGTGGCGGACGACCACGGTGGCTCGATCTTCGCCACCTTGGAGTACGGCCGTCCCGAGTACGCGCCCGCCTTCGAGCACGTCTTCGCCGCCGATGCCGCCACCGACCTAGTGGCGTTGGCGCAGGCCTACGGCGTGGCCGCCCGACGGGTGGCCGCGGCGGAGGAACTGCGGCTGGCCCTCGAGCCTGTGCCGACCGACTTGGAGGTAATTGTGGTGGAGACCGACCGCACCGCCCGCGCCGAACTGGCCGCCAAGATCGCCGCCCTCACCTGACCCTTTCCCTTCACGAAAGGTCAATTCTGTTGCTGTGGCCCGTTTCGCCACAAGCATAACCCCAGGTCACAGGCCCGCCCACCCGGGCGCACCACCACCAAATTGACCTTTCGCGCAACAAAACTGACCTCTCGCGACAAGAAAAAAGGGGGGTTCCGCCGGGCCTTCACGGCCCAGCGGAACCCCCTCCACGTAAAGTTCCGGCGGTGTCCTACTCTCCCACCAGCCCTCGCTGGCAGTACCATCGGCGCTGTAGAGCTTAGCTACCGGGTTCGGGAT
>JAISSX010000026.1 GCA_031272885.1 Bifidobacteriaceae bacterium | reverse complement strand
CCTCTACCACGGACCCGTCCCCTGTCCCCCCGTAACCGTCCCCTCTAACCCCTCTAACCCCCGTAACCTCCGGAACCCCCCGCAACCCTGAAACCACCGGGTAGCCGAAAGGGGCTACTTGAGGGCGGCCCGCCGGGAGTAGCATGCCCTGGTGGTCACAGCGCGGCGATCAGCCCAAACGTTCATTGCCGTGGTGGCCATTTTGGTGGCCGGCGTGCTGTGGGGCGCCATCGGCGTCTTTGTGCGGCGGCTGGATGACCTGGAGTACAGCCCCCTCACCATCGTCTTCGCCCGCATGTCGATTGCGGCCATTTTGCTGGCCGGCTTCTTCGTGGTCACCCGCCGCACCGAGCTGTTCCTCATCAAACTGCGCGACATCTGGTGGTTTGCCGGCGCCGGTCTGGCCAGCTCCATTCTGCTGAACTACTTCTACTCCGTCTCCATTGTGATGAACCCGCTGTCGGTGGCGTCCATCCTGCTGGCCAGCGCGCCGATTTTCGTGGTGGCCATCTCGGCTTTTGTCTTCAAGGAGAAGGTGACCTTACAGAAGGTGTTGGCCCTGGTCTTGGTGTTCGCCGGCTGCGTGCTGGTGAGCGGCATTTTCGGTGGCGGCTCGGGGGCGCCGCAGGGCAACTGGTTCTCGGCCAGCGGGGTGGCCATCGGTTTCGCTTCGGCGCTGGGGTGGGGCCTGTACGGCGTGCTCAGCCGGGTGGCCCTCAACCGCGGCTACAACTCCCTCACCATCAACTTCTGGGCTTTCCTGCTGGGTGCCCTGGCCTGTGTCCCCTTCACCGACTTCGGCGTCATCGGGCGCACCGTGGCGGACCAACCCGGCTACATGACCCTGCTGCTGGTACTGCACACCCTGTGCGCCGCCCTGCTGCCATACGCCCTGTTCACGTACGGCATGCGCTACGTGGATACGGGTACCGCCGCCATTCTGGCCTCGGTGGAGCCGGTGGCTTCCAGCCTGATCGGCTTCTTCGTCTACCACGAGCAGCCCACGGTGATCGTGATACTGGGCATCGGCGTGGTGTTGGCCGGCGTGGTGGTGATGAACCTGCGTTGGCGGGCCGGCCAGGCAGCGCCGGCCCCAGAAACCTAGACGGCCAGACCGCTAGACGTCCCGCAGCCGCTGCGAGATGACGGTCGAAACGCCGTCGTTCTGCATCGTCACGCCATATAAGGCGTCGCCGATCTCCATGGTCCGCTTCTGGTGCGTCACCAACAGGATCTGTGACTTGTCGCGCAGCTCCTCGACGATGGCGAGCAGCCGGCCCAGGTTGGTGTCGTCCAGGGCGGCCTCAACCTCGTCCATGACATAGAACGGCGACGGCCGGGCCATGAAGATGGCCAGCGTGAACGCCACCGCCACCAGGGAGCGTTCGCCGCCGGACAGCAGCGACAGCCGTTTGACCGACTTGCCGGCCGGCCGGGCCTCGATGTCCACCCCGGTGGTCAGCCAGGCGCCCGGCTCGGTGGCGATCAGTTTGCCTTCGCCGCCGGGGAACAAGCGGGCGAACACCTCGGTGAAGGCCTTCTCGGTGTCCAGATAGGCGTCGGCGAAGACCTGCTCCACCTTGCCGTCAATCTCCTTGATGACCTCCAGCAGGTCAGCCCGGGACTTCTTCAGGTCCGCCAACTGGTCCTGCAAGAAGCGGTGGCGCTGTTCCAGGGCCTGGTATTCCTCCAAGGCCAGCGGGTTGACCCGGCCTAGGGCGCTCAGTTCGCGCTGGGCGCGGCGCAGCCGCTTCTCCTGCTCCTCCCGCACGTACGGGATGGTGGGCGGCGGGGCGTCCGGGTCGTCTTCGTTGGGGCCCTCAGCCGGCAGCGAGCCTTCTGGCGCGGGCACGGGCTGGTCGGGGCCGTATTCGGCCGCCAGTGTCTCCAGCGTCAGGCCCAGGTCTTCCATGGCCTTGTCCGCCAGGGCCTCCAGGCGCATCCGTTGGGCGGTGCGGGCCATTTCCTCCCGGTGGGCGGCGTCGGTCAGGTCGGTCAGTTCGGCCCGGAACTGGTCGATCTCGCCGCGCAGGCCGGCCAACGCGGCCTCCCGTTCGGCGCGCGCCTGCTCTACCTTCTCCCGCTGGTCCCGGGCCTGGCTGGTGGCCGTGCTCGCCAGTTGCTCCAGTTGGGCGGCGGCCTGCTCCACGGCCCGGGCCACGGCCGATTGCCGTGCTCGCAGGGCGGCGCGGGCCTCGGCGCGCGCGGCGGCCGCCTGCTCGGCTTCGGCCGCCCGGCGCGTCGCCTTGGCCCGGTCGGTCAGGGCGTGCAGGCGCTCCGACAGGGCCCTCGCCTCAAGGCCGGCCTCCAGGTGGGCCTGGCGGGCGGCCTCGGCGGCGGCGGCCGCCTGCTCGCGAGCCGTGGCGTCAATTGGCTGGTCAGACGGCTCCTCACCGGCCTGAGCCGATTCCAGTGCCTGCTCCAGTGCGGCCAGTTCGGCCACCTCCTGCTCGCGAGCATGCTCGGCCTGGGCCAGGCGCTGCTCGGTGCTCGCGATCGTCTCCTTCTGACGGCCCACCGTGGCGCTGAGCCGCCCCAAGGTTTCTGCCACGGCCGAATAGCGCGCATCCGAGGCCGCCAACTGCTCATAGGCTTCCGCCACCCGCTGCTCGGCTTCCGCCACCCGCTGTTCGGCCGTTACCAGTTCGAAGGTGGTGCGCTCCACCACGGCCTTGGCCTGGTCCACGGCCTGTTCGGCGGCGGCCTTGGCCGCCTGCAGTTCGATCATCGACTGGGCGGCCTCACCGCCACCATGCGCCCAGGTCCGGCTCAGCAGGTCGCCCTCGGTGGTGACCGCAACCAGTTCCGGGTGGCTGGCCAGCACGGCCTTGGCTTGCGCCAGCGTCTCCACCACTACCACCGGCGCCAGTCGCTGCCCGATGGCGCCCGCGGCCTCGGACTTCAGCGTCACCACTGTCAGAGCCGGTCGGGCGGCGGCGGGCAGACCCTTGGCGACCGCGGCCGCGTTGGGGGAGGGGGCGCCATCGGGCACCGCCTGAGAGATGACCAAACCGGCCTGGCCCAGGCCGTCCGCCCGCATCAAGCGCAGGGCGTCTACGGCGGCCTCGGGGGATTCGACCGCCACGGCCGCGGCCGCCTGGCCCAGGGCGGCGGCGATGGCCCGTTCGAAACCCGGCTCGACCGTGATCATGGCGGCCACCGGACCCAGGGTGTGGCCGCGTTGCTGCAGCGGGAGGGTGCCGTCCTTGCTGGTCAAAGCCAAATCGAGGGCCTCAAGGGTGGCGGTGGCGCCCGCCAGGTCGGTGCGGCCCTGCTGTTGTTCGGCCTGCAGGGCCTCGGCCACCGCCTTCTCGTGGGCCAGGGCCTCGCCGGCCCGTTCGTAGGCGGCGTCGAGCGACTCTTCGGAATCCTCCACGCCGGCAATCTGCTGTTCCAGGGCCGTGAACTCGGTTTCGGCCTGGTGGCGCAGGGCCTGGGCCTGTTCCAGCGCGGCCGCCAGTTCGGCGATCTCGGCCGCGCGGCGGTCAAGCGCGGCGCGGGCGGCGGTGGTCTTGGCGGTGAGGGCGGCCAGGCCCTCGCGCCGGTCCGCCTGGGCGCGCAGGGCGGCGGTGTAGCGGCGCTCCTCTTCCTGGGCGGCGGCCACGGCCTGGGTCAGCGCAGTCTCGGCCGCTTCGGCCTGGTCTTGGGCCACCGCCTGGGCGTCGGCCACCTGGGCGGCCTCCGCCTCCAACCGGTCCGCCAGGGCCTCCAGGCCCTCAGCCGAGCCGGCGCCCGTCACCCCGGCCTCGGGCAGGCGGAACTCGCCGCTGCCCAACAGCCGGGCCCGCTCACCGGCCAGGGCCCGGGTGGCCCGCACCCTTTCCGCCAGGGACGAAGCCCGGAAGTACAGGTCAGAGGCCTTCGACAGCTCCGGCGCGGCCGCCGCGGCCGCCGCCTCCAGCTTGGCCAGGTCCGCACGAGCCACCGCCAACTCGGTCTGCAACTGGTCGCGGCGATCATTCAAGGCCGTCTCATCCGCCAGTTCGGCCGCGAGCTGGGCGGTGAGCTGCGCGGCATCGTCCGCCAACAACCTGGCCATGGCGTCCCGCACCGCCGCCTGAATCCCCTGAGCCCGCCGGGCGACATCGGCCTGTTTGGCCAGCGGACCCAACTGGCGGCGGATCTCACCGGTCAGGTCCTGCAGGCGCGTCAGGTTAGCCTGCATGGCGTCCAGTTTGCGCAGCGCCCGCTCCTTGCGCTTGCGATGCTTCAACACGCCGGCGGCCTCTTCGATGAAGCCGCGGCGCTCCTCCGGACTGGCCGTCAGCACGTCATCCAGGTGGCCCTGGCCCACGATGACGTGCATCTCGCGGCCCATGCCGCTGTCGCTCAGCAGTTCTTGGATGTCCAGCAGGCGGCAGGGGGTGCCGTTGATGGCGTACTCGGAGCCGCCGTTGCGGAACAGCGTGCGGCTGATGGTGACCTCGGTGTAGTCGATCGGCAGCGCGCCGTCGGTGTTGTCGATGGTCAGGCGGACCTCGGCCCGGCCCAGCGCCGGGCGGGTGCGGGTGCCGGCAAAGATGACGTCTTCCATCTTGCCGCCACGCAGCGACTTGGCCCCCTGCTCGCCCATCACCCAGGCCAGGGCGTCAACCACATTCGACTTGCCCGAACCGTTAGGGCCCACCACACACGTGATGCCCGGCTCAAAGCTGAGCCGCGTGGCCGAGGCAAACGACTTGAAGCCGCGCAGGGTCAGCGTCTTGAGGTACATAGCGCGACAAGCCTATCCGCGGCGGAGCCCTGGATTGGGTTGCCAGGCCGGTGGGCGATGCCGGCCGGTTAGGGGTAGGGGCCGGGGTTTGGGAGGATGGGGCCATGACTCCAGAGCAAATCGTCATCGTGGTGGTCGCGATTGTGGTGCTGCTGGCCGGCCTCGCCGTTGGCCTGTGGGTGTCCCGCCGCAAGGGCACGCCGCCGATGCCGCCCGCCACGCCAACGCCGCCCGCCACTCCGGTTGCGGCAGCCAAGGAGGAAGAAGCCAAGCCTGCGCCCGTGACGCCGGGCCAGGGCGCTAAGGCGCCGCCGGCCGCCGAGGTCAGCGATGCTGCCGAGGTCAGCGAGGCCGAGGCCGCAGCAGCGGCGACCAGCGCCGCCGAACCAGGGGCCGGGGCGCCATCGGCCGCCGAGGCTGACGAGGCTGAACCAAGTGTGGCCCCACCCGCCGCAGCCATCGAAACCCCCGAGGCCGCGACCAGCCGCCTGCAGCGGCTGCGTGCCCGCCTGGCCGGCTCCAAGTCGGCCTTGGGCAAGGCCCTCCTGGCGGTCCTGTCGCGTGACCAACTGACGCAAGACGATTGGGACGAGTTCGAAGAATCCCTCCTCCTGGCGGACGTGGGCGCCGGCGCGGCCGAAGACATCCTGACCAACGTGCGCCAAACGCTACGGGTTAAGGGCGGTGAAGCCGACCCGGCCGAAGCTCTGCGCCAAGAACTCCTGGCTGCGGTCAACACCGCAGCCACCCGCGACATCGCCTGGCAGGGACAGGACGGCCAACCGGGCATCATCCTGGTGGTGGGCGTCAACGGCAGCGGCAAGACCACCACCATCGGCCGCCTGGCCCGGCTCGAAGTGGCCGAGGGCCGCACCGTATTACTGGGTGCGGCCGATACCTTCCGCGCCGCCGCCGCCGAACAACTCACCACCTGGGGCGAACGGGTGGGTGTCAAGACGGTCCGGGGGCCGGAGGGTTCGGACCCGGCCGCGGTGGCCTTCGAAGCCGTGGAACAGGGCCTGAAGCAGGCGGTCGACACGGTCATCATCGACACCGCCGGCCGTCTGCACAACAAGGCCAACCTGATGGACGAACTGGGCAAGATCAAGCGTGTTGCTTCCCGGCAGGCGCCCATCACCGAGACCCTGCTGGTGCTGGACGCCACCACCGGCCAGAACGGCCTGACCCAGGCGCGGGTGTTCACCGAGGCGGTGGACGTGACCGGCATCGTGCTGACCAAACTGGACGGCACCGCCAAGGGCGGCATCGTCATCGCGGTGCAGCGCGAACTGGGCGTGCCGGTCAAGCTGGTTGGTCTGGGCGAGGGGCCGGACGATCTGGCGCCGTTCGACCCGGCCGCCTTCGTGGACGGCCTGCTGGGCCGTTGACCCCGGCTAGCCCCCGCCGCCCCGGCTAGCCCCCGCCGCCCCCCGAGGCCCCGGCTAGCCCCCGCCGACCGGAGCCAACCCGAGCCGACCGGAGCCAATCGGAGCCAACCGGATGACGGGTTGTCGCCCGGCCTAACCTGGGGACTCATCGGCTGGAAACACAACCGGCATCGAACGTTTACCTGCTTGCCCGTGCCGTGACGTGCCCGTAACACGCGTGAGCCCTATCACGAAATCAGGCTCCCCCAAGCTCAAGGGTTGAAAGCGCAACCCCGAGTTAAGGAGGTACCACGGTGAATAACGCTGTGGTGTTGGCGGCTGAAGAGTTTGTGCTCGACACCGGCAATACAGCCTGGATTCTGACTTCCGCCACGTTGGTACTGATGATGACAGTGCCCGCGCTGGCCTTCTTCTATGGTGGCCTGGTCAGGGCCAAGTCCGTTCTGAACATGATGATGCTGAGCTTCGGCGTGGCCGCAGTGGTGGGCATCGTCTGGGTGCTGTGGGGCTTCTCAATGGCCTTCGGCTCCGACGTGGGCGGCATCATCGGCAAGCCTGGCGAGTACTTCGCCCTACACAACATTGAAGGCATGGACGGCTTCCTCGGTGGCGTGCCTGGGTATGTCTTTGTAGGGTTCCAGGCCACCTTCGCCATCATCACCGTGGCGCTGATCTCCGGCTCGCTGGCGGACCGGGTTCGCTTCGGCCCCTGGTTGGCCTTCGTGGCGCTGTGGGCCACCCTGGTCTACTTCCCGTTGTGCCACTGGGTGTGGGGCGGCGGCTTCCTGGGCGGCGCCTGGTTCCTGGAAGACTCGCTCCCTGCCCCGATCGACTTCGCTGGTGGCACGGTGGTCCACATCAATGCCGGTATGGCCGGCCTGGTGTTGGCCATAATCATCGGCAAGCGCAAGGGCTTCGGCAAGGAACCGATGCGGCCCCACAACGTGCCGTTCGTCATGTTGGGTGCTGCCCTGCTGTGGATCGGCTGGTTCGGTTTCAACGCCGGTTCGGCCGGCGCGGCCGATGCCGTGGCGGGCCTGGCCTGGGTCAACACCACTGTGGCGACCTGCGGTGCGATGCTGGGCTGGGTGCTGACCGAGCGCATCAAGGACGGCAAGCCCACCTCGGTGGGCGCGGCCTCTGGCGTGGTGGGCGGCCTGGTCGCCATCACCCCTGCCGCCGCCACCGTTTCGCCCCTGGGCGCCATCATCCTCGGCTTCATCGCCGGCATCCTGTGCGCCCTGGCCGTGTCGCTCAAGTACAAGCTGGGCTACGACGATTCGCTCGACGTGGTGGGTGTCCACCTGGTGGGCGGCCTGACCGGCACCGTGCTGATCGGCTTCCTGTCGGTTGACTCCGGCCTGCTGTATGGCCACGGCGGCAAGCAGTTGGTGACGCAGATCATCGCCGCTCTGATCGCGGTGGCCTACTCGGGTGTGGTCACGGCCATCCTGGGTCTGCTGGTCAAGGTCACCATCGGTTGGCGTGTCACCGAGGCGCAGGAAGTGGCCGGCATCGACCTGGCCGAACACGGTGAGACGGCCTACGAAACGACTGGGTCTGGCCGCTCCGTGGCCGGTATCTAACGTCCAGAGAAATCTGAGAGGGTTAAACCATGAAACTTGTGACAGCAATCATCCAGCCCCACCGCTTGGATGCGGTCAAGACTGCCCTTGAGGCGGCCGGTGCCCGCGGCATGACGGTGAGCGAAGTCAGCGGCTATGGCCGGCAGAAGGGTCACACCGAGGTTTACCGGGGCGCGGAATACACCGTGGACTTGTTGCCCAAGGTGAAGATCGAAGCCGTGGTGGACGATGCCGTGGCGCCCCTGGCGGTGGACGCCATCGTTGGGGCGGCCCGGACGGACCGCATCGGCGACGGCAAGGTGTGGGTGGTGCCGGTCGAGGAACTGGTGCGGGTCCGCACCGGTGACCGCGGCGCTGCGGCGCTGTAGGCCACTTGACCTTGTCAGCAGTATTGCCCGAGGTCCCGCATGGTGTTGCCGTGCGGGACCTCGGTTCTGCTAGGGCGGGTGAGGGGCCGCTGGCGGCCCGCTGGTGGGTGCCGGGCAGGCCCGGCCGGGATGACCGGACCGAGCTGGCCAAACAGGCCCTGCGTTCCCTCTGGGATGAGGCCATGGTCTCGTTGGAGGCGCCCGATGGTGGCATCGCCCTTGGGGCGGTCGGCTCGCTTGGGCGGGGCGACCTAGGCCCGATGTCGGACCTGGACTTGGTGGTGGTGTACAACCACAAGTTCTGGGACGAGGCCCACCGCGAGGCTCTGGCCCGCGCCCTGTGGTATCCGTTGTGGGATCTGGGTTTCGACCTGGACCAGTCGATGCGCTCGCTGGACGAGTGCCGCAAGATCGCCTCGCAGGACGTGCCGGCCGCCACCGGCCTGTTGTCGCTGCGTTTCCTGGCGGGTGACGAAGACCTAGCCGGCCGGGCAGCATCGGCCGTACTGTCCGACTGGCGTTCCGCCGCCCGGCGCCGGTTGCAGGAATTGGCCGAATCGGTGGTGGAACGCGAGGACAGCTTCGGCGACCTGGCCTACCGGCTGGAACCGGACCTGAAAGAGGCCCGTGGCGGCCTCAGGGACGCCGTCACGCTGCAGGCCGTGGTGGCCACCTGGCTGGCCGACCGGCCGCACGGTGACGTCGATGCCGCCTGGGACTACGTGCTGGATGTGCGCGACGCCCTGCAGGCCACCACCCGGCGTCCCGGCTACCAACTGTTGATGGCGGACCAGGACGCGACAGCGGCCCTGGTGGCGGCCTCGCGCCCGGCCGGCGCCACCAAACAGGCCCGGGACGCGGACTACATGCTGTCCGGCCTGGCCCAGGCCGGCCGCACCATCACGTACGCCCTTGACACCACGCTGCGCCGCGCCATCGGCGCCCTGCCCACCCGCAAGCTGCTGCCGCCGGTGTTTGTGCGCGGTGAGCGCCGCGGGCCCAGGTTGACACCGATTGTGCAGGGGATTGGCGAACTGAACGGCGAACTGGTTTTCAACGGCCCACCGGAGGCCGATGCCGTGTTGCCGCTGCGGGCGGCCCGCGCCGCCGCCACCACCGGCCTGCCGCTGGAGCCGCTGACGGCCATCCAGTTGGCCACCCGCTGCCCGGCCCTGCCCGAACCGTGGCCACAGGAGGCGCGGGAGGAACTGGACCAGTTCTTGGCCGCCGGCCGGGCGGTGGTGGACGTGTGGGAGGCGTTGGATCAGGCCGGCGTGGTGCTCAAGCTGTGGCCGGAATGGGAGCCGGTGCGCAACCAGATTCAGCGCAACCCGCTGCACCGCCACACGGTTGACCGCCACCAGGTGGAGGCGGTGGCGGAACTGGCCGCCATCCAGACGGGCCGGGCCCGGCGTGACCTGGTGCAGGTCGCCGCCCTGTTCCATGACCTGGGTAAACGCCCCCTTGAGCGGGATCATCCCGGTTACGGGGCGCGGCTGGCGGAACCGCTTTTCACCCGGATGGGCTACCCGGCGGCCGATGTCGCGTTCATGGTGGCGCTGGTGCGGCACCACTTGACGTTGGCCGAGTTGGCTACCACCCGTGATGTGGCCGATCCGGCCACGGCCGAGGCCCTGGTGGTGGCGTTGGACGGCTCGCTGGAACTGATCGACGGCCTGGAGGCCCTGACCGAGGCGGACGCCAAAGCCGCCGGCAACAAGGCTTGGACGGCCTGGCGGGCCTCCCTGGTTCACTCCCTGGCCGGCGCCGCCCGCCAGTTCATCTCTTAGGGGCCGTCCAACCCCTCAGGTGCGGTCGTCATCGTGCACCCGCACGGAACACAACTCGATCGACCCGTCCGGCCGTTTCAGGTAGTGCAGCCGCCGGGCGGAAGGCGTGCCGCTTTGCAGGTAGACCCGCCAGTAAGTGCCGCCGTCTGGTGACTTGCGCACCGGGTTGTCGCCGCCCTGCCCGGTGCGCAACTGGTGCACCCCGCGGCTGGCCAGTTCGACCGCCCGGTCTGTCAGCACCTCCACGATGACGTCCACCACCTTGGACCGGTCGATGCCCTGGGTCTGGTCCAGCGTCTCGAAGAACTGGGGCGCGTAGGTCCAGCTCTTGGGCAGCGGGTAGGCGGCCTTGTCGGCCGGCTGGATGCGCCGAGCCCAGGCCTGCCGGATCTCGAAATCGAGTTGATCGGCCGGGTCCAGGAACAGCCCCTGGTCGTCGCCGGCCGCGGCGCCGCCCTTGGCCTTGCGCAGCTTGGCCAGCTCCAGTTCGGCCTCGCGCCGCTTGGTGCGGGCCAGGGCGGCCTGGTCGGTGACAGTCTTGTATTCGGCCTCCAGCCGCTTGAGCTGCCGCGTTGCCTGGTTCAGTTCGCGCCACAGGCCGCCGATCACCTCGTGGGCGTCGGCCAAGTCGCCCTGCAGCAGCGTGGTGGGATCGCTCAGGTCATAGGCCGGCCCGCCGCCCGCTTCGCCGCCGCTTGCCGCCCCGGCCCCGCCTGCCGGGGCACCGTCGCTCAGGCCGCCGATGTCGCCCGGCCCGGCCGCGCCGGCCGGTGCCCCCGCCGTAGGGTCCAGCCAGGGTGGGCCGCCGCGCAGGATCGAGGCCGCCGGCTGGGCCTCGGCCGCCGGCGCGGCCTCGTTGGCGGACAGCAGCCAGCCGTCGCCGTGTTCGATCACCCGCACCAGGATGGTCTCACCCCTGGTCATCAGCAGCCGCAGGTCTTGGTCTTCGGCGATGTCGATCGCCTCGATCGAGGCCTCGACGCCGGGGAACAGTTCCACCACACAGTTGCCGGCGTTGATCTTGGCCACCCTGACCGGCACGGTGGCGCCGGCTTGGTAGGCGGCCAGGGCCTGCTCGGGGGACAGCTTCATGGCGTCGATGTCGATCCGCTTGGACTGCCGGTCCATGACACCTTCGACGTGCATCCGCTTCTTGAACAGCCGGTCTGCCGTGACGTGTTCGGTCACCAGTTCCGGCCAGATCGTGGCGTAGTCGCCGTTGTCCAGTTGGACCATGACGCGGCCCGTCGTCCAACCCATCACCTCGCCGCCAACCGATTGCCCGCCGGCCGGTTTGGCCTTGGCCTGCTGTGGTGTGGCGGCCGCGGCCAGCGCGGCCTGGTTGAGGGCGTCCGACAAGATGGCCTGGGTCACGCCCGCCCGTTCGTCCAACGAGTAGGCGGTGTGCAGACGGGAGTAGCCGGGCTGGTTGGCCCAATCCAGGCCCACCGGATAGACCCGCGAGGCGCCGCCGTAGGTTTGCCAGCCTTCGGGCAGGCCCTCGGACAGGGCCCAGGCGGCCGAAGGGCGCGTGATCTCGAAGACGTCCGCCAGGCCGGTCAGGTCTTTGGCCAACGCCTCCGCATCCGGGAAGGCGCTGCCGGCGCCGGTGGCCCAGGACAGGACCACGGCCGGGCTGGTGCGGCCCGGCGCCAGCAGGTGGTTGGCCAGCTTGGCGGCCTCGTCCGGGGCGTCGATGCGGCGCACCTGCCCAGATTGGCCGTACCCGAAGGTGGACTTGGGGCCGGGGGAGGGGGCGCCATCGGGCCTGGCGCTGCCGGTGCCGCTGGTGCCGCTGCCGGTCCGGGCCGCCTTGCTGCCCCGGGCCGCCTTGGCCGCCCTGGTGGTAGCCGCCTGCTGCCGGGCGGCCTGAGCCAGTTGCCGATTCAGGTCCGCCAACAGCTCCCTGGGCAGCCGGTCGCACTGGTCCTTGGTCATGGCCAAATGAAGGATGGTGGAGCGGGGGTCAGCCAACCAGTCGGTGCCCGGCGGATAGATGCGGCAGGCGCCCCGGAAGGCGGAGGCCTCCTTGCCTATCCGGTTGGCCAGTTCATGGGTCAGGTTGTCGGTGGGCAGGGTCACCACATCGGCCTGGCCACCGGCGGCCTCGGCCACCTCGGCCGGGTCGATCAAAGGCCCCCGCGCGCCCTGCGGCACGGTCAGCAACACCACCAGCCGGGAGCGGACCGGTGATTCCAGGTAGTTCACCAAGACGCCCACGTCCAGGGTCTGGAGGGCCTGGACCGGTTGATCGCTGGGCAGGTGCATGGTGTCGGCTCTCGGTGACGGGGTCAGGCTTGTGGTCGATTGTATTGGTGCCGGATCACCACGCCCGCAACCTGACCCAGGTACCCTAGGTGTCCTATGTTCAATTCGCTGTCTGATCGCCTCACCGCCACCTTCAAGCAACTGCGCACCAAGGGGCGGCTCAGCCCGGCGGACGTGGATGCCACGATCCGGGAGATTCGCCGCGCCCTGCTGGACGCGGACGTGGCCGTGCCGGTGGTGCGCGAGTTCACCGCCGCCATCCGGGAACGCGCCCTCAGCGAAGACGTCAACAAGGCCCTCAACCCGGCCCAACAAGTAGTCAAGATTGTCTACGACGAACTGGTCCAGGTGCTGGGCGGCGACACGGCCGAACTGACCCTGGCCAAGCGGCCACCCACAGTCATACTGCTGGCCGGCCTGCAGGGCGCCGGCAAGACCACGCTGGCAGGCAAGCTGGGCCTGTGGTTGAAGGAGCAGGGCCACACGCCCCTGCTGGTGGCGGCCGACCTGCAGCGGCCCGGCGCCGTCACCCAGTTGCAGATCGTGGGCGGCCAGGCCGGCGTACCGGTGTTCGCCCCCGAACCGGGCGATGGCGTGGGCGATCCGGTTCATGTGGCCCGCCTTGGCCTGCAAGAAGCCCAGGCCAAGTACCACGACATGGTGATTGTCGACACGGCCGGCCGCCTCGGCATCGACGACGGCCTGATGCGCCAGGCGGCCCAGATCCGCGACGTGGTGCAGCCGGACGAGATTCTGTTCGTGATCGACTCGATGATCGGCCAAGACGCCGTCACCACGGCCCAGGCCTTCAAGGACGGCGTCGGTTTCACCGGCGTGGTTTTGACCAAACTCGATGGCGACGCCCGCGGCGGCGCGGCCCTGTCCGTCCGCTCCGTCACCGGCGTGCCCATCCTGTTCGCCTCGACCGGCGAAAAGCTGAGAGACTTCGAGCGCTTCCACCCGGACCGGATGGCCAGCCGCATCCTGGACCTGGGCGACATGCTGACGCTGATCGAACAGGCCCAGCGGATCTACGACGAGGAACAGACCAAGGCCCTCGAAGCCAAGCTGCGCGGCGACGAAGACTTCACCCTGGATGACTTCCTGGAACAGTTGCAGCAGGTCCGCAAGATGGGCTCGATGAAGAAGATGCTGGCCATGATGCCCGGCGCCGGCCAGATGCGGGAAGCCCTTGACCAATTCGACGAACGCGAGATCGACCGCACCGAGGCGATTGTCCGCTCCATGACCCCGGCCGAGCGCGCCAACCCCAAGATCATCAACGGGTCGCGCCGCGCCCGCATCGCCCGCGGTTCCGGCAACACGGTGACGGCCGTCAACCAACTGCTGCAGCGCTTCGACCAGGCCAAGACGATGATGCGCCAGGTGGCCCGGGGCGGTCGGCCGCAGCTTGGCATGGGCGGCAAGAAGTCCAAGGGCCGCATGGCATCACCGCAGGCCAGGGGCAAAAAGTCGCGCAGCGGCAACCCGGCCCGCCGGGCGGCCGAAGAGCGGGCCTTTGCCGAGCGGGCCGCCGGTGGTGGCGGCGCTTCGGCCGCGCCGGCCCCGGCCGGATCGTCGTTCGGCGGCGGGCGGCGCTCGCCCGAGGCCGCCCCGCCTGCCCCCGGCGGCCTGCCGGGCTTCGGTTCCCTGCCCAGCCTGCCGCCGATGCCGCCCCGCTAGGTCTAGGCCGTGACAGTGGCACCGGTACGGCGCCCCGGCCCGGTCATCCGGGTGACGGGCCGCGTCATCGTCAACGACCAGGTGGAACTGCCGGAAGTCTGGCTGGCCGATGGCGTGATCGCCCCCGAGCCGCCGGGCCGCCCGGCGGACATCACCCTGGACGGCGTGGCCCTGCCGGGGCTGGTTGACGTCCACTGTCACATCGGCCTAGGGGCCGAGGGCGCGGTTGACCCGGGAACAGCCCGGGCCCAGGCCATCGCGGACCGCGACACGGGCGTGCTGCTGATCCGGGACGCCGGCTGCCCGCGGCGGCCCTATTCCACCAGGTGGATGGACCAGGACCCGGCCCTGCCGCGCCTGATCCGCTGCGGCCGCCACCTGGCCCGCGTCAAGCGCTACATCCGGCCGCTGCCGCGCGAGGTCGAACCGGATGAGTTGCCGGCGGCGGTGGAGCGCGAGGCCAAAGCGGGGGACGGCTGGGTCAAGCTGGTGGGGGATTGGATCGACCGCGACCTGGCGGTGCCGGACCTGGCGCCGCTGTGGCCGGACCAGGCCCTGAGCCAAGCCGTAGCCCGGGCCCACGCCCTGGGCGCCCGGGTCACCACACATGTCTTTTCCCGTGAGGCCGCCGCCCAGGCCCTACGCTGCGGCGTGGACTGCCTGGAGCACGGCACCGGCCTGGACGCCGGCCTGATGGCCCAGGCGGTGACGCAAGGGGTGGCCGTGGTGCCAACCATGCTGCAACGGGTCAACTTCGGCGACATCGCGGCCTCTGGCCGGGCGCGCTACCGGGTGTGGGCCGACCACCTGCAGCGCCTGTACGAGGCCCGTTTCAGCCAGGCCCTGGAACTGCACCAAGCCGGGGTGCTGTGGCTGGTGGGCACGGATGAATCGACCCAGATTCCGCATGGCCAGTACGGGCTGGAACTGGGCCTGCTGGCCCAAGCGGGTATCCCGGCCCCCGCCATCGTGGCGGCCGCCAGCTACCGCACCCGGGCCTACCTGGGGGTACCCGGCATCGAACCTGGGGCCAGTGCCGACCTGGTGGTGTATCCCACCGACCCGCGGGACGGCATCGGCGTCATGGGCCGTCCCCTGGCGGTGGTGCTGCGCGGCACCGTGGTGGCGGGCGAAGCGCTGTAGCCCGCCACGCCAGAACGCCACGGGCCGGTGCAGCCCAGATGGTTATGCTTGTGGCGCCCGTGGATCGTGGAACGAAGGGTGGTCATGGCCCAGCCCAAACAGGTGCGCTTGGAGATCCAAGCCCTGCGCGCCGTCGCCGTCATGGGTGTGGTGCTGTTCCACCTGTGGCCGGGCCTGGTGCGCGGCGGCTACGTGGGCGTGGACGTCTTCTTCGTCATCTCCGGCTTCCTGATCACCGGCGGGCTGCTGCGCGAACTGCGGGACTCCGGCCGCATCAGCTTCTCCCGCTTCTACGCCCGCCGCATCCGCCGCCTGCTGCCGGCCGCCCTGCTGGTGTTGGTGGCCACCGGCCTGGTGATCTGGTTCTGCGTACCGCAAGGCCAGTGGGGTCAGGACGCGCGCGAGGCCATCGGCTCGGCCCTGTACGTGGAAAACTGGCTGCTGGCGGCCGATTCGGTGGACTACCTGGCGGCCCAGAACGACCCGTCACCGATGCAGCACTACTGGTCGCTGTCGGTCGAGGAACAGTTCTACATCGTCTGGCCGCTGCTACTGTTCCTGGCTGCCCTGGTGGTGCGCCGGCGCGGCGGGCCGGCCAGGCAGAAGGCGCTGCTGGGCGTGCTGGTGGGCGTGTTCGTGCTGTCGCTGGCCCTGTCGGTTTGGCAGACCTATAAGGGCACCGCCTCGATTGCCTACTTCGCCACCTACACCCGGGCCTTCGAGTTCGCCCTGGGTGGCCTGGTGGCGGCCGGCGTCTTCAAGACGCCGCCGGCCAAGGTGGCCCGGCCGGTGGCGCTGGCGGGCTGGGCCCTGGTGGGCGCCACCATCATGCTGTACACCGAGGCCACGGCCTTCCCGGGCATTGCCGCCCTGGTGCCGTCCCTGGGCGCCGCCCTGGTCATCTGGGCCGGCCTGCCGGAACGGTCCTGGTGGTTCATGGGCTGGCAGAAGTGGCGCCTGGTACAGACCCTGGGCGACATCTCATATTCCCTCTATCTATGGCACTGGCCGCTGATTGTGACCGAGCCCTTCTGGGGGCCGATCTCCAGCAACGCCAACCACGAACGCCTAATCCGGCTGGGCCTGTTGGCCGCCGGCGTGGTGTTGTCCCTGCTCAGCTACCACTTCGTGGAGAACCCGGTGCGCCACTGCGCGCCGCTGGTGCGCAGCCGGCCCTGGACCTATTCGCTGGGCGCCGCCGCCATGGCTCTGGTTTGCGGCCTGTCGGTGCTGACGGCCGCCACGGCCGACCGGCGCACGGCGCGCTCGCAGGAACTGACCGAACAACTGCTGGCCCAAATGCCGGCCTGCCTGGGTGCCGCGGCCGTGATGGGCGACAACCCGGACGGCTGCGTCAACCCCGAACTGGACAAGGTGCTGGTGCCCTCGTTGGCGGCCCGGGGGGACGACATCGCCGACATCTATTCGACCGCCTGCTACGACGGCACCCACGAGGCCGACCCACCCACCTGCCACTACGGCGTGCCGGCGGACACGGAGGGCGCCCTGCGGGTCGCTATCACCGGTGATTCGCACGCCGCCACCTTGGGCTACGGCCTGCGTTTCCAGTACGAAGCCCAGGGCTGGAGCGTGGACACCTACTTCGGTTCGGGCTGTGTCTGGAGCGCCGGGCGGGACCGCACCGAGTGCACCGCCCGCCGCGACGCCCTGCAGGCCCTGTTCGAATCGGGCCGATACGACCTGATCATCCAGACATCGGCCCGCGGTTACGCCCACGAATTGGGGCCGGACGACCCGGCCGAGGCCCTGGCCGAGGCCTGGGCGCCGGTAGCGGCCAACGGCACCAAGATCGTGGCCATCGTGGATGACCCCTGGCTGCCGGACCGGATGGACACCTGCATCAAGCGGGCCAATAACAAGGCCGCCCTGCAGGGTTGCAACATGACGCCGGCGGATGCCTTCGCCATCGCCGAACCGTACGCCCGGGCGGCCGAACTGTCCGGGCCGGGCGTGGCCTCGGTCGACCTGACCGAGGCCTACTGCCAGGACGGCAACTGCCCGGCCGTGATCGGCGGCGTCAACGTCTACCGCGACCAGCACCACATCACGGCCACCTACTCGCGCACGCTGGCGCCGTTCGCCATCGACCGTATCAAGGCCGCGGCGGGCCTATGACGACGCCTGAGGCGATCAGCCTGGCCCAGGCCCACGGCATTAAGCCGGAGCATTTCCGCGCCCTGGCCGGCCTGGAACGCTTCACCGACCCGGCCGGCCAGGCGTACTACCTGCTGCCAGGCGGTATCGGGCAGGCGGGTGCGCAGCGGCTGGTGCTGCTGGCCTACCTGGACGGCCTGGGCCGCCTTGATGCCACGGTGCCCGATGGCGCGGTGCCCGATGGCGCGGTGCCCGGTGGCGTGGTGGCCGGCGGCGTGGTGCCGGGTGGCGTGGTGCCGAGTGGCGTGGTGGCTGGTGATGTGGTGGCCGGTGGTGTGGTGGCCGGTGATGTGGTGCCGGGTGGCGTGGTGCCGGATGCCGTGGCGGACTTCGAGCGCATCACGTTGCGCCAGCGGGCCAACCGGTGGAGTTACGGCTTGGCGTTGCGGCTGGTGCAGCGCCACGGCGGCGCCTTGGTGACCACCCCCAACGGTCTGCTGATGGGCCTGGGCGGGGGGCGTTTGGCCAGGTGGGCGGCCCGGCAGGGCGGCACCACCTACGGCGACGTCTTCCTGCTGCACCTGGGCCGGCCGGCTGATGCCGCGGCCGTGTTGGGGGGCGTCATCGGCAGCGGGCGCACGGCCCACCTGGACGGGGCCGGGCGGGTCAAGACCGGCCGGCTGGCACTGGCGCGGCTGCTGGCGCACGAGGAGCGCCACGCCCGCCAGTGGGCCGAGCTGGGCCGGGTCCGGTTTGCCCTGTCCTACCTGTGGCAGGAGGCGACGGGCCGCCACGGCCGGCGCAACAAGTGGGAGCGGGCGGCCGGCCTGGCCGATGGCGGCTACCAGGTTTGACCCGGGATCTGGCCGGCCCAACCCCAGCCCACCAAAACTGCTCGGATTTGCGGCGGCCTGCAAATCCGAGCAGTTTGAGCGGGCTCAGGGACACGCCCACGGCATGGCCGTCCGGTCCGGTTTGGGCGCGCCGGGTTGAGGCCGCGGACCGAGTCACTGCCGTGCAGGTCACCGTTGTGACCTTCGCGCACTTTTTGGTCACCAAACCGCCCCCCGCACAGCCACAGTCTTGTGTAGGTCACCAACAGCAAACCCGTCCAAGCCCCTGACCTGTCTAAACACTTCGGCACGCGTTCCACCGCCATCCCGGCCCGCACCCCAATCGTCCCCCCCTGTGCCCAAAAAGTGCACGAAGCCCGCATCCACCTCGCACTGCTGACGCCGTCTGTCCCTGCCGCGTTTTCGTGTCCAAAAAGTGCGCGAAGCTCGCACCCTGCATCGGCCTGGATGAGGTACAACCACCTCAGACCTCGGCACATTCACCGGCAGTGGCCCGCTTTGAGGGCAGGCCGACTTATCTGGCACAATATGGCGCTGTATGTGTGCCCGCCGGACCCTCTCAACCGTGCGCGCGCGCGTCCACTTCTGAACCGGCGCCCACCCCACTGGCCGGCCGGGTAGGAAACCAGCGCAACATCCTTAGGAGTAACCACTACTGTGGCTGTCAAAATCCGTTTGAAGCGCCTTGGCAAGATCAGGGCGCCGTATTACCGCATCGTTGTTGTGGACTCGCGCGCCAAGCGTGACGGCCGTGTCATCGAAGAAGTGGGCAAGTACCACCCCACCGAGGATCCTTCGTACATCGAGATCAACTCGGAGCGTGTGCAGTACTGGCTGTCCGTGGGCGCCCAGCCCACCGAGGCCGTGCTGGCCCAGTTGAAGATCACGGGCGATTGGCAGAAGTTCAAGGGCCTGGAAGGCCAAGAGGGCACCCTGCAGGTGGCCAAGCGGCACCAAGACGCCGCCGCCGCGGTCGAAGCGGCCGAGGCCGAGGCCCTGAAGACGGTCTCCGCCAAGGCCGAGGCCGAGGCCAAGGCCAAGAAGGCAGCCGAAGAGGCTGCCGCCAAGGCCGCTGCCGAAGCCGAAGCCGCCGCCAAGGCCGAAGAGGCTCCTGCCGAAGAGGCCGCGCCGGCTGAGGAAGCCCCCGCCGCCGAGGCCCCCGCCGAAGCCGCCGCCAAGGCCGAAGAAGCCCCTGCCGAAGAGGCCGCGCCGGCTGAGGAAGCCCCCGCCGAAGAGGCGCCGGCTGAAGCCGCCGAAGCGGCCAAGGCCGAGGGCGCCGCGGAGGCCTGATGCTGGCCGCGGCTCTGGAGCACCTGGTAAGGGGCATTGTCGACAACCCGGATGAGGTGCGCGTGCGCACCAAGCACACCCGGCGCGGCGACCTGTTGGAGGTCCGCGTGGCGCCGGATGACCTGGGCCGGGTGATCGGCCGGTCCGGCCGGACGGCCCGCGCCCTGCGCACCGTGGTCAATGCCCTGTCCCGTTCCGGTTCGGTGCGGGTTGACGTAGTGGACACCGACCGGCGCTAGCGCCGGCCCCGCGATGGAAGTGATCCTGGCCCGGGTGGGGCGGGCGCACGGCATTCGCGGTGAGGTGGTGCTGGAATTGCGCACCGACCAACCCGGCCGGCGTTTCACCACCGGTGCCGTCTTCACCACCGACCCGCCCGCCACCGGTCCGTTGACTCTGCGCGGCTGCCGCACCACCCAGCACGGCTGTGTGGCCGGCTTTAACGAGATCACGGACCGCAACCAGGCCGAGGCCCTGCGCGGTACCCTCCTGCTGGCCCAAGTCGATCCGGCGGAAGAGGCCGAGGCCTGGTATCCGGCCCAATTGAAGGGCCTGCCGGTCGCCCTGGTCGATGGCACCCCGGCCGGTACGGTCAGCGACATCATCGCCCTGCCCGGCCAAGACCTGCTGGAACTGGCCGAGCCGGGCGGCACCACCGCCCTGGTGCCGCTGGTCAAGGCCCTGGTGCCGGTGGTGGACCTCCAAGCCGGGCGCATCGTCATCGACCCGCCGGCCGGCCTGGTGGCGGCCTACCCGGACCCGGAGGCGACATCGTGAGAATCGACGTGGTGACGATCTTCCCGGAGTACCTGGCACCGGCCCGGCTGTCGCTGCTGGGCAAGGCCACCGAGACCGGCCTGGTCCAACTGGAGGTCCATGACCTGCGGGATTGGACCCATGACCGCCACCGGACGGTTGATGACACGCCCTACGGTGGCGGCGCCGGCATGGTGATGAAACCCGAACCATGGGGCGAGGTCCTGGACCAACTGCTGACGGCCGGCGCCACCTTGGTGATCCCCACGCCATCGGGCACCCTGTTCAACCAGGCCCTAGCCGAAAACCTGGCCGTCCAAGACCACCTGGTGTTCGCCTGTGGGCGCTACGAAGGGATCGACGCGCGGGTGGCGGACCATTACCGGCAGGCGGCGGCGGCCGATGGCGTCCGGGTGCTTGAGGTGTCGATCGGCGACTATGTGCTGGCCGGCGGCGAGGTGGCGGCCCTGGTGGTGATCGAGGCTGTCACCCGGCTGATTCCCGGTGTGCTGGGCAACGCCGAATCGTTGGTCGAAGAATCGCACGCCGAGCCGGGCCTGCTGGAATACCCGGTCTACACCAAGCCACCCGAGTGGCGTGGCCTAGCGGTACCGGAAGTGTTGCTGTCTGGCCACCACGGCAAGGTGGCGCAGTGGCGGCGGGACCGGGCGATCGAGCGCACCCGGGAGGTCCGGCCGGACCTGGCCCCGGAGGTGCCGGACTAGGCGCCGGGGTGGCTACTTGGCATCGACCGAGGCGCCCGTGTCGAACGAATCCCGCAGCCGGGTGGAGGTCATGAAGGCCACCGCCACGGTTGACACCAGCGAGACGCCCGCCGCGATCAGGAACAACAGGCCGATCGAATCGCCGTAGGCGCCACGCACGGCCGCCTCCGCTGGGGCCGGCAGGGCGGACAGATCCAGCGACATGCCGCTGGCGTCCTGGCCCGAACTGGTCATCACGCCGGCCGGCAGGTTGGGAATGGCGCTGAGGCGCTGGTGGATGTGCTCGCCCACCTGGCGGGAGAACACCACCCCTAGCACTTGGATGCCGATGGCGCCCCCCAGGGAGCGGAAGAAGGTGACGGCGCCGCTGGCCGCGCCCACGTCACGCACCGAAACCGAGTTCTGCACCGCCAGCACCAGGTTCTGCATCGTCATGCCGATGCCCAGGCCGGCCACGGTGGCATAAGTGCCGATCAGTACCAGGTTGGTGCCGGCCCTGACGGTGGCCATCAGGCCGAAGCCGACCACCAGGATGATGGCCCCGGCCAGCACAAATGGCTTCCAGATGCCCAGTTTGGAGACCAGCCGGCCGATGAAAACGGAGGAGAGCAGCATGCCGATCATCATCGGCAGCATCATCAGGCCGGCCTGGGTGGGGGAGTAGCCGCGGGCGATCTGGTAGTACTGGCCCAGGAAAACCGAGGCGCCGAACATGCCGATGCCCACCGCGATGGAGGCCACGATGGCCAGGGCGGTGGTGCGCATCGAGATCAGGGCCAAAGGGATGATGGGGTTCTTGGCCTTGTGCTCCACCAGGATGAACAGGCCGGTGGCGACCGCCGTGGTGGCCAGCAGGGCGGCGGTCTGCCACGACAGGTACGGGAATTCGTGGTCGGCGAACGAGATCCAGATCAGCAGGGCGCTGACAGCCACCGTCACCAGCGCGCCGCCAAGCCAGTCAACGGTGGCGTTTGGGCGCTTGCGGAAGGGCACCTTGAGCCGGAACTGCAACACGCCGCCGGCCAGCAGGGCAAACGGCACGGCCGACCAGAAACACCATTCCCAACCCAGCCAGGGCGTGTCCACAATGAAGCCGCCCACCAGGGGGCCCACCACGGTGGCGGTGGCGATGGTGGCGCCGGTGTAGGCCATGTAACGACCGCGCTGGATGGGCGGGATGATCGAACCGATGATGGCCTGGGTCAGCGACATCATGGCGCCCAGGCCAATGCCCTGTACGGCCCGGAAGGCGATCAGGAAGCTGGTCGCATGGGCCTGGCCGCCGATGGCGTGTGAGGCGCCGGACAGGCCCGAGCCCAGGATGAAGATCGCCAGGCCCACCAGCAGCAGCGTCTTCTTGTTGAACAGGTCAGCCAGCTTGCCCCAGATGGGGGTGGAGGCGGTGGACGCCAGCAGGGTGGCGGTCACAATCCAGGTGTATTGCTGCTGGTTGGAGCCCAGGGTGGCGCTGATGGTGGGCAGGGCGTTGGCCACCACGGTGCCGGCCACATTGGACACAAACATGGCCAACAGCAGGCCGGACAGCACCTGCAGGATCTGCCGGTGGGTCAATTGGGGGTATTCACGTTTGGTCGGTTCGGGGGCTGATTCTTCGGATACCACAGGCAAACGCTACCTCTTTGGCCCAGGGGCGGTTTCGTGGCTGTGCGGGCAGTGTGGCACAATAGCCGTTTGGCGTTCGCGGGCCGCTTACCTGCCGCAGGGGGTATGCAACCAGGCCCAGGTGGCGCCGCCAAATCAGCCTCCAAGCAACCCCGGTTGCCTGATGTGTGCCTCTGACCTGCGGCTAGGGGCAGGAAGAATGAGCCATGCAGCGCCTCGATGCCGTTGATGCCCCCGCCCTCAAGGGCGACATTCCCCAGTTCCGCCCCGGTGACACCATCAAGGTGCACGTCAAGGTGGTGGAAGGCAACCGCTCCCGTGTCCAGGTGTTCCAAGGCGTGGTGATTGCCCGCGACGGCGAAGGCGTGCGCGCCACCTTCAAGGTGCGCAAGGTCTCGTTCGGCGTTGGCGTGGAGCGCACCTTCCCGCTGCACGCGCCGTCGATCGACAAGATCGAAGTGGTGTCGCTGGGCGATGTCCGCCGGGCCAAGCTGTACTACCTGCGTGAGCGCCACGGCAAGGCGGCCAAGATCCGCGAGCGCCGCGAGCGCCAGGCCGCCGAGGTGGCGGCCGCGCCGCTGGTGGAAGAAGAGGTCGAGGCCGAAGCCCCTGAGGTAGAGGCCGAAGCCGCGGCGGCCGAAGCCGCCGCCGAGTGAACCAGTCCTGACTGGCCCCGTGGCCCCGGCCACGCCTTCCCTGGCGTTAGAACACAGCCTGCTGGCCCACCACCCTCTGGTGGCGGGCATGGATGAGGTTGGCCGTGGCGCCCTGGCCGGTCCTGTCACGGTTGGTGTGGTGGTGATTACTGGTGCTACCGGTGACCCACCGCCGGGTGTGGCCGATTCAAAGGCGTTGACGCCGGCCGAACGGGAGGCCCTGGTCGAACCGATCGAGGCCTGGTGTGCCGGGTATGCCGTTGGGCACGCCGGCGCCGCAGAGATCGACCGGCACGGCATCGTGGCCGCCCTGCGGCTGGCCGGCCGGCGCGCCCTGGCCGCTCTGCCCGCCCAGCCGGGCGCCATCGTGCTGGATGGCCGCCACAACTGGCTGGCGGCCCCGCCATCGGACCTGTTCGACCAGCCGGAACCGGACCCGTGGGCCATCCAAATGCAGGTCAAGGCGGACGCGAGTTGCACCACGGTGGCGGCCGCCTCGGTGCTGGCCAAGGTGACGCGGGACGCCCTGATGGTGCGCCTGCACCGGGACCATCCGGCCTACGGCTGGGACCACAACAAGGGCTATGGCGCGGCCGATCACCTGGCGGCGCTACGGCGGTTGGGGCCCACGCCGCTGCACCGGCGCACGTGGCGGCTGCCGGAACCGGCGCAGCCGGGTGGCGAAGTGGCGGCGGTCCCGCGTGCGGACGATCCGGGCCAGGCCCGAGTGGCGTAGTCTCAAGAGGTGTTTACCGAGCAGACCCCTGACGCCGGCCTCTCACCCGAGGCGGCGGGCGGGCGCCATCGGGCAGCTTCTGCGGCGGGCGAAGAGGACCAGGCGGTGGCAGCCGAACCAGCCGGTGGGCAGGCCGCCCAGCCGCTGACGCGCCGCGCGGCGGCCGGCCGGGGAGCCAAGCGCAAGGGCCGGCGGGCGTTGGGGGACCTGGCCTTCGTGGTGGTGGCGGCGCTGGTGCTGTCCTTCCTGCTCAAGACGTTCCTGATCCAGAGCTTCTACATCCCCTCCGGGTCGATGATCCCCACCTTCGAGCTGAACGACCGGGTGTTGGTGACCAAACTGGCGCCAAAGGCGCTTGACCTGCACCGGGGTGACATTGTGGTGTTCCACGACCCGGGCAACTGGGTTTCGGCCACCGAGGACGCCAAGAACCAGGCCGATGACGGCTCGTTCCTGGCGATGCTGCACAAGGTGGCGGCGGCGGTGGGCTTGGCCCCTTCGCCTTCGGACGATTACCTGATCAAACGGGTGATTGGCCTGCCGGGGGACCGGGTGTCTTGTGCCGGGCCGGGCTTGCCGGTGATGGTCAACGGGGTGGCGATCAACGAGCCGTACATCGCCGCCGGGGCCAACCCGTCCGACATCGTGTTCGATGTCGTGGTGCCCGATGGCGCGATCTGGGTGATGGGGGACAACCGGGCTCATTCGGCCGATTCGCGCAAGCACATGTCCGAGGCGTTGGGCGGCGCGGTGGCGATCAAACAGGTGGTTGGCGTGGCGCAGGTGCGCACCTGGCCGCTGAGCCGGCTGGCCCTGTTGAAGAACCCGGCGGCGGTGTTTGCCGACGTGCCGGAGCCGGGCGCCAGCGGCGGCGGTGATAGCGGCGGTGACGGCGGGACGGGCGAGACGGCGGGAAGCACTACGGGAACGGAGGAGGCGCCGTGAGCGCGGAGGATCTGGAAGCCTACGAGGCCGAGGCGGAGTTGGCCCTGTACCGCGAATACCGCGACGTGGTGAACCTGTTCAGCTATGTGGTGGAGACGGAGCGGCGTTTCTACCTAGCCAATCACGTTGATCTGCAGGTCCGTTCAGCCGGTGGCGAAGTCTTCTTTGAGGTTGCCATGGCGGACGCCTGGGTGTGGGATGTGTACCGGTCAGCGCGCTTTGTGCGCACCGTGCGGGTGGTGACCTTCAAGGACGTCAACATCGAAGAACTGTCCAAGTCAGAAATCTCTATACCGTAGAATTACTGAGATGAGTCTGACCGGTGGCGCCCAACATTGCGCGGTGGTGGTTGGCAAGCGTGATGCTTCGCCTGCCTCCTCCGCGGGCCGCACGCTGGCCGAGTTCGGCTTCTTGGTGCTGCTGGTGATTGTGCTGTCGTTTGTGCTCAAGACCTTTCTGATCCAGAGCTTCTATATTCCCTCCGAGTCGATGGAACCACTGTTGGAGGAGAACAACCGGGTGATCGTCACCAAGTTGGCGCCCAATGTGCTGAACCTGCACCGGGGGGACGTGGTGGTGTTCCATGATCCGGGCCAGTGGGGCACCTCCGCGGGCGAGTTGCCGGAGGACGAGGGTGTCAAGGCCTTCTTCCATGGCGTGGCCCAGTCCCTGGGGTTGGCGCCACAAAGCTCGGAGGAGTTCTTGATTAAGCGAGTGATTGGCCTGCCCGGGGATCACATCACCTGCGCCGGCAACGGGGCCCCGCTGGTCATCAATGGGGTCGCCATCACCGAGCCTTACATCGCGGCCGGCTCCAATCCATCCACCCAGGTGCTTGACCTGGTGGTGCCTGAGGGGGGCCTGTGGGTGATGGGGGACAACCGTGACGCCTCGGCCGATTCCCGCTGGCACGACGACCCGGGCGAGGCCGGCTACAGCGAAGAATGGAAGGGTGCGGTGCCCATCGACAATGTGGTCGGTGTGGCCCAATTGCGGTCTTGGCCGCTGGACCGGTTCGCCCTGATCAAGAACCCTGGGTCGGTGTTTGCGCAGGTCCCGGACCCGTCGCCGGCCGGCTGAGGGGGCTTTCCAGGGTTTCCCAGTAAACATGGGATGAATCCGTTATCCACAGGCCGGAAGCGCTTCCGGCGCCTTGGCCGCCAAACCGGCACCAAACTTCCTGTCCATGGATCCCATGGACTTCGCCGGCCCGCCGCCTGCCCTCACCTTTACCGCCCGCCGGCCGGCCGAACTGGCCGCCCTGGACCCCAAGGCGCTGGGGCGGGTGGGCGAGGGCCTGGCGGCCAACTACCTGGGCGCCATCGGCTACACCATCCTGGAACGCAACTGGCGCTGCCGCCAGGGTGAGATCGACCTGATTGCCGAGGCCCCGGCATCGACCCTGGTGTTCGCCGAAGTCAAGACGCGCCGCTGCGTGACGCGCGGCACGCCGGCCGATGCCGTGGCGCGGCGCAAGGTGACCCGCCTGCGCCGCCTGGCCGGGGCCTGGCTGGCCGAGGGGCGGCCAGGCTGGGCGACCGTACGCCTGGACGTGCTGGCCATCACCGTCAGCCCGGATGGACGCATCGATCTGACCCACCTGCAAGGGGTGGGCGCATGAGCCCGCGTTTGAAGGTAGGCCGCGCCAACGCCGTCAGCCTGACCGGCCTGGAGGGCCACATGGTGCGGGTGGAAGGTCTGATCCAAGACGGCCTGCCCGGCTTCACCTTGGTGGGTTTGCCCGATGCCGCGTTGGGGGAGGCGCGGGACAGGGTGCGGGCCGCGTTCGCCTCCGCCGGGTTCGCCTTCCCCCAAACCCGTGTCACCGTCAACCTGTCACCGGCCTACCTGCCCAAGTGCGGTACCGGTTTCGACCTGGCCATTGCGGCCGCCCTCCTGACCGCCACCCGCCGGGTGGACCCGGCCGCCGGGCAAAACACCGTGCTGATCGGCGAACTGAGCCTGGACGGGCGAATCCGGCCGGTGCGGGGTGTGTTACCGGCCGTAGCCGCCGCCGTCGCCGCCGGCTACAGCGACGTGGTGGTGCCAGCCGCCTGTCAACGAGAAGCCGCCCTGGTGGCCGGGGCCAACCCGCTGGGGATCGAATCGCTGGAAGAACTGGCCTGGCGTTGGGGGGCCGGCATCGAGCCGCCACCGCCGGACCGCTGCGCCAGTATCGCAGCCGGCCTGGGCGCTGCGCCGGAACCGGTGGAATACCCCGACCTGGCCGATGTGGTGGGCCAGGCCCAGGCCCGTTATGCGTTGGAGGTGGCGGCGGCCGGCGGCCACCACATCTTGATGCAGGGCCCGCCCGGCACCGGCAAGACCATGCTGGCGGCCCGCCTGCCCGGGCTGCTGCCGCAACTGGATGAGGCCCAAGCGGTGGAGGTGACGGCGCTGCACTCGGTGGCCGGCACCTTCAACCCGGACCGCGGCCTGATCACCCGGCCACCCTTCCAGGATCCCCACCACACCGCCACCCCGGCCGCCCTCGTGGGCGGCGGCAGCGGCATCCCCCGGCCGGGCGCCGCCTCACTGGCCCACCGCGGCGTGCTGTTCCTGGATGAATGCCCCGAGTTTTCGCCCCGTGCCCTGCAGACCCTGCGCCAGCCGCTGGAACGCGGCGAAGTGGTGATCCACCGGGCCAACGGCGCCGCCCGCTACCCGGCCCGGTTCCACCTGGTGCTGGCCGCCAACCCGTGTCCGTGTGGGCGGGGCTGGGGCCGCGGCGAACAGTGTTCCTGCACCGCCACCGCCAAGCGCCGCTATATGGGGCGGCTGTCCGGGCCGCTGCTGGACCGGATCGACCTGGTGGTGGACGTGGACCCGGTGGCCGAGTTGCCGCTGGGCCAGGGCCCGGCCGGCGAATCCAGCGCCGCCGTGGCGGCCCGAGTGGCGGCGGCCCGGGCGGAACAGCGCCGGCGCTACGCCGAGTTCGGCTGGCTGACCAACGCCGAGGTGCCCGGCACCTGGCTGCGCGGCCGGCTGGGCGCGGGCAGCGCCATCCACCGCCAACTCAACCAGGCCCTTGAGATGGGCCTGCTGTCGATGCGCGGGGTGGACCGGGTGCTGCGGGTGGCCTGGACCATGGCCGACCTGGCGGGGTTCGACAGCCCCACGCCGGACCAGGTTGACCAGGCCATCTGCCTGAGGGTGAGGGCAGCCATATGAACCGGCCCGTCTTCGACATCTCCGATCCCCAGTTGGCCCTGGCGGCCTGGAGCCGCATCGCCGAGCCGGCCGATCCGGACGCGTCCGTGCTGGTGCGCCAGGTGGGGGCGGTAGCCGCCCTGGAATGGCTGGTGGGCGAGGTCGGTTCGGCCGCCGCCCAGCGGGCCCTGGCGCAACGGGCGGCGGGTCGGCGCCCGGCGGCCGGCACCGAGGCCGCCCTGGCCCGCTGGCTGCCCCGCCTGGAGGGCCTGGACCCGCGGCGCGAACTGCGGGTGCTGGCCCGGCTGGGTGGGGTCTTGATGCACCCGGGCAGCCCCGGTTGGCCGGCCGGGCTGGAAGACCTGAATGAGGTGGCCCCCTTCGCCCTGTGGGTCTTGGCGCCCGATGGCGTCCCAGCCACCTTGGGCCGGCGCCTGGCCGGGGCCGTAGCCGTGGTTGGGGCCCGGGCGGCCACCGCCTACGGGGAATCCGTCACGGCCGCCATCGCCGGACCCTTGGCCCAGGCCGGCCACGCCATCGTTTCGGGTGGTGCCTACGGCATCGATGCCGCCGCCCACCGGGCCGCCTTGGCGGTGGGCGGTTTCACCGTGGCCGTGATGGCCGGCGGGCTGGACCGGCTCTATCCGCCGGGCAACGAGGCCCTGCTGCGGGCGGTGGCGGCCGAGGGAGCGGTGGTGTCAGAGGTGCCGCCGGGTTCGGCCCCGCGCCGCGAACGCTTCCTTGACCGCAACCGCCTGATAGCAGCGCTGGCGCAGGTCACGGTGGTGACCGAATCCGGCTGGCGCTCCGGTTCGCACCGCACCGCCGCCGTCGCGGCCGAACTGCTGCGGCCGGTCGGGGCCGTGCCGGGGCCGGTCACGGCGGCCAGTTCGGCCGGCTGCCACCGGCTGATCCGCGAAGGCGCCGCCACCTTGGTCAGCGACGCCCGCGACGTCATGGAACTGGCCCGGCCGGCCGGGCAGGCACCGGCGGCGCTGCCCGGTCTTGATGAAACCTCCGGGGTGTTGGACGGCTTGGGGGTGGTTGAGCGCCGCGTCCTCGACGCCCTGCCAATGCGCCGGCCGGCCTCGGTCGCAGCCGTGACCACGGCCTGCGGCCTGGCCCCCGCCCAAGTTCTCGCTGCCCTGACCCGCCTCGAACGGGCCGGCCGGGCGGCCTCCAGCAACGGCGCCTGGCGCCGGCTTTCCACCAGTCAGTCATGAACGGAGTTGTTCCAATGCACCACCCACAGCCGTCGCGCCACCGGGCCAAGCGCACCCGCCGCCTGGCCGGACTCGCCCTTGGCCTGATCGCCAGCCTCTTCCTGGGGCTGGGTTTGACCACCTTCGACCAGCCGCAAGCCGAGGCTGTGCCATCGGGCTACGTGGCGCCCTACACCTGGATGCCGGGTGACTACGGCAACTCGAACGGCGGCACCTACCTGGGCAGGCTGGTCAACACCGATCCCGCCACCAAGGGCGTTTCCCCTTACGCGGTCTGCATCACGGCCGGGGCGGCCAGCCCCACGGCTCTGAAACTGGCCGGCACGCAGACGGGTGGCGTCTACTCCCAGATGGGCTATGTGCTGGCCAAACACCTGGGGGAGACGGGCAACAACACGCCCCAGGCCATCTCCTACCTGGCTCACCTCAACTTCGACACCGGCAACGGCCGTTCGGCGGACAGTGCTAGGGCTCTGATCAGGCAAAACGCCCCCAAGGCGGCCGGTGGTGCGGCCATTGTGGCCCGGGCCAACGAGCTGTGGGCGGAGGCCGCCGCACTGCAGGGCGTGCCCAAGCTGAAGGTCACCATGTCCCAGCCGGACCGGCTGAACAAGACCGTCTACGCCACGGTTGAGCTGTTGTCTGCCTCCGGGGCGCTGCACATCTCGGCCCCCGTGACGCTGCGGCTGTCCGGCGTCTCCGGCTACGGCCACGCCAAGTTTGCCGCCAACGGCTCAGTGGCCCTGAACGTGACAACCATCGCGCAGGGCACCCAGCTGCGGGTGCCGATCAACCTGGATGGCACCGCCACCTTCCAGGTCACCGCCACCACCGGGGCCATCTTCCCCTCCAACGAACTGCACGTGTTGGCCCAGTCCGGCCACCAGACCGTGCTGGCGGCGGCGGCCCAGACTGCCGCTACCTCAGCTTCCGCCACTTTCGGCCTGACCCAGGCGGCCGCGTCCATCAGCACCAAGTCCTCCGCCACCGGCAACGCCGTCTCGGTAGGTGACACAATCACCGACACCGTCACGGTGACGGGCGGTTTCCCCGGCGACACGGTGAGTGTGACGGCCGAACTATGGAAGGTGGCCGGGCCGGGTGGTGCGCTGCCTGCCCAGTCCGCCAACGCGCCATCGGGTGCCCGCAAGGTCTACACGGCCCCCACCGCTACCGCGAAGCTTGACGCCGCCGGGGCTGCCACCGTCACCACCGGGCGCTACACCGTCCAGGCGGCCGATGGCGCCGGCTGGTATTCCTGGCGGGTCACCCTGGGTGGCACCGACTACACGCGCGGGGTAACCCACCCGTTCTCGGTGCCGGCCGAGTCCTTCAGCGTGGCCCGCAAGACCGCCCGTATCGACTCGATCAACCAGACCGCCAACCCGGCCGGGCCGGGGGACCGGGTGTATGACCAGATCACGGTGGGAGGCGGCTTCCCCGGTGACACGGTCACGGTCCGGGCCACCCTGGTCCACCTGCCGCTGGCGGTCACCGACCCGGCGCCACAGCGCACCGCCACCCGGCCGGACAAGGCCTGGGACGTGGTGGGGCCCTACGGGCAGACCGTCAAACTGGACGGCAACGGCAACGCCACCGTCACCGTGGGCGGCTACACCCTGAACGAGAACCAGATGGGCTGGCTGACCTGGCACGTCGAGGTGCTGACATCTGCCAGCGGCAACACTCTGGGCGCGGTGGCGGACTACGGCATCGACCGCGAAACGTTCCGGGCCGTCAAGACGGTGGGGCCGTCGGTGGCCACCCAGACCTCGGCCGGCGTGGCGGCGCCCGGGGCCGCGTTGACCGACACCCTGGTGGTCGACGCCCACACGGCGGACCTGGCGGCGGCCCCGGCGGTGATCGAATCGACCCTGTGGGGGCCGTTCGCCACCCGGCCGGCGCCATCGGGCAACTGGCCGTCCGATCCGTCGCTGAAGGTGGGCACGGTGGTGACCACGGCCACCAAGGCCGGCACCTACACCACGCCGCCGGTGACGGTGACCGCCAAGGGCTTCTACACCTGGACCGCGCAGATCAAGGCGACGTCGCAATACGAGGCGTTTACCTCGGGCTTCGCCGAGGCGGCCGAGACCACCGTGGTGCCGTGGAGCCCGCAGGTTGTGACGCAGACGTCCCAGGCCGTGGCCGCCCCGGGCACCCTGCTGACGGACCACCTGGCCTTGAGTGGTGGTAGGCCGGGCGGTAGCTACACGGTTATCTCAACGCTGTACGGCCCGCTAGGGGACGCGCCCGGTTTGGCCGATGCCGCGCCGGCCGGCACGCCCGTGGTGGGGTCGGTTACCACCGTGGTGACGGCCGGGCCTGACGGTGCCGGAGCGGCCGAGACGGCCGGGTTGACGGTGACCGCGCCCGGTTACTACGTGTGGGTGGAGACCATTCCGGCCGATGTTGTGGGGTCCGGCACCAACGGCTGGACCGGCCGGTACGGCGTGGCAACCGAGACCATCGTGGTGCCCTTCGAGCCGTCGCTACGGTCCGAGGCCGTGCTGTCCGCGGCGGAGCCTGGGGGAGAGGCGCATGACGTGCTGGTGCTGGCCGGTGGACGGCCCGGCGGCCAGGGCACGCTGGCCGTGACGCTGTACGGGCCGTTCGAGGTCAACCCCGTGCGGGATTACGAGGGTGTTGGGGCTGATGAGGCTGATGAGCCAGACGGCAGCGCGCCTGAGGCCCAGGTGGTCAAGACCTTCACCACCGAGGTGACGTTCGATGATGAAGGCGGCTTTACCTACACCACACCGGCCCTGGCTCTGACCAAGGGCGGCTACTACGTCTATTCGGGCATCTTCACGCCGGCCGGTGACGACATGTTGGCCACGCCGGAGAAGTTCGGCGAGGCCAGCGAGACCGTCTTCGTGCCGTGGCAGCCCGCCATCCGCACCAGGGCTTCCGACCAGCAGGCCATGGCCGGGGCTACCTTGACCGACACCTTGTGGGTCACCGGCCTTGGGCCCGGCACGGGCCAGGTGGAGGCGGTGTTGTATGGACCGTTCGACCATGCGCCGCAGCCCCAGACGGCGGTGCCCGATGACGCCCCTGTGGCAGGTTCGGTGACGGTGACGGTGGAGGGTGACGGCGAATACGTCACGCCCGGCCTCGAAATCGGCCTGGAGGGCTACTACACCTGGGTAGAGAGCCTGACGCCGGACGGCGACGGCCAGGTGTTGTCGGCCACCAGTGAGTTCGGTCTGGCGGAGGAGACCACGCTGGTGAAGGCCTGGGAGCCGTCCGTGGTGACCAAGGCCTCGACCAAGCTGACCGGCCTGGGTGCGACCATCTACGACACCGGTGAGATCAGCGGCCTGCCGGCGACAGCCGGGCCGGTCACCATCGTAACCAGGCTGTACGGCCCGTTCGCAGACAAGCCCGAATTGGCCGATGCCGTGCCGGCGGGCGCGCCCGTGGCCGGCCAGGTCGAAACGGAGGTCACCGGCAACGGCGCCTACACCACCGACGAGGTCAAGGTGACCAAGCCCGGCTACTACACCTGGGTCGAGACCATTACGGCTGCGCCCGGCGGCGGTATTGCCGGCTACGTCGGGCAATTCGGTGTGCCCGACGAGACCGTGCAGGTGGATGCGCCGCCGCCCACCACCGTGCCGGTTTCGACACCACCGGCTTCGACACCACCGGGTAGCACGCCGCCGCCAACGTCGCCGACGCCAGGCACCGTGACCAAGCTCGAATTGCCGCTGACGGGTGCCAGCCCGGCGCTGCAGGCGCTGGCCTGGCTGGGTTTGGCCTTTGTGTTGGCTGGTTTGGGGTTGGCCGGGGCTTCGCGGCGCCGCCGGGTGGCGCAGCACCGCAACCGCTGAGTCATGGGCCAAACTGGAGCCATGAGCCAGGCGACCGGTTGGGTTGACCAGGTGCTGGCGGACTACCGCCAGCACCTGGCCCTGGAGCGGTCGCTGTCCACAAACACCGTCAAGGCCTATGTGGCAGACATCGGCCAACTACTGGCCACCATGGCCGTTGACGGCCCGGCCGAACTGGCGGCCGTGACGCTGGATGACCTGCGCGCCTGGTTCGCCGACCTGATGGAGCAAGGCGCGGCGCGCAGTTCCATGGCGCGGCGGGGGGCGTCGGTGCGCTCGTTCATGGGTTGGGCCCTGGCGCAAGGGTTGATCACCAAGGACCCCACCCTGCGCCTGCAGGTGCCTTCGGCCAAGGCCAAGCTGCCACGTGTGCTGGCCCAGGCCGAGGCCAACACCATGATGGATGTGGCGGCCGCCGCAGCGGCCGATCGCGGCGCCATCCAACTGCGCGACTGGGCGCTGGCCGAACTGGCTTATGCCACCGGCCTGCGGGTGGGGGAGTTGGTGTCGCTCGACCTGACCAGCCTGGACCACGAAGCGCGGCTGGTCAGGGTGACCGGCAAGGGCGGCAAGGAGCGGGTTGTCCCATACGGCGTGCCAGCGGCCCAGGCCCTGCACTGTTGGCTGGACCAGGGCCGGCCGGCCATACTGGCCGCCGGCGGCGAGGGGGCGGCCGCCAAGGCCGGGCCGGCTCTATTCCTTGGCTTGCTGTGCGGGCGGTTGAACCAGCGCGAGGCCCGCCGCTCCATCCACCGGCTGACCGCCGCGGCCGGCGTGCCGGACGTGGCGCCGCACGCCCTGCGCCATTCGGCCGCCACCCACCTGCTGGAGGGCGGCTCGGATCTGCGCTCGGTCCAAGAGATTCTGGGGCACAGTTCTCTTGCCACCACCCAGCGCTACACCCACGTCAGCAGTGAACGCCTCTGGTCCACCTACGCGCTGGCCCATCCCCGGGCCGAGGCCCCCGAGGTGGCTGGGGTGGTTCAGGGGGCCGAGGTGGCCGCCTCGCCCCAGCGCGAAACGCGCGAGCCTGCGGCCGGCGTTAGTGCGGCCGGTGTTAGCGCGGCTGGTGTTGGTGCGGCCGGTGTTAGCGCGGCTGGTGTTGGTGTGGCTGGTGTTGGTGTGGCTGGTGTTGGTGTGGCTGGTGTTGGTGTGGCTGGTGTTGGTGCGGCCGGTGACCAACAGGCGCGCGGGCCTTGGATCCCCGAAGTCCGCCAACCGGCCTCCACCTCCGCCTAAGCCTCTGCCTCGCGAGAGGTCACTTTTCCGGCGCGAAAGGTCAATTCCGTCATCCACCCCCGTCATCCACCCGTCATCCTGACTTCAAGAGTCCAGCCATCCCGGCGCGCCTCATCGTCATCCTGGCGCCTCTCTCCTGGTCATCCCGGGGCGCCGAACTGCCAAGCCAGTCCGGACTCAACTTGTCGTCATCCCGCGGCCTGGCTGTCCGTCATCCCGGACACGATTTGTCGTCATCCCGCGGCTTGTTTGTGTGTCATCCCGGGCGCCGCAGGCGATCCGGGATCTTGCCTTGCCGTCATCCCGCGGCTTGTTTGTGTGTCATCCCGGGCGCCGTAGACGATCCGGGGTCTTGCCGCGCTCGCCAACCCTCCTGCGTGACCTTCGCGCACTTTTTGGTCACCAGATCGACCTGCCGCACAGCCACAGTCTTGGGTAGGTCACCAACAGCAAACCCGCCCAAGCCCCTG
>JAISSX010000035.1 GCA_031272885.1 Bifidobacteriaceae bacterium | reverse complement strand
GTAACCCCTGTTTAGGGTTGGCATGGGGAGTTCTCCCCATTGTGGCCTGGTCAGCGCCTTCCTAGCATGACTGCATGGCGCACTCCTCCCACCTTCACCGTTTCGCTATCACCGCATTGACGGCCGCCTTGGTCGCCACCCTGGGCGTCGCCGCCCAGCCGGCCGCACCAGCTGACGCCGCCCTGGTGCCCATGTCAATCGACACCACCAACCAGACGGCCGTCGCCAACGCCTACATCAACACCCTGGTGCCAACCATGACCGTTCCCATCGGCTGGACCGGCAACGCGAGCGCCTGCCTCCTCCACCCCTACCAGCAACCCGCCGCCGCTGCCGGTGCTCCCAGCGCGGCCGCCCAGGCCGCCACCTTCACGGCCATCAACTATTTCCGCGAAATGGCCGGCCTGCAGCCCGTCACCGAGAACACCACCGCTTCCCAGTACGCCCAGCAGTTGGCCATCATGGTTCATGCCAATGGCATCACGGGATCGTCGTTCGTCGACACCATCCCGTGCTACAGCAGCTACGCCAACAGCATTGCCGGGGTCTACACCCAGTCGTATGGCACGGCCGGCGCCGCCGGCGTCATCAGCCTGATGAACGCTGACTATATGGGCACCAACATGATCGGCCGCCGCTGGCTGCTCCATGAGCCGTTGTCCCAGGTGGGCGCGGGTTCAACCAGCAACGCTTTGGCTGTGAACGTGGCCGGCACCGGCACCGCGCAGTCCAACCCTGTGGTCGCTGGCGCCGGCATTGCCTGGCCGTCCGCCGGCTACTTCCCCTACGAGATCTACCCCACCTCCCAGCGTTGGAGCTACTCCCGGATGCAGGGTGACTTCACCACGGCCAGCGTCACCGTCAAGAAGGGCTCTACCACCTACGCCACTTCGATCATCAACGCCACAGCCTCGCATCTTGCGCACGATCCCTACCGCGGCCTGGTCTGGACCGTGGCCGGCATCACCCGGCCTGCCCTAGGCACGGTCGACACCTACACGGTCACCATCAGCGGTATCGACAACTCGGGCGGCTACCCCATGGTCGTCACCTACCAGGTCAAGCTGTTCAATGCCGCCGAAGCCACGGTCGCCTCGGCCGGCATCACCGGCACGGCGGCCGTGGGCAACACCCTGACCGCCAACGTGGGCGCCCGGACGCCATCGGACGCCACCCTCAGCTACGTGTGGTACCGGGACGGCACTACGCAGGTCGGCACGGCAAGCACGTACCAGGTGCAAGTGGCCGATGCCGGGCACCAGCTTTCGGTCAAGGTGACACCCAGCAAGACGGGCTGGACGTCGTTCCCCACCACTTCGGCTGCGGTGACCGTGCCCGGGCTCACCACCATCACGGGTACCGTCACGCACCGCCAGGGCGCCTCACTGGCCGGGTGGCAACTCAAGTACAACAACGTGACCTGCGACGATAGCCACACCGACACCCCCGGCGTGACCGACATCTATGGCACCATCACCTTGACTGCAGCCGGCACTTTCAGTTTCTCGGTGCTGCCGGGCGAATGCGCTTCCGTTGGCCTCTCCAACGCGAGCGCCGTCGCGGTGCGGTCCACCCTTGGCGCAACTGACGCCATTAGTCACTACACGGCGACAGGGGCCAACAACATTGCTCTGACAGTTGGGGCGGGTACCGTCACCATCGCGTCAGTCTCCGTCAGCGGCGCCGGCCAGGTGGGTCAAACCCTGACGGCCAACGTCGGTGGCATTAGTCCTGTCTGGGCCACTTCCGTCACCGCGTGGTACCGGGATGACGGATCCGCCGCCGTTGCCTACGGCGATACCTACGTGACTGGCCTGGACGACATCGGCCACACCTTCACGGCCAAGGTGACCGCCAGCTACCTCGACTGGACCTCGGCCACCGCCCAAGCCACCAGCGCGGCAGTGTGGCAGGCAACCCTCGTCAACGTCACTCCGCCGGCCATCACCGGCACGCCGACGGCGGGTAGCACTCTTACCGCCTCCAGCGGTACCTGGAGCGCCACCCCCGTCAGCTACACCTACCAATGGTTGCGCAACGGGGTGGCGATCACAGGCGAATCCGGTCCCACCTACGTGGTCAGGCCCGCCGATGCCGGGAAGACCGTCACGGTCCAGGTGACCGCTGACAAGACCTTCTACATTTCCGGTAACGCCACCTCGGCCGGGGTGGCAATTGCGGCACTGCCCACCGTTTCCGGCACGCTGATCCACCGCCAAGGCACTTCGATGGACGGATGGGCAATCACCTACACCAATGTGACCTGCGACTCCACCCATACCAGCTTCTCCGGCCCCTACTCCGTTCTTGGCCTTGTTGTGTTGGGCGCCAGCGGTACCTTCAATATCCCGATACCAGCGGGCCAGTGCGCTCGCCTGCTTGTCTCGGACACGACTGCTGCCACCGTCACGGTGACGTATGGCCTGTCGGACTCCTCTCCGCAATTTGTGCCGGCCGGGACCAGTGGTGCGAAGTTGTATGTCGGTACGGGCCCGGTCACCATTGCTTCGCTCACCATCAGCGGTACCGCGAAGGTGGGGCAGACCCTGACTGCGAGTATCGGTGCGGTCAATCCGGCCGAGGCCACCCGGTCGGTGGCCTGGTACCGGGGTTCCACTTTGGTTGGTTCTGGCACCACCTATGTGGTCAAGGCGGCCGATGTCGGGTCAAGCCTGACAGCCAAGGTCACCGCCAGTGCCTATGGTTGGGTTTCCGCCACTAGGCAGGCCAGCAGCGCCATGGTGCCGGCAGTGGCGACGTCCACGCCCACACCGACCAAGACGACGACTCCCACACCGTCGAAGTCGACGACGCCGACGCCGGCGGGCCCCACGTCGACTAG
>JAISSX010000019.1 GCA_031272885.1 Bifidobacteriaceae bacterium | reverse complement strand
TGACGGAATTGACCTTTCGCGCCGGAAAAGTGACCTTTCGCGAGGGGAGGGGGCGGAAGGTTGGGGGCGGGGTGGTTGCCGGGGTGGCGCTAGCGGCGGTGTTGTTGGCCTGGCTCCGGCCACCCTGCGCGTCTCCTCCGCTGTGCTGCGTCGACACGCGTGGGGCAGCCGGAGCCGGGCAAGAAGCACCACCGCCGGCGCCACCCCGCCGACCCACACCTGCCCGAACCGTCCGGACACTATCGGCCACTGGCCGGCGACCTGTCGCGTGCCGAAGCGGAGAGACTTTCGGTTGTTCCAGCACCCGTCCAACCCGATCCGGAGAGACTTCCGGCAGTTTTCGGGCCCGAATCCGCCAAGCGGAGAGAGTTCCGGTGTTCTGGCGCTCCAGAACTACCGAAGCTCTCTCCACCTGGCCTGAACGGGCCTCAGAACCACCGAAAGTCTCTCCGGATCGCCGGACCGGACGCCATCGGGCTCCTGGACTAACAGAAGTCTCTCCGGATGGCCGTATTGGGACTGGTTGACTACCGGAAGTCTCTCCCGATCGCCGGACCGGACGCCATCGGGCATCCGAGTAGAGAGTTGTTGCGCCAGATCGGACGCCATCGGGTCCTGGGTAGAGAGTTGTTGCAGCGAATCCCCCGGTTTCGGCCATGGGGTAGAGACTTGTTGCAACCTCAGGCCTGAGAATCTGCAACAAGTCTCTACCCTGGCGTCAGAACGGCCCAAGAAGTGCAACAACTCTCTACCCGAAGCGCTGACAGGCCGGCCCGGGTGCAACAAGTCTCTACCCGGTGGGCTGTGGCAGCGAGATCCCGGGTCAAGCCCTGGGGGACGTTGTGGGTGCAGCCGTGGGCGAAGTGACGGAATTGACCTCTCGTGAGGAGGGGGCGGCGAGAGGGTTGACAGGGACGGGACGAATTAGGTTAGGCTAACCTTGCTTTATTCGAGTTAGGTAAGGCTAACCAAACTTGTGGCCGATGGCGGGTGGCCGCCCATCGCCGCGAGGTCCCCCCAGGAGGTCGACGTGGCAGTCAGCCCCAGCCGTGCCCGGCAGGCCGGCTCACTTTCTGGGTGCAGCCTCCTCCCGCTGATGACCATAGTTCTGGTCCTCGTGGCCTGCCTGCAGTGGCCGATGGCGGCCCAAGCAGCCGATGACACCGGCGGCACCGCCCCTGCCACCTGGACCGACGTGGCCACCGAAATGGGCGGCATCCTGGACCAGGCCTACCAGACCTTCCAGGCCGGTGACCTGGAAACCGCCCGCGACCAGGTGAACGACGCCTACTACGGCTACTACGAGGCCAAGGGCTTCGAGAAGGTGGTGATGGCCTACGTCTCCGGCCAGGCCGCAACCGACGCCGAATATGAGTTCTCCCTGATCAAGAAGCTAGTCCTGGCGGGCGGCCCGGATGCGGACGTCAAGAGCCACACCGAAACGCTCAAGGGCCTGCTGCTGGAACAGGCCGCCGCCCTGGACGGCGACCAGGCCGGCGCGGGCGCCACCTTCGTCAGTTCGCTGGTCATCATCCTGCGGGAAGGTTTCGAAGCCATCCTGGTGGTGGGCGCCATCATCGCCTACCTGATCAAGTCAGGTGCCAGGCGGCGCCTGCCCCTGGTCTACGCCGGGGCGGGGCTGGCGGTGCTGGCCTCAATCGCCATGGCCTTCGCCATCAATGCGCTGACCACGCTGGCCGGCGCACCCCAAGAGATCATCGAAGGCGTCACCGTGCTGGTGGCCATGGTGATGCTGATGTGGGTCTCAAGCTGGATCGCCGCGAAGGCGGACGCCGCCGCCTGGACCGGCTTCATCAAGCGGCAGGTGGGAGCAGCCACCGCTGCCACCGCCACGGCGGGCGAGGCCGCGGCATCGGGCAACGGGACAGGCGGCGCAGGCGAAGACGCCCCGGCCACCGAGCCCGATGCCGCCCAAGCTGCCCGCGCCCGGCGGTCCGCCCTGTCGCTGGCCTCCGTGGCCTTCTTGGCCGTGTTCCGCGAGGGCGCCGAAGTCATCCTGCTGTACCAGGCGCTGCAGGCTCAGGCCTCCAGCCAGCGCGGAGCCATCTGGGCCGGCCTGGGCGTGGGCCTGGTGGCGCTGGTGGTGGTCTACCTGGTGATCCGCCTGGCCTCGATCCGGCTGCCGTTGCGGCCCTTCTTCATCGGCACCTCGGCCGTCCTGGCCGTGTTGGCCTTCAGCTTTGCCGGCAGCGGCATCAAGGAACTGCAGGAAGGCGGCGTGGTGTCGCTGACGCCGGTTGGCGGCCTGGGTTCGTTCGACCTGCTGGGCATCTATCCCACGGCGGAGACCTTGGGCCTGCAGGGTGCCGTCCTGGCCGTCATGGCCGCCAGTTTCGTGGTGGTGGCCCGCCGCGCCCGCCGCCGCCGCACCACCGCTGAGCCCCAGAACCAACCCGAACCGACTCCCTCAACCGATCAAACCGATCAACCAGCCCAACTCATGGAGGCAATCACATGAAGCTCAAGACTGCGGCCGCGGCCCTGGCCCTGCCACTGACCCTCGGCCTAGCTGTGGCCGGCTGCTCCGGCAGTAGCGACAAGGGCGGCACGTCCACCAGCGCGGACACCGGTGTCGCTGTCGAAGCCCCGGCGCCCGGCGACGAAGGCGCGGCCGGCTTCACCGAGTATGAGATCGGCACCCCGCAGACGGTTGGCCCGCTGGAGGTGGCCGCCGTCTACTTCCAACCGGTCGACATGGAGCCCAGCGGCATGGGTCTGGCGGCGGCCGATTCGGACATGCACATTGAGGCCGACATCTCGGCCGGCGAGAACGACCTGGGCTACGGCGTGGGTGACTTTGTGCCGGAACTGACGGTGGAATACGCCATCACGGCCGAAGACGGCACGGTGGCGGCGGCCGGCACGTTCATGCCGATGAACGCCTCGGACGGCCCCCACTACGGGGCCAACATCGCGCTGCCCAACGCTGGTTCCTACAAGGTCAAGTTCACCATCCACTCGCCGGAAGACAACGGCTGGGTGCTGCACGTGGACAAGGAAACCGGCGTCACCGGCAGCTTCTGGACTGAGCCGCTGGTGGCCGAATTCGACTTCGATTACACGCCCCGCGAGTGGTAAACCGCGGCGAGGCGGGCGGCCCGGGGGTGACGACGGGCCGGCCCGCTTAGCCGAACCGGGGAACGGGCAACCGGCTTGGGGTGACAAGCCAGAAAGACCGAACCGCTGATGCTGCATCAATTTGTTCAAGTCGCCGCCGCTTTGGCGCCAGCGGCGTTACTCCTGGCCATCATGGCGGCCTGGGGTAATGCCGGCCGCGTGGCGGCCCCAAGCCCCGTGCCCGCTGCCGCCTCTTCACCCGGAGGCAGTCTTGACGTCACTAGTGGTGGCGGGCACGGGGTCCCGCATGGGCCGGCGGTAACGGTGCCCGATGCCGCCCGGTTGCCCGATGCCGCCCGGCCCGGTTTGGGCCGGGTCCTCACCGCTGGGGTGACGCTGGGGCTGGTCGGCGCGGCCGTCCTGGCGGTGGCCCGCCAGGCCGTCTGGTTCACCGACCGGGAGGCCGTCAACCTGGGCTTGTCCCTGGCCCAGGTGGCGGCCGGCCTGACCCTGCTGGCGGTGGCCTTGCCCCGGCCACGTCCGGCCTTCAACCGTGTGGCCCAGGCGGCCGCCGGGCTCCTGGCGGCCGTCACCCTGGCCCGGGCCGCCAGCGGCGCCATGCTGGGCTTCAGCGGTTATGTAATGCCTGGTCACAGCGTGTTTTCCACCGAATGGCTGGGTCGCGTGGCCGGGTTTGCGGGCGGCGTGCTGCTGGTGGCGCTGGCCGGCGTTGTGCTGGCCAAGGCGGCCGACGGCGTGAGCCGTCGCGCCGCCGCGCTGATCCTGGCGGGGGCCCTGCTGACAGCCCTGGTGTGGCAGGTGGTGGCCGTGGTCCAGTTCTTCCAGGGCCGCGCCCTGATCCGCCTGCCCCGGCCGGCCTTCAAGGCGTTGGCCTGGGGCATCAACCACCAGGGTTGGCAGTTGGGCCTGCTGCTGGCCCTGGCCCTGCTCCTGGTGGCCGTCCGGCTGCGCACCAACCTGAGCCTGGCCCGTGCCCCAATCACCGCCGGCCGCCAAGCCGAAGGTGATTTCCGCGTGCTGCCGGCCGCCGCGGCATCGGGAACACCCCTGTGGACCAACCCGGCCCAATGGCGCCTGGTCAAGGCGACCGCCCGGCGGCGTCTGCGTTTCGGCGCGGGAGGCCTGCTGCTGGGCGCCGGCGTGCTGTTGGCCGTGACGGTGGGCGCCTACTACGACGGCCGCCAACCGGAGTTGTCGCCGGCCGAACCACTCACCATCGTGGGCAATCTGGCCATCGTCAACCTGGATCAGGTGGATGACGGCCATCTGCATCGTTTCGCCTACACCACGGCGGAGGGTGTGGAGGTGCGCTTCATCGTTATCAAGAAGAACGGCGTGGCCTACGGGGTGGGCCTGGACGCCTGCGAGATCTGCGGCGCCACCGGCTACTACGAGCGCGACGGCAAGATCATCTGCCGCTTGTGCGACGTGGTGATGAACGTGGCCACGATCGGCTTCAAGGGTGGCTGCAACCCGATTCCGCTGGACTACGTGATGGCGGACGGTTCGATTCAGATCGATGTGGCGGACCTGGCAGCGGCCGCCCACCACTTCGCGTGAGGCCGCCGGCATGTTCCTGAGGATGCTGCGCGGCGCCCTGATCCGTCACCGGGGTGGGCGGGCCATGATCGCCCTCACCACCGCCCTGGGTGCCTGTGTGGCGACGGCCATGCTGGGTGTGGCCTTCGATGTGGGCGACAAGGTGAGCCAAGAGTTGAGCACCTACGGCGCCAACATCGTGGTGCAGCCGAAGGGCGCCGCGGTGCTCGATGACGTGTATGGCCTGGCGGATGCGGCCACTACTGGCGGGCCGGCCCTGCAAGAGGCCGAGGTGGCCAACATCAAGACGATCTTCTGGGCCTTCAACATCACCCAGTTCGCGCCCTTCCTGGAGGTGGCGGCCCAGGTGGGGGCCTCTGGTGAAGCTTCAATGGCCGATGCCGCCCCCGTCACCGTGGTGGGTAGCTGGTTTGCCCATCAGTTGGCCCTGCCCACGGGCGAGCATGTCAGCGCCGGGCTGATCGAACTGCGGGCCTGGTGGGAGGTGGCGGGCGGCTGGATTGCCGATGGCGATGTGGGCCTGGCCATGGTGGGTTCGAAGCTGGCCCAGGAGCGGGGCTTGGGGCTGGGCGACTGGCTGGCGCTGACCGGCCCGGCCGGCCAGGCGGTGGATGTGCAGGTGGCCGGGCTGTACACGGCCGGGGGCGACGAGGACGGGCAGGTGCTGGTGCCCCTGGCGGTGGCGCAGCAGTTAGCGGGCCGGCCGGGCGAGGTGGACCGGGTGGAGGTGGCGGCGCTGACCACGCCGGACAACGACCTGGCGCGGCGGGCGGCCCAGAACCCCGGCGCCCTGACGGTGTCCGAATGGGAAACCTGGTACTGCACCGCCTACGCCAGTTCGATTGCCTACCAGATTGAAGAGGTGATGACGGACGCGGTGGCGAAGCCGGTGCGTGAAGTGACCGAGGCTCAGGGCACCATCCTGACCAAGACCGGGATGATCATGATTCTGGTCACCTTGTTGTCGTTGCTGGCCAGCGCCCTGGGTGTGGCCAACCTGGTGACGGCCTCGGTCATGGAGCGGGCGCCTCAGATCGGCCTGATGAAGGCCGTGGGGGCGCCGGACGGGGCCGTGGTGCGCCTGATCCTGGCCGAAATGGCCGTGATCGGCCTGGCCGGCGGCGTGGTGGGCTTTGGTTTGGGTCTGGGTGCGGCCCAGGTGGTGGGCTTCGCCGTGTTTGGCGGTGCCATCACGCCGCGGCCCGTGGTGGCCGCCCTGGTGGCGTTGTTGGTGGTGCTGGTGATGGTGGGCGGTTCACTGCCGGCCATCCGCCTGCTGGTGCGGTTGCGCCCCGCGGAGGTGCTCCATGGCCGCTAGGAACGTGACGTCCGGGGACAACCACCAGGTGGCCAATCACACCATGGCCCGCCGCATGGTGCTGGCCTCGTTGACCAGGCGGCGCTCGCGGGTATTGATCGCGGTGGCGGCGGTGGCCATTGGCGCCACCGCCCTGGGCGGTTTGGCCACCATCGCGGCCGATATTCCGCGGCACCTTTCCCGTGAGCTGCGCGAGGTGGGGGCCAACCTGGTGGTCAGCCCGGCGGGCGATCAGCCCGGCCTGGCTGACACCACACTCCAACAGGTGGACCAGGCCCTGGCCGGCCGCCAGGTGGTGGCCCAAGCGGCCTTCCGCTACCAGACGGTGCGGCTGGCCAACCAGTCCTACCTGGCGGCGGGTGCCGACCTGAACCAGGTGCAACAGGCTAAGGGCTACTGGGCCGTCCAAGGGGAATGGCCGGCCGGCCCCGGCCAGGTGCTGCTGGGCACCGATGTGGCCGCCTGGGCCGGAGCCGAGGTGGGGCAGAACGTGACGGTGTCGCTGCCGGTGGGCCAGGAGGGGGCCGCAGACGAAGCTGCACCGCAGGCCGTCTACACCGTCAGCGGCATCGTCACCGCCGGGGGCGCGGAAGACGAAATGGTGGTGTTGTGGGCGGATGACCTGGCGGCCCTGGCCGGACCGGGGCCGTGGGACGTGGCCGAATACTCGGTGGCCAGCGAATCGAAGGACCTAGCCGCCATCGCCCAGGCCATCAGCCAGGCCGTACCCCAGGTGCAGGCCGAACCGGTGCAGCGCCTGGCCCGCTCCGAGGCGGATGTGTTGGCCATGCTGCGCACCCTGCTGGCCCTGGTGGCCACCTTGGTGTTGGCCCTGACCATGATCGGTGTCAGCACCACCATGGTGGCGGTGGTGACGGAACGCCGCGTCGAAATCGCCCTACGCAAAGCCCTGGGGGCGGACCAGGCCGTCATCAACCGCGAATTTGTCACCGAGGCCCTGGTGTTGGGCCTGGTGGGCGGCCTGGCCGGAGTTGGCCTGGGCTACGCCTTCGCCTGGGGTGTGGGCCAGGCCGTGTTCCACCGCTCCGTCCAAATGCCCTGGTGGGTTGCCCTGGCCACCGTGGCGGTGGCCATCGCCGTCACCCGCCTAGGCGTCATTGTGCCCTTGCGCCGCACCGCCCAAATCGACCCAGCCCTGCAACTGAGGGAGGAATGATGACCAACCCACTGAACGACATCGTGCACCTGGACCAAGTGACCCGGGCCTACGGTGACCTGAAAGCCCTGGATACGGTCTCGCTGGAGGTGCCGGCCGGGCAGTGGCTGTCCGTGGTGGGGCCGTCCGGCAGTGGCAAGACCACCCTGATGAACATTGTGGGTTGCCTGGACCGGCCCACAGCGGGGCGCTACTGGCTGAACGGCACGGACGTGACGGACCTGAACCAGAAGGCCCTCACTCAGGTGCGCCGCAACCAGGTGGGCTTGATCTTCCAGAAGTTTCACCTGATCGGCCACCTGACCGCCCTGGAGAACGTCATGGTGGCGCAGTACTACCACTCGATGGCGGACGCGGCCGAGGCCCTGGCCGCTCTGGAACGGGTTGGCTTGGGGGCGCGGGCCGGCCACCTGCCGTCGCAACTGTCCGGCGGCGAACAACAACGAGTCTGCATTGCCCGAGCCCTGATCAACCGCCCGCCCTTGGTGCTGGCGGATGAGCCGACCGGCAACCTGGATGCCGCCAACGAACAGATCGTGTTGGAGATTTTCGACGCCCTGCACGCCGAAGGCACCACGTTGATAGTGGTGACGCACGATGCCGCGGTGGCCGCCCGGGGGGACCGGCAGGTGGTGTTGGGGCATGGCCGGGTGGTGGACCAGAAGGTGCACCCCAGGTCTCCAGCGGTCGAACTGGCCGGGGTGGCGGCATGAGGCGGGTTATCGGGTTGGCGGGCGTGGCCGGCCTGGCGGGGCTGTTGGCCGCCTGCGGCGGGCCCCAGATCGACAAGACGGTACCGCTGCAGGACGGCGTTTATGAGGCTGACTCCAGCCCGGATGAGGAAGGCGCCATCGGCCACCTGACCGTGACCGTGGAGGGCGGCGCGGTGACGGCGGCCCAGTTCGAGGTCATCCAGGCTAACGGCCAGGCGAAGGATGAAAGCTATGGCACTGATTCTTCCGGCGAGGTGGCCAACCAGGAGTACTACCGTGCCGCCCAGCAGGCGGTGGCGGCGTTCGACATCTACGCCGCCGAACTGGTTGAGGTGGGCTACCCGCAAGACGTGGACGTGATCAGCGGCGCCACCTGGGCACATGACCAGTTTGTGGAGGCGGCGGTGGCGGCGCTGCAACAGGCTCAAGGTGAGGTGCCCGATGGCGCCTGACGGCCAGGTAGCCCGGGTCACCTTTCCGGCGGTGGGCACCGAAGTGCTCCTTGAGGTGGTGGCGCCGGACCCGAAACGGGTGGTGGCGGCCTGCCGCGACGTCATACTGCACCTGGAGGCGCGGCTGAGCCGCTTCCGGCTGGATTCCGATGTCTCGCGCCTGAACCGAGTGTTGGGGGAGTGGGTGGAGGTAGGCCCGCATACGGCGGCCGTCCTGGAGGCAGCGGCTTCCGCCTGGGCGGCGACGGGTGGCCTGTTCGACGCCACCGCCGGCGGCGGTTTTTGCGGGTTGACTACGGACGGGACGGGACGCTGGCGGGTGCGGACGGGCTTTGCGGTCGACCTGGGTGGCATTGCCAAGGGCTATATCGCGGACAAGGTGCGGGACGTGGCCCGGGCGGCGGGGGCAACATCGGCCCTGGTGTCGTTGGGTTCCAGCTCAGTGGCTGTGCTGGGTGAACGGCCCGGTGGCGGGCCGTGGCGAGTGGGGCTACGGGCGCCGGGACACGACCGGGAGGCGGCTTACGGCGTGGTGGAGTTGGCGCCTGGGGCGTCGCTCTCGACCTCGGGCCTGGATGAGGCGCCCGGCCACCTGGTTGACCCGCGCACCGGCCTGGAGGTGCGCGGCGAGGGCGCCCAGGCGCTCGCGGTGACGGTGGTGGTTGGCCCTGACGTGCCCGGAGCCGGGATGGTGGCCGAAGCCTGGTCCACCGCCCTGATGATTGGTGGCCCCGAGGCCCTGACCAGGCACTACGCCCGCCAGGCCCCCGCCCCCTGGGAAGCCGTCATGGTAACCGGGGCAGCCGTCATGGTGACCCCCCTCCTCGCGAAAGGTCACTTTTCCGGCACGAAAGGTCAATTCCGCCAGCTTGTCATCCCGGCCTTGAGTCGGAGTCTTAGCGTTTGTGCAGGTCAGCGGCTTGAGATCCCGGGTCAAGCCCGGGATGACCAGAAGGTCGGCTGACGGAATTGACCTTTCGTGAGGAGAGGGGGGGCAGAAGGGGGCGGATGAGGTAAGCCTTGCCTAAGTGCTAGCATCGGTGGTGTGAAGCTCGCCGACGCGCCCATTGGCGCCCAACTGTGTGTCGAAAGCGCCCCGCTGGACGCCAAGACCACGTTGCGTCTAGGCGAGCTTGGCCTGCGTCCCGGCTGCGTCATCTGCGTGCTCAAGCGCACCGTGTTCGGCGGCACTGTGGTGGCCTGCGGCGGGCAACGGCTGGCCCTTGACAAGGCCACTGCCGCGCTGGTTGTGACCCGCCCCCTGAACCTCGCAGCGGCGGCGTGAGCCCACACCACTCGACCCACTGCGACCCAGCAACGCAGGCGGTCACAGCGGCATCCGCGGGCGCACCGGGCCAACCCCACGAACCGCGCGTAGTCCTGGTAGGCAACCCCAATGTGGGCAAGTCCACCCTGTTCAACCTGTTGACCGGCGCCAGCCAGAAGACCATGAACGCGCCGCGCACCACGGTCAGCTTCGCCGCCGGCCACTGGAAACTGGACCGCACCACCCACGTCCAACTGGTTGACCTGCCGGGCACCTATTCGCTGATCGCCCAAAGCCCGGACGAGGCTGTCACCGCCGGTGCCGTCAGCCCCGCCCTGGCCGAGGCCAAGGCACCTGCCCGCCCGGCCGCTCTTGGACCCCGCACCGGCCCCGACCTGGCCATCGCCATGGTGGACGCCAACGCGCCGGCCTCCTCCCTCTATCTGTTGGGCCAGTTGGCGTTGCTTCAGGTGCCTGTGATCGTGGCCCTCTCGATGGCCGATGTCGCCCGCGGCCGGGGGATTGCCGCCGAACCTCAGTTGCTGGCCGGCATCCTGGGTGTGCCGGTGGTGGAGGTCAACCCGCGCCGGTCGAAGGGCGCGGCCGATCTGGCCGCCGCCGTCAAGGCGGCGCTTGAGGCGCCCGAGCGGCCCCGCTGCACCGTCACCTTGCCCCCGGCACCCGGCGACCCGGCCGGCGCCGGCCAGCCGGACGACATCGGCCACCTGAGCGACCCAACTGCCCTGCTGGAAACCCAGGCCGAACCGCTCTTCGAGTGGGTGAGTGACGTCATCGGGCAGGCCCAACTGGACCGGCCACCTACTCGGCATTTCAGCGACCGGGTAGACCACTGGCTGTTGACCTGGTGGATTGGCCTGCCGGTGTTCCTGGCGGTGCTGTGGGGCGTGTTCGAACTGACCACGGTGGTGGCGGCCCCGCTGCAAGACCTGTTCGAGGGTTTCGTCACCGAGACACTGGCCGGCTGGCTCAGCCAAGGCCTGGCGGCTATCGGCTGGGGCGGCGGCTGGCTGGAATCGCTGCTGGTAGACGGTGTGCTGGCCGGGGTGGGCGTGGTAGTCAGCTTCCTGCCGCTGATGGCCATCATGTTCTTGGCCATCGCCCTGCTGGAGGATTCCGGCTACATGGCGCGCGCTGCCCTGGTGGCGGACCGAGCCATGCGGGGTATCGGGCTGGATGGGCGGGCCGTGCTGCCCCTGGTGATCGGCTTCGGCTGCAACCTGCCGGCGCTGGCCGCCACCAAGACCCTGCCCAACGCCCGCCAACGGCTGCTGACCGGCCTGCTGGTGCCGTACGCCTCATGCACGGCACGGCTGGTGATTTTTCTGTTCATGGCCTCGGTTTTCTTCCCGGAGCACGCCGGCACGGTGGTGTTCGGGATGTATCTGGTTTCGGGCTTGCTGATCGTGTTGATCGGCCTGGCGTTGCGTGGCACCGCCTTCCGCGGGGTGGGCCGCGAGCCGCTGATCCTGGTGTTGCCGCCCTACCAGGTGCCGCGTCCCCTGCCGCTGGCCCGGTCGGTGGTGCTGCGCTGCCGCGACTTCACGCTCAAGGCCGGGCAGGTCATCTTGATCCTGTGCGTGGCGATCTGGGGCCTGCTGTCTATCCCTACCGCGGCCGGCTACTCGATCGGCCCAGACGTGCCGGCCGAGCATTCCGTGCTGGGGGTGGCGGCCAAGGCGGTGGCGCCCGTGTTCGCGGCGGCCGGTTTCGATGACTGGCACGCCACGGCCTCGCTGATGACCGGGTTCGTGGCCAAAGAGGCGGCCGTGGGCACGCTGGCCACCACCTTCGGCATGGAAGAACCGGAAGACCCCAGCGAGCCGGGCACGTTGGCGGATCAGGTGTGGGCGGCGCTGGACCGCTCCTCCGGCGGGCACCCCGGCCCGGCGGCCCTGGCCTACATGTTTTTCGCCCTTGGCTACACCCCCTGCATGGTGACGGTGGCCGAGATGCGCCGGCTGTTCGGCTGGAAACCGGTGCTGCGAGGGCTCACCCTGTCCCTGGTTCTGTCTTGGGTGTTGGCCGTGCTGGTGTATCAGATCGGGGCGCTGCTGTGAGCCTGTATGCCCAGGCCACCCGGCTACTGGCCCGTGGCCTGCCGGTACGTCAGGTCGCCTTGCGGCTGCACCTGCCGGAGGACCTGGTGGCCACCATGGGCCGGCTGGCTCTGCGGGCCAAGGGCTGCCCAGTGCCCGATGACGCCCCCACGCCTCCCAGCCTGTGTGGCACTTGTTCGCTGAGCGCGGCATGCGGTGCCGCCTCGGTTTGATGTGACACCATAGGGGGGTGCCACGCGGAGACGGACGCCTTGGACATGATCTGTTGCCGGGCGAAAAGGGCCCCCAAGACGAGTGCGGCGTATTCGGGGTGTGGGCCCCGCCCGGTGAAGAGGCCGCCAAACTGACCTACTTCGGGCTGTACGCGCTGCAGCACCGCGGCCAGGAATCGGCCGGTATTGCCACCTCCAACGGCCGGCGCATCCAGGTTTTCAAGGACATGGGCCTGGTGTCCCAGGTGTTCGATGAATCTGCCCTCAACGCCTTGGTGGGACACATCGCCATCGGGCATACCCGCTACTCCACGACGGGCGGTTCCACCTGGGAGAACGCCCAACCGACGCTGGGCCCCACGGCCGGTGGCACCATCGCGCTGGCCCACAACGGGAACCTCACCAACACCCGGCAACTGGCGGACGAACTGGCCTTGCGGGACCCCAAGTTGGCCGGTCAATGCAACACCGACACGGCCGTGCTGACGGCCCTGCTGGCGGGGGACATGGACCACACGCTGGAACAGACCGCGCTGGCCTTGCTGCCGCGGGTTCAGGGCGCCTTCTCGGTGGTGTTCATGGATGAGACCACGCTGTATGCGGCGCGCGACCCGTTCGGGGTGCGGCCGCTGGCGGTGGGGCGCCTGGAGAAGGGCTGGGTGGTGGCCTCGGAGACGGCGGCGTTGGACATTGTGGGTGCCGTCTACGTGCGTGACGTGCAGCCGGGCGAACTGGTGGCGATCGATGAGAACGGCCTGCGGACGTCGCGTTTCGCCCCGGCCACGCCGGCCGCCTGCCTGTTCGAATACGTCTACCTGTCGCGGCCGGACACGGTGCTGAACGGCCGGCTGGTCAACGCCGCCCGCATCGAGATGGGCCGCACCCTGGCGCGCGAATACCCGGTCGAAGCCGACCTGGTGATCCCGGTACCTTCATCGGGCACGCCGGCCGCCATCGGCTACGCGGCCGAAAGCCGCATCGAGTTTGCCCAAGGCCTGACCAAGAACGCCTACGTGGGCCGCACCTTCATCCAGCCTAGCCAGACCATCCGCCAGTTGGGCATCCGGTTGAAGCTGAACCCGTTGAAGGAAGTCATCCGCGGCCAGCGGCTGATCGTGGTGGATGATTCGATTGTGCGCGGCAACACGCAGCGGGCCGTGGTACGGATGCTGCGTCAGGCCGGTGCGGCCGAGGTCCATGTGCGGATCTCCTCGCCGCCCGTGATGTGGCCGTGCTTCTACGGCATCGACTTCGCCACCCGGGCCGAGCTGATCGCCACCGGCCTGGACGTGACCGAGATCTGCCATTCGATCGAAGCCGATTCCCTGGGCTACATCTCCCTGGAGGGCTTGATCGCGGCCACCGGGCAGGAAGCGGCCGGCCTGTGCACGGCCTGTTTCACCGGCCAATACCCCATCGAGGTGCAGCCCGAGGCCCACGAGTTCGGCAAGTACCTGCTGGAATCCCGCCTAGACCATTCGCCGGACGGGCTGCAAGTGGTGGCGCCCGGCGTGGGTGGCGCCAGCGCCTTGGAGCTGCCGTGAGCGGTGATGCCTATGCGGCCGCCGGCGTTGACGTGGCGGCCGGGGACAAGGCCGTCGAACTGATGAAGGCGGCTGTGGGGCGGACCCATGGCCCGTCTGTACTGGGTGGCGTGGGCGGTTTCGCCGGCCTGTGGGACGCCCTGGACCTGAAGGGCTACGAGCACCCCATCCTGGCCACTTCGACCGATGGCGTGGGCACCAAGATCGCCATTGCCCAAGCCATGGGGGTGCACCACACGGTGGGTCTTGACCTGGTGGGCATGGTGGTGGACGACCTAGTGGTGTGTGGCGCCAGACCCCTGTTCATGACCGACTACATCGCCACCGGGCACGTCGACCCGGTCAAGATCGCCTCGATTGTGGGCGGAATCGCAGCCGGTTGTGAGGCCACGGATACGGCGTTGATAGGCGGCGAGACGGCGGAGCATCCCGGCGTGATGGCACCGGACGAATACGACATTGCGGGCGCGGCCGTGGGCGTGGTGGACCAGCCGCGGTTGCTGGGCGCGCACCGGGTGGCGGCCGGTGACGTGGTGTTGGCGCTGCCTTCGTCCGGGCTGCACTCCAACGGGTTTTCGCTGGTGCGGGCCGTGGTGGCGCGGTTGGGGCTGCCGTGGGAGACACCTATCGAAGAGTTTGGCCGCAGCCTTGGCCAAGAGGTCTTGGAACCAACCCGGCTGTATGCCCGGCCGTGTCTGGCCCTGGCGGAGGCGCTGGGTGATGGGCTGCACGCCTTCTCGCACGTCACCGGCGGCGGGTTGGCGGCCAACCTGGCCCGGGTGCTGCCGGCTGGCTTAGGGGCCGTTGTGTCGCGTTCCTCCTGGGAGGTGCCGCCGGTCTTCCAGTGGCTACGCCGGGTGGGCGATGTCGCTTGGGCCTCCTTGGAACGGACCCTCAACCTGGGGGTGGGCATGGTTGCGTTGGTGACGCCCGATGCCGCGTCCCGGGCCATCGCGGTGGCGGCCGGTTACGGGTTGGAGGCGGTGCCGATTGGCCGGGTGGCTAGCCTGAGCGAGTTCGACGCGGCGGCGCGGGCTGCCGGGGCGGAAGCGGGCGACATCGTGCAGGGAGCGAAGGGCGTGGACGGCGGGAGTGTCCTGCTGACCGACAGCTACCGGTAGCCCCTCCCCTTCTTGGCTAGGCTGGATCCATGCTGGCGCGGATGATTGATCACACCCTGCTCAAGCCTGAAACCACCCCGGCAGATGTCGCGGCGCTGGTGGACCAGGGCGTCAGCCTGGGCGTCTATTCGGTCTGCATTTCGCCGTCGCTGCTGCCGGTGGACACCAAGGGACTGAAGCTGGCGACGGTTTGCGGCTTTCCGGCAGGGGCGCACCAGCCGGGCGTCAAGGCGGCCGAGGCCGCCGAGGCCGTCAGACTGGGTGCGGACGAAATCGACATGGTGGTGAACCTGGGTGCGCTGAAGGCCGGCCAGTGGGACCTGGTGCGAGATGACATCAAGGCGGTGCGCGAGGCTGTCCCAGGCGACACGATCCTTAAGGTCATCATCGAATCGGCCGCTCTCAGCGATGACGAGATTGTGCGGGTCTGCCGGGTGGCGGAGCAGGCTGGGGCCAACTTCGTCAAGACGTCCACCGGTTTTCACCCGGCCGGCGGGGCCACCGTCCATGCGGTCGAACTGATGAAGGCGACAGTTGGTGACCGCCTCCAGGTGAAGGCATCCGGCGGTATCCGCACTCTGGCTGACGCCGAGGCGATGATTGCGGCCGGGGCGACTCGGCTGGGCCTCTCGGCGACCGCGCAGATCCTGGCCGAGTTGGGGTGAAGCTCGGATGAGTGCGGTACGGGTGGAGCTTGCCCCCAAGGGTAAGCAGTGGCGGCGCATTGGCATTGGCGTGGCCCTGGTGGCAGGCATCGTTGGCGTGTGGGTTTGGGTTGGCCTAGCGGTTGGGCTCACCAGGGACACTGTCCAGTTGCTTTTCCTGCCCAGTGCTGTCCTAGCGCTTGTCTGCGCGGCGGTGATCGACGGGAACTTGCCGCTGGCACGTAGCGGTGACCGAACCGGGCTGGTTCTGACCGACCAGGGCTTCCGCTTCAACAACACCAGGCTGGGGCGCCGGTTGGGCGAAATCGACTGGCGCTCGGTGCGCGTGCAGTCCGCCAGCCGGACCGGGGTGCGCCTGGTGGTCACCGACCCCACCATCATCCCGGCGAACGTACGCGGTGGGCAGCGGCGTCGCCTGACCGAGACGGGCCTGCTGGTGACGGCGGCCAATCTGGACATCGGCCGCGAAGAGTTGGCCAACCTGTTTGCCGATCGAGTTGACGCGGGCGCTCCCGGCCAGCCTGCGGCTAGCCGCAACGCTTCCACCAAGACCACTGTCTACAAGACCGGGCCCACCTGCCTGGTGCCGTGGGGTGGCTTCAGCGTGGCGCTCTACTTCGTGGCGCTGAATGGCGGCCTGATGGCGTTCACACTGGCCCAACACGACGGCGACCAGGTGAAGGTCTGGGTGGCCAGCGCTGTGGCCGTGGTGGCGGTGGCGGCCAACCTGCTTTACGGCCTGGTGGTGGTGCGTCCACGCAGCATCACGGTCAGCTCAGCGGAAGTTGTCTTGCGGCGGATATCCGGGCGCGACGTTCACGTTCCCACCGTTGACGTGCGCCGCGTGCAAACGCTGGCGACGCTCAGGATCCGCCTGCGCTTCTCATGCCTGGTGCAGTATCACTCCGGTAGGCGGGTCTTCGTCAACGGCGCCGGCTTCTGGCCGCGGGACATGAAGCAGGTGGCGGCCCACCTGGCCGCCTACGGCGACCCGGAGGACCTGGCGAATCTGCTGTCCTCCCGCCTGACCCGGTAACCGAGGCGGGCCGGGCGGCATCGGGCAGGGTGTTACAACAGGTGTCAGGCGGCGCGCCCGGGGAGTGAAACCGGGTGGCAACACGGCCCGGGTAATCTAGCTGAGACAACCAAAGACTTAGCGAAGGGACCCTCCTCCATGCGCTCATCGTTCCGCCGCCGCACCACACGTCTTTCCGGCCTTATCGCGATTGGAGCGGCAGCGGGACTGCTGCTCAGCGCGTGTGGTGGGGAGACCGGCGAGACCACCAAGACTGACACCCCGGCAGCCGAAGACACCGGCGCCGCCGCCGCTACTGAAGACACCGGCACCGATGCCGGCACGGAAGGCACCGACACCGGCGCCACGCAACTCTACGTTTACGGCGTCTTCGCCACCCCGCTGGAAGAACCGTGGGACGGCGCCATCCACACCGCCCTCGAAGCGGTCGCGGCCGAAGGCCTGATCAAGTACGAATACGTCGACTCGATTGACACGCCCGACAGCATGGAGAACACGCTGCGGGACATCGCCGAGAACCAGAAGCCGGACCTCATCATCGGTGACGCCTTCTCGGCCGAAGCGGCCGTGCGCACGGTGGCGGCCGAGTTCCCGGACATCGCCTTCGCCTTCGGCTCGGGCGAGGCCGAGGTTGCCCCCAACCTGTCGGTGTTCGACAACTGGATCCAGGATCCCGCCTACCTGGCCGGCATGCTGGCCGGCGGCCTAACTCAGTCGAACGTGGTTGGCGTGGTGGCCGCCATGCCAATCCCTGAAGTCAACCGGATTGTCAACGGTTTCATCGAGGGCGTTGCCGCCACTAACCCGGCAGCCACCGTCAAGGTCAGCTTCATTAACAGCTTCTTCGACCCGGCCACCGCCAAGACGGCCGCTGAAGCCCAGATCGCGGCCGGCGCGGACGTGCTGTTCGCGGAGCGTGACGGCGTCATCGCCGCCGCCCAAGAGGCCGGGCTGCCGGCCGTCGGCATGATGGTGGACCAGAAGGACCAGGCACCGCAGAATGTGGTGACCTCGCTGTTGTGGGACGTCAAGCCGACCGTGATGGCGCTGGTGGAGCAGCTCAACGCCGGCACCTACACCGCCTCCAACCTGGGCCAATACTCGTTCATGAAGAACGGCGGCAGCTCTATCGCACCGATCAACACCGACCTGGTGGTTGATGTTCCGGCCGATCTGGTGGCACAGGTGGAAGCCAAACAGGCCGAGATCGAGGCCGGCACCTTCGCGGTTGAAATCAACGAGGAGGCTCCCGCCGGTTCGACGGAAGTCTCCGCCGCCGAATAGTGACTGTCAGCGTGGATCAGGGGGGCGGCCAGCCTGCGGAGGCGGCTGTCCCCCTGGTTCGGTTGGTCGGGTTGACCAAGACGTTCGGCCAGTTGGTGGCCTGTGACCATGTGTCGTTGGACGTCAAACCCGGCGAGGTGCACGCCCTGTTGGGTGAGAACGGCGCCGGCAAGTCCACCTTGATGCGCTGTCTGTTCGGCCTGGCCAAGCCCGATGACGGCTGGGCCGAGATTGCCGGCAAACGGGTCGCCATCTCCAGCCCCGGCGACGCCATCCGGGCCGGGCTAGGCATGGTGACCCAAGAGTTTTCGCTGGTGGGCCCCATGACGGTGACCGAGAATGTGCTGTTGGCCCGGTCCAACTGGGGTCCACTGGATGTGGCCGGGGGCCGGCAGGCCGTGGTGGCCGCGGCCCAACGCCTTGGGGTCGAAGTTGATCCGGACGCCCGGGTGGAAGACCTGTCGGTGGGTGAACGCCAGCGCGTTGAGATCCTGAAGGCCCTGGTAGGTGACTGCCGCCTGCTGATCCTGGATGAACCGACGGCGGTGTTGACGCCGCAGGACTCAGCCGCCTTGTTCACGGCCGTGCGCCGCCTGGTGGCCCAAGGCATGGGCGTGTTGCTGATCTCCCACAAGCTGCGCGAAGTGCTGGACATTGCCAACCGCATCAGCGTGCTGCGCCACGGGCGGCTGACGGCCACGGTTGACCTGGCTACCGAGCAGGTGGAACCGGCCGACCTGGCGCGGCTGATGGTTGGCGCCGAGGCCCTGGCTTCCCCCGAGTTCGTCGAGGCCACCGGCCTGGACGTGATCCACCCCCACCAGGACGGGCTGTTCTTGAAGACCGAGGTGGACACGGGTGCCCACCCGGTGCCGGTCTTGGCGGTGAAGGATCTGAGGGTCGATGGCGAGGCCCGGCCTTTGCTGCAGATCGACCACCTTGAGGTTGGGTCGGGTGAGATTGTGGGCGTGGCCGGGGTGTCCGGTAACGGCCAGGCCGAGTTGGGCGCGGTTCTTTGCGCCATCAAGGCGCCCGATGCCGGCACCATCAGTTTGGGCGGCAAGGATGTCACGGCGTTGGGGCCGGCCGGGCGGTTCGAAGCCGGGTTGGGGCGCATCCTGGAAGACCGCAAGGCCTCGATTGCGCCCACCTTGTCGGTGGAGCACACGTTGGTGTTGGAGGACATCGAGGCGTTCAAGCGGGGGCCATTCTTGAACCGGCACCGCATCCGCCGGCACGCCCACAAGGCGATTGAACGCTACGCCATCAAGGCTTCCCCAACCGACCCGGTAGGGACGCTGTCGGGTGGCAACATGCAGAAGGTGTTGCTGGCGCGGGCCCTGTCCCGCCGGCCGCGCGCCATCGTCGCCTCGCAACCGACTCGCGGCCTGGATGTGGGGGCCTGCGAGTTTGTCCACGACCAGTTGAAAGCCTGTGCGGCCGGCGGCGCCGGGGTGCTGTTGATCAGCGAGGATCTGGACGAGATCCTGTTGCTGGCGGACACGATCGTGGTGCTGTATGAGGGCCGCATCGCGGCCACGTTGGCCCGCGATGATGCCGACATGGCGACACTGGGCCTGCTGATGGCGGGTGCGCAACCGGAGGCGGCCACCGCTTCGGCGGCTTCGGCTGCGCCGGCCGCCGGGGCCCCTTCGGCTGCCGGGGAGAAGGAGGTGCCGGCGTGAGCGTCTTGACGCCCGAACCTTCACCCGGGCCGGTGCCGCCCAAGCTGCGACCACCCAAGGACAGCCCCCAGCGGGCGCCGCAGATCGCGGCCCGCCGCGCCGCCGCCAAGGCCGCCTGGCTGCGCCGCGCCGGCGCCCTGGTGGCCGTACTGGCGGCGGTGTTAGCCACCATCGCTGTCACCGCCGGGCCCATCCGGGCGGCCGGGGCCAATCCCACGGCGGCCTACAAGCGTTACCTGATGGTGCCGTTGACTTCAGTCAACGGCGTGGTGGAGGTGTTGATTGCGGCCACACCGCTGTTGTTTACCGGCCTGGCGGTGGCGATCGCCTTCAAGGCCGGCTTCTACAACATCGGCGGCGAAGGCCAGTTCCTGGTTGGCGCGGTGGGTGCCACGGCCGTGGCGTTGAACCTGCCGGATGCGCCCCGCCCGGTGGCCCTGACCACCGCACTGGCGGTGGGTGCCATCTGCGGCGTGGCCTGGATGGCGATACCGGCCTACCTGCGGACCCGCTTCGGCATCGACGAGGTGGTGACCACGCTGCTGCTCAACCCGGTGGCGTTGCTGGTGGTGCAGGGCCTGTTGAACGGGCCGTGGCGCAACCCGAAGACGGGTTTCGCCAACACGATCGAATTCAGCGGCTCGTACGCGCTGCCGCGGCTGTTCGGCACCCGGGTCCATGCCGGCCTGTTGGTGGCGCTCCTGCTGGTGGTGGTCACCGGGGTGTTGGTGGCAACAACCGCCACTGGCCTGCGCTTGAAGGCGGTGGGCCAGGCACCCGGCGCGGCCCTGGCCAGCGGCATCGACGTCAAGGGCTACCAGTTGAAGGCGGCGCTGATCTCAGGCGGGGTGGCCGGCCTGGGCGGGGCGGTGCAGGTGTGTGGCGTGTCCCACCAACTGACCGAGTCGATCAGCCACAACTACGGCTACACCGGCATCGTGGTGGCAACCCTAGGTGCGCTGAGCGCCATCGGCGTCACGCTGGTGGCGTTGCTGCTGGGGCTGATCGGCATCGGGGCGGAGAAGGCCCAGGTGTCGCTGCACCTGCCTTCCTACATGGGCGAGATCATGTCCGCCACCTTGCTGTTGACGGTGGTGGCGGCGCTGGTGATCCGGTTCTGGCGGCCGCGCTGGTGGAAACGCCTGGTGGCAAAGGGGGGCGCGTCATGACCCAAACGTTGGCTGTGTTGACCATGATGCTGACCGTGGCCACGCCCCTGGTGTTTGCCGGCCTGGGCGAGGTCATCACCGAGCGTTCCGGCGTGTTGAACCTGGGTATTGAAGGCACCATGTACCTGGGGGCGTTTGTGGGCTTCCTGGCCTCGGGGGCGTTGCATTCGGCCTGGTGGGGCATCTTGGTGGCCATGCTGGCCGGCGCGGCGGCAGGTGCCCTGATGGGCCTGCTGACCGTCACCGTAGGCGTGAACCAGCACGTCGCGGGCATCGGCACCACTTTGCTGCTGGTGGCGGCCTGCAACTTCGTGTCCCGCTTGAAGTCCTCCGGCGGCGCCTCGGAGCAGGTGCCCAAGCTGTCCAAACTGTTTGGCAGCACGGCCGTCATCGGACAATACCCGTTGACCTACCTGGCGCTGTTCGTGGTGGCGCCGGTGATCTGGTGGGTGCTGCGCTCCACCGGTATGGGCTTGAAGCTGCGGGCGGTCGGCGAAAGCCCGGAAGCGGCCGATGCCGCGGGGGTCTCCGTGCCGTTGACCCGTTACCTGGCACTGACCGTGGGTGGCGCGTTTATGGGCCTGGGTGGGGCGTTCCTGACCGTGGCGATGCTGGGGTCGTTCTCGCTTGACATTGTGTCCGGACGCGGCTGGGTGTGTATTGCCCTGGTCATTTTCGGCCGCTGGAAGGTGTGGCCCACGGTGGGTGGGGCGCTGCTGTTCGGCTTTGCCGAGGGGCTAGAGAAACAGTTGGCGATCACCACCACATTTGCTAGCGTGCCAAACGAACTGTGGTTGGCGTTGCCCTACATAGTGGTGGTGGCGGCGCTGATCATCTGGGGCCGGGGGGTGCGTTACCCCGGCGCCTACCTGAAGGCCTACAAGCGGGCCTAGGTAAGAAGGGTCATCCCGGGCTTGACCCGGGATCTCAACAAGGAGGTTGACCATGTCGGAAGACTTGAAAGCCCTGCTGGCACCAGCGCTGGCGGCGGCCCGCGAATCACGGGCCGAGGGCGGCATACCCATCGGGGCGGCCCTGTACGTGGACGGCAAACTGCTGGCCGTGGGCCATAACCAACGGGTGCAGATGGCCTCGGCCATTCGCCACGGTGAGACTGACTGCCTGGAGAACGCCGGACGGTTGCCGGCCACGGTTTATGCCCGTGCCACGCTGGTCACCACCCTCTCGCCGTGTGACATGTGCACGGGTTCGGTCCTGTTGTACAAGATCCCGCGGGTGATCATTGGCGAGAACCGTACGTTCATGGGCGGCGAGGATTATCTGAAGGCCCGTGGCGTCGAGGTTACGGTGCTGGATGACCCTGATTGCATCGCCATGATGGAGGCCTTCATCCGAGACGAGCCCACCTTGTGGAACGAGGACATCGGCGAAGAGGACTAACCCTCACCCGCGCGCCGTGTGAGGGCGAGGGCGCAAACGTTCCCCTACCATTAGGGCAGTACAGGGCCCGTTGGCGCGCCCTGCCGGGTCGCCGTCCAGCGGTCGGTGGGCGCACCTCTATCAAAGGTATGAAGTGGCGCGAAAAGTAGGTAACGCGGCGACCATCCGCGACGTTGCCGAACTGGCTGGTGTCTCGGTCAAGACGGTCTCGAACTATCTCAACGGCTATCAGTACATGCGTGAGGAGACCAAGGCCAGGGTGGCGGCGGCCGTGGAACAACTGGGCTACACCGTGAACCTCTCGGCCAGGCACCTCTCACTTGGCCGAACCGGCATGATCTCCCTGGTTGTCCCCACCGTCCTGGGCGGCTACTTCGCCGAACTGGCTGAGGCCGTGGTGCGCGAGGCTGCGTCCTTCGGCCTGACCGTACTCCTTGAGACTACCGGCGGTGAGCGTGACCGCGAACTGCGTCTACTAGACCCGGCCAAAGCCCAACTGGTCGATGGCGTGATGTTCTCTCCGGTGGCGCTCAGCTTGGCGGACAAGGACCTGCTGGCGGTGCCCTTCCCGCTGGTGCTGCTGGGGGAGCGGGTCTTCGGCGCGCCGGTTGACCATGTCACGATGCAGAACATCGAGGCCATGAAGGCCGCCACCGAACACGTCATCAAGTTGGGGGCGCAGAGCATTGTGGCGTTGGGTGTCAAGGATGACCCGGAGCCGTCATCCGGCATGCTGCGCCTCAAGGGCGTGCGCCGGGCCATGGATGCCCACGGTTTGAGCCTTGATCCCAAAGGCCTGATCCCGCTGCCCAACTACTTCCAGTCCACCGGCTATCAGGTGATGGAGACCATCTTGGATAGCGGCATCAGGCCGGACGCGGTGGTGGCGTTTACCGACGCCTTGGCGTTGGGGGCGATGGCGGCCCTGGCCCACCGCGGGATACGGGTGCCCCAAGACGTCATGGTGGTGGGCTTCGACAACATCGAAGAGGCCGAGTACTCCTTCCCTCCGCTCACCACCATTGACCCTGGCCTGGACCAGATTGCCCGGGAGGCCGTGGCCTTCTTGGAACAACGGGTAGTGCTTACCCTGGGGGGCACCAAGCGGGCCGACCAGCCCGAGGCCAGGACGCTCTTCGCCGATTTCGAGCTGATCCAGCGCGGCTCCACCGCGGCCTAGCCCCCTCCTCTCCCTCCCGAAAGGTCACTTTTCCGGCACGAAAGGTCAATTCGCCTCTTGCCGCCCCGTGTCTGACCCAGAACCACGCTGTAACCCGTAACCCGGAACTCTCCCCCCGTAACCCCGCAACACGGAACCGTCCCCCGTAGCGAAATGAGCCGATCCGATAGGTTCAGCCTCACCCGATGCGGCGATCGGGAGTCCCGGGTGCGAGCTTCGCGCGCTTTTTGGGCACGGCGAGTTGGTCGAGGCTGGTGGACGGGCTGACGGCGGAACGCCGGCTGGAGTGTCTGTGCAGGTCAGGGGCTTGGGCGGTTCAGTAGCAGTTACCCGAGCAGGGGCGGTCACTGTGCCAGGGCCGGGCGAGTGACCAAAGAGTGAGCGAAGGTCGCAAGTGGTGGCGCGAGTTTGGCATCGGGGCGGTGCCCGGGATGACTGTGGGTGGATTGGGAACCCTCGGACGGCGCCAAGAGAAGCGCCGGGATGACGCAGGAATCTTCCACGCGACGGGAGGGGCCGGTCTACTTAGGCCCGGTCTTCGTCTTCTTCGTCTTCTTCGTCGTCATCGAGGGCGCCGTAGCGGGCAGCGTACTCGGCATAGGCGTCTTCGTCGCTGTCGCCGCTGGAACCGGATAACTCCCGTTCAAGGGCCCGGTAGTCGGTTTCCGGGGTGTAGTACTTGAGCTTGCGAGCGACCTTGGTCTGCTTCGCCTTTTGACGGCCGCGCCCCATGTGCGTGACCCCCTTGCGCATCATTGAGGGGCAGGCCCCGCTTCGGGACGGCCCCGGTTTACCGGCATTGTCGTATGCCTATACGTTACAAGACAGCGCCCGGATTGGTCGAACTGTCGTCCCAGGTTTCGCGCCTGCGCCATAGAAAACCGGCGGCCGGCCCGCGGGGCGTGGTGGCCGCGGGCCGGCCGCCGGTCGCTTGGAGCAGCGCGCGCCGGCTGCCAACCGGTCAGTCGGAGTTCACATCGTCCGGGTCAACGGCCAGCCGGTGGCCGCCATCGGCCGCTTGGATGGCGGCCATCTCGGCGGGCGTCAACTCGAAGTCGAAGATGTCGAGGTTGGCGGCCTGGTGTTCCCGGCTGTTGGCCTTCGGAATAGCGATGATGCCTTCCTGCATGTGCCAGCGCAGCATCACCTGGGCGGGCGTCTTGCCGTGCGCGGCGGCGGCGGCGTTGATGGCCGGGATTGAATCCAGCGGGTAGCGGCCTTGGCCCAGCGGCGCCCAGGCCTCGGCCTTGATGCCGTGCTGGTCTTGGAAGGCCCGCAGTTCCTTCTGCTGCCACACCGGGTGCAGTTCCACCTGGTTGAGGGCCGGCACCACGGATGTCTCCGCCATCAGGCGCTGCAGGTGGGGGATCTTGAAGTTGGACACGCCGATGGCCCGCGTGGTGCCTTCGGCCAGGAAACCTTCGAACAGCTTCCAGGCTTCCACGTAGTAGCCCACCAGCGGCATGGGCCAGTGGATCAGGTACAGGTCCAGGTAGCCGATGTCGAGTGCGTCCAGGCTGCGCTGGTAGGCACCCTTGATGTCCCGCGCCTTGTGGTGGTCGTTGCGCAGCTTGGTGGTGACGAAAATGTCCTCCCGCTTCAGGCCGGAGGCACGGATGGCGGCGCCCACTTGAGCCTCGTTGTTGTAGCCGGTGGCGGTGTCGATGTGGCGGTAGCCCACCTCGAGGGCGGACTCGACCGTCTTCTGGGTCATGGCTGGGTCAACCAGGAAGACACCGAAACCGAGCTGCGGGATCAGGGGGCCTTGGTTGAGTGCAATGCGGGGCACTAGATCGGTCATAGTTCGCGGACTTCCCGCGCTCCCTTCTTTGGGTGGGGCTCACCCGCCGGCAGGGGCGGACCTGAGCACCGGGAAACGTTTACAAGACCATCGTAGTGCATCGATACCAGCCAACAGAAGGGCCTTCGGACGGCCCTGGCCGCCGGGCGCCATCGGGCACTTCCCACACCGCCTGCAACCCCGCACACAAGCCCCCCGGCACGCCGCCCACATCCCGAAACATGCGCCCGCTACGCTGGAGGCCGTCCAAGCAACCGACCACCTGGAGCGTGCCATGGCCCGCGTGATAGTTGACGTGATGCCCAAACCGGAAATCCTGGATCCCCAAGGCAAGGCGGTAGCCAGCGCCCTGCCGCGCCTGGGCTTCACCCAGTTTGCCGGGGTGCGCCAAGGCAAGCGGTTCGAACTCGAAGTCACCGGTCCAGTGGACGAGGCCGTGCTGGCCGCCGCCCGCGAGGCAGCCACCACGCTGCTGTCCAACCCGGTGATCGAAGACGTGGTGGCGGTGCGGGTAGAAGAGGAGCCCGCCAAGTGATCCGGATCGGTGTCATCACCTTCCCGGGCACCCTGGATGACCGGGATGCGCTGCGGGCCGTCCGTGTGGCCGGGGCCGAGGGCGTGCCGCTATGGCACGCCGACAAGAACCTGCACCAGGTGGACGCCGTCATCCTGCCCGGCGGTTTCAGCTACGGCGACTACCTGCGGGCCGGCGCCATCGCCCGTTTCGCGCCCGTCATGGAATTGGTGATTGACCAGGCCAAACAGGGCCTACCGGTGTTGGGCATCTGCAACGGCTTCCAGGTGTTGACCGAAACCCACCTGCTGCCGGGCTCCATGATCAAGAACAACCACCGCACGTTCATCTGCCGCGAGCAGGAACTGTCGGTGGAGAACACGGCCACCGCCTGGACCAACCAGTACGCACCGGGGCAGCACATCACCATCCCGATCAAGAACCAGGATGGCCAGTTCGTGGTCTCGGACGCCCAGTTGGCCGAACTCGAGGCCGAGGGCCGCATCGTCTTCCGTTACCAGGGCTGGAACCCCAACGGGTCACGGGCGGACATTGCCGGCGTCACCAACCAGGCCGGCAACGTGGTTGGGTTGATGCCTCACCCCGAGCACGCGGTTGAGCCAGGTTTCGGGCCCGATGCCGCCTCCGGGCCCCGGCAGGGCACCGACGGTTTGGGTTTCTTCGCCTCCGTCATCAAACACGTCCTCACCTAACCCACCCCATCTCCTCGCGAAAGGTCACTTTTCTTGCGCGAGAGGTCAATTCCGTCGCTCCGCCCCCTCGCCATCCCAGGACTTGACCCGGGATCTCCGCAGGTCAGCGGCCCCAGCCCGATGGCGTCGGGTCACCCGGGGAATACGGAATTGACCTTTCGTGAGGGATCAGGTTTCGACGAAGCGCTTGATCACCGGCGCCAACTGGTCGAATTCGATCAGGAAGCCGTCATGGCCGTAGGCCGAATGCACCATGTGCACGGGTGTGGCGTGGGGCATGAAGCGCGAGATCTCTTCGGACTGGGCCGGCAGGAACAGTCGGTCCGATGACACGGCCACCACCAGGGCGCGGGCCGTAGCTTGGCCCAGCGCCGCCGCCACGCCGCCACGGTCGCGGCCCACGTCATGCGACAACATGGCTTCGGTCAACACCAGATAGGAATTGGCGTCGAAACGCAGTGCCAACTTGTCGGCGTGATGCTCCAGATAGGACTGCACGGCGTAGCGCCCGCCGCCGCCCAGCGGCTCTTCGGAGCCTTGCGCCTCGTGGCCGAAGCGATACTCCAACTCTTCGGCCGAACGGTAGGTGGTGTGGGCAATCTGGCGGGCAATGCCCAGGCCAACATGGGGCCCGAAGCCGTCCGGTTGGTGATAGTAGTTGCCGCCCAAGAAATTGGGATCGTTGCGGATGGCGGCCAGTTGGGCGTGCGCCCAGGCGATCTGGTCCGCCGTAGATCGCGCGGCGGTGGCGATAGCGCCGATCCGGGCCACCCGGTGTGGTGCCTCAACCGCCCACTCCAGCACCCGCATGCCGCCCATCGACCCGCCGATCACCAGCGCAAACGTCTCTATCCCCAACTGGTCGGCCAAGACCATCTCGGCCCTGACCTGGTCTCGAATCGTCAGGTAAGGGAAACGCGCCCCCCACGGCTCGCCATCGGGCGCTAAAGAAGCCGGGCCGGTGGTGCCCTGGCAGCCACCCAAGACGTTGGGCGCCACCACGAAGAACCGGTCCGTGTCCACCGGGCCACCTGGCCCGATCAGGGCCGTCCACCAGCCGGCCGTGGGGTGCCCGGGCCCGGCCGGCCCGCGGATGTGCGAATCCCCGGTTAGGGCGTGCAGCACCAGGACAGCGTTGGAGCGGTCCGCGTTCAGCGTGCCCCAGGTCTCGTAGGCCATGGTGACATCCAGTTCGCCGCCGCGCTCCGGGCGGAACGGGCCCAGGTGGGCAAACTGGCGGTGCCCTGGCGGGTCGCCCTCGCGCCACGCGCCCGTGGCAGGGATGGCCTGCCCTGGCCGGGGGGAGACCCCCTCAAAGCCAGGGTTGGCGGCATCGCCCACCACGGGCACGTCGGTCACGCCAATACCTCCTCGGGCCGCACTGGGCCCATTCGGTTGTCGAATCGGTTGGGGGTCTACCTGGCGGCCGCGGCGGCGGCGAAACCAAGCTCCAAGTCCGCCAGGATATCCTTCACACCCTCGATCCCCACAGACAGACGCACCAGGCCGGGGGTGACAGCAGACAGGGCCTGCTCCTCCGGGCTGAGCTGCGAGTGGGTGGTCGAGGCCGGGTGGATCACCAGCGACCGGACGTCGCCGATGTTGGCCACGTTGGAGTGCAGCTTTAGGGCGGAGACGAAGGCCTTGCCGGCCGCCGCGCCACCCTCCAGTTCGAAGGCCAGCACCGCGCCGGCGCCCTTCGGGGCGTACTTGAGCGCCAAGGCGTGATAGGGCGAGGACTCGAGACCGGCGTAGTGGACCTTCAGCACGTCTGGCCGCGCCTCCAGCCACTTGGCCACCGCCAGCGTGTTCTCGATGTGCCGTTCGATGCGCAGCGACAGTGTCTCGATGCCCTGGGCGATCAGGAAGGCGTTGAACGGGCTGATGGCCGGGCCCACGTCACGCAACAACTGGGCCCGCACCTTCAGGATGTAGGACAGGTTGACGCCGAACACGCCATCGGGCCCGAAGGCCTCCCCGAACACCAGGCCGTTGTAGGCCGGGTCGCCGGTGGTGAAGCCGGGATACTTGCCGGCCCGGGCGTAGTCGAACCGGCCGGCGTCCACAATCGCGCCACCGATCGAGTTGCCGTGGCCGCCCAGGTACTTGGTGGCCGAGTGCACCACCACGTCCGCCCCCCACTCGATGGGACGGATCAGATAGGGGGTGGCGACCGTGTTGTCGACAATCAGCGGCAGGCCGGCGTCATGGGCCACTTGGGCCACGCCCTCGATGTCGAGGATGTCGGTCTTCGGGTTGGGGATGGTCTCGCCGAATAGGGCCTTGGTGTTGGGGCGGATGGCGGCGCGCCACTCATCCAGGTCGGTGGGGTCCTTGACGAAGGTGACCGTGACGCCAAAGCGCGGCAGGGTGTTGCTGAACAGCGAATACGTGCCTCCGTAGAGCGAAGCCGAAGACACGATGTGGTCGCCGGTGCCGGCAATGTTCAGCAGGGCCAGGGTGGTGGCGCTGGAACCAGAGGCGGTCAACAGGCCACCCACGCCACCTTCAAGGGCGGCGATGCGGTTCTCCACCACTTCCTGGGTGGGGTTGGTCAAGCGGGTGTAGATGGGGCCCAGTTCCTGCAGTGCGAAGCGGGCCGCGGCCGAATCGGCCGAGGGGAACACGTACGAGGTGGTTTGGAAGATCGGCAGGGCGCGGGCGCCGGTGCCTGGGTCCGGGACCTGCCCGGCGTGGACTTGCTTGGTTTCAAAAGACCATTCGGTGCTCATGACTTGGGTTCTCCTTGTTGAGACGTGCGTTGATAGGGGGCTGTTTGAGGTATGGCCTGAGGGCCACGGCGCACGGCCGGAGAAAGATGGGCGCGGGTCAACCCTCAGTCATTGGAAGAGGGGTTTGGGCGCCCAGCGCCAAAAGCAGGCAGGTCGAACGTGCGCTGGAGCGTTCAGCGGCACATTCGACGGGTTTGCATGGGGTCGAGGTTAGCGGCCCAGGCCGGGGGCGCAAACCACTGTCCACATTTTGAGACAACGTTCGGGGTCAAGGGTGGCGGAAAGGCCCAGGCGAAGGGCTTGTTCATCACAGACAATGAAACTAGTCAGGTGAGGAGGTGGCCGGTGAGACCACCTCTGGCGCGCGAGGCCAGGCGAAGGAGGTCAGCGTATGGCGGTACTCCAGGTAGGGGATGCAGCCCCAAGTTTCACGTTGCCCACGTCCGATGGCGACCCCATCAGCCTTGAGCACTTCAAGGGTCACAAGGTGGTGCTGTACGCCTTCCCGCAGGCTTTCACGCCCGGCTGTTCGATTCAGGCCCAAGACTTCCGGGACGCCTTCCCGGCGTTCGATGGCGCCGGCTACACCCTGGTTGGCCTGTCACCCGACACCCCGGCCAAGCTGTCCGGCTTCGCCGAAGAGCTGAGCCTGCCCTATCCGCTGTTGTCGGACACCGATCACGCGGTACTTGACCTGTATGGCGCCTGGGGCCAGAAGCGCACCTTCGGGCGCAACACCGTGGGTGTCATCCGGTCCACCTTCGTGATGGACACCGAAGGGATCTTGACCCTGGTCGAGTACGGCGTCAAAGCGCCCGGCTACGTGCCGCGGCTGGCGGCCGAACTGGGCATCGACTGGGACGGCGAGTAAGGCCGCTGCGGCGCTGCGGCCAGGCGGGCCGGGCGCCATCGGGCACCTGCCCTGCCTACAGCTTGGAGTGGCGGCCTGGCCGGCCGAACAGCCGTTGGATCACCACCCAGACGGCCCAGAAACCACCCACCCGGTAGGCCGTCCTGATGGAACGGCGCACGGCGCGGCGCTTGGCCCGGAACTCGCGCACCGGCCAGGCGTGGGCGGCACAGTAGCGGCGCAGGCGCTTGTCAGGGTTGATGCCACAAGGGTTGCCAACCAACTGCAACATGGGGATGTCGTTGCCGCTGTCGCCGTAGGCGAAGCACCGGGTCAGGTCCAAGCTGCGCTGCTCTGCCAGCCGTTGCACCGCCACCGCTTTCTGCGGGCCGTGCAGCAGGCCACCCACCAGGCGGCCGGTGTAGAGGCCGTGCTCACGTTCCGCGATGGTGCCCAGGCCGCCGGTTGCCCCCACCCGGTCCGCGATCAGCGACACCACTTCGGTGGGGCTGGCCGAAATCAACCAGACCTCGTGCCCCTGGGCAACATGCCGGTCAAGCAGTTCGCGGGTGCCTGGGTAGACCCGGCCGGACAGCACCTCGTCCCAGACCTGTTCCGCCACCGCCGCCATCTGGGCGGACGGGCGGCCTTTGATGGCGTCCAGCGACTTGGTGCGGGTGGCCTCGATACCGGCAGCCGATTCGCCGAACAGGGCGTAGCGCAGGTTGATCCGCATGATGTGGCTGATGTCACGCAGCGACAAGAACTTGCGTCGGTACAGCCCCACCCCCAGGTGGAAGATCGAGGCGCCGCGCAGAATCGTGTTGTCGACGTCGAAGAACGCTGCCACCGTGCCGTCGGTGGCCCGATCCGGCGGCATCGCGGAGGCGGGTTGTGGGCCTGTGGAGGGCTGATTCATGACCTGCTAAGTATGAACCATTTGGTTGGGCGCCAGTTGGGTTGATTGACTAGGGGTATGAACGCGCCAGAGCCCCTCACCACCGTGCACCTCGTCCGCCACGGCGAGGTGTACAACCCTGAAGGGGTTCTTTACGAGCGCCTGCCGGGCTATCACCTGTCAGAGCTGGGCCTGGCCATGGCCCAGCGGGTGGCGGACTACTTTAGCCGCGTCCTGGCTAGTCAGGTGGGTTACCTGGTGGCCAGTCCGCTGGAGCGGGCCCAAGAGACGGCCGTGCCGATCGGGGCCGCCCTGGGTCTTGAAGTGGCCACGGACGCCCGCCTGATCGAGGCCGGTTCCAGCTTCGCCGGCACGGTGGTCGATGCCGCCCACCTGGTTCGGCCCAAAGCACTGGTTCAGTTACGCAACCCGCGTAAACCGTCCTGGGGCGAGCCCTACATCGAGATTGCCCAGCGGATGACGGCCGCCATCGCCGAGGCCCGGGTCAAGGTGCCGGGCGGGCATGTGGTGGCGGTGTCGCACCAGTCGCCCATCTGGCGGGCGCGTCTCTACGCCGAGGGCCGGCCCCTATGGCATTTCCCCACCGGGCGGCTGTGCTCACTGGCGTCCATCACCTCGCTGGTGTTCGGGGCCGAGAGCGGCGTGCTGCAGGCGGTGCGCTACTACGAGCCGGCCGGCGATCTCTTGCCGGACCACCTCCGCTGACCTGTCTGTCGCCCTGCCCCTGCCCCGCCTCTTTCCTCGCGAAAGGTCACTTTTCCTGCGCGAAAGGTCAATTCCGTCGATGGCGGCCGGTCGGCCCAACGCCATGACCAGCGGTTATGCCCACAGCGAAACAACCTGGCGCAACGGAATTGACCTTTCGTGAGGAAGTGGGGCCAGTTGAGTGGGGCTGGACTGTTGCCTAGGACCAGGCTGCGTGGTACGGTCCTATTGTCGGTCAGTGATCGACAATGAACCTGTTAGTCCCAACAGGTGGCCCCGACAAGAGAGAGAAGTGAGAGCCAATGAAGGCAAAACGCGCAATTCTCGCAATTCTGGTGGGGTCGGTTCTTTGTTCTGCTTGATATCCCGGTGAGGTCAGATCCGCAGTCCGGCGCAGCGATCACCAACGGTTCGATCAAGTACTGAAGGTATGGGAGGCCATGGCAAGTAGCGGCTTTAGAGCCGAAGGGTTCGTGGTGGGGTACGGCTCGGGTTTCCGAGTCGGCCCCATCACGGCCACTTTTCCTGTCGGTGTGACGTGCCTGGTTGGCGCCAACGGCGCCGGCAAGTCGACGCTGTTCCGTGGCCTGGCCGGATTGCAGAAGCCAAAGGCGGGGAGCCTAACCTGGACGGATGGACAGGCCGGTACGGTTGGGTTGTTGCCCCAGGAACCCAGTTTGCCTGCCCGGGCCAGGTGCGCTGACCTGCTGGCCCATGTGGCCTGGTTGCAGGGTGTGCCACGGTCAGCCAGGGCCGATGCCGTTAGCAGTGCCCTGGAAGCGGTCGGCCTGGTGGACCGGGCCGGTCAGCGGATCGGCACCCTGTCTGGTGGCATGCGGCGGCGCCTGGCCATTGCCCAGGCCATGGTGCATTCGCCGGGTTTGCTGTTGCTGGATGAGCCGACCGTGGGTCTGGACCCGAAACAGCGCACGGGCCTGCGGGAGCTGATCGGGCAGATCGGGCAGGACAGAGTCGTGTTGGTTTCGACCCATCTGCTGGAAGACGTGCGGCGCATCGCCCAGAACGTCATTGTGCTGGCTGAAGGCCGGGTCACCTTTGCCGGAGCGGCAGCTGAGTTGGCGTCCAGGGCCGATCAGGCCGCAGATCCGGCCGACGGCTTCGATGCGGTTGTGGCCGATCTGATGGAAACGGGTGAACCGGCATGACCGGTTTGGTGCGTTCCGTTCGTTTCGCTATCACAACGTTGGTTGGCCCTTGGGCCGTATTCGCAGCGTTGGCGTTCGAGATCACGCTGATGCTGCAACGTGACGCTGTCTACCTGGGCGAGGCTATGTTCACCTTGCGCTGGATGGCGCTGGCGTTCCTCTACCTGGGGCCCGTCATTGCCGGCGTTGCCGCCACCGATGCCGCCCGCCTGATGCGGCCGGGCCAGGCAGAGTTGGCTTTGGCCCGGCGCCGGCGGCGCCTGACGTGGGCCCTGGCCTGGTGTGTCCTGCCGATCGTTGCTTGCCATGTCGGCGTGTTCTTCGTGGCAGTCGCAATCGGTGGTGACTTTGCTCCCAGGGGCGGTTGGGGACGCATCCTGTTGGCCCTGCTGGCGCAGGGGCTGGCCATCGCCTGGTTCGGTTGCCTGGGCAGTTGCGTTGGCCGGTTTCTCCCACCCCTGGTCGCGGGCTTGGCGGCTGCTGCCATCGGATTCGGCCTGATGCTGGGACTCAATTCGGACGGCTTGGGCACCGGATTGTTCGAGCCACTGGTGGACAGTGGAGCCTCCCTTTCCCAGATCGGGCTGCTGTTCGCGATCCCGGCGCTGTTGATTCGGATCAGCCTGCTGGCAGTGACTGGCGCGCTGCTGCTGTTGGCTCCGGCCCGCTGGGACGGGCGTTTGGCATTGCCAGGTTTGTTGGGCTGGGTGCTGGGTGTCGCTGCCTTCTCCTTGGTGGTGGGGGCAGCCTTGTTGGTGCCGGGAGACAAAGACTTTGTGTGGGTTGGGGCCAATCCGGACGTTTGTGAAGAAATTGGTGGCATCGAGTTCTGCTATTTCCACGAGCATGAACGTGGCGTAGAGCCTTGGCGAGAGCAGATCTCCCACCTGGTTGTCTCACTCGAGACGAACGGATACGGCGCGGTACTGCCGACTCGCGTATTGGAATGGGGACGTGTGGCTAATCAGGAGGCAGTGCCCCGTCAGGTCACGATTGGCTCGATTGAGCCGGGGCAGCCACCTGATGTGGCAACGATTGCTTCTTGGCTGGTTTATCCGGAGTGGTGCCCTCAGCTATTAGAAGTACCGTCCGATAACTTCATGATTGACGCACGACTAATGAGTAGTTCAGTCGAGGCTCTTATGAACGGCGCCGAAGAAACCGAGTACTTTTTGGACGGAAGCTCGATCACCTATCCGCTGCCAGTCGAGGACATTGAGGCGATGTACCAACGATGGCTGGTGTGCGACCTTGACTGAGGTGGGACCCAGCGCCGGGCGGCCTAGGGTGCCTGGCGCAGTCCGTGCCTGGCTGGAGGTGCAAGGTGCGCGTTGGAGCCTGCTTGCGATTGGCGCACTGGCGATTGCAACCGCCGCCACGCGTGGCATGCGACTGCCTGGTCGGGCTGTATTCGGGTTGGCCGATCCGGCGCCGGTTCCGTTGGTCCTAGCCGTAATGGGCGGCGTAGTAGCGGCGTTAGGCTGCACGGTTCCAGTCATTCGCGGCCCCAAGCCGGTGAAGCTGGTCGCTGCCAGGGCGGTTTGGGCACTTGCCCTCGGCTGCCTGGCCGTCGCCGCCTGCAGCGTCTCCAAGGGAAGCTACAGAGGGTTGGAGCTGGGCGCCATCGGCCGCAATGTCATGCTGGCCCAGGGTGCCGGCCTAGTCCTTGTTGCCTGCGGCGTCGGGGCGTTGGCTTGGGCCCCTGCGGTCTCCTGGCTGCTAGCTGCCATACTGCTGGGCGGAGGGACTGACGGCGGTGGCCTTGGCTTCGGCATGATGCTGGCCTCGAAGGCGTCCAACACCTCGCTGGGGCTGGCCTTGGTAGTTTGGCTGAGTGGAGTCTGCGCCTACGCTCTGTTGGCGGGCGGCAAGGCCCCCAGACAACACCCGACACCAAGGCGCACCCAGGGAGGTGGGCGGTAGTGTCTGAGTTTCGGCAGCGCCTAGCCCGGGGCTCAGCCGCGGTGATGGCGGCCGGGTTGGTCGTGAGCGCCTGTTCGGCCGAAGGTGAAGACAGCGCCAATGGCACCACCCAGGGGGAGACTGCCGAAGCCCTGGTGTCCTGCTTGGCGGACGCCGGCGTCAGGGCCCAACTTGACGACAGTGACCCGGATGACAACGAAGCTGCCGTCTGGATTGTGGATGAGGAAGCCCACATGCTGTGCGTGCCCGGGTCCTTCTGTCATATCACTCCCGGTGGCACCTACCAGGAAGTCGAAGACGCCCTGGCTGCCGACTGGGACGAAGTCAATGCCAAGTACGGCGAGGCGGGGCAGTCTTGGCTTGACGCAGGCGGCCAGGAAGTCCTGTTCCTGGTGGGCGACAAGGACCTCAGCGCCGAGTATGCCGCCTGTCTCGAAGAGTCCGGCTACGTTGACCCTGAGTACACGCTGAATGATCCAGAAGCGGAACTAGCCGAGAAGCAACGCCAAGTGGAAGCCAACTTGACCTGGGCCGATTGCGCCCGCCAGAACGGCTGGCCCCAGGTGAAAGACCCTGATCCCCCAATCGCTGATGACTGGGCCACCAGTCCCCACGTACTGCTGCCCGGCGAAATGACCGAGGCCCAACTGAGCGAACTGCTGCGGGCATGCCCCATCTACGACGCCGAAGCCCATCAGGCGGAGGAAGAAGAGTACGCGCGCTTGCAGGCCGAACATGCCGATGACAACGACGACGATTGGCTACTGGAGTACTGGGACAGGCACCAGTGGCAGTTGGATCCGCTCGTAGCCCTGGACGTGCCCGGCTTCGACGGTCAATGGGACGGCGGTGAGCGCGAGTTGGTGTCACCCGAAGACAGGGAGCGCCTCGAAGCGTTGGAAGCGATGCTGTCCTTGGCCAGCCAAGGCGGCTAGCGCGCGGCTACTTGTCAGCGGCCGGGTCATCACCCGTGCCACTGGTCCCCTCGGACCCGCCGGACCCCTCGGACCCCCCGGACCCCCCGGACCCGTCAGCCCCACTAGACCCGGCCCCGCCCTGTTCGGCTTCGCGTTGACGGCGGCGCTCACGCAGCCACTGCTCCTCCGCCAGTTTGCGCAGGAACTCCGGATCGTCATCGGGCGCCATCGGCCGGCCGGACCCGCGGCCACCGGACCCACCCGAACCGAACCCGCCAAAGCCACCACCGGACCCACCCAGCCGCTGCCCGGTGGACCCGCCCGCCTTGGGCTTGGCGATCTTCGACACCACCAGCCAAGCCAGCGGGCCGAAATAGGCCAGGAACACGATCATGATGATCCACAACACCTTGGGCACCGAGGTGCGCTCCACGTCATCGTCCTGGGCGCAGTCCACCAGGGCGTAGATCATCAAGGCAATGGGCAGCACATACAGCAACAGGATCCTGATCATGGTTCAGCTCCCCGAGCTTCCGAAAAGGCCCACGTTGGCCAACGCCAACCCCAACAGGATGGCGAAACACAACTCCACCTGGCCCGTGATGCGCAACACCCGCACCAGGTCATCGCCCTTGGCGCCGGCCGCCACCATGGCGGTCAGCCGGGCGGTGGGCCAGGCCATCAGCAACACGATCAGCACGTGCACCCGCCCGATGGCGCATAGTGCCCCCAGCGCGATGGCCAGCCACATCTCCCAGGCGTAGAACACCCGTGAGACCCGCTCGCCCAGCTTCACCGCCAGGGTGATCTTGCCGGCCGCCTGGTCGCTGTGTATGTCCCGCAGGTTGTTGGCCATCAGAATGCCACAGGCCATCAGCCCCATGGCGGCGGCCGCCAGGCAGGCCCGCCACGTGATGTACAGGTGTTGCGTGTAGCAGGTCCCCAGCGCGGGCACCACGCCGAAGAACAGGAACACGCTAATGTCACCCAAGGCCATGTAACCGTAGGGCCGCTTGCCGCCGGTATAGAACCAGGCGGCCAGCAACGCCAGGGCGCCAACGCCAAGCAGCCACCATTGCCCGGTCCAAGCCGTCAGCCCCACGCCGGCGGCAGCCGCCACCGCGAAGGCCACCAGGGCGGCCAGTTTGACGGTGCCGGGACTAGCTGCCCCAGAAGCCACCAGCCGTTGCGGCCCCTGCCGCGCCTGGTCGGTGCCGCGCACCCCGTCCGAATAGTCGTTGGCCAGGTTGGCGCCGATCTGCAGCGCCAAAGCCACCAGCAGCGCCAGGCCGGCCCGTCCCCAGTGGGGCGTCTCCAGTTGCCAGGCGGCACCCACGCCCACCAGCACGGGGGCGATCGAGGCAGGCAGGGTCCGAAGGCGAATCCCTTCAACCCATTGCGAAACTGTGGCCATGGCGCCCTTAGCCTACCGGGTGAGGCCGCCGGCGGCGTTCAGCTTCTGGGCCGCTTCCAGCGCCGCCCGCCGGTCCGGCTTGCCGGGCGCCACTTGGGGTAGCTCCGCCACCAGTCCGATGGCGCGTGGCGCGTGGGCCGCCCCCAGGGCACCCTTGACCGCCTCCCGCACCGCCTCCAACAGCCTCTGGGGCTCAACTTGCCCGATGCCGCCCGGTCGCCCTACCACCAGGGCCGTCACCTCGTGGCCCCATTCCGGGTGTGGCAACCCCAGCACGATGGCGCCCGCCACTTCCGGCAGTCCGGCCAGCACGGCCTCGACGGCCTCCGGATGAACCGTGACGCCACCGCTGAGCAGGCCGTTGTCGGCCCGGCCCAGGACGGCCAAGCGACCATCCGGCAACCACGCCCCAAGATCGGCTGTGACGAACCAACGGCCGTCCGGCCGGGCAATAAACCCACCAGCAGGCACCGACCCGGCGTAGCCCAGGGCCAGCATTGGCCCGGCCAACTCGATCCGCCCATCCGCCCCCAAACCAACTCGGGCACCGTCCAACGGCACGCCGTCATACACCACCCCGCCGCCGGTCTCGGCCGCGCCGTAGGTCTCCACCAGGTTGACCCCCGCCGCTCGGGCCGCAGCCATCAGACCGGGCGAAGGGGCGGCGCCTCCCACCAGCACGGCCGCAAACTCGGCCAGGGCTGCCAGGGCCGGTCCACCGGCCGCCACCAAGCGGTGCAACTGGGCCGGCACCAGTGACACGTACCGCGGCTCGGCTGGCAGGGCGGCCGCCCCCGCCACGAAGGCGTCGGCCGTGAACGGCCCAGGCGGCAGCGCACACAGTTCCGCCCCGGCCAACGCCGCCCGGGCCACCACGTTCAGGCCGGCGATGTGCCGCGCCGGTAAGGCCAGCAGCCAATGGCCCGCACCACCCAACCGAGCCGCGCTCGCCGCCGCCCCGGCCCGGATCGCCTCGGCGCCCAGACAGACCCACTTGGGTGTGCCGGTGGAACCGGATGTGGGCACAGCCAGGGCCGTACCCGGCAGGGGCGTCAGCCCGGCCGGCCAATCGGCCGGCAGTACCGGCGGCCCACCAGCCAAGGCAGCCGACAGGGCCCGGCTTAGCCCGGGTAGGTCCGTGACCGCCGGGCGAGTGGCCGGAAAAGAGGTGTGTGGCGCCATCGGGCCTAACCTACCGTTCCAACGTTGTGAAACACGCCACGGGCGAAAAGGGGCACCACGCCGCCCCTTCTGCCTTGGCTGTACCCTCTCCGATGCCTACAGTGGAAGGCAGCTTCGGTCCCCGGCCGTGATGCCGGGCCGCTTCAGTATGCAAGGAGAACACTCAATGCGCGCACCACTTCCCCGCCGCACCCTGGCCCTCATTACAGTGGCCGTAATCGGCTTGGGCGGCACGCTGGCCGCCTGCGGCAAGAACGAGGCCGCGCCATCGCCCAGCGCCGTCAAGACGCCGGCCACCGCTACCGCCACGGCGGTGGTTTCGGCCAAGCCTTCGGCCGCCACCAAGACCGCCCCGCCGGCCGTCGAGACCTCTGTGTGGCCGCTGACGGGCGTGCCGGGTGAGCTGGTGGAGCGTCCAGCCGTGGCCTACAAGATCGAAAACTCGCCCGAGGCCCGGCCGCAAACCGGCCTGGAGTTTGCCGACGTGGTGTGGGAAACGATCGTGGAGGGCGGCATCTCGCGCTACGTGGCGGTGTACCACTCGCAAATGCCCGATGAAGTGGGCCCGGTCCGCTCCATCCGCCCCATGGACGGGCCCATCACCTGCCCCACTCACGGCCTGCTGGCCTTCTCGGGCGGCAAGACCCATTTCATCAACGTGGCCCTCGGCTGCGGTGTGCAGACCCTGTCGATGGATTTCGGGGCGGGCGGCTTCTATCGGGTGTCCGGCAAGGCCGCGCCCCACAACGTCTACTCGAAGCCGGCCGACATGCTGGAACAGGCCGATGAAGAGCATCAGAAGTCGCCGCAGCAAGAGTTCGAGTTCGCCACCAACCTGGAGAAGGCTACGGTGACCACCAGCGGTCAGGCCGCTACCAGCGTCGCCATGACCATGTCCGGCGGGTCGCACCCCAACTGGGAGTGGGACGCCAGTGGCAAGTGGCTGCGGTCGGAGGGCTCGAACCCGGCCATGGCGGCCAGCGGTGAGCGGCTTTCGGCCGTCAACGTGGTGGTGATGAAGGTGGATGTGACCTACGCCGAAGGCCATGACGCGGCCGGCAACCCGATCCCCGAATCCTGGGTGGTAGGTGAAGGCGAGGGCTTGGTGTTGACCGGTGGCAAGGCCCTTGAGATCGACTGGTCCAAGGCGGATCGTGACAAGCCACTCGTGTTGAAGACCAAGGACGGCAACCTGGTCAAGCTGGCGCCCGGTAACACCTGGGTTGAGGTCATGCCGAAGTCCCAGGGAGCCTGGACCATCAACGCCTAGACGTCTAGATCTCTAGACGCCCAGACGTCTAGAGGATCTGCTTTCGGAACGGTGCCCAATCGGGGGCGCGGTGCTGCAGGAAGGCATCCCGGCCTTCCGCGCCCTCTTCGGTGCCGTAGGCCAGGCGGGTGGCCTCGGCCGCGAACAGTTGCTGCCCCGCCAGGCCGTCGTCTGCCAGGTTGAAGGCGAACTTCAACACCCGGATGGCCTGCGGCGATTGGGCGGCGATGCGCGCAGCCCAGGCCAGGGCGGTCGGTTCAACCGCCTCATGGTCTACCGCCAGGTTGATGCCGCCCCACTGTTCGGCCTGGTCAGCGGTGTATTCCTGAGCCAGGAAGAAGATCTCGCGGGCCCGCTTCTGCCCCACCTGTCGCGCCAACAGGGCCGAGCCGTAGCCGGCGTCGAACGAACCCACCGTGGCGTCCACCTGCTTGAACCGGCCGTGCTCCCGGCAGGCCAACGTCAGGTCCGCCACCACGTGCAGCGAGTGTCCACCGCCGGTGGCCCAACCGTCCACCACCGCTATGACCACTTTCGGCATGGTGCGGATCAACTGTTGGGCTTCCAAGATGTGCAACCGTCCAGTGCCCGATGGCGCGGTATCAGTACCGGGGGAGGAGGCGGCATCGGGCAACGTTCCTTGGGTGGCGGCGGTGTCGGTGCGGGCGTACTCGTAACCAGACCGGCCGCGGTAGCGCTGGTCCCCGCCGGAACAGAAGGCGTAGCCGCCGTCCTTGGGGCTGGGGCCGTTGCCGGCCAACAGCACCGCCACCACGTCCGGCGTCGCGGCCGCATGCCGCAAAACCTGGATCAGTTGGTCCACGGTGGTGGGAGAGAAGGCGTTGCGGACCTCGGGCCGGTTGAAGGCCACGCGCACCCATGGTTGGTCAACCGCCATCGGCAGGCTCCGGTCCACGCCGCGGTGGTAAGTGATGTCGGTCAGGTCCTCAAAGCCGTCAACCAGGCGCCACACCACCGGGTCGAAACCATCTGACACTTTGGACGGTAGGGCGCCGGCAGCCGCGGGGCCGGAAGACGAGGTCATGCCCACAGATTACAGTGGGGGCGTGGCCCCAGTTTCCTCTCCCGCCGTCTATCAGATCCCCTTGGTGACGCGCTTCCGCGGCGTCACCGTGCGGCGCGGCATGGTGTGGCGCGGCCCGGCCGGTTGGGCCGAGTTTTCACCGTTTGAGGACTACGCGCCGGCGGAGTGTGTGCCGTGGCTGCGGGCGGCCGAAGAGGCCGCCAACCGGGGTTTTCCGCGAGCCGTGCGTCAACGGGTGCCGGTCAACGCGATTGTGCCGGCCGTGCCGCCGGACCGGGCCGCCCAGTTGGTGGCGGACAGTGGCGGCTGCCGGGCGGCCAAGGTCAAGGTGGCCGAACCCGGCCAGTCGCTGGAGGAAGAGTTGGCCCGGGTGGCGGCGGTACGCGAGGCGTTGGGCCCGGGCGGGCAGATCCGGGTGGACGCCAACGGCGCCTGGGATGTGTCCACGGCGGTGCGGCACCTGACGGCGCTGAACCGGGCGGCCGGCGGTTTGGAGTACGCCGAACAACCCTGCGCCACCGTGCCCGAACTGGCCGAGGTCCGCCGCCGCTGCCGGGTGCCCATCGCGGCCGATGAGTCGATCCGCCGGGCGGCCGATCCGTTCGAGGTCAAACGCCAACAGGCGGCGGACGTGGTGGTGTTGAAGGTGCAGCCGCTGGGCGGGGTGAGGGCCTGCCTGGACCTGGCGGCCGAACTGGAACTGCCGGTGGTGGTGTCCAGTGCGGTGGAAACCTCGGTGGGTTTGGCCGCCGGGGTGGCGCTAGCGGCTGCCCTGCCGCGCCTCGAGTTTGCCTGTGGCTTGGGTACGGGGCAGCTGTTGGCGGCCGACGTGGTGCGTGATCCGTTGGTGGTGGCCGATGGCGTCCTACAAGTCCGGCCGGTCGAGGTCACCCAAGAGGCGCTGGCCTGGTGGGGGGCCGATGGCGAGCAACGGTCGCGTTGGCTGGCCCGCCTTCGGGTGGTGCAGGCGGCGGCCGGCGGGAGGTGAGTTGAATCTCATAACGAGGCGGTAGTTGGCCAGGATTGGGCTGGTTGGAGCCATCCTGCCCAGAGGCGAATGGCCGGATGGTTCAGGTAGCTTTCAGAAATAGGGGAGAATTCCTTCAGCTAGACGCGCTTGAGTGGAGCGGTCAACCAAGTTAGGAGCAACCGAGACAAATGAGCGAGTTCGAATCAACCCCCGGTTTCCCGGCCCCGAAGCCCACGGGCGAAGCCGAAGCGGCGCCCGCGGCCACCCCGGCCGGTTCCAGCCTGCCGGTTCCCCCGGCGGCACCTTTGACTGGGCAGGAACGCATCCTCGGTGACCCGAAGCCACCGGCCGTGCCGCCCTCGTTTGTGCCGGCCGAATACGTTTCCCGGGTGGCGCCACCGGCCAGTCTGCCGGCCGCTCCTACCACCCCGGGTGGCCCGGCGATCCAACCGATCGGCCCACGGCCCACCTACCCCTCGTTGGGGGAGACGCCGGCCACCGCGGCCCAGGCGCAGTCCGCCGCGCCGGTACCACCGGCCGCGCCGCAGGGCTACCAACCCAGCCCGTTCGCGCCGCGCAGCGGCGCCACCCAGGCCAGCTCCCTCACGGCCGGGCCGGCCACCGCGGCCCAGTCGCTACCGCCCACCGGCCTACCGGCCGTGGGTGCGTTGCCCGCCGTGCCGGTCGGTCCGCAGAGCCCCGCTGGCAGCCAGGCCGCGCAACTGCCGAAGGCGCCGCCGGCGCCGCAGCCCATCCCGGCCGCCGCCTACTATGGCGGCCAGCCACCGGCCACCCAGCCACCCGTGGCAACCGCCGGCCAGCAGCCGCCGGCCGCCAAACCGGCCAAGGGCGTCACCCGGGCCGGCGCCTGGGGCATTGCCGTCATCGCGGCCGTGCTGGCCGCCTGCCTGGCGGGTGGCGGCGTGTGGCTGGTCATGGACAAGACCGGCGACAGCAAAGGCACCATCAGTGGTTCCGCCGGGCAGCAGGGCAGCAGCCAGACTCAAACCGATGTCAGTTCGGGCCAGAACACGGCCAGCCTGCCGGCCGCACCCGATGCGGGCGAGGCGGTTGACTGGTCCGTGGTAGCCGCCGCCGTGGCCCCCACAGTGGTGGCCATCCAGGTGGACATGGATAGCTGGGGCTACGGTGCCCAGGGCTCGGGTGTCATCGTGAACGCCGAGAAGGGCTACGTGGTGACCAATAACCACGTGGTGGCGGATGGCCGGTCGATCGCCGTGGTGTTGGCGGACGGCCGCATCTTCGACGCCTCCATCGTGGGCACCGATGCGTCGACTGACCTGGCGGTGCTGGAACTGAAGAACCCGCCATCGGACCTGAAGGAAGCCGTGCTGGGCGACTCCAACAATCTGGTGGTGGGTGAGCCGGTCATGGCGGTGGGCAACCCACTGGGCTATGACAACACCGTTACTACCGGCATTGTCTCGGCTTTGAACCGCCCGGTGTCTACCGAGGCTTCCGGCCAGGATGCGTCCGGCGTGCAGGTGGTGACCAACGCCGTGCAGGTGGATGCCGCCATCAATCCGGGCAACTCGGGCGGCCCGCTGTTCAACGCGGCCGGCGAAGTGGTGGGCATCAACAGTTCCATCGCCACGCTTAGCAGCTACAGCGACACGTCTGGTTCGATCGGTTTGGCCTTCGCCATCCCGGTCAACCTGGTGGCCAACGTCTCCAGCCAGTTGATCGAGAACGGCACGGCCGAACACCCCTACCTGGGTGTAACCGCCCAAGACAGCCGCATCACGGTCGACGGCGTGACCCGCTCAGGGGCCGAACTGATGCAGGTACAGAACGGCACCCCAGCGGCGGACGCCGGCCTCAAGAACGGTGACGTGATCCTGTCCGTGGACGGCAACAACATCACCGGTTCCACCTCGCTGACCGCCTGGATCCGGTCCTACCTGCCGGGCGACACGGTGACGCTGTCCATCTATCGGAACGGGGATGTGGAAGAGGTGACCGCCACCCTGACAGTGCGCGAAGACTAAACCGTCGTTAGACCCAACGCTTGGCGCATTGGCGCCAGCTTGGCCTCGGTCTCGGCCAGTTCACCGGCCGGGTCCGAGGCCGCCACAATGCCGCCGCCGGCCCACAACTGGGCTTGGCGGCGGTCTTGGTTGAACTGGGCGCAACGCAGGGCAATGCCCCATTCGCCGGCGCCATCGGCCGCCATCCAACCGACCGGCCCGCTGTAGCGGCCCCGGTCCGCCTGTTCAAGGTGTTCCAGCAACTCGAAGGCAGCCTGCCTGGGTGTGCCGCAGACGGCGGCGGTGGGGTGTAGGGCCCCGGCCAGCACCAGCGAGGCCGGGGCGCTGCCGTGGCCACCTGCCAGGTCGCGCCCAATCAGATCACCCACCACATCGGTGGCTAGATGCATCACGTTGGGCAGGTGAAGCACCGAGGGGGCATCGGGCACGGACAGTTCTTCGGTGAACGGCCGCAGCGCCTGCACCACCGATTCAACGGCAAATTGGTGTTCCTCCAGGTCCTTGGATGACCGCGCCAACGAGGCCGCCCTTGCCAGGTCCGCCACGTCATCGCCCGTCCGCCGGATGGTGCCCGCCAGCACGCGCGAGGTGACCAGGCCGCGGGCGCTGCGCACCAACAGTTCAGGGGTGGCGCCCACCAGGCCGTCCAGCAGGAAGGTCCAGCAGTTGCTGTAGGCGCCGGCCAGGCTTAGGGCCACCGTCCGCAGGTCAACCGACTGGGCGGCGGTAGCCAGCACGTCACGCGCCAGCACCACCTTGTCCACCACCCGGTGCCCGATGGCGTCCAAGGCCTCGGCTATCACGTCCGGCCAGGTGGTGGCTGAGTGGTGGCCAGGCAGTTCTTGCATGGCCGGCAGGGGCGCTGGGTTGTCGGTGGCGCTGGCCGCTATCGCCTGCCAGATGGCGAGCGGGTTGGGCGCCTCGCCCACAGCGGCGGTGGTAATCCAGTCGATGCCGCGCCGCTGCGACACGGCCACCGCCGGAATCACCAGGCGGGAGGGCATGGCGGAGTTGTCCGCGAAACTGAAGGTACCCAGCGCCATCGGGCACATGCCTGGCACCTGGCTGCCGCCGCCGGGGCCTTCCACCTGGGCGGCCGCAATGACGTCCGAGAACCAGGCCGCAGCCTGGCCGAACCGGTCCGGCCCGGTGATTTCCAGGCCGGCCGCTTGGCCCCAAGCCACGGTGCCTTCACCACGGCGCAGCCACACCATCGGCTCGTCGGCGGCCTGGCCGGGCTGGGCCAGAGTGGTGGCCAGCGGGCGGGGCAGCTTGACCGGGGCGGTGCGGAAGTGGAGGTTGGGCGTTTCCATGGCGCTTCAACAATAGTGACTGGCCGTGCGAACATACTGGGGTGACAATCGCGGACTTGGATAAAGACCCAAGTCAGGTTGCGGCCATGTTCGATGACGTGGCCGGTAAATACGATCTGACGGACACCCTGCTGACGGTAGGGGTGGAGAAGCTGTGGCGGCGGGCCACGGTGGGCATTGTGGACCCCAAACCCGGGCAGCGCGTGCTGGACCTGGCCTGCGGCACGGGCACGTCGACCCGGGCCCTGGCCAAGACCGGGGCGGCCGTGGTGGGGTGCGACTTCTCGGAGGGCATGCTGCAGGTGGCCCAGCACCGACTGGAGGGCCTGGGGGTGTGGCTGGTGGCCGGGGACGCCACCAACCTGCCGTTCGCGGATGACTCGTTCGATGCCGTGTCGATCTCTTTTGGCCTACGTAATGTGGCCGATGTCCCCGGCGCCTTGGCGGAGATGCTGCGCGTGACCCGGCCGGGCGGCACCCTAACGGTGTGCGAATTCTCTCGTCCGCGGCACAAGGTGGTGCGCTGCGGCTACGGCCTCTACTTGACCAAGGTGATTCCGGTGATAGCCCGCCTGGTGGCCACCAATCCCGAGGCCTACACCTACCTGGCGGCCTCGATCGCGGCTTGGCCGCACCAATACAAGATGGACCGCCAATTGGCCCGGGCCGGCTGGCGCGACGTGATGCACCGCAATCTAACGGGCGGGATCGTGGCGGTCCACCGCGCCCGTAAACCCCGGACCGCTACCCCTTAGGGCCATCCCGGCGCCATCGGGCACCGGGAGGCAGGCCTCGCGCCGCCAAGGCGGCGAATAAGGCGCGCTGCGCATTGCGATATTCGGCCAGGGCAGCCCAGCGTTGTGCCTGGTCACGGTCTCGCCTGGGAGCTGCCTGAAGGGAACCTTCCCAATCCTTGGGGCGTTTTTTCCAGGCGTGTTACGGTCTGTAGAATCTTGGTTTGGTCTAATCACCCCCACTTCACCAGGAAGGCGTCAGGTGCCCATCTTCGCCGGTATGGACGCTGACGTCATCGTCGTAGGCGCTGGGCCGGCCGGCTCGGCCACCGCCACGTACCTGGCCCAGGCTGGCGTCGACACCCTGCTACTTGAGAAGGCCACCTTCCCCCGCGCCAAAGCCTGCGGCGACGGCCTGACCCCGCGGGCAGTCAAGGAACTCCAGTTCTTGGGCGTGCCCACCACCGAACAGGCTGGTTTTCAGCGCAACCGTGGCCTGCGCGTGTTCGGCGGCGGCCACGTGCTGGAACTGCCCTGGCCCGAACTGGACTCGTTCCCGCCGTTCGGCCTCACCATGCCGCGGGAAACTCTTGACCACAAACTGGCCCAGCATGCCGTGGCGGCCGGCGCCCGTCTGCACCAGGACACCACCGTCACCGGGCCGGTGATCTCGGAGCGCACCGGGCGCGTGGTCGGCGTCAACGCGAGGACCGGCAGCGACAGTAGCAACTCCGCCACCCACACCTACCGCGCCCCGCTGGTGGTAGCCGCCGATGGCGTGTCCACCCGGCTGGCCACCGCCATCGGGCGGGACAAGAACCCCCACCGGCCCGTTGGGGTAGCTGTGCGCACCAGGGTGAAGCTGACCAAACCACCCAGCCGGCCCGGCCAGATGGACTGGATGGAATCCCATCTGGAACTGTGGGACGGCCCGCGTGAACACGGCAAGCTGATGCCCGGCTACGGCTGGGTTTTCCCCGAGGCCGGCCAGGTGGTGAACGTCGGAGTCGGCTCCGTCACCAGCACTGCAAGGGCCAAGGGCGTCAATTACAGAGAACTGCTCACCACCTGGATGGACACGCTTGGCCCGCTTTGGGGATTTACGGCGCAAGATGTGGTGGATCCGCCCCGCAGCGCGGCGTTGCCGATGTGTTTTTCCCGGCAACCCCTGTACGGCAAGGGCCTGCTGTTGGTGGGTGACGCCGGCGGCATGGTGTCCCCGTTCGACGGCGAAGGCATTGCCTACGCCCTGCAATCAGGCCGGGTGGCGGCCGCCACCATCACCGCGGCGCTGTCTCCAGGAGCGGCCGGCCGGCGCGAAGAAACCCTGCTTGACTACCCGCGGCAACTGAAAGAGTCCCTCGGTGGCTATTTTTCGTTGGGTAGAGTTTTTGTGAAGCTGATTGAACAACCCGCGGTGATGCGGCTGTGCACGCGCTACGGGCTGCCGCGTCCTACGCTGATGCGGCTGGTCATGAAGCTTCTGAGTGACTTGTACGAACCACGTGGGGGTGACTGGATGGATCGTCTGATCGCCACCCTGGCCCGAATGGCTCCGGCGGCATGACCGCCCGGCAGTTGAACCCGAGGGGGAGGTAGAGATGTCTAACCCGTATGTGCCCATCTTGGCCATGATGGCGGTGGCGGCCCTGATGGCGGGCGGCGTGGTGGCGTTGAGCTGGGTGGTGGGTCCCCACCGCTACTCGAAGGCCAAACTGGATGAATACGAGTGCGGCATCGAACCCAGCCCGCACCCCCAGGACGGCGGCCGTTTCCCGGTGCGCTTCTACCTGGTGGCCATGAGCTTCATCATCTTCGACATCGAGGTGGTGTTCCTGTACCCGTGGGCTGCGAACTTCGCGGCCTTAGGCAAGGGCGCCACCATCGCCATGATGTCGTTCCTTGCCCTGATCACCGTGCCGTTCATCTATGAGTGGCGCCGCGGCGGGCTGGATTGGGACTAGGGAGGGCTTGAACTATGGCAATCAAAGACGGGCTTGAAGGCGCCGCCCCGCAGGGTGTGGTGCTCACCACCGTTTCGCGGGTGGTGCAACACCTGCGCGCCGGTTCCACCTGGCCGGTCACCATGGGCTTGGCCTGCTGTTCCATCGAGATGATGGCCTCGGGCACCGGCCGCTTCGACCTGGCCCGGTTCGGCATGGAAGTGTTCCGGGCTTCCCCCCGCCAGGCGGACCTGATGCTGATCAATGGCCGCATGTCGCACAAGATGGCGCCGGTGGTGCGCCAGGTCTACGACCAGATGTCGGACCCCAAGTGGGTCATCTCGATGGGCGCCTGCGCCAGTTCCGGCGGCATCTTCAACAACTATGCCGTGGTGCAGGGCGTGGACCACGTGGTACCGATCGACATCTACCTGCCCGGATGCCCGCCCCGGCCCGAAATGCTGATCCACGCCATCTTGGAATTGGATGAACAAATCAAGCGTGAGCCGCTGGGTAAGGACCGCGCCAAGGTGGCCCGGGAAGTCGAGGCGGCGGCCCTCGCGGCCGTGCCCACCAGCGAGATGAAGGGGTTGCTGGTATGAGCGAACACCCTGATCAGGGCGAATTGACCGCCCAGGCTCGGCCGGCCGGCGCGGGCGAGGTGATCGGCACGCGGCAGGGCGCCTTCGGGGCCCACGGCTCGGGCGACACCAGCGGTTTCGGCGGGCTCAACCAGGTGGTGGAGTTCGCACCGCCCTCGGCCAAGCCGTACGGCTCCTGGTTCGACACCGCGGTGGACGTGTTGGAAGAGGTCTTGGCGGACCAGGGCATTACGGACGCCATCGAGAAGGTCAACGTGGACCGCGGTGAGTTGACGCTGTTCATCCGGCGGGAACGCCTGGTGGCTGTGGCCCAAGCCCTGCGGGATGACCCGGATCTGCGGTTCGAACTGTCGCTGGGCGTCAACGGCGTCCACTACCCCCAGGACGCCGGGCGTGAACTGCACGCCGTGTACCACTTGATGTCGGTGACTCACGACCGCCGGTGGTTGCGTCTCGAAGTGGCAGTGCCCGATGACGACCCCCACCTGCCGTCGTTGGTGGGCGTCTATCCCACCCAAGACTGGCATGAGCGGGAAACCTACGACATGTTCGGCATCCAGTTCGACGGCCACCCGGCCTTGACCCGCATCCTGATGCCCACCGACTGGGTGGGCCACCCGCAGCGCAAGGATTATCCGTTGGGCGGCATCGACGTGCAGTTCAAAGGCGCCACGGTACCGCCGGCCGACCAGAGGAGGAGCTACTCATGACCACTGGTTACTTGGCCCCCCAACCGGACGCGGAGCTGGACGGCACCGAATATGTGGCCGGCGGCGGCGACTGGAAGGACATCGCGGACGAGGTGGCACGGCGCAAGGAGGAACGCGTCGTCGTCAACATGGGCCCCCAGCACCCGTCCACCCACGGCGTGTTGCGTCTGGTCCTTGAGATGGATGGCGAGACGGTCACCGAAACCCGGGTCGGTGTGGGTTTCCTGCACACCGGCATCGAAAAGACCATGGAATACCGCACCTGGGTGCAGGGTTCGGCCCTGGCCACCCGGATGGACTACGTGGCCTCGATCATGAATGAGGGCGCCTACGTGCTGGCGGTGGAAAAGTTGGCCGGCGTAACCGACCAGATCCCGGAGCGGGCCCAGATTCTGCGTGTGCTGATGATGGAGCTGGCCCGCATCTCTTCCCATCTGGTGGCGCTCGGCTCGGCCGGCAACGAACTGGGTGGCACCACGTTGATGACCATCGCCTTCCGGGAGCGGGAGCAGATTCTGCGCTTCTTCGAGATGGTGACCGGCCAGCGGATGAACAACGCCTACCTGCGGCCCGGCGGCGTGGCCCAGGATCTGCCCGATGGCGCGTTGGACTTCCTGAAGCGGGTTTACCCCTCGATGGTGCGGGGTTTGAACGACTTCGACAACATGATCATGGCCAACCCGATCTGGAAGCTGCGGACGGTCGGCATTGCCGAGTTGAACCTGGCCGGCTGTATGGCGCTGGGTATCACGGGTCCGATGGTGCGGGCCACCGGCCTGCCGCTGGATCTGCGCAAGGACGCCCCCTATTCGGGCTATGAGAATTACGACTTCGAGGTTTGCACGGCCGATACGGCGGACGCCTATGGCCGCTACCTGGTGCGGTCCAACGAGATGCGTGAGTCGATGAAGATCGTGGCCCAGTGCATCGACAAGCTGGAGGCCCTTGGCCCGGCACCTGTCATGATCGAGGACCCGGCGCTGGCTTGGCCGGCCAAGCTGTCGGTGGGCCCGGACGGCCAGGGCCAGGCGCCGGAGCATGTCAAAGAGATCATGTCCGGCTCCATGGAGTCTCTGATCCACCACTTCAAGTTGGTGACCGAGGGCTTCCGGGTGCCGCCCGGCCAGGCCTTCCACGCCATCGAGCACGCCAAGGGGATGTACGGGGTGCACGTGGTGTCCGATGGCGGTACGCGGCCCTACCGCGTCCACATGCGTGAACCTTCCTACAACAACCTGCAAGCCATGTCGGTTCTGTGCGACGGCGGCACCATCTCGGATGTGGTGGTGGCGCTGGCCTCGATTGATCCGGTGATGGGAGGGGTGGACCGATGACCTACGGCCCGGAAACCTTGGAGGCGCTGCAGCGCGATGCGGCCGAGGTGATAGCCCGCTATCCCACGCCGCGCAGCGCCCTGCTCCCGCTGCTGCACTTGGTGCAGTCGGTGGACGGCTATGTCTCACCGGATGGCATTGAGTTCTGCGCCCAGACGCTAGACCTGACGTTGGCCGAGGTCAGCGCCGTGGCCACCTTCTACAGCCAGTTCAAGCGCAAGCCCAATGGGCAGTACACGCTGGGTGTCTGCATCACGTCGCTGTGCGCCATCATGGGCGGGGACGCCATCTTCGACAAACTGAGCGAATACCTGGGCGTGGGCAATGACGAGACCACGGCGGACGGCATGTTCACGCTGGAGAAGATCGAATGCAACGCCGCCTGTGATTTCGCGCCGGTGATGATGGTCAACTGGGAGTTCTTCGACTACCAGACGCCGGCCTCGGCCGTGCAGGTGGCTGAGGATCTGCGGCTGGGCCGGCCGGTGGCCCCCACCCGCGGGCCGGACCGGGTCCACAGCTTCAGAGAGGTTTCGCGTGTCCTGGCTGGTTTCTTGGACGGCCACGAGGACGAGGGCCCCAGCGCGGGTGACGCCTCGCTGCGGGGCCGCAAACTGGCCGAAGCCAATGGTTGGGCAGTCCCGGCCCCAGGTGCGGCCGCACCAGCCGGCGCGGCGGCGGAAGGAGAGTCGAAATGACCGACACCCTGACCCCGCTGTTGACCTCCCGTTGGGGCAACCCCGATTCGTGGACCCTGCAGGCCTACCTCAAGGCCGGCGGCTATGAGGCCTTGAAGAAGGCCTTGAGCCAGGATGCCGCGGACGTGTTGAACAACGTCAAGGATTCCGGCCTGCGCGGCCGTGGCGGCGCCGGCTTCCCCACCGGCACCAAGTGGTCTTTCCTACCCCCGCCCGATGGCGGCCCCCGCTACCTGGTGGTGAACGCGGACGAATCGGAGCCCGGCACCTGCAAGGACATCCCGCTGATGATGGCGGACCCGCACCAGTTGATCGAGGGCGCCATTATCACCAGCTACGCCATCGGCTGCCACCACGCTTTCATCTATCTGCGCGGTGAAGTGGTGCACGTCTACCGCCGCCTGTTGGGCGCGGTGGCGGAAGCGAAGAAGGCCGGCTACTTAGGTAAGGACATCCTGGGCAGCGGCTTCGACCTGGAGTTGACGGTGCACGCCGGCGCGGGTGCCTACATCTGCGGTGAGGAGACGGCGCTGCTGGATTCGCTGGAGGGCCGGCGCGGCCAGCCCCGTTTGAAGCCGCCGTTCCCGGCCGTGGCCGGCCTGTATGCCCGGCCTACGGTGGTTAACAACGTCGAGTCGATCGCCTCCGTGCCGTGGATCACGTTGAACGGCCAGGAGTGGTGGAAGTCGATGGGCACCGAAAAGTCCACCGGCGTGGCCATCTATTCGCTGTCCGGCCACGTTCAGCAGCCGGGTCAGTACGAGGCGCCGCTTGGTATCACGATGCGCCAACTGATCGACCTGGCCGGCGGCATCCGCGCAGGCCATGAACTGAAGTTCTGGATGCCGGGCGGTTCCTCCACCGCCATGTTCACCCAGGAACAACTGGATGTGCCGCTGGACTATGACTCGGTGGTGGCGGCCGGGTCAATGCTGGGCACCCGCGCCCTGCAGGTGTTCGATGATTCGGTCTGTGTGGTGCGGGCTGTCAGCCGGTGGATGGACTTCTACGCCCACGAGTCTTGCGGCAAGTGCACACCCTGCCGCGAGGGCACGTTCTGGCTGCGCAGCGTGCTGCGCCGCATCGAGGCCGGCCGGGGTAAGCCGGAGGACATGCAGATCCTCGAGGACATTCCCAAGTCGATTGTGGGCAAGGCCTTCTGCCCGTTGGGTGACGGGGCGCCATCGTCCCTGGTGTCTTCCCTGAAGTACTTCCGGGCGGAGTACGAAGACCATATTGAAAACGGCCGCTGCCCGTTCGACCCGAAGGCCGCCTACCTGTTCAAGGAGGTGGCAGCGTGACCGCCCAAGACCTTGTCACCTTGACCGTTGACGGCATCGAGGTTGCGGTGCCGAAGGGCACCCTGATTATCCGGGCGGCCGAAGAGGCCGGCATCCTGATTCCGCGTTTCTGCGATCACCCGCTGCTGAAGCCGGTGGCGGCCTGCCGCCAGTGCCTGGTGGACGTGGCTTCGCCGTTCGGCCCTGAGGGCACGTTGCGGCCGTTCCCCAAGCCGCAGCCGGCCTGCGCCATCGCCGTGTCGGAAGGCATGGTGGTGAACACCCAGTTGACCAGCCCGGTGGCGGCGGCGGCTCAAGCCGCGGTGACCGAGTTGATCCTGATCAACCACCCGTTGGACTGCCCCATCTGCGACAAGGGCGGCGAATGCCCGCTGCAGAACCAGGCGCTTCATTCGGGCCGGCCCACCAGCCGCTACACGGAACCGAAGAACACCTTCGCCAAGCCGTTGGCCCTGACGCCGCAACTGTTGATCGACCGGGAACGCTGTGTGCTGTGCCAGCGTTGCACCCGGTTTGCGGCCCAGATTCCGGGCGATCCGTTTATCGCTTTGCAGAAGCGGGGCGCCAGCCAGCAGATTGGCCGCTTCGACCCGGATGTGCTGGGTATGGCTGTGCCCGATGGCGAGGGGCCGTTTGCGGGTGACGTGCCGGCGGTGGATGGCCGGCCGTTTGCCGGTTATTTTGCCGGCAACGTGGTGCAGATCTGCCCGGTGGGCGCGTTGACTTCGGCCGCCTATCGTTTCCGGGCGCGGCCGTTCGATCTGGTTTCGACCGAGACGGTGGCCGGCCACGACGCTTCTTGCAGCACCATCCGGGTGGATTACCGCCGCGGTACGGTGCTGCGGGTGCAGGCGGGCGATGATCCGTCTCTCAACGATGAGTGGATCACCGACAAGGACCGGTTTGCCTTCCGCTGGACCGCCGGGCCGGATCGCTTACGGACGCCCCTGGTGCGCCGGGACGGTGTGCTGGAGGAAGCCAGTTGGCCCGAGGCGTTGGCGGCGGCAGCCCAAATCTTGACCGAGGCCAAGTCCACGGCCGTGTTGCCCGGTGGGCGCTTAACCTTGGAGGACGCTTTCGCCTACGCCGTTTTCGCGCGGCGGGTGCTGGGCACGGATGATGTTGACTTCCGGGCCCGCCCGGCCAGTGAGGAAGAGGCTGACTTCCTGGCCCACGTGGTGGCCGGCTCCGGCGAAGGCGTGACTTTCGCCGAACTGACGGCCGCGCCCGCGGTGCTGTTTGTCGGGTCCGAGCCGGAGGACGAGGGTGGCGTTGTCTACCTGCGTCTGCGCGGCGCCGGCACCAAGGTCTATTCGGTGGCGGCCCTGGCCAGCCGCGGGCTGAAGCGGCTGGGCGGCACCCTGATCCCGGCCGTGCCTGGCGCCGAGGCGGACGTCTTGGCGGGTCTCAAGCCCAAGGCCAAGGGCGTGGCGGGCGAGGCAGCCAAGGAACTGAGCGGCGGCGTCATTGTGGTGGGCGAGCGCCTGGCCACCGTGCCCGGTGCCTACACGGCCGCCGTGGCGGCGGCCGAACGCCTGGGCGCCAGGTTGGTGTGGCTGCCGCGGCGGGCCGGTGAACGGGCCGCCGTCGAGGCCGGCCTGCTGCCGGGCCTGGCCCCGGCCGGCCGGTCGCTGGCCGAGGTGGGGCAGGATGAAGCGTTGAGCCTGTTCGGCACCACGGCTCCGGCCAAGGGCCGTGACCTGGGCCGGATCATCCGGGCGGCGGCCGCCGGCCGGTTGGACGCCATCGTGGTGGGTGGCCTGGAGGTGGCAGATCTGCCTGATCCGACTCTGGCCGCCCACGCCTTCGAGCGGGCCAAGGTGGTGGCGCTGCAGGTGCGCCGCGACGAAGTGGCCGAATATGCCGATGTGGTGCTGCCGGTGGCGCCGGCGGTGGAGAAGCCCGGCACTTTCATCAACTGGGAAGGCCGCCTGCGGCCGTTCCCGCAGGTCTTGACCTCGACCGCGCTGTCTGATGGCCGGGTGCTGCAGGCGTTGGCCCAGAAACTGGGCGTGTCGGTGCCGCTGGGCCAGGTCGAAACTGTGCACCAGGTGTTGGCGGCGCTGGGCCGCCCGGCCCAGCGCCCTGCGGCACCCGCCGCCGGGGTGCCGGCCGCCACTGCCGTGCCGGCCGGCAGCGCCGTCCTGGCCACCTGGCACAACTTGGTCGATGACGCAGCCGCAGCGGACTATGAACCGCACCTGGCGGCATCGGCACCCTTGCCGGTGGCAACGGTCTCACCGGCCACGGCCAAGGCGGTGGGCGTGACCGAAGGCGGCCGCCTGGCCGTTTCGACCGACCGGGAGGTGATCGACCTGCCGGCGCGGATCGATCCGACGATGGTTGACGGGGTGGTGCACCTGCCCACCAAGTCACCGGGCAGCCATGTGCGGGCGGCGTTGGGCGCCGCCCACGGCTCCGTGGTCAAACTGGCGTTGGCCGGGAAGGGGGCTGGGCAATGATGACGCAGGTCTTGACGGTGGTGGGCCAGCCGGCCGATTTCAGCCAGGACAACGTTTGGATTGTGATCTGCAAGGCCGTGCTGATCCTGATCTGCTGCCTGGTGTCGGTGATTGTCGCCATCTGGTTTGAACGCAAGGTGATTGCCCGCCTGCAACAGCGCGTGGGCCCCAACGTGCGCGGCCCGTTCGGCCTCTTCCAGTTGATCTACGACGCGGTCAAGCTGCTGCTCAAGGAGGACATGAACGTCTCCCGGGCGGACAAGTTGGTCTACGTGGTGGCGCCCATGATCTCGGTGTTCGCCTCGCTCATGGTGTTCGTGGTGATCCCGGTGGGCGGCCAGGTGCGGATCCCGTTCACCGACATTGAGACGCCGCTGCAGTTGACCGACTTCCCGGTGGCCGTGCTGTACATCCTGGCCGTGACCGCCATCGGCGTTTACGGCATTGTGCTGGGCGGCTGGTCTTCCCGCTCCACCTATGCCCTGCTCGGCTCGGTGCGTTCCTCTGCCCAGATCATCAGCTACGAACTGACGATGGGCATGAGCCTGGTGACGGTGTTCATCGTGGCGGGCACCATGTCTACCAGCGGCATCGTGGCTTCGCAGCACAAGATGTGGTACGTGGTCATGTTGGCGCCCAGTTTCTTCCTCTATGTCATCTCCATGGTGGGTGAGACCAACCGCTTGCCCTTCGATCTGCCCGAGGCCGAGGGTGAGATCGTGGCCGGCTACATGACCGAGTACAGCTCTATGAAGTTCGCCTGGTTCTACCTGGCGGAGTACATCAACATGCTGAACGTTTCGGCTGTCGCCTCCACCCTGTTCCTGGGCGGCTGGATTGCGCCGTGGCCGTTGTCCCTGATCAACGACGGCATGTTGAATACCGGCTACTGGACCATCCTGTGGTTCTTGGTCAAGACGTGGGCTTTCATGTTCCTGTTCGTCTGGATTCGCGGCTCGGTGGTGCGGTTCCGCTACGACCAGTTCATGCGCCTGGGCTGGAAGGGCCTGCTGCCGGCCGCTTTGATCTGGATTGTGCTGTTGACTGTGGTCAAGTACATCGACACGTTCACCAACCGCCACTTCAACGACTGGGCCATCCCGCTGCTGGGCTGGGTGGCGGTGATCTTTGTCATCGTGTGGTTCTGGGCCTTGAAGCCGGAGCCGAAGGAAGAGGTGGAGGGCACGGTCGAGATCGACCCGTTTGCTGATGGCTTCCCGGTGCCGCCGTTGCCCGGTCAGACGGTGCCGCTGTCGCCTAGGGCGCAGCGCCTGGCCTTGGTGCCGGCCGGCGTGGCTGTCGCTGAGATGGCCGATGGCGCCCCCTTCGCCGGTGAGTTCGCTGCCGCCGATGGCGCCGGGTTGGCTGAGGCCGCAGGGGATGTGGCCGCCGACGCGCCCGACAAGGCCGACGGCCCGGCTGCCGACGCTGCCGACAAGTCCGAAGCCGCCGAGCCAGCCCCCGCCGAAGGGAAGGAGGCCACATGAGCGCCAAGAAACGGGTGGACCCCACCCGCAAGGAAAAGGGCTTCTTCATGACGGGCATCGCGCCGTGGCTGGGCTTCGGCGTGACGCTGCGTACCTTCTTCCAGCGGCCCACCACGGAGCAGTACCCGTTCAAGCCGGTGGCGCCGTTCCCGCGGTACCACGGCCGGCACCAGTTGAACCGCTACCCGGACGGCCTGGAGCGCTGTGTGGGCTGCGAACTGTGCGCCTGGGCCTGCCCGGCGGACGCCATCTTTGTCGAGGCCGGCGCCAACACGCCCGACCAGCAGTATTCGGCCGGTGAGCGTTACGGCCGGGTCTACCAGATCAACTACCTGCGCTGCATCTTCTGCGGCATGTGCATCGAGGCCTGCCCCACGCGGGCCTTGACCATGACCACGGTGTTCGAAATTGCCGGCCCCACCCGGGAAAGCCTGATCTTCGAGAAGGACCAGTTGCTGGCGCCCTTGGAGCCGGGCATGCTGGCCGCGCCGCACCCGATGGTGCCGGGTACGTCCGATGACGACTACTACGCCGGCGCGGTGACCGGCCCGGTGCCCGATCAAGTGGAGTGGGTGCGGGCGCACCGGCCCGATGATCCCAGCCTGGCGGAGGCCACCAAACGGGCTGCCGCTGCCGAACCACCGGTTGGCGCGGCCAAACCGGCCCGGGCAGGAAAGGGGGTGGCGGCATGAACGATGTAGCCATCCTGGCGGCAAGCGTGAACGCCTCGATGACCACGGCGGAACAGTTCCTGTTCTGGATTGTGGCACCCATCGTGGTGTTGGCGGCCGGGGCCCTGTTGATCTCCAAGCGGGCCGTCGTGACGGCCTGTTCGGTCATGGTCACCATGGTTGGCCTGGCCTTCCTCTATGTGGGCTTGGACGCCCCGTTCCTGGGCGTGGTGCAGGTGGTGGTCTACACCGGCGCCATCATGATGTTGTTCGTCTTTGTCTTGATGCTGGTGGGTGTCGACATTTCGGATTCGTTTGTGGAGACCATCCGCGGCCAGCGCTGGATCGGCGTGATGTTGGGCGCCGGCCTGTTGGCGGTACTGGTGGCGGCGGCCTTGCGGGCCACCTTGCCCACCTTCAAGGGGCCGGACAACTTCAACCTGAATCTGCTGGACCGCTACGAAGCCGGTTGGTCCGAGGCCAGTGCCGCCTACCAGACGGTGTCGGAGTACTCCAACCCCACCGGTGTGGCCACCATCCTGTTCCGGGACTACCCGTTCACGTTGGTGGTGACTGGCTGTCTGCTGATCATCGCCGCCATGGGCGCGGTCGTCCTGACCCACCGCGACCGCCTGACCAAGTCCATCCGGCAGGGTGACCTGGCGGCGCTGCGCATCAAGCACGGTGTCCAGGTCACGCCGCCGCCCTCACCGGGTGTCTACGCCCGGCACAACGCGGCGGATGTGCCGGCGGTCGATCCGGACGGCCGGATCATCGAGACCTCGGTGGCCAGCGTGCTGCGTATGCGCGGCCAGATGGCGCGGCTCACTGGTGTGGCCCAAGACTTGCTGCCGGGTGACGTGCCGCCGGCCCACCGTGCCATCGGCGCCCCCGAACTGCCGGAAGTGCCCGATGGCGCCCCGGCGGCTGGGGACGGCAGCGAGCCTGACAGCCCACCACCCGCCGAGCCGGAAGGGGGTGAGGCCAAGTGAGCGTCACCGCCTACCTGGTCCTGGCCTGCGTCCTGTTCGCCATCGGCGGCACCACCGTGTTGGTGCGCCGCAACTCGATCGTGGTCTTCATGGGCATCGAACTGATGCTCAACGCCGCTAACCTGGCCTTCTTGGCGTTCTCCCGCATGTGGGGCACGCTGGACGGCCAACTGGCGGCCTTCTTCGTGATGGTGGTGGCCGCCGCTGAAGTGGTGGTTGGCCTGGCCATCATCGTGTCCCTGTTCCGCACCCGGCGCACGGTCAGCGTCGACGACGAGAGTCTGTTGAGGCACTGATGAACGCGATCGACTTGACGTTGCTGGCCGCCGGTGCGGCCGAGGCGCCCACCGGGGTTTCGCTGATGTGGCTGGTGATCGCCATCCCGTTGGCTTCCGCCGCCGTGCTGCTGTTGGCGGGCCGGGTGGCGGACGCCTGGGGTCACCTGCTGGGCGTGGCCGCTTCGGCCGCCGCCTTCGTGGTGGCTGCTTGGGCCTTCTTCGAACTGCTTGGCCGCGAGGCCGGCGAGCGTTCGTTCAACCTGGGCTTGTTCGACTGGATTACGGGGGATGAGTTCTCGCTCCAGGCCGGGTTGCGCATCGACCAACTGTCGATCAGCTTTGTGCTGCTGGTGACCTTTGTCGGCACGCTGATCCACATCTATTCGGTGGCCTACATGTCGCACGACAAGGACCGGCGGCGTTTCTTCGCCTACCTGAACCTGTTCGTGGCCGCCATGTTGCTGCTGGTGTTGGGCAACAGCTACCTGGTCTTGTTTGTCGGCTGGGAGGGCGTTGGCTTGGCCTCCTACCTGCTGATCGGCTTCTGGAATTACCGCACCGACTACGCCGTCGCGGCCAAGAAGGCGTTCGTCGCCAACCGCGTGGGTGACGTGGGCCTGCTGATCGCCATGATGACGATGTTCGCCCACTTCGGCTCGCTGTCCTTCGATGACGTGTTTGCGCAGGCGGGCGCCGCCAAGGTGTCCGTCCTGACCGTGATCGGCCTGGCCTTGTTGCTGGCGGCCTGCGGCAAGTCGGCCCAGTTCCCGTTGCAGTCCTGGCTGGGTGACGCCATGGCCGGCCCCACGCCGGTCTCGGCCCTGATCCACGCCGCCACCATGGTGACGGCGGGCGTCTACCTGGTGGTGCGGTCCGGCCCCATCTACAGCCACACCCCTAACGCCCGCCTGGCGGTGCTGGTGGTGGGCGCCATCACGTTGCTGTATGGCGCCATCGTGGGCTGCGCCAAGGATGACATGAAGAAGGCCCTGGCGGCCTCCACCATGTCCCAGATTGGTTACATGATGCTGGCTGCCGGGCTGGGACCCATCGGCGCGGCCTTCGCCATCATGCACCTGCTGACCCACGGCTTCTTCAAGGCCGGCCTGTTCTTGGGCGCCGGTTCGGTGATGCACGCCATGCAGGACCAGGTCAACATGCGCCGCTTCGGCGGCTTGGCCACCGCCATGCGGGTCACTTGGATCACCATGCTGTTGGGTTGGCTGGCAATTTTGGGCATTCCGCCGTTCAGCGGCTTCTGGTCCAAGGACAAGATCATCGAAGAGGCTTTCATCGGCGAGGGCTGGCAGCCGTGGGTGTTCGGTCTGGTGGCCATGCTGGGCGCCGGCATCACGGCCTTCTACATGTCCCGCCTGTTCTTCATGGTTTTCCACGGGCAGGCCCGTTGGACGGATGACCAGCACCCACACGAGGCCCCGGCCCTGATGACCGTGCCGATGGCGATCCTGGCCTTGGGTTCGGTGGCGTTGGGCGGCATCTTGAGCCTGGTCGGTTTCGCCGAATGGCTCAAGCCGGTCACCCAGGCCTTCACCGAGGTGGAGGAACAAGAACCGGTTCTGCCGGTCATCGTCATCACGCTCACCACCCTGGTGCTGGTCCTGGCCGGCGCCGCCCTGGCCTGGGTCAGGTTCGGCTCTAGAGAGGCCAAGGTGCCAATCTTGCCGCCGCCTGCGGGGGCGCTGGTCAAGGCGGCCCGCGAGGACCTGTTCCAGGACACCGCCAATGACGTCTTCCTGGTCCGCCCCGGCCAGGCTGCCGTCAAGGGCCTGACGGTCTTGGACACCAACGTGGTCGATGGCGCGGTGCGCGGCATCGGCTGGTTGGTCCAGACCGCCGGCGAGAAGGTGCGGCGCTGGCAGAACGGCTACGTCCGGTCCTACGCCGCCACCATGCTGGCCGGCGTCATACTGCTGGCCGCCATCGTCCTGGCCGTGAGGCTCTGAGGGAAAGGAAGGAATGATCATGCAGAACTTTCCCTGGCTCACCGTCCTGATCGCCGCCCCCGCCGTGGGCGCGTTGGTGGTCTGGCTGGTACCCGGCCCGGTGCGGCGCTACGCACGGCAGATCGCCATCGCCTGGTCGGTCTTGATCTTCGCGGTGGGCGTGGTCATGGCCACCCAGTTCGAAACCGGCGGCGGCTACCAGTTCACCGAAAACCACCAGTGGATTCCGCAGTTCGGCATCCGGTACTACCTGGCCATCAACGGCATTGGCCTGACTCTGATCCTGCTGTCCCTGCTGCTGGTGCCGCTGGTGCTGCTGGCCGCCACCAAGGAGCAGACCACGCCGTCCCGCCAAGCCCACTACGCCGCCCTGGTGTTGGCGCTGGAGAGCTTCATGGTGGCGGTGTTCGCGGCCCGGGACGTGTTTGTCTTCTACGTCCTGTTCGAGGCCATGCTGATCCCGGTCTACTTCCTGATCGGCTCGTTTGGCGGCGAGGGCCGCCGGAGGGCGGCCTTGAAGTTCCTGCTCTATTCGCTGGCCGGCGGTTTGATCATGCTGGCCGGTGTGATCGCGGTTTGGACCCAGGGCCCGGGTGGGGCGGCCGGCTTCTCGATCGACGCCCTGACCGGTTACACCTGGGCCAGCCCCACCGAAGAGCGGTTGATTTTCCTGGCCTTCTTCGTCGCCTTCGCCATCAAGGCACCCATGTTCCCGGTTCATACCTGGTTGCCCGATGCCGCCCAGGCGGCCAAGCCCGGCACGTCGGTGCTGTTGGTGGGCGTGTTGGACAAGGTGGGCACCTTCGGCATGATCGCGCTCTGCCTGCCGATGTTCCCGCAGGCCTCGGTCTGGGCCGCCCCGGTGATCATCGCCCTGGCGGTCATCTCGATCTTCTGGGGCGCCTTCCTGGCCTTGGGGCAGACCGACATCCTGCGCATGATCGCCTACACGTCGGTGTCCCACTTCGGTTTCATTGTGCTGGGCATCTTCGCTTTCACCCAGACGGGTGCCATCGGCTCCACCTTCTACATGGTGAACCACGGCCTGTCCACCGGTGGCCTGTTCCTGTTGGCCGGCTTCCTGATTGCCAAGCGCGGCACTCAAGACATGACCCAGATGGGTCCGGGCCTGCAGCGCACCACCCCGGCCCTGGCCGGTACCTTCCTGGTGGTGGGTCTGTCCGCCGTGGCCTTGCCGGGCTTGAGCACCTTTGTCAGCGAGTTCATGGTCATGGCCGGCGCCTACCAGACCCACAAGGGCTGGGCCGTCGTCTCCGCCCTGGGTGTCATCTTGGCGGCCCTGTACATCCTGTTGGCCTACCAGAAGATCTTCACCGGTCCGCCGCGGGAGGACCTTGAGGGCACCCGCGACTTGACGTTCCGGGAGGCCTGGGTGGTGGGCCCGCTGATTGCCCTGATGTTGGTGTTGGGCTTCTATCCGGCCCCCGCCATCGACACCTTGAAGGAACCGGTCAACGACACGTTGTCGGTGGTCGATGGCGCCCGGCCCCTGGTGGTCGCCTTGCAATCTGAAGACGTTCAGGAAGGAGGCGAATGATGTCCTCTGCGTCTGACGCTTTCCTGAGCCTTGATTGGGGCCGGCTGGCCCCGGTGCTGATTGTGCTGGGGGCCGCCGTGGCGGGTGTCCTGGTGGAGGCGTTTGTGCCCCGCAAGGCCCGCCGGCCGGTCCAGATCATCTTGTCCCTTCTGGCGGTGGTCGCCGCCGGCCTGGTGACCTTGATGATGGCCCTTGACCCGGACAAACGGGCCGTACCGATCAGTCTGTCTTCCGCCCAGTCCCTCACGTTGGACCCGATGGCGATGTACCTGCAGTTGGCCGTCTGTGCCAGCGCCCTGCTGGGCCTGTTGGTGATTGCCGACCGCACTGTCCAGGGTGACGATGCCTTCACGCCCCAGGCCGCCTCAGTGCCCGGTTCGGAGTACGAGGACCAGGCCCGCCGGGCCGGCCTGGTGCAAACTGACGTCTACCCGCTGGTGTTGTTCGCCACCGGCGGCATGCTGCTGTTCCCGGCCGCCCGCGACTTGTTGACCATGTTTGTGGCGCTCGAGGTGCTGTCGCTGCCGCTGTATCTGCTGTCCGGCCTGGCACGCCATCGCCGGTTGCTGTCGCAAGAGGCGTCGCTGAAGTACTTCCTGTTGGGTGCTACGGCCTCGGCTTTCTTCCTGTTCGGCTGCGCCTGGGTGTATGGCGCCACGGGTCAGCTGACCCTGACCGGCATCGGCCTGCAAACCGGCCAGCACCTGGGCATGGATCCGATCCTGCTGGTGGGTGTCATCCTGATTTGCGTTGGCCTGCTGTTCAAGGTGGGCGCCGTGCCGTTCCACTCGTGGACGCCGGACGTGTACCAGGGCGCTCCCACGCCGATCACGGGCTTCATGGCGGCCTGCACCAAGATTGCGGCTTTCGGCGCGTTGCTGCGGGTGCTGTACTCGATGGTTCCTACCTTGGAGTGGGACATTACCCCGGCCTTGTGGACGGTGGCGATCCTGACCATGGTGGTAGGCACCGTGGTCGGTGTGGTGCAGAAGGACATCAAGCGGATGCTGGCCTATTCCGCCATCGCCCATGCCGGTTTCATCCTGACCGGCGTTGTCACCTTCACTTCCGAGGGCTTGACGGGTTCGCTGTTCTACCTGTTCACCTACGGCCTGGCCACGGTGGGCGGATTCGGCGTCATCGCCTTGATCCGCGAGGTGGACGCGGAGGGCCACATGCGCGGGGAGGCCACCTCGCTGGATCAGTGGCGGGGCTTGGGGCGGCGCTCGCCGGTGCTGGCCAGTGTCTTCGCCATCTTCCTGCTGACTTTCGCCGGCATCCCGTTGACCAGTGGTTTTGTGGGGAAGTTCGCCGTTTTCGCGGCGGCCTTCGGCGAGGGTGCGTGGGCGCTGGGCCTGGTCGGCTTGGCCTGCTCAGCGGTGGCGGCGTTCTTCTACTTCCGGGTCATCGTGGTGATGTTCTTTGCCGGCGAACCGGCCGAACCGGCCCGTGGCGGCCTGGGTGTTGGGGTGCGCACTCAGGGGCTGACCCAGGTGGCCATCACGGTGGCGCTGATCGCGACCTTGGTGCTGGGCATTGTGCCGGGTTGGTTCCTGGACTTCACGGGGGATTTGAGCCTGTTGGTTGTGCCCTGAGCTGTTTGCTGGCAGTTCAGGTGCAGGCCAGGGGCGTTGATCCCCTACCCTTAGAGCGTGTCATGGGCGGCCATGGCACGCTCTTCGGTCTGGGTTCCGGCCGGCGGGGCTGAGCGGCGCGAGTTCTGGGAGGCGGTCCGATGGCGGGTTTGGCGGTGTCATTGCCTGACCCGGCTTTGGAGCGCTCCGTGTCCCGTGGCATGGACCTGGTGGAACAGCGCCTGCAGGCCGTGGTGGCCGGGGCCGATCCGTTTGTGACTGGTGCCGCCAAGCATTTGCTTGAGGCCGGCGGCAAGCGCCTGCGCCCGCTGCTGACGGTTCTGACGGCTCACCTCGGTTCGGGTGTCAGCGACGCGGTGGTCGATGCCGCCGCGGTGGTCGAGCTGACCCACCTCGCCTCGTTGTATCACGATGACGTCATGGACAGCGCGCCGCTGCGCCGCGGCCAGCCGGCGGCCCACCAGGTGTACGGGCCAACGGTGGCGATCTTGACCGGTGACCTGCTGTTTGCCCGCGCCTCGGCCCTGGTGGCGGACCTAGGGCCGGAGGCGGTGCGGATTCAGGCCTTGACCTTCGAGCGCCTGTGCCTGGGGCAGATCCAAGAGACCACCGGCCCGGCTGCGGGGCAAGACCCGGTGGCCCACCACCTTCAGGTGTTGGCCGGCAAGACCGGCGCCTTGATTGCCACGTCGGCCCATTTCGGCGCCCAACTGGCCGGTTGCCCGGCACCGGTGGTGCAGGCCCTGGTGGCTTACGGCGAGGCGGCCGGGGTGGCCTTCCAGTTGGCGGACGACATCATCGATCTGGCTTCGCAGGCTGCCGTGACCGGCAAGACGCCAGGCACCGACCTGCGCGAACGGGTGCCTACTATGCCGGTCTTGTTGGTGCAACGGGCCGCAGCGGCGGACCAGGCAGCCGGTTTGGCTGGCGGCCCCAACATTGACTTGGCGCGGGCTTTGGCCGGCGACCTGTCCGATGACGCGGTGCTGGCTCAGGTGGTGGAGCGGTTGGTGGCGCACCCGGCCATGGAGGCGGCCAGGGAGGTGGCCCGGTCTTGGGCGGCCAAGGCGGTCGGGGAATTGGGGCCGGTGCCGGATGGTCCGGTGAAGGCCGCACTGGCCTCGATTGCGGACCTGTTTGTGCAGCGCCTGGCCTGACTGTGGCCGGCCGGGGCGGCCCGCCGGGTCATCCTTTAGGATGACTCGTGCGTGACCTGGGACTTTGCCTGGGACGTTGGTCCCATCGGCGTGTCGCGGCCACCAATTTTGGCGGCTTGAGCAGGGCCTTCGTGAAACCTTCACAACATCTCTACTAGGACTTCGTTATCAAAACGTGACAATTGAGACGGTTCCCGGTAGTCTCGTAGAGCTACGGGAAACCCTCCTCCCTCAGCCTCCAGGCGGATGCCGAATCCTGCCGCCGTCCTGGGGAAACCGACGAACGGCAGGAACGGAGGAACCACTTCCGGCACTGGCTTGCCAGGGCCTTGGGGTGAAGCCGTTGGACCGGTCTTCCGGCCAGCGGCCGGGCATCTCCGCCCGAACCCGACAGCTCACTCCGTAGGTTAAGGAGATCACAGTGGTAACACGGAATGCTGCCCCCCGGCATCGCGCGGAAGGCAAGCCCGTCACCCCACTTACCGCCCTGGCCGCTCAGGCCGGCGCGGTGAGTCACAAGACCGTCGCCGTCGTGGCGGGGTCTGGTCTGTTGATGGGTGCCGTGCCCGCATTCGCTGCCGCCCCCACAGCCGCACCCAATGCCGTGCCTGTCAGGGTCGGTACTTCGGTTGAGGCCTCAGCGCTGACTGGTTCAGCCGCTTCCGTGATCGGCGCCCAGTCGTTGGCGTCCGCTCCGGCCACGGCAACCTGGACCCTCAAGGTGCCTGAGATCATCATTACTGAGCCGGAGCCGGAACCAGAACCCGAGATGATCACGATCCGCAAGGCGGCGCCCGTCCGCACTGCGGTCGCGACCCAATCGGGTGCGCAAACGGGCCAAGTGGCCCCGCCGCAAACGGTGGCCGGCAACACGATTCTGGAAATCGCCGCACGGTACGAAGGCGTGCCGTACGTCTATGGCGGTTCAAGCCCCTCCGGGTTCGACTGCTCGGGCTTTACGCAGTACGTCTACGCGCAAGCCGGCAAGTCCATCCCACGGACCGATTCGGGTCAACGCAACGCCGGCACGGTGGTGTCGCGCGATCAGGCCCAACCGGGTGACATCGTGTGGTTCCCGGGCCATGTGGGCATCTACGCGGGCGGCAACATCATGATTGACTCCCCGCATACCGGTTCCTACGTCCAGTTCCGCGAGATGTACCGTACGCCGGTCTTCCTACGGTTCTGATCCCCTCCCAATAGTTAGACGCCAAGGCGCGCCGGCCCAACGATGGGCCGGCGCGCCTGGCCCATTAACCGGGGTTGACGGGGCTTGGGTGAACGTTCGTTCGCTCGGCTTCTACAAGGGTCTAGACTGTCCGTATCCGGGGACGCAGGTCATCGACCCCTGCCGTGACGGTTGGTTCGGTAGGCCCGGAGTTAAGCTTGGCGTTCCCGGTGGGGAGCACGCACTGTGCGCCTGATCACAACGAAGTGAAAGGAACCCAGCAATGCGAACTACAACCATTCGTTCACTGTTCGCTGCGGCCGCCGTTGCAGCCGTTGCCGTAGGCATGGCTGCCTGCGGCGGGGGGGGGGTGATGAGAAAGACTCTTCCCAGGCAGTGACTTCCGATGGCGCCACTGACTCATCCGGCGGAGAGGCGGCGTCAGCAGGCGACGTTGTGACCCAAGAAGACGCCGCCAGCATTTCCGGCTCAGTCCTTTGGTGGGCCTACGCGCCGGACACGACCGTTGGCGAGAAGTGGATCGCCGCATTCAACGAGGTCTATCCCAACATTCAAGTCACCTACAAGAACTTCGAGAACACCGACTATCCCCCCGCCCTGACTTCGGCCTTCCAGGCCGGCAGCGGCCCTGATGTCTTCAACATTGCCCCAGGTGGCTCCATCGCCGGGCGTGAACTGTGGGCTGACTATGCCATGGATCTCAGCGCTCAGGCGGAGGCCTGGCTGGGTTCGGACTGGAAGAACAAGTACGCCACCGGTTACGTTGACCAACTGACCTGGAAGGGCAGCGTGGTCTCCCTGCCGCTGGGTGGCGTTGCTTCCGACTTCGTCTGGGTCAACAAGAATCTGTTCGACGCCCAGGGCATCGATCCTCTCAGCCTCAAGACCTATGACGACCTCAAGGCTGCCTGCGACAAGTTCAGTGCCGCCGGCATTCAATGCTGGACCATGGGCGCCAACGGCATGGATGGTTTCGCCGCCGAGACCTGGCGGACCATTTGCGACTCGGTCGAGCCAGGCTACTACGCGGCCGCGCTCAAGGGTGAGCGCCAATGGGATGAAGCTCCCGCCATCGAAGCGATGCAGATACTTCGTCAGATGCAGACCGACGGCATCATCTCTGCTGACGCGACATCGATCAAGCAGTATCCGGAGGCGAACAACAACTTCATGGCGCAGAAGGCCGCGATTGTCCAGATGGGCACGTGGTATGCCCAGTACGCCGTCGCTGAATCACAGATCGAGAGCGCTGAGGGCGCCGGCGTCTCGAACCCGGAACCGTTCGTCATGATCCCGATTCCGGCGCCGGACTTCGCGGGTAAGGGCAACGTGCCGCCGTACGTGGGCGAAGCCGACTATGGCCTGGCCATCGCGGCCGATTCCAAGAACAAGGCGGCGGCCTCAGTCTTCGTCATGTGGCTGACATCTACCGAGGCCGGCCAACTGGCGGTCGACAACGCGATCGACCTGGTGCCCAGCTTCGGCGTTGACCCGGACTGGGAGAACCTTGGCCTGGTTGATCCCGACTACCAGATCCCGATCTTCCAAGAGATGTTCCAGACGGCGGCGCAGGCAACCGAGTCCCGCAACGAGAAGCAGACCCCTGCCACGGCGACTGCTCAGGTGGTGGCCGTGCAGCAGCTGCTGTCCGATCCGAACATGTCGATCGAGGACATCGTGGCTCAGATGCAGGCGGATTCAGAGCCCTACACGGGCTAGCCCCTCGGTGGGTGGCCGGCCGCGCCGGCCACCCACCTTTCCCAACTGAGTCCAGCCAAGGCATGGCTATCTGAATTCGAAATGAGGCAGGAAGACATGGCGATCACTGTGAAATCGCCAGCCGCTTCTTCCGCCGGGTCTGGTCGCCGCAGTGGTGGTGCTGCCAAGCGCCGCTACCACGGCGTACCAGCCGGTATGACCTGGGTCTTACCCGGTTTCGTCATGGCGGTTGGCGTCATCTACTTCTGCATCGGTTACACCGGGTATGTTTCGTTGCTGCCCTGGAACTGGCGGCCACCGAAGGAAGAGGTGGTCGAGGGGCTGGGCAACTTCGCGCGAGCCTTCAGCACCCCGTTGTTCTGGGAGTGCCTCAAACACACTCTCATCTTTTTCATCGCGGTCTACCTGGTGCAGACGGTGATGGGGATCGTCTTCGCGGCGATCATGCACTCGAGGGTGTACTGCTCAGTCATCTTCAAGATCCTGATTTTTGTTCCGGTGGTGGTGGCGCCGGCCATCATGTCTCCTGTCCACCGACGAGTGTTCGCCGTGGACGGACCATTGAACTGGATCCTGGCCCACCTCGGCTTCTTGCATGCGGATCCAACCGGCAAGAATCCGGCCTGGAACGGTTGGTTCCAGTGGGTGTTGGACCACATCGGTTTGTCCAGTGTCTCCCCCAACTGGATCCAGCCATCAACCGCCCTGTGGGTTGTGATCGGCATCCAGATCTGGAGTTCGATCGGTATGGCGTTCATCCTCTTCTTTGCCGCCATGGGCCAGATCGACCCCGAGGTGCTTGAGGCCGCGCGCATCGATGGTGCCGGCAACATCCGTGTGCTGGTGTCGGTGATCATTCCGCAACTGAAACCGACCATCGTGTCGTTGGCTGTGCTGAACGCGATCACAGCCCTCAAGCTGTTCGATTACCCCTACCTGGTGACAACCGGTGGACCGGCCAACGCGTCTCAGTTCCTCGGCACCTACATCTATTCGGAGATGTTCGAGAAGGGCGGCCGCTTCGGCTATGCCGCCTCGATGTCCATGTTGTTGCTTGTGCTTGCCATAGGCGTCTCGATCATCATGACCGTCATGTCGCGCGAGCGTAAGCCGGAGGAGGTGAAGGTCTAGTGTTCGAGCTTCGAGGCCGCCGCAAGCGCCTGCTTCTGACCGGCATCAGCGTCCTGCTTGTCATACCGTTCATCGTGCCGCTGTACACGATGGTTTACACGTCATTCCAGGGCCGGGGGATCGACAACTACAAGGCCGCTCTCCAACTGCCCGGCTTCTGGACCTACTTCCGCAACTCTCTGTTGATCGCTGTGGCGACCATCGCGATCTGCTACTTCCTGACCATGGCGGCCTCTTTCGGCTTCTCCAAACTGCGTATCCGCTCCAAGGAGGTCTACTTCTGGCTGATGATGGGCGCGTTGACCATGCCCGAGGTGGTTCTGCTGACTCCCATGCTGATGATGGCGCAGAAGACGGGCATTGGCGGCACGTTGTGGTCGGTCATCATCCCGTTGGCGGCGATGCAGATCCCGTTCACCACGCTGTTGACCCGTTCCTATGTGGATGGCATCCCGGATTCTCTGTTCGAGGCGGCCCGAATCGACGGCGCAGGCACGTGGCGTCAGTTCTGGTCGATCCTGGTCCCGTTGGCCAAGCCGATGGGCATGGCCATCATCGTTCTGGTCTTGATCAACTCGTGGAACGCCTATCTGCTGCCGCTCGTCTTGTTGCCCGGCGAGGGCCAGCAGGTCGTGTCCCAGTTGCCGATGAACTTCAAGGCTCGCTACACCGATGACCAACCGAAGGTTCTGGCTGGAGCAACTTTGGCGGCTCTGCCTGAGATCATCGCCTACGTCTGCCTCCAGAAGCAGTTCGAGCGGGGCATGGCGGCAGGGGCCATCAAGTAGCCGTGCCCAACCACAGCTATCCCCATAGGAGCATCAATCGCGCCAACCAGAGGCGGCAGCGGTATGGTCTAATTGCGCTTCGCCCTGGCGTACAAAGGAGTCAGCCATGAAAGCAGCATTCTTGCCCGGCGCCAGCCAGGTAGTTCTGCAGGATGTCCCCAAGCCTGCCCCTGGCTACGGCCAGGTTCTGTTGGCCATGAAGGCCTCCACCATTTGCGGTTCGGACCTGCGGGCCATCTACCGTGAGCATCTGGGTGAAGGTCCCGAGGCCTACCAGGATGTGGTGGCCGGGCATGAACCGGCCGGCCAGGTGGTGGAACTGGGCCCAGGGGTGCGGGAACGCCAAGTGGGTGACCGGGTAGCGGTCTATCACATCTCGGGCTGCGGCATTTGCGATGACTGCCGCATGGGCTACCAGATTTCTTGTACCTCGGGCCAGTACCGGCGGGCCTACGGCTGGCAGCGCGACGGTGGGCACGAGGACTTCTTGGTGGCCGATGAACGCGATTTGGTGCCTTTGCCGGATTCGCTCACCTACTTGGACGGTGCCTGCGCCGCCTGCGGTTTCGGCACCGCCTACGAGGCCCTGTGCCGCCTGGATGTGTCCGGCCGTGACCGGTTGTTGATCACCGGTTTGGGCCCGGTTGGCCTGGCTGCCGGCTTGTTGGCCAAGCGGATGGGCGTCCGCCAGATCATCGGCACCGACCCGGTGGCGAGCCGCCGTGACCTGGCCGTCAGCCTCGGAGCGGTGGATCACGCTAGCGGCGGTACCCAGGCAGAACTGACAGCCCTGCTGGGTGATGGTGCCGATGCCGCGATCGACTGTTCCGGCAACGGAACCGCCCAAGCCGCTGCCATCCACCGCACGCGCCGTTGGGGCAGGGTTGCCCTAGTAGGCGAGGGTGGCATCGTGAACGGCATCGACGTCAGTGCCGAGATCATCCACAAGCAGCTTGTCATCCACGGCTCGTGGGTTACCTCGACGCAGCGGATGGCGGAACTGTTGCAGCGCTGTGCCGCCTGGGGTCTACACCCAGAGGTTGTGGTGACCGATCGTTTCCCGTTGGACCAGGCGGCCGTGGCCTATCAGACCGCCGATGCCGGGTTGGCAGGCAAGGTCGGCATCGTCTGGGCCGGCTAGGGTTCGCGGCGGTCGAACCTGAGAGCACTGGTGCCCGATGCCGGCCCAAGACCGGCCGTCCAACGAACGGTCGGACCGCCGCCCCGGCCGCCGACACACACAGGCCGCCGAGTTGCGCGAGGCTCCGATCTGGCCTAAGCTAGAGAAGTTGTGCCCGTTGGGCCTGTCAGCGTGTCTGCGCAGGTCACCGGTTCGTTGTTTGATATCTCAACAGTGTTTTCATGGATGTGTGTTGATGCCAGTTGGTTTGTCTCTGACTGGTGTCACGTATGTGATTTATCGGTCAGGGTCTGTTAGTTTTTGATGGA
>JAISSX010000004.1 GCA_031272885.1 Bifidobacteriaceae bacterium | reverse complement strand
GGTGGTTGGGTGCGGCGTTTGGGCGGGCGGCTCCTGCCCTGGCCTGGCTACCCACGTGTGTCGACGCAGCGCAGCGGAGGAGACGCGCCAAGCAAGCATGGTGCCGTGAGGTGTCCGCGGCTTGCCCCGGACACCGGCCAGGGCAGCCGCCCGCTGCGGCCGCAACACTCCTAGGTCGCCTTGAGGTTTGGGTTGGTTGGCTTGATGCACCTCAGGTGACGTGGCTTGCTTGGGTGGCCGCCCGGTGGTGCTTGCCCGGCTCGGTGTCCGGGAACAAGTCCCGGACACCGGAAGGCGCCATGCTTGCCTGGCGCTTCTCCTCCGCTGCGCTGCGTCGACACGCGTGGGGCAGCCGGAGCCGGGCAAGAAGCACCACCGCCGGCACCACCCCGGCAACCAAACGCACCCAACCCGAAGCGGAGAGACTTTCGGTAGTTTTCGGGCCCAGATCAACCAAGCGGAGAGACTTTCGGTAGTTCTGGCGCGCCAGAACTACCAGAAGTCTCTCCGGATCGCCGGATTGGGCCTGGCTGACTACCGAAACTCTCTCCACCTGGCCTGAACGGGCTTCAGAACTACCGAAAGTCTCTCCACCTGGCCGGATCGGGCTTCAGAACTACCGGAAGTCTCTCCGGATCGCCGGATTGGGCCTGGCTGAGTACCGGAAGTCTCTCCAGATCTCAGGGGTGGACGACATCGGGTATCCGGGTAGAGAGTTGTTGCAGCACCAGGGCCTGGGCTACGACGCATGGCGACGAGTAGCGCGCAGCGGGACGTAGGAGACGTGAAGGTGAAACACAGTGCCGTGGCACTCTGGGGGGCCGGGCGGACCCCGAACGCACTAAGTGCCCGCGACAGGATTCGAACCTGCGACCTTCCGCTCCGGAGGCGGACGCTCTATCCCCTGAGCTACGCGGGCGGGCGGCCCGTCATGGGCGGGCCGAGGAGCAACTCTATCAACCGGTCAGCGAATCGACCATCACCTGCAGGTAGACCTCGATGTCCGAACCGGCTTCAACCGAATGCCCGGCCGCGATCGCCTCGACCATTTTGTCGTGGCCGGGCACGGTGGAGCCCAAGCGCTTGAAGTTGAACCGGATGTTCTCTTCAACGGCGTCCAGCACCGTGTTGTACAACTCGAACAGCACCGGGTTGCCGGCAATCTCGGCGATGTAGCGGTGTAGTGCCATGTCGGTTGAGACCATGGCGTCAAGATCCTGAGCCAAGACCGCTTCGGTGCGGGCGGCCAGCAGTTCACGCAACCGCACCACCTGTTCGTCGGTGCGGCGCCGGGCCGCCAGGATGGCGGTCATCTGCTCCAGGGCCTGGCGCACTTCGAGGATGTCGCGCTGGTTGCCGCCGGCGAAGCGCCGCGAGATGGCGGCCGGCAGTTCGGAGGTGGCTACCACATAGGTGCCTGAACCCTGCCGCCGCGCCAGCAGCCCGGCGTGAACCAGCGACTGGACTGCCTCCCGGATGGTGTTGCGGCCCACGCCGGCGATGGCGGCCAGTTCGGGCTCGGTGGGGATGCGGCTCCCCACGGTCCAAGTGCCGTTAACAATTTGTTCTCGCATCTGGGCCGCGACTTGTTCGATCAAACCCTGCCGGCGGCCGGTGGCTTCTTCGCCATTCATGGGATATATCCTGGCACGTTCCGGCGCCGGCTGCCCCACCGCGCGACGGCCAGGACCCACCGCGCGACGGCCAGGACCCGTCGCGCCCCGCCCCACGCCCTACCCCCGGTACCATGGCCCGGTGACTCCCTCAGAGCTTGCCCAAGTGTTGGCGGCCGCCCTTCGCCAGGCGGTGGCCGATGGCGCCCTTCCCCTTGACCCGTCGGCAGTCCCCGAAGAGGTCCACGTGGAGCGCTCTAAGCAGCGCGGCCACGGCGACTGGTCCAGCAACGTGGCCCTGCAATTGGCCAAGCGGGCCGGCCTGCCGCCGCGCGAGTTCGCCACCATCGTGTCCGGCTACCTCACCGCCAACCCGGCGGTCGCGTCCGTCGAAGTGGCCGGCCCCGGTTTCATTAACCTGACCTTGAACAAGGCGGCGGCGGGCGAACTGGCCCGCCAGATCACCGAACAGGGCAGCGCCTACGGTCGGGGCGGCGCCTATCAGGGCCAAACCATTAATGTCGAGTTCGTCTCCGCCAACCCCACCGGTCCGGTCCACCTGGCGGGTGCCCGCTGGGCGGCGGTGGGGGACACGATTGCCCGCACTTTCGAGGCTCAGGGCGCCACCGCCGTCAGGGAGTACTACTTCAACGACCACGGCGCCCAGATCGACCGGTTCGCCCAGTCGCTGCTGAACGCCGCCCGCGGCCTGCCCGCGCCGGAAGACGGCTACGGCGGCCAGTACATTCAGGACATCGCCCGCGGCATCGACGCGGCCGAACCGTCGCTCAAGGATCTGCCCGATGACCAGGCACTTGAGGCCTTCCGTGAGCGTGGCGTTACCACCATGTTCGGTGAGATCAAGGCCCAGTTGCATGACTTCGGGGTGGATTTCGACGTCTACTTCCACGAACAGTCGCTGTATGACTCCGGCGAGGTGGAGGGCGCCATCGGGCAGTTGAAGGCCAACGGGTCGCTCTACGAGGCCGATGGCGCGTGGTGGCTGCGGTCAACCGCCTACGGTGACGACAAGGACCGGGTGGTGATCAAATCGGACGGCCACGCCGCCTACATCGCCGGTGACATTGCCTACTTCCGCAACAAGCGGCAGCGCGGCGCTGACCTGGCCATTTACCTGCTGGGCGCGGACCACCACGGCTATATCGCGCGCCTCAAGGCGGCGGCCGCGGCCCTGGGTGACGACCCGGACCGGGTCGAAGTCTTGATTGGCCAGATGGTTTTCCTGGTCAAGGACGGCCAGCCGGTCAAGATGTCGAAACGGGCCGGCACGGTGGTGACGATGGAGGACTTGGTGGGCGCCATCGGCGTCGATGCCGCCCGCTACGCCTTGGTGCGCAGTTCGATCGATTCGAACCTTGAGATCGACCTGGACCTGTGGGCCTCGCACACCAACGACAACCCGGTGTTCTACGTCCAGTACGCCCACGCCCGCACCCGGTCGGTGGCGCGCAACGCGGCGGCGGCCGGCGTTGGCGACCCGGCACTGTTCGACCCGGCCACCTTGGCGCATGAATCGGAGGCGGTGCTGCTGGGCGTCCTGGCCGAGTTCCCGGGCATGTTGGCCCAGGCGGCCGAACTGCGTGAGCCGCACCGGGTGGCCCGCTACCTGGAGCAGGTGGCCGCCGCCTACCACAAGTGGTATGACCAGTGCCGGGTGATCCCGCTGGTGGACCAGCCGGTGGAGCCGGTGCACCACTCGCGCTTCGTGTTGAACCAAGCCACCACGCAGGTGCTGGCTAACGGCTTGGCGACGCTGGGGGTTACCGCCCCGGAAAGGATGTGACCGATGGCCACCCATGAGGCTGGTGCCCTGCATGCGGCCGGTCACGCCCCGGCCTGGCTGCTGGTGCCCGATGACGTCAACGACCTGCTGCAGCCGCTTTGGCCCGTCACCGCCTATAAGGACGCCGATGGCGTGTTGCAGGTGGGCGGTCTGCCCGTCACCGAGATTGCGGCCCAGGTGGGCACGCCCGCCTACGTTATTGACGAGGCCGATTTCCGGGGCCGGGCCACCATCATGTTGGGCGAGTTCCAGGAGGCTTTCGCGGCGCCACCCCTGGCCGGTGCGGATGTCTACTACGCGGCGAAAGCCCTGATCACGCTGGGAATTGCTCGTTGGCTGGTGGAGGACGGGCTGCGGGTGGACGTGGCCAGCGGCGGCGAACTGGCCATCCTGGTGCGGGCCGGCATGCCGGGGGAGCGCATCGCGCTGCACGGCAACAACAAGGCGGACCGCGACATCGAGACGGCCCTGCAAGCCGGGGTGGGCCGCATCATGATCGACTCGCTGCCGGAAATCAACCAGGTGGCCGGCATCGCAGGCCGGCTGGGGGTCAAGGCGAAGGTGATGTTGCGCTGTTCGATCGGCGTCGAGGCCCACACCCATGAGTACATCGCCACCTCGCACGAGGACCAGAAGTTCGGCCTGTCGGTGGCCGATGGCGCCGGGCTGGAGGCGGTGCGGCGGGTGCTGGCCCGGCCGGAACTGGAACTGCTGGGCGTCCATTCCCACATCGGCTCGCAGATCTTTGACACCAACGCCTTCGCCCTGGCCATCCACCGCCTGGTGGCGCTGACGGCCACGATTGCCCACGAGTACGGCCACGCTTGCCCCGAACTGGGCCTGGGCGGCGGCTTTGGCGTGGCCTACACCACTGGCCATGACCCGTTGACGCCACGCCAGACGGCCCAGGGCATGGCGGCGGCGGTGGCGAAGGAATGCCAGGCGGTCGGCATCGCCGCCCCGCGGGTGTCGGTGGAGCCGGGCCGGGCCATTGCCGCGCCCGCCGGCATCACCCTTTACACCGTGGGCGTGACCAAAGAGGTGTCGCTGGGCGGCGGCTTCCAGCGCCTCTACATCGCGGTGGACGGCGGTATGAGCGACAACATCCGGACGGCGCTGTACGGGGCGGACTATTCGGCCACGTTGGCGTCGCGGCGCTCCGAAGCGCCGCCGCGGCTGGCCCGGATTGTGGGCCAACACTGCGAATCGGGCGACATTGTGGTGAAGGACGAATACATGCCGGCCGACATCACGGCTGGTGACTTGGTGGCGGTGCCGGTGACCGGCGCCTACTGCCGGTCCATGTCATCCAACTACAACGCCGCCCTGCGCCCGCCGGTAGTGGCGGTCAAGGACGGCGCCATCCGCACCCTGGTGCGCCGTGAAACCCTGGAGGACCTGCTGGCCACCGACCTCGGCTAGGGGGTGTTCAACCAGTGCCTCAGCCGGGCGCCACCCGCCCGGAACGGCGAGGACCTGTTGGCCGTGGCGGCGCCTTGCCTTTCACTCCCAGTAGCCGATGTCTGGAACCAGTATGCAGTCATTGCTGGCATTGCAGTCGACTGGCTATGATTGGTTGCACCATGGGAGAAAGGAGTGGCCGTGGCCACCGCCATTACCATCCGCAACCTGGATGAGCGGGTGCAGCGGGTGCTGAAGCACCGTGCCGTTGATCACGGCGTGTCCTTCGAGGCGGAGTTGCGGGCCATCCTGGAAGCCGCCGCCCAGGCACCCAGCCCACCTGCCCCGACCGGCGCTGACATCATCTTCGCGGCGTCCCAGCGCTTCCAGGTTGCCACTATGGCCGCCGGCAACTGGGATTTTGAGAGGCTGGCCGGCTTGCCTCGCGAGGTCTTTGCGTGATCATTCTCGACACCAACATCGCTTCTGTTCTGGTGCGGCCCGGCCATGCCGACCTACCGGTTGTGGCCAGTTGGCTCGCCAACTCCACCGACACGGACATCTGGATCACCGCCATCACGCGGGCGGAATTGCTCTACGGGATCGCCATCCTGCCGGGTGGCGCCAAGCAGCGGGCGCTGGCAGCGGCGGCCAGCGCATACTTCGACGAGATTGCCTCACGTATCCTTCCGTTCGGCGCCGCTGAGGCTGCTGCCTACGCCCAAGTGATGGCTCAAAGCAGGCAGCGTGGCCACACTATGAGCGTTCTGGATGGGCAGATTGCGGCCATCGCCAAGACTGTTGGCGCGGCCATCGCGACCCGCGATGAGGGCTTTGCCGACTGCGGGGTGACGATCATCAACCCGTACCAGGTTGGATGTGGGGCGGGCTAGGGCAAGCGGCGTTGGTTAGGCTTGGATGGGCCAGATCTGGGGCAACCAAAGGGGGGTGTCATGCAGCATTTTCGGGTCAAGACCGACATCCGGTATGGGTTCGGGGCGCTGGCCAGTCTGGATGAACTGGCCGGGCAACGGGTGTTGGTGGTGACGGACGGCTTCCTGGCCAACTCGCCGCTGATGGCGACCATCCGCCAGGCCCTGGGCGGCGCCACGGTTGAGGTCTACGACCGGGTCACGGCCAACCCGGACACCGCCACCGTGGCCTCCGGCATTGTCGTTTTCCAGCGGTTCAAGCCGCACGCCGTGGTGGCCGTGGGTGGTGGCTCACCGATCGACGCCGCCAAGGCCATCGTCACCTTGGCGGAGGCAGAGGCCGATGGCGCCCCCAGCTTCATCGTCATCCCCACCACCTCTGGTTCCGGCTCCGAGGCCACCAGCTACGCCGTCATCTCCGACCCGGCCTCCCAGTCGAAAGTGCCGCTGACCAGCGAGTCCATGCTGCCGGACATTGCCATTCTGGACCCGGAGTGCGTCCGCACGGCGCCGCCCAAGCTGACGGCCGATGCCGGCCTGGACGCCGTCTCCCACGCCGTCGAGGCCTACGTGGCCAACGACCACTCGGACTTCTCGGATGCCTTCGCGGAGAAGGCCCTGCAACTGCTCTGCCGCTGGCTGCCGGTGGCCTACAAGCAGCCGGATGACCTGGCGGCCCGCGAACGTGTCCACAACGCCGCCACCATGGCCGGCATGGCCTTCAACAACGCCGGCCTGGGCATTGTGCACTCCCTGAGCCACGCCATCGGCGGCCTGTTCCCGGTGCCGCACGGCCGCCTCAACGCCATGATCCTGCCGCACGTCATCGCCTTCAACGCCGGGCCGCTGGGCTGGGGCCCGGCCACGTTGACGCCGTGTGCCCTGCGCTACGCCCACCTGGGCCTGATGGTGGACGTCAAGGCCACCACCCCGCGCGGGCGCGTCCTTGGCCTGATCGAGGACTGCCGCAAACTGGCCGCCCGGCTGGACATGCCGACCACCATGTCTGGTGCCGGCATTGCCAAGGCCGAGTTCCAGCGCGCCCTGCCCCGCCTGGCCGAGGCCGCCCTCCATGACCGCTGCACGGCCGGCAACCCGGTGGCGGTGGGCGTCCACGACCTTGAGGCCATCTTGACCAAGATCGCTTGAGCGCCGGCCCGGACCGGCGCCGCGCGGCGGGCATCAGGGCCGCGGTTCGTTAGGCTTGGGACGGCCAACTCGTCACGCCACTCTAGGAGCCTGAAATGTCCCAACCCGAACGCCAGATCGCCATCGGAGTCTCGATGCTGGGCTGCGGCACGGTGGGCAGCGAGGTGGTGCGCCTGATCACAGCCAGCGCCAAGGACCTGCGCCAGCGCGTGGGCGGCTCCCTCTACATCCAGAAGGTGGCTGTCCTGTCGATCGCGGACCAGCCGGACGTGCCCGGCCTGGACCGGGCGGTGCTGACCGAAGACGTCATGGAGGCGGCCGCCGAAGGCGAGATTGTGGTGGAACTGCTGGGCGGCATCGAGCCGGCCCGCACCGCCATCCTGGCCGCCCTGCGCCGCGGCGCCTCGGTGGTGACCGCCAACAAGGCGCTGCTGGCCAGCCACGGCCCGGAACTGTACGAGGCGGCCGAACAGGCCGGGGTTGACCTCTACTACGAGGCGGCCGTGGGCGGTGCCATCCCGATTCTGCGGCCCATCCGCGAATCGCTGGCCGGTGACACCATCACCCGCATCTTGGGCATTGTCAACGGCACCACCAACTATGTCCTGGACCGTATGACCCTGGAGGGCCTGGAGTTCGATGACGTGGTGCGCCAGGCGCAGGCGTTGGGTTACGCCGAAGCCGACCCAACGGCGGACGTGGAAGGGTACGATGCCGCCTCCAAGGCCGCCATCTTGGCCTCCCTGGCTTTCCACACCCGGGTGTCATTGGCTGACGTTTACCGCGAGGGCATCACCAAGATCAACGCCACCGACGTGGCGGCGGCGGCCGCCTCCGGGCACGTCATCAAGCTGTTGGCGATCGTGGAACGCCACCGCGATGAGGCCGGCCAGGACCTGGGTGTGATTGCCCGCGTCCACCCGGCGCTGGTGCCGTTGGAGCACCCGCTGGCTTCGGTCCACGGTGCCTTCAACGCCATCTACGTCGAGGCCGAAGCGGCCGGTGAGCTGATGTTCTACGGCCGTGGTGCCGGTGGCCGCCCCACGTCATCGGCGGTGGTGGGTGACGTGGTGACGGCGGCCCGCCACAAGGTGTTCGGCGGGCGCGGCCCTGGCGAGTCCAGCTACCTGGCCCTGGGCACCCTGCCGGTGGCGCAGGCCCAAACCCGCTACCAGATCCGCCTGGTGGTGCGGGACCAGCCGGGCGTGCTGGCCAAGGTGGCGCAAGAGTTCGCGGCTGAGGGCGTGTCGATTGAAACCGTCCGCCAGACCGCCATCAAGCCGGGCCAGCCGGGCGCCGCCACCCTGGCCAACCTGGCCGTGGTGACGCACCGTGCGGCCGAGGGCGCCTTGGCGGCCGTGGTGCAGAAGCTGGCCGGGCTGGATGTGGTTGACCGGGTCGATGGCGTGTTGCGGGTGGAAGGGGAGTAGTGCGCTTCGCGTGTGATCACCTGTTGGTGCGCGTGCCCGCCACCAGCGCCAACCTGGGGCCGGGCTTCGACGCATTGGGGGTGGCGTTCGGCCTGTGGGACGAGATCGAGGTCAAGGCCGTGCCCGGGCCCACCGCGGTGGTGGTGCGCGGCGAAGGCGAGGGCGACCTGCCCTTGGATGAGACGCACCTGGTGGTGCGGTCCGCCCAGCGGGCCCTCGAGGCCGTGGGGGCGCCGCCCATCGGCCTGCAGTTGACCTGTCTCAACCGGATTCCGCGGGCGCGCGGCCTGGGGGCTTCGGCGGCCGAGGCGGTGGCCGGCGGCCTGATTGCCCGCGGCCTGATCGAGACCCCGGGGGCGATGACGGCCGGGCGGGTGTACCAGTTGGCCACGGACTTCGAAGGTCATCCCGATGCCGCCGCCCCGGCCGTGTTCGGGGGTGCCACGGTGGCCTGGCAAGGGCCCGATGGCGAGGCCCGGGCGGCCAAGCTGTCGGTCCATCCGGCGGTGCGGGCGGTGGTTCTGATACCCGAGTTCCCGGTGGCAAACTCCCTGGCCAGGGCCATTTTGCCGGCCCGCATCCCGCATGCCGACGCCGCCTTCAGCGCCGGCCGGGCGGCCCTGATGGTGCACGCCCTGGAACACGAGCCGGCCCTGTTGTGGGAGGCCAGCCAGGACAAACTGCACCAGCCCTACCGGGCGGACGTGATGCCGCCCACTTTCGGCCTGATGAAGGATCTGCGGGCGCGGGGCGTGCCCGCTATGATCAGCGGCGCGGGGCCGTCCGTGCTGTGTTTGACCACCGAACCGGGCCGTGTGCCGTCGGTGGAAGGCTGGCGCCGGCTGGAACTGGAAGTGGCCACCGGCGGCGGCACCGTGGCGCGCTACGAGTGACACCTGGCGCGAAGATGCTAATATGACTTTTGAGCGTGCTGTGCAGCGCCTTTCTAACCCAGAACGCGCCGGCCGCATCACCCAAGTCATCCACTGGTCACAGTTGCGTGCCCTGCTGGGTGATTAGTACCGATCCATCCATTCGGATGCCCACTGTGCCCGGCGGTCAACCCCAGACCGACCAGGGCAGGGGAAGGAAATCAGTTGACAAGCACAGACAAGACTCCGCCGCTGAGCGCGATGCGCCTAGCCGACTTGCAAGGCGTGGCCGCCCAGATGGGAATCAAGGGCGCCAGCCGGATGCGCAAGGCCGATCTGGTAGCGGCTATCGGCGGGTCCAAGCAGGGGGGCGCGACCGGCGCTCCCGCCGCCAAGGCGGCGCAGGCCACGGCTACCGCTGAAGGGGCGGGCCCGGCCAAGTCCGGTTCAAGGTCTGGTACCCGGTCTGGTGCCGGGGCCGCCGGCCAGGGCGACGCCGCCCCGGCCCGGGAAGTGTTCGAACCACGTGAAGACACCGCCGGCGCTGGCCGGCGGGGTGACGACTCGCCTGACGCCAGGGCGGCCCGCGCCGCCGCGGCCATCAGCGAAGTCAAGGGCGACCTGGCCGCCATCGGACGGCGCCGCGCTGGTGCCCCGGCCGGCCCGCCGCGGCTGGCCGAAGGCGAGGGCGGGGAAGACCGCGCCACGCGCGAAGAACGTTCGGACGGCCAAGGCGGCCGGTCCGGTCAGGGTGGCCAAGGCCAGGGCGGCCAATCCGGCCAGGGGCGTCAGTCCCAGGGCGGGCAGGGCCAGTCCGGCCAGTCGGGGCAGGGCCAAGGCCAAGGTGGCCAGGGCCAGGCCCGGCGGCGCGACGACGACGATGACGACCGCAGCGGGCGCCGGCGCGGCCGGCGTGACCGCTACCGCGACCGCAAGGGCCGGCAGCGTCAAAGCGGCGGCACCGGCGGCCGCGAGGTGGCCTCGCTGGATGAGATTGAGCTGCGGGAAGACGACGTCCTGGTGCCGGTGGCCGGCATCCTCGACGTGATGGAGAACTACGCCTTTGTGCGCACCTCCGGCTACCTGCCCGGGCCCAACGACGTCTACGTGTCGCTGTCCCAGGTGCGCAAGGCCGGCCTGCGGGAGGGCGACGCCATCGTGGGCGCCGTGCGCCAGCCGCGTGAAGGCGAGGGCCAGCGCCAGAAGTTCAACGCCCTGGTGCGGCTGGACTCTGTCAATGGCTTGCCGCCCGAGCAGGCCACCCGGCGGCCCGAGTTCGCCAAGCTGACGCCTCTGTACCCGCAAGAGCGGCTGCGCCTGGAAACGGTGCCCGAGAATGTCACCACCCGGGTGATCGACCTGGTCAGCCCCATCGGCAAGGGCCAGCGTGGCCTGATCGTGTCGCCGCCCAAGGCCGGCAAGACCATGATCATGCAGGCCATCGCCAACGCCATCACCACCAACAACCCCGAGGTTCACCTGATGGTGGTGCTGGTGGACGAACGCCCCGAAGAGGTGACCGATTTCGAACGGTCCGTCAAGGGCGAGGTTATCTCCTCCACCTTCGACCGGCCGGCTTCGGACCACACCATCGTGGCCGAGTTGGCCATCGAGCGGGCCAAGCGCCTGGTGGAGTTGGGGCACGATGTCGTGGTGCTGCTGGACGGCATCACCCGCCTAGGCCGCGCCTACAACCTGGCCGCCCCCGCTTCCGGCCGCATCCTGTCCGGTGGCGTTGATTCGTCCGCGCTGTACCCGCCGAAGAAGTTCTTCGGTGCCGCCCGCAACATCGAAGGCGGCGGTTCGCTCACCATCCTGGCCACGGCCCTGGTGGAGACGGGCTCCAAGATGGACGAGGTCATCTTCGAAGAGTTCAAGGGCACCGGCAACATGGAACTGCGCTTGTCCCGCTCGCTGGCGGACAAGCGGATCTTCCCGGCCGTGGATGTGGACGCTTCCGGTACGCGGCGCGAAGAGATCATCATTCCGCCGGATGAACTGAAGATCCACTGGAAGCTGCGCCGGGTGCTCAGCGCCCTCGAACTGCAGCAGGCCATCGAGTTGTTGCTGACCCAGTTGCGCAAGACCAGGTCCAACACCGAGTTCCTGCTGCAGGTCAACAAGACCACCCCGGACTCGAATATCTGAGGGGCCTTCAGCTCAGGGAATATTCGCCAGCACGTTTCTGTTCTGGCACAATGACAAGGTTGCCGGTTCACGGGCACGCCAACAGGGCGACCCGACCCGGTAGCCGCGAACAGGAGAACCGAAGTGAAGAAGGACATTCACCCCGCCTACGTGGAGACCGTGGTCACGTGCACCTGCGGCAACACTTTCACCACCCGTAGCACCAACAAGTCCGGCGTCATCAACGCGGACGTGTGCTCGGCCTGCCACCCGTTCTACACGGGCAAGCAGAAGATCCTCGACACCGGCGGCCGCGTCGCCCGCTTCGAGGCTCGCTACGGCAAGCGCAAGGCGGCCGCGCCGGCTGCTGCCGCGGCCGCACCGGCCGCTGAGGCCACCGAATCGGCCGAAGCCAACGCTTAACTGTCCAGAGCGGCGCCCGGTTCCCTTCCAACAGGGGGCCGCGGCGCCGCTCTTGTCATGTCAGGACCACTACTGACTGGGGCGCCGGGACGCTGAGGCGAGCGGGCGCCATCGGGCACCGAGAGCACCGAGAACACCGAGAGGGAGACCACCATGGCCGATCTAGTCCAAGCGGTTGAGCCGCTGCTGGAGGAACACCAGCGGCTGACCGAACTGATGGCCGATCCGTCGTTGCACGCCAACGCCGGCCGGGCCCGGTCGGTGGGGCGGCGCTACGCCCAGGTGAACCAGATTGTGCAGGCCTACCAGGCCTGGCGGACGGCGGCCGATGACGCGACGGCGGCAGCCGAGTTGGCCGAGGCCGATGCCTCGTTCGCGGACGAGGTGCCGGCGCTGGAAGCGGCGCGGGACCAGGCCGAGGCGGCGTTGAAGGAAATCCTGGCGCCGCGCGACCCGGATGACGCACGGGACGTCATCATGGAGATCAAGGCCGGCGAGGGCGGCGAAGAATCGGCCCTGTTTGCCGGCGACCTGCTGCGGATGTACCAGCGCTACGCCGAACGCAAGGGCTGGACGGTTGAGATCCTGGACCTGAACGGCACCGAACTGGGCGGGGTCAAGGACGCCTCGGTGGCGATCAAGGCGCGCGGCAACCCGGAGCCGCAGGACGGCGTCTGGGCGCACCTCAAGTACGAGGGTGGCGTGCACCGGGTGCAGCGGGTGCCGGTGACCGAGTCACAGGGGCGGATCCATACCTCGGCGGCGGGGGTGTTGGTGATGCCTGAGGCCGATGACCCCACCGAGGTGGAGATCGACCCGAACGACCTGCGGATCGACGTCTACCGGTCATCTGGGCCGGGAGGGCAGTCGGTCAACACGACCGATTCGGCGGTGCGCATCACGCACCTGCCCACCGGCCTGGTGGTGAGCTGCCAAAACGAGAAGTCCCAGTTGCAGAACAAGGAGCAGGCGCTGCGGATTCTGCGCGCCCGGCTGTTGGCGCTGCATGCGGAAGAGGTGGCCGCGGCGGCCAGCGACGCGCGGCGCTCGCAGGTGCGCACCGTGGACCGGTCTGAGCGGATCCGGACCTACAACTTCCCCGAGAACCGCATCGCGGACCACCGCACCGGCTTCAAGGCCTACAACCTCGACCGGGTGCTGGACGGCGAACTGGACGCGGTGATCCAAAGCGCCATCGAGGCGGACGCGGCGGCCCGGTTGGCCGCTGCCGGGGAGTAGAGGCCCTGGCGGATGTCCTTCCCTTCGCCTGAGCACGAACGCCTGGCCGCCGGCCTGGCCGGCTTGACGCTGGGGGAGTTGCGGGCGCGGTCCATTGTCGGTTCGTTCAGGCTGCCGGCGCAGTACCCGGCCGCGGCGGCGCGGCTGGAGGCCGGTGAACCGCTGCAATACGTGCTGGGCCGGGCGGCCTTCCGCAGGGTTGAAGTTGCGGTTGGGCCCGGGGTGTTGATTCCGCGGCCCGAGACCGAGGTGGTGGCCGGGGCGGCCATTGCGGCACTGTCGGCATGGCCCGATGGCGACCGGCTGGCGGTTGACCTGGGGACCGGTTCGGGGGCCATCGCCGCGGCGCTGGTGGACGAGGTGCCGGCGGCGCAGGTGGTGGCGGTCGAGGTAGATGGCGGCGCGCTGGTGTGGGCGCGGCGGAACCTTGAGCCCCTTGGGGTGCGGGTCGTGGCGGGTGACGTGGCTGATCTGGGCGGTGTGGGCGGCATCGGCGACGTTGACGGCATCGGCGACCTTGACGACGTGCTTGGCCGGGTGGCGGTGGTGGTGGCGAACCCGCCCTACCTGCCGGAGGGCACCGCGTTGGGGCCGGGGGTCGGTGAGCACGAACCGGCGGCGGCCCTGTGGGGCGGCGGCGCGCGGGGTCTTGACCGGCCGGTCCAGTTCCTGGCGGCGGCGGCCCGGCTGTTGCGGCCGGGCGGCACCGTGGTGCTCGAACACGACGCTAGCCAAGGCGAGGCGCTACGGGCGTTGGCCGGTGCCGGCGGGGCGTTCCGCGACATCGGGACCGGGATAGACCTAACCGGCCGCGACCGCTACCTCACCGCCGTCAGAAACTAGGGATGGGGCGGCTGGAGGCGGCGGCGAACTGGGCGGCCAGGTCGGTGAACTCGGTGGCGACAGGTAGCTGGGGGAACTCGTCGATGACGCGCTGCGGCGGGCGGAACAGGACGCCGGCGTTGGCGGCCAGCAGCATGGCGGTGTCATTGTAGGAATCACCGGCCGCGAACACGGTCAGGTTGAGCGACTGGAGGGCCAGGACGGCGGCCTGCTTCTGGTTGGCCAGGCGGAGTTGGTAGTCGGTGATGCGGCCGGCCTGGTCCGTCACCAGGTTGTGGCAGAACAGGACCGGGTAGTCCAGTTGGGCCATCAGCGGCTGGGCGAAGTCGTAGAAGGTGTCCGAGAGGATGATGACCTGGAAGTGCCGGTCCAGCCAGCGCAGGAAGTCATAGGCGCCCGGGAGCGGTTCCATCTGGCCGATGACGGCTTGGATGTCTGGCAGCTTGAGGCCGTGCTCATCAAGGAGGCGCAGGCGGTAGCGCATCAGTTCGTCGTAGTCGGCAATGTCGCGGGTGGTCAGGCGGAGGGCCTCGATGCCGGTCCGCTCGGCCACATTGATCCAGACTTCCGGCACCAGGACGCCCTCAAGGTCAAGACACACCACTTCCATAGCCATGGGGTTAATCATGGCTTAACAACCGGGCGTGATGCCCAGGACGGAGTTCCGGGGGACGAGGTTACGGGGGGGCGGGGTTACAGGGGGTTACGGGGGACCGGTACCTGTTTGGGGGGGTTGACGAGCCCCCCCGGTGTACCGCGCCGCCCCCCCCCCCGCCCCGGA
>JAISSX010000078.1 GCA_031272885.1 Bifidobacteriaceae bacterium | reverse complement strand
GTTGTGGTGAACCCGGGCTTCCTTATGGTCACCCGGCTCGCCTGTCTGTATCCCGTCTTGATCCGTGATCTCTCCCCTGTCCGGCAGCGTCCGCTCCGGCGATCCGGAGAGACTTCCGGGGTAGTGGGCCATTTGTCCCAATTGGACGCATTTGTGGGCCGGATCGGGGCCAGGCCGGTACCGGGTGCGAGCTTCGCGCACTTTTTGGACACGGCGACGCAGTTCAGGTCGATCACTGGACTGGCGACGGAGCATCGGCTTGAGTGTTTGTGCAGGTCAGGTGCTTAGACGTTCTCCGTGCCAGTCGGCAAGACACAGGCTGGCACTGTTCGGGGCCCGGTCCAGTGACCAAAAAGTGTGCGAAGGTCGCAACGGCGGCCTGCACGACACGAGCTGACACGGTTCGGAGCCCGGCCTAGCGCCCAAAAAGTGCGCGAAGGTCACAACGGTGACCTGCACGACAGCGACTCGGTCCGCGGCGACAACCCGGCGCGCCCAAACGGGACCGGACGCCATCGGGCCGGGGCCGCTGACCAGCGAAGATCCCGGGTCAAGCCCGGGTGACGCATCGTGGCTGAAGCATGCCAAAGTTCCAAGTTGCGGCACCGACTACGGCACCTAGACCGCGCACCCCACTACACCGGTCAGCAGGCTGTGCCCGCGCTTGCCCAGGTCGCGCCACGATCCTGTCACCTGCACCACCGCCCGGCCGGCCGTGCCCAGCCCGTGTCGCACCGCGATCACCGCGTTCGGCGCCGAACCCGGACAAGCTAACTTGTAACCCAGCGCGCTCATGGTCGGCTCATGTCCCACCACCAACAGGGACCGGACGGCATCGGGCGTCTGCTGGATCAATTCCAAGGTCTCGGGCACATAGGCCAAGTACAAGTCCCCCGACACCGTAGGCGCCAGCGACCAGTCGGCGTTGGCCGCCACGGTCTCGAAGGTCTCGCGGGTCCTCTTGGCGGAGGAAACGAGCGCGGCATCGGGCACATAGCCGGCCTGCTTGAACTCTTGTCCCACCGCCGCCGCCTGCCGCAGGCCCCGGTAGGACAGCGCCCTGTCCCGGTCGGAGCCGCCGTCGCCTACCTCGGCCTTGGCATGCCGCAATATCACCAGTAACCGCAGGTCATCCACGCCGTCAAGTCTACGTTGCCCCTCCCCCTATCCCAGCCGGCGCCCAACCGGCTAGCCGATGGCGTGGACGCCGCCGTCGACGTGCACAATCTCACCGGTGGTGGCCGGGAACCAACCGGACGCGAGCGCCACCACCGCCCGGGCTGCCGGCTCCGGATCGCCAGAATCCCAGCCCAGCGGCGCCCGCTCGGCCCAGGACCCTTCCATGGCCTCGAACCCGGGAATGGCTTGAGCGGCCGTGGTCTTGATGGGCCCGGCCGCCACCAGGTTGACGCGCACGCCGCGCGGCCCAAGGTCTCGCGCCAGGTAGCGCGCCACAGCCTCGAAGGCCGCCTTGGACACGCCCATCCAGTCGTAGACCGGCCAGGCGAAACGTCCATCAAACGTCAGGCCCACAATCCCGGCACCCGGCCGCAGCAGCCCGGACACCGCAACCGCCAGCGCCTGCAGCGAATACGCCGAGGTCCGCAACGACACCGCCACGTCTTCCCACTGTCCTTCCAGGAAACGCCCGCCCATGATCCGCCCGGAGGCAAACCCGATCGAATGGACCACACCGTCCAGCCCTTCCGTGTAGGCACCCAGCCGCTCCGCCAACGTCTCCAGGTCGCCCGCGTCCGTCACGTCCAGTTGCTCGATGCCGAGTACCGGCTGCGGCAACCGCCTGGCCGTGGCCGCCGTCAACCGGGCGCCCTTGCCGAAGGCGGTCAGGATCACCTGCGCGCCCTCCTCTTGCGCCAGGCGCGCCACGTGGAAGGCGATCGACTTGTCCGTCAATACGCCGGTGACCAGCAGTGTCTTGCCCTCCAGCAGGCTCATTCCCCCACGTCCTTCCCGAACCGTCCGTCAGTGCCCCATGCCCAAGCCGCCGTCCACCGGCAGCACCGCCCCACTTACATAAGCAGCCCCCGGAGAGGCCAGAAACACCGCCGCCGCCGCCACGTCATCGGGCAACCCCAGGCGCCCCGCGGGGACGGCGGCCAACACTTCCGAACGCCGTTTCTCCCCCAGGCCGGCTGTCATGTCCGTCTCGATGAAGCCGGGCGCGATCACGTTCACTGTGATGCCGCGCCCGCCCACCTCGCGGGTCAACGCCCGCGCCAGGCCCACCAGGCCGGCCTTCGAGGCAGCGTAGTTGGCCTGCCCGGCCCCGCCACCCAGGCCCACCACCGAACCGATCAGCACGATGGCGCCCCGCCTGGCCCGCACCATCGACCCCACCGCGCGGCGGGCGCAGCGGAAGGCACCGGCCAGGTTGGTGTCGATGACGGCGGCGAAGTCCTCGTCGCTCATCCGCATGGCCAGGCCATCACGGGTGGCCCCGGCGTTGGCCACCAACACCTGGACCGGCCCGAAGGCGGCCTCCGCCTGGTCGAAGGCGGCGTTGATGGAGGCGGTGTCCGTCACGTCCCCCACCAGGGCCAACGCGCCGTTGCCGCTGCCCTGCCGGTCGATCGTGGTGACGTTGTCGCCCGCCGCCAGGAAGGCAGCGGCGATAGCGTGCCCGATGCCGCGTGACGCCCCCGTCACGATGACGTGGCGCGGTTGGGGGGGCGGCTGAAGGTCAGGCGCAGCAGGCACCCTTGGAGACTATCGCCAAGCCGTAGCGCCGCCATCCCGGGCGCACGCCCAAGAACGCCCACCCGGCTTGGCGAAACCCTACAAACCTCTGCGGACTTACAGTTCGGCCCGCCGGGTCGCGGTGCGCCGCAGCAAGGCGCCGCTCACCACCATGGCCGCGGCCAGGGCGCCCAGGAGCCCGCTCCGGACTGGACCCGTCACCTCCAACAACGCCCCGGCCGAGGCCGAAGCGCTCGGCGCATCCACCTCACCCGACGGCCGCAACACCTGCGGCGGCAGCGAGGCTTTCTGCGAGGCGCTCTGCGAACTGAACACGCCCAGGTCCTCGGTCACCGTGACGGTGTAAACCACCTCACGCGTGACTTCGAACGAGCCGTCCACCACACAGTTGTAGGTCACCTCCACCACCACCCGCGTGGTACCCACCCCGTAGCCGTGGATCAGGCCGTTGCCGTCCACCGAGGCGATAGCCGGGTCATCGGACTGGAAGCGGTAGATCGGGGTGGCGGGGTTGCGCTTGGCGGTGGGCAGCGGAATCTGGTAATCGTGCCCAACCCCCAACACAAAGGCGTGGTCCTTCAGGTTGTTCCAGTAGGAATCATCCAGGTCAACCTCGGTCGCATCCAGCGGCACCAGGTGTGTCAGCGTGCCGCCCTGCAACTGCAGCGAGCCGGCCAACGTGCCACCCAGATTGTCGGTCACCAGGTCGCCCCAGGCGGCGGCCAGTTTGTCCTTCAACAACAGCCCGATGCGCTGTGACAACGCTGTCCCGTCTGGCACTAAGTCACCGGCGTCACCGTTACTGGCCGTGTAGGGCACGGTCAAGGCTGTGATCAGGTTGGCCTTCAGCGACGGCCAGTAGGTGTCAGCCCAGGTGGCAAGCGTGGTTTCCGGCGTGGGGCTGGCCAGCAGGCCGGCGATGGCGTCCTTCGCCTTGGCCTGGTCGATGGCACCCGTCAAGGTGGCGGGGTTGAGGCCAGCATCGGCCGCGATCTGAGCCGGGGTGATGGTGACCGCAGTGTCCGAATGGAAAGAGGTGCCGTAGCTATACGAGAACGAATAGGCGTAGGGCACGGCCAGCGCTGTACCGGACCCGGCCAGCGTGGTGAAGGTGTCCTCGACCGCCTGGCCCAGGCTCTGCGCGCCCAGCGCCGTGGCGGTGCCGGCCAGGCCGGTCCAGGCACCTGACAGCGCCGTGCCGGCGTCGGTGGTGACGGCCGGGTCGGGCGCACTGGTGACGGTGGGCGAGGCCGCCAACACGCCATCGAACACCGCCCCGGTGTTCGGCCCCGAGGTGACCGAACCGGCCATCGGCAAGCCGTCCGCCAAGGCCTCCAGGTCTTGCTGCGTCAAGGTGACGGTGACGGGCACGCCGCCACTGCGGTCGGTCACGGCGCTGCCGGCGTCCACCGTCAGCGACAAGGTGCCCAGGCCGTCACCAGCCACCTTGGGCACGGTGATCAGCTTGACTGCGCCCGGCACGATCTGGATCTGCCCGGTAGCCAGGTTGACCTGCACGTGCAGGGCGGTGTGGGGCCGCGGCCAGTTCGCCGTGGGCGTAGCGACCAGGGCCGTGGGGCCGGTCAGCGTGCCTTGGCTCGACACGTCATCATAAGCCTGGGCGGCAGTGGGAAGAAGTACAGCGGTAGCCAGCGCCAAGGCTCCGGCCAGGACAAACGCACCGTTTCGACGGGACAATGGAAGACTCTCCTTCGGGGGTGAAGGCAGGGCCTAGTCAAGTTGACGCAGGCCCTTCGGCCACTGTACCCCCGGCCTGGCGCCGCGCAACGGGTCTTTCGCGCATGGCTGCCCAACTTGTGGGTAGAACTCCCCGCCTCTGTGCATGGCCAAGAGCCCTTAGGCCAGTTCGATTAGTTCTTCGTAGTCGTCCGACCACAGGTCTTCGTCGCCGTCCGGCAGCAGCAGCACCCGCTGCGGCCCTAGCGCCCGCACCGCCCCGGCGTCGTGCGTCACCAGCACCACGGCGCCGCGGAACTTGGCCAGCGCCCCCAGGATTTCCAGGCGCGAGGCCGGGTCCAGGTTGTTGGTCGGCTCATCCAGCAGCAGCACATTGGCCGAGCTGACCACCAGCATGGCCAGCGCCAGCCGCGTCTTCTCGCCGCCGGACAGTACCCCGGCCGGTTTCAGCACCTCGTCCCCCGTGAACAGGAACGAGCCCAGGATCTTGCGCACCTCGGTTGGGTCCATATCCGGCGCGGCGGACTGCATGTTCTCCAGCACTGTCCGAGCCACGTCCAACGTCTCGTGCTCCTGGGCGTAGTAGCCCAGTTTCAGCCCGTGGCCGGCCTGCACCTGGCCGGTGTCCGGCTCTTCCAACCCGGCCAACAGCCGCAGCAGCGTGGTCTTACCGGCGCCGTTCAGCCCCAGCACCACCACCTTCGACCCGCGGTCGATCGCCAGGTCGACGTCGGTGAACACCTCCAGCGAGCCGTAGGACTTGGATAGGCCCGTCGCCGTCAGGGGCGTCTTGCCCGATGGCGCCGGGTCCGGGAAGCGCAGCGCCGCCACCTTCTCCTTCTTCGACTCCGGCGTGGAGCCCTCCAGCAGCCGTTCGGCCCGCTTGGCCATGTTCTGCGCCGCCACCGCCTTGGTCGCCTTGGCCCGCATCTTGTCGGCCTGCGCCAACAGCGCCGCCGCCTTCTTCTCGGCATTGGCCCGCTCGCGCTTGCGCCGCCGCTCATCGACCTCGCGTTGCAGCAGGTAGGCGGCCCAACCCAGGTTGTACTGGTCCAGGTGCTGCCGGGTGGCATCCAGGTGGTAAACCTTGTTGACCGTGTCACCCAACAGGGCGGCATCGTGCGAGATGACCATGAAGCCGCCGCCGTAGTTCTTCAGGAAGTCCCGCAGCCACACCACCGAATCCTGGTCCAGGTGGTTGGTCGGCTCATCCAACAGCAGCGTGGCGGCCCCCTGAAACAGGATGCGGGCCAGTTCCACGCGCCGGCGCTGCCCGCCGGACAACGTGCCCAGCGGCTGGTCCATCACCCGCGTCTCCAATCCCAGGTTGGCGGCAATGCGTGCCGCCTCCGCCTTAGCCTGGTAGCCGCCGGCCGCCTCGAAGCGTTCCTCCCAGCGGGCAAACTGCTCGATGCCGCGCACCATCACGTCCGCGTCGGCCGAGTTCATGTCCGCCTGCGCCTGCTCCATCCGCCGGATGATCTTGTCCAGCCCGCGCGCCCCCAAGATCCGGTCCGTCACCAGCACGTCCAGGTCACCCGTGCGCGGGTCTTGCGGCAGGTACCCCACCGACCCGCTGCGCCCGATGGCGCCCCCCGCCGGCTGCCCTTCGCCCGCCAAACAGCGCATCAGGGTGGTCTTTCCGGCCCCGTTGCGGCCTACCAGGCCGATCCGGTCACCCTTCGCCACCCGGAAGCTGGCGCCCTGCAGCAATAGCTCTGCCCCGGCGCGCAGTTCGATGCCGGTGGCGGTGATCACTGAGGCAGCATAGAGCCCGTCTCGTTGAAGCGCACATGCCACGCCAGTGCCGTCGCCAGGTCAACCGGCGTGTGCTGCGACTTCGAGGTGGCCACCGCCCGGTCGAAGTACTCCTGCAACAAGGGCCGGAACGTCGGATGGCAGCAGTGGTCGATGATCAACTGGGCCCGCTTGCGCGGCGCCAGGCCGCGCAGGTCCGCCAGGCCCTGCTCCGTGATGATGACCTGCACGTCATGTTCGTTGTGGTCCACGTGGGACACCATCGGCACAATCGAGCTGATGGCGCCGCCCTTGGCCAGCGACGGCGTGACAAAGCAACTGATGAAGGCGTTGCGCGTGAAGTCGCCCGAACCGCCCAGGCCGTTCTGCATCCGGGTGCCCATGATGTGGGTCGAGTTGACGTTGCCGTAGATGTCCGCCTCGATCAGGCCGTTGCAGGCGATGACGCCCAGGCGCCGGATCACTTCGGGGTGGTTGGAGACGTCTTGCGGCCGCAGCACAATCAGCTCGCGGTAGCGCCGGGCGTCCGCGTTCAGCTTTTCGGCATAGGCCGGGCTGAGTGAAAAAGCCGTGGCGCTGGCCACGGTCATCTTGCCGGAATCCAACAGGTCGACCATGCCGTCCTGGATCACCTCGGTGAAGGAGGTCAGGTGCTCAAATGGCCCTTCCAGCAGCCCGGCCAGCACGGCGTTGGCGATGTTGCCCACACCGGACTGCAGCGGCAGCAGGGACTTGGGGATGCGGCCCAGCTTGACCTCATGGGCCAGGAACTCAAGCAGGTGGCCGGCAATTTGGCGCGACTCGTCATCGAGCGGCTTGAACGGCGTGTTGCGGTCGGGCGCCTCGGTTTCCACCACCGCCACCACCTTCTCGGGGTTGATCCGCATGGTGGTGAAGCCGATCCGGTCCGCCGGGTGGGTGATCAGGATGGGCCGGCGGTGCGGCGGCAGCGCCGGCAGGTCCTTGATGTCGTGCATGCCCTCCAGATCGGCCGATTGCCAGTGGTTGACCTCCAGGATGATCTGCCGGGCAGACTCGATCCAGCGCACGTTGTTGCCCACCGAACTCGAGGGCACCAATTGCCCGTCCGAGTTGATCGAACTGACCTCGATGACGGCCGTGTCCAGCGGTCCGAACACGCCCGAGGCCACTACCGGCCCCGAATGCGACAGGTGCTGGTCCACGTAGTCGGTCTCACCGGCGTTGATGCGGGCCCGCAGGGCAGGGTCGGACTGGTAGGGCGCGCGCAGAGAGATGCCGCCGGCCTCCGCCAGCGCCCCGTCCAATTCCGGCGCTGTCGAGGCGCCGGTGAAGACGCCGATCTGGAACGCCTCGCCGGCGGCGTGGGCGGCCTTGATCCGCTCGGCCAGCGCCACGGGCACGGCCTTCGGGTAGCCGGAGCCGGTGAAGCCGCTGAAGCCCACGTTGGTGCCGGGCCGGATGAACTCGGCCGCCGCCTCGGCGGTGGTGACTTTCTGCCGGAATAGCTGGCTTTCGATGCGTGACACTAGCGGCTCCTTTGTCAAAATCGAGTCAAAGCTACTTCTAGGATACGCAAAGTTCAGGGTTCCTGGGCGTCGGCCGGGTTGGCCAGGCCGTTGCGGGGTTGGCGTCGGTGGCTCTGGTCGAGCAAACGCCAAAGCGTTTGCCGGCCAGGAGGCGGGGCAACGACCTTGCCAACCCGACCGGGCGTCATCGGGCAGCTAGTCCTTAAACAGATCCCCAATGGCGGCAAAACCCGTCGATTGGGGCCTGCCGGAGCCGCCGCGCTTGGTCGCCACCAGGACGGCCTGGCCCTTCCGCTTGCGGTAGGTCACAACCAGGGTGTCGGAGTTTGGCCGGCCCAGCTTGCTGGACCGCTGCAGGCTCACCTTGGAGCGGATGGCCTGGTCCTTTGGGTCGTCATCGTCCGTCAGCGAGTAGCGCTTCGTCACCGTGGCGTAGAAGATCGGCCCAGAGGCGATGCCGGCCACACCGATCATCCCCAGGTACATGCCGATGTCCCGAGAACCGGAACTAGAACTGTAGTCGTCATCGTCCCAACTGGCGGCCTGGGCCGGCGCCGCCGCCAGCACCAGGGTCAGCAGCAGCCCGCCGCCGATGGCGCCCACCAGGGCCAACAGTCGCTTCAAGATCAGTTTCATCGGTGGCCGCCTCACAGGAAGATGAATCCGAGTATGGACACGAAAGCGCCCGCGATGGACATGAGGGTGGCGTGCAGGGCCAGCTTGCGCGTGTTGACGGGCAGGCGGCCGGCCGTCTCGCCGGTTTGGCCGTTGACGCCGAAGTAGTACATCTCACCACCCGGGGCGGTGTAGAACAGCACCCAGGCCGGCAGCAGCGTGTAGCGGTGCTTCCATTCGGTTATGGTGGTGGAACCGTAGACGCTCAGGTCCTCGTACTGACGGACGTCGGCGAACACGTCGTTGGCGATCAGCCGTTTGGCCGCCAGGTCAAGGTGGGCCGCCACCTCGGGCGCCACGTCCTGGAAGTCCAGGTCACGCCGCTCGGTTTGGAAACCGGCCAGGTACTGCGGCTGAAACGGCTGTTCTTGGCTCAGGTCCCACGGCAACAGCCGGTTGATCATCTTGTTGGCCCGGTTAGCCCGCAGGGCTTCTTGCGGCAGGTCAACCACCACAATGCGCCCGCTGCGGCCAAACTCCTGGTAGTGGTCTTGGCGGTCCTTGCCGGTGCCGGTGGTCCAGTGGCCGATGCCGCCCGCCACACACTGCATGTCCGCGTCCACCGCGAAGTACGGGAAGTAGACGCCGTCCAGCTTGTCGATCCGGGCCCGCGAATAGAAGCCGGTCTTGAGGTAGCGCTTCCGCGAGATCCAGGCGTGGAACAGGTCCCGCGCCTTTTCCGCGTTGATGGCGAACGGCACCACGGCATCGGGCGCCAAGGCCGCCGCCAACTGGCCCTTCAATACCACGGGGCTGTGGCAGTACATGCAGATCGTGGAGGCCAAGGTGCCGCCGCTGACCAGGATCTGGGCGCCGCAAGAGGTGCATTCGACGGCGTCCAGGCCGCTGGCGTTGGCGGCTGCCGCCGCGTTGGCTTCGCTGACCGGCTCGGGCTGGGCTGCCTGCGCCGCCGCTTCGGCCGCCGCCTGGGCCGAAGCCTGGAGGGAGGCCAGCTCGTCCGCGTCGGAAATTGGCGCCCAGCCGTTGGCCGCCCGGGTGTTGGCGATCTCTTGCATCGCCTCGATTTGGCGTTCGAACACCTTACGGGCGGCGCTGTAACCGGCGGTGGGCGATGGCGCGGCCGGCCCACCCGGCTCGGGCGCCGCCGTTGGGGCATGGGCGGCCATTTGGGCCTTGACGGCATCGAGGTGCTGCTGCAGCGCCACCACGGCCGCCTGGATCGCTTGCGGGTGGGCCACCCGGGCGGTCGTGTCCAGGGCCTTGTCCGCCAAGGCGAGCAGAATGACGGCATCGGCGTCCGAAGTGGTCCTGCCTTCCAGCGACCCTGGGCCGGCCGCTTGCACCACCTCCATCAGCTTCTTCTGATAGGCCTCGGATGCCCCGGCCGCGGCTGCATCGCCGGTGGTGATCGCCGCCATGATGGCGGCCGTATAGCCCTGGAACACCGCATTGGTGGCACGTGAGCCGGCCTCTTGGCCGGAGACTTCCTCGACTCGGTCCAACGCCATGCGCGTGAACGTGGCCACACTCATGCGGTGCCCGGCGGTGGGCTTTGTGCTCGGTTCTGCCTCTACCTCAGCTTCAGGTTCAGGTTCAGGCTCCGGGGCCGGTTCCGGCTCCGGCGGCGGCGGAACGTCGAACAGCGAACCGCAGCCGATGCAGCGTAGCCGGCCCAGGGCCGGGTCCCACACCAGCACATTGCCGCAGTTGGGGCACTTGGAATCGGTGGTTTGCGACACTTCGGCGCCTACCCCCGGTCAGGGGCGCAGTTGGTAGCCGCAGTTGGCGCAGAAGCGGGCGCCGTTGGTGGGCTGGCCGCAGTTGGGGCAGAACTTGGGGCCCTCGGCCGCGGCTGCGGCCGGATCAGCGGGAGCCGCAGCCGCCGGCGGGGCCGGCGGGGCTGCCTGGGGAGCGGCCGGAGCAGCGGCCGCGGGAGCAGCGGCCGCCGCAGCACCCGCCGCAGCCGCGGCCGCGGGGGCGGCCGGGGCCACCGGCACCAACGGCGTGCCGGGGGGCGGAGCCAACGGCGGCTGCCCGGCGGCCGGAGCCCCGGGCTGCCCGGCCACCGGCACCAGCGGCTGGCCGAACATCGAACCGACCGCGCCACCGGCGAAGCCGATGCCCATCATCGAAGCGGCGCCACCCGAGGGGTTGGAACCGGCCGCCTCCAGGGCCTCGGCCACCGTGCCGGCCACGAAGCCCTGCTGGATCGAAGGATCGGACAGCATGGCGCCCTTGTTGCGCAGGTTGATCAGTTCGCGCGATTCGTCGGTGTAGCTGACCGACTCAACCCCAACCTCAAGGATCTCGATGCCGCGGATCTGCAACCAGTCGGCATCGAGCAGTTGCTTCATGGCCATCGACAGTTGGTCCTGGTAGGCCTGCACCTGGGAGATGCGCACGCCCTGGGCGCTGAGCTGCGCAATGGCGGTGGTCAGCTTGCCCATGAACTCGGTCACGAACTGGTCTTGGATGTCCGAGAAGTTCACCCGCGTGTCCACCTTGTTGTAGACGTTGCCGAAGAACAGCAGCGGGTTGGAGATGACGATGGTAAATGAACCGAAGGTGCGCAGGAACAGTTCGGCGTTGTAGAAGGTGTCGAAGTACTGGATGGGCTGCTTGGTGCCGAACTTGATATCGCGGATTTCGCGCTGCGGGATGAACAGGGCCCGCTGTTGCTGCGGCGTGGTGCCGGCAAACTTGAAACGCTCCCAGGTTTGACGCAGCGAATCGCCCCATTGGCCCACGAAGATCGACGGCTGGGCTGAATCATCGACCGTGTAGTAGCCCGGCTCGGTGGTGAAGTCGACCACCCGGCCGCCATCGACCAGCAACATGCAGGTGGCGGTGGGCACCACGATGCGCGAGCCGTTCGAGATGATGTCCTCGGTGCCCTTCTTGTTCTGGCTGCGCGGGTCATCCCGAAGGGGCACACCACGCACCAGCAGGGTGTCTTGTTTGACCATATCCTCTGGCATGCCGATGGCGTCCAGCCACTGGTCACCCAACGTGCCGCCGATGGCCCCGGTGATAGCGCGAATCAGTCCCATGGTGTGTCTCCTGCTAGTCGCAAAGTGGTACCCCAAGCCTACCGGGCGCCGGGTGGCCGCGCAGGCCGTCCGAGTCCTACTCCGGCACGCCCACCAAGCGCAGGCCGATGTGCGTGGAGCCGTAGCGCCGGTTCAGCCCGATCAGCAGCGGGGTCAGGCTTTCGGCGATGGCGGCCATGTGCAGCGCGCCGGCGTCGAAAGCCTTGATGCCGATCAGCTCCGCCAGCCCGATGACGTCCGCCTTCAGCTCCGCATCGTTGCCCGCCACCAGGGTTTCTACATCCAGCGGCGTGGCCAGGTCCGCCAGCAGGCCGGCCGCCACGGTGTGGAAGGCGGCGGCCACGCGGGCGCCATCGCCCAGCACCTCGGCCGTCTCTTGGGCGTTGGAACCGGCCGCAGGCGGTTCGTAACGCAGCGGCTTGAAGGCCAGCGGCACGGTCACATCCAGTACCGGCCGGCCGGCCAGTTGGTCCCGCAGCCCCTCCACGGTGGCCCGGTGGGCGGCGCCCGGCACCGACACCACGGCCAGGTCGGCCCCGCTCACCGCGGTCTGGTTGTCAAAGCCGCCGATGGCGCCCGCGGCCAGCCCGGTCAGGGCCAGCGCCCGGGCCGCCGCCTCTTCGGCCTTGGCCGCCTGGCGCGACCCAATTCGGATGGTGTGCCCGGCCACGGCCAGGCGCAAGCCCAAACCGAAGCCCATATCTCCCGTGCCGCCGATGATCGCAATCTGCATCCGCCCGCCGCCTTTCCGGTCCCGCCGGTCCGGCCGGGCGCCACCCGCCCGGCCGGACCCAAGGTACCGCGGATGGGAGCAGAATGGACCCGGCGTGGTGGCTCAGACGAAGCACTTGTTAAAGGAAGAAGGAACTCCTCATGCGGCTTGGCGGACCCGTCCTGTATCAAGGCCACGATCCGGTGGCCTACGCCGAGGCCCACGTGGCCCTGGGCTACCGGGCGGCCTACGCCCCTGACTGGGTCACCCTGGAGGACCCGGCCCAAGCCCAGGCCGTGGCGCGTGAACTGGCCGCCCGCGACATCGTGCTGGCCGAAGTGGGCGCCTGGTGCAACCCGCTGAGCAACGACCCAGCCACCCGGCAGGCCGCCATCGGGCTCATGACCGACCGCCTGCGGCTGGCGGACCTGATGGGCGCCCGCACCTGCGTCAACGTGCTGGGCACCAAGGGCCACGACAACTGGTACGGCCCCGATGCCGCCGGCTACAGCCAAGCCTTCTTCGACGAGGCCGTGGCCCTGACCCAACACCTGGTGGACACCGTCCAGCCGGCCAACACCACCCTGTCGCTTGAGATGATGCCGTATTACTTCCTGGACGGACCCGAGGAGTACCTGCGCTTCTTGGCGGCGGTGGACCGGCCGCAGGTGGCGGCACACATGGACCTGTGCAATTCGATCAACAGCCCGCGGCGCTACTACGGCATCACCCAGTGGATTGAGCACACCTTCGACCTGTTGGGCGACCGGATCATCACCTGCCACCTGAAGGACCTCCGGCTCAACCCGGAGCCGTATTCGGTCCGGTTCGACGAGGTGCGCATCGGCCTGGGTGAGGTCGACTACGCCGCCCTGATTGGCGCCATCGAGCGCCTTGACCCGGACATGCCGGGCATGTTGGAGCACCTGGAGACCGCGGAAGACTATGCCGCGGCGGCCGCCATCGTGCGCTCCCACATGTTGGCCCGCTAACCTCTTTGCCATGACAACGCCCCCGGTCCCGGGCCCTTCAGAGCCCTCGCCGCCAGAGCCTTTGCCGCCGTTCATCGCCGGCTTCAGGCCCCTGCGCCTGCTGGGCACCGGCGGCTTTGCCGAGGTTTTCCTGTACCAGCAAGAGGTGCCACGCCGGAAAGTGGCGGTCAAGGTGCTGCTGCCGGAGGTGCTGGGCCCGGACACGGCCGAACGCTGGGAGGGCGAGGCCAACGCCATGGCGGAACTGTCCGCCCACCCCAATATCGTCACCATCCACACCACCGGGGTGACCGGGGACGGCCGGCCCTACCTGGTGATGGAGTATTGCCCCGGCCCGTCGCTGGCCAAGTCCGGGCTGGCCGACCAGCCCAACGCGTTACCGCAGGTGCTCGCCATCGGCGTCCAGATTGCCGGCGCGGTGGAGACCGCCCACCGCATGGGCGTGCTGCACTGCGACATCAAGCCGGCCAACATCCTGACCACCCAGTACGGCGCCTACGCCCTGAGCGACTTCGGCATCGCGGTCCACGCCACGCCCTCCGGCGTGGCGGCCGCCCTCGGCTTGTCGATGGCGTACGCCCCGCCCGAACTACTCCGCTCCCCCGCCGCTGCCACACCCCAAAGCGACGTCTATTCGCTGGGCGCCACCATCTACACGCTGCTGACCGGCCACGCGCCATTCGCCCTGGCGGGAGGCCCAAACGACGCCACCTCCTTGGCGCGCCGAGCCCTGGACCAGCCGTTGCCCCCGCTGGTTTCCCCTCACGGCGTGGCCCTGCCCGATGCCGTGTACCAGGTTCTGGCGGTAGCCATGGCCAAGGATCCCGCGGCCAGGTTCCCCAGCGCCGCCGGCTTCGGCAACGCCTTGCGGCGCCTACAGGCCGAGTTGGGTTACACGCCCACCCACATGGTGATCTCGCCGGGTGAGGGTGACACCACCCGGCCGGACGGCGCCAAGGCCGGGGCCAGGGAAGCGGCCGATGACGGCGGGCTGACCCGCATCCGGCCGGCCGAGGGTTGGGGCGTCCCGGCTGCCGGGGCGGCTGGGGCTGCCGGAGCGGCTGGTGCGGCTGGTGCGGTGCCCCCGGCAGCGGCTGCTTCGCCGCTGGCGCCCCAAGCCACGCCTGCACCGGGGCAGGCGCCCGCGCCGGGCTACTCCCCCGCCGCCGGTTACAAGGCGGCCGGCGGGTACCAGGCCCCGACCCCACCACCCCCCGGCTATCAAGCCCCACCGGTGGCCTACCCGCCGCAGGCCTACCAGGCCTACGCCCCGGCCGCCACGCCACCGCCCAAGGAATCGGGCCACGGCCGCGTGGTCAAGATCGCCACCGTGGTGACAGTACTGATTGGCCTGGTCACCGCCGCGGTCACGCTCTACAAGACCCTCGGTGCCCCGGGGCCGGGCCAGGCTACCGCCGGCCAAACCGACCAGGCTGACATCGACGACCAGGTCAGCCAGGCCCTTGAGGACCTGGCGACCGACAGCCAAGGCGGCGCCGACGCCGCTACCGAACCGACGCCATCGGACACCGCCAGCGAAACCGCTACGGCCGAACCGACGCCATCGGCCAGTCCCAGCCCAAGCCCAAGCCCCAGCCCCACGGTTGACCCGCTGGCGGACCGGGGACCCTACACCGACTCCCTGCCCCAGGGTTTCGAGGTCCGCTACGAGTGTGCGGACGGCCACTGCGATGGGGCCCTGTTCGCCTTCTGGTGGACCGGACCATCCGTCTATCGGATCGAGGCCCGGCAGGTGGCGGATGACGGCACGGCCATCACCGCCTGGGCGGACTACGACAACGTGTCCTTCCTGGACAAACAGAACGCCTTCTACCCGGCGGTGCCGCTCAGCTACACCGAGCCCACCTGCTTCGAGATCAAGACGTTCGATGCCGCCAACCGGATCATCGCCGATCTGCTGGACATTGCCGGCCGCCCGATGTGGGGCTGGTTCACGGCCTGCACCGACTTCAGCCTGAACCTGGCCGACCTGCGGCCGGTCAACGACGGCGGCCAACTGGTGCTGGATGCGCCGGGCGACCTGGACCGGGATGTGGCGGTCTACTGGGCGCTGGACGTGTGCGACGCCGTCTCAAACGAGTGCCACTACCTGTGGTACTACGACATGTCCACCACTTTGCCCGCGCTGACCTCCCTACCCAGCGTGGCGGACATTGAGGCCGGCATCCCAGCCGAATCCGGGGACGGCCTGGTGGATGGGCGCGATTCGTCGCTTTACGTCTACCTGGTGAAGGGCAACCACGCCCACCCGCAGCGCGAATGGCGGGTCGACGTGCAGACGCTCGAGGTGCTGCACGAATACCTCATCTTCCCCGAACCCCTCTAGCCGCGCCCCCTCGCCCCCTTCCCCGGCCCCGCGCCCCCCTTCCCCGGCCCCACGCCCCCCACGCGAGAGGTCACATTTACGGCGCGAAAGGTCAATTACGTTCTTGTCATCCCGGGCTTGACCCGGGATCTGCCCCACCCCAACTTCGATGCGGAGAGACTTTCGGTAGTTTTCCGGTCCGTTTCAACGGTCCGGAGAGACTTCTTGCAGGTTTCTGGCTCCAGAACTACCGCAACTCTCTCCGGATCGCTCAAGCGACGTCCAGAACTACCGCAACTCTCTCCGGATCGGCCCTCAGCGGGCTCGCGACTACCGGAACTCTCTCCGCATGGCCGAGGCAGACGCCATAGGACACAGCGGCGGTCCCTGGCGTTGAATCGCCCCGGGTTGTCCGGCTATTCGCTTGCGGAACTTGATTTAGCGGCGGTCCCTGGCGTTGAATCGCCCCGGGTTGTCCGGAGGGTTTCTATTGTGGCTCGGGTCGTTGTGGTTGTTGGTGGTGTTGTGGTTGGTGAGGTGGCGCCAGGGGTGGTGCTTGATGCACAGGCCAGGCTCACCCACGCGTGTCGACGCAGCGCAGCGGAGGAGACGCGCCCAGCAAGCATGGTGCCTTTCGGGGTCCGGGACTTGTTCCCGGACCTCGAGCCGGGCAAACACCACCGGCGGCCACTCAAAGAAGATCACTCACCTGGGGTGCGTCAAGCCAGCCAGCCAAATCCCCGAGGCGACCTTTGAACGATATGGCCGCCGGGCGGTGTTGGCCCGGCTTGGTGTCCGGAGCGGGGCTCCGGACACCAAGAGGCACCATGCTGGCTGGGCGTGTCTCCGCTGACCGCTTTGCGGTCCGCGTCGACACGCGTGGGTTAGCCGGAGCCGGGCCAACGACACCGCCCCAGGCGCCACCCCCAACCACCTGCCACGCTGTCGAAACTGCACGGATTTACTGGCCACCGTAAATCCAAGCAATTCTGCACTGGCACGGAACCGGGCGCCATCGCGCGCGGGCCTGTGACCTGCAAAAACGTCAACAGCCCGTTCAGGGCAAAGACTCCGACAACGCCACAGTTGCACCCGGCCTGTACCAAATGGGCGATCGCCTCGTCCCTCTAGGGCACGTCAGGTTCGACGCAGCACGGCTGGGGACGCATCGAATCCGCCGATTCCGGTGTTTCGGGTCATCGAGTCCGCTCGTTTCGGTGGGGTGTGACGCCGAGTCCATCAAATCCGGTGTTTACCGGCCCGGCCAAGACAGCGAAAGACCAGGTCACAGGGTTGAGGCCGGATCGGGTGACACCGGAAAGAGCGGACTCGACGCGGAACCACGCCGGATCTGGCGGACTCGATCAACCAGGACACCAGATCAGGCGGACTCGATGGGTCGAAACGCCGAATCAAGCGGACTCGATGGAGGTGGAGATCTCGGCTCTTCGGCCGAGATGACACAGAAGGATGCCCGGGATGACACTCCGGCGCCCGGGATGACACTTCGGCGCCCGGCATGACACAAAGGGCCGGACGGATGTTAGATGGCCGGACTGACGTTAGAGGGGCGGCCGGGGTGACGCAGAGGCAGGGGTGACAAAGCGCTGGCCGTGGTGGCTGCGTTTTCGACCGGCGCTGACACCAGCGGTTGGAGTGTTGGTGCAGGGCAAGGGTTTGACTGGTGAAGCTGCTGATGACCAGGGCGACGGCTTGAGTTCTGCAGGGGCCGGTCCAGTGACGAAGGTGGTCATCGAGGGCCGCAAAGGCGGCCCCCGCAGGGTGGTAACCCGGCCCAGTCCAAACTAGGGCCGGACGGCATCGCACACCAGGCCATCCGCAACCGCCAACGAACCAGCGAGACATGACAACAGCCCGGGCCGACAGAATTTGACCTTTCGCGAGGGGCCGGGGGTCAGGCTTCGTGGGAGAGGGCCAGTTCGGTGGCACCGGCGGCGGCCAGGCGGGCGGCTAGGCGGCGGCATTCGGGCAGGTCACCGGCAATGGTGTAGGCGTCAAGGACTTCGTCCGGCAGCAGTTCCGCCAGCGTGGCTTCGTCGCCCGCCCGCAGCGCCTGCCCGATGGCGTCCATTGACTCGGGGGTCAACGGGCTCCATTCGGTGAACAACCGGGACAAGAAGGCCAGCCCGGCCCAGTCCGCCACATAACCGGCCAGCACCCGGCGCATGGCGGCCTTGGCCGCCGCAGCGTCATCCAGCATCAGGACCGGCACGTAGGCCACCACCGGAATGGGCGGCCGCCCGGCCGCGGCCGCGGCCGCCTGTACCAGGCCGGCCGCGTGGCGCACATGCTCCACGGCGCACATCGCGGTCAGCACCACGCCGTCCGCCAACCGGCCGGCTTGGGCCAAAGCCTGGGGCCCGATGGCGGCCGCGTACAACGGGCACGGCCCCCCGGCCGGCGGCTGGCCGCTCAAGGCCAGCCGCTCGGCCGAATGCAGCAGGCCACCTTGTTCCAAGGTGCCACCGGCCAACAGGGTGCGCACCTGTTCGATGGCCTCGCGCACCAGGCGCAATGGCGGGCTGGCCGGCTGCATCAGGTGACGGGCGCGCTCCGCCACGCCGGCACCCAGGCCAAGCGTGAACCGCCCGGGCCCCAAGTCAAGCAGGCTGCGCACGTCCATGGCCAGGGCCGCCGGGTGGCGCAGTTGGGCCGCCACCACCCCCACGCCCACCTGCAGCGTGGTGGTGGAGGCCAGGATGGCACCGGCCAGGGGCAGGGCGCCACGGTGGAACAGGTCTTCGGTCAGCCACACCCGGGTGATGCCGGCCGCCTCGGCCGCCTGGGCCGCCGCCAGGGCCTGGCCGGCCGGGATGTGGTTGTCCAGTTGCAGGCTCTTGAGCGGTAGCTGCGCCGTCACGCCGGCACCCAACGCAGTTCATCCCGGGGCACGCGGGACACGGTGACCGGCCCGTCATCGGACACGAAGATGTGCTCCTCCAGCGCGAAGATGCCCAAGCCGGTGGGGTCATACAGCCACGGCTCTACCGACAGGAACATGCCGGCCTGCAGCGGCGCGGTGTTGTAGGCATCCAGGATGGGCGGCTCGTGGGGATCGAGGCCAATCGAGTGGCCGATCATGTCCAAGGTGGGCAGGCCGGATTCTTCGATCACCTTGACGGCAGCCCGGAACGGCTCGGTGGCCGGCACCCCCGGCCGGCACAACGCCACCGCGGCATCCTGCGCCCGCGCGGTGACCTCCCAGACTTCCCGATGCCGCGCCGTCGGCTCCCCCAGCAGAACGGTGTAGGCCACGTCGGTGCAGTAACCGTTGAATTGGGCGCCCACGTCGATCACCAACATGTCGCCCTTAGCCAGGGGGCGCTGGGTGGGGTTGGAGTCCGAGCAGTGGTAGCGGTCATGGCCGGCCCGGATGTTGCGGAACTGGGTGCCCTCGGCGCCGCGGTCCATCATCCGCTGGGCAATCCGGGTGCCGACCTCGAACTCCGTCACGCCGGGGGCAATGTCCGCGAAGGTCTCGAGGAGGGCCTGGTCGGTCAGCTCGGTCAACCAGGTCAGGCGGTCCAGTTCGAGCGGCGTCTTGATGGCGCGGCAGCCCCAGATGACGGCCGCGGCGGAGAGGATCTCGGCCTCCCCCACCAGGGTGGGCATGATGGCCAGCCAGTCGTCGTAGTTCCAGCGCGGGGCCAAGGAGTCGCCACGCTCCCAGCCGATCCTGGGCTTGGCGCCGCCCAGTTCGCGGACCGTGGAAATCAGGACATCGGCGAACTCGCGCGGCTTGGCGTGGGGCTCGTCGAAGGTGCGCAGTTGGTCGAAGTAGGAGGTGGCGAAGGCGGTGCCTGCCAGGAAACCGGGCAGCACCAGGATCGGTTCGCCGGCGGCCGGCAGCACCACGGCGGCGGTGGGGAAGGCCTTCGAGTCCCAGTGGTTGGTCAGGAAACCGCTGAAGTACTCGACGTTCTCCTTCTGCAGCAAGACCATCAGGTCAAGACCCTGGTCAGCCATCAGGCGCTGGGCCTTGGCCACCCTGGCCTGATGCTCCGCGGCCGGGAAGTCCGCCCACCTCAGTCGGTAGGCCGGGTCGATCGCCATGGGTTGCCTCCTGCGGGCTGGATGCCTGGAATTGTCGATTGTGGTTAAGAATAGGGGGCCCTGGTGGCAGGTGGATTTCACCAACCGGGAAAATGTCCGTCGTGTATGCTCCGGTTCGCCAGATCATCCACTCCGTCCATTCTTCTAGGTGTGTGAGCAGGCACTTCGCATCCGCTAAACTGCCATCGGAACAGCCAGGTTCGGCAGTCCATTACAACCTCTGAAATCACTGCCCATCCATTTCGCCCAGCAGGAGAGAAAACCTATGTCCCAATCAGTTCCCCAGACGCGCCGTGGTGGCCGTGTCGCCCTGGCCCTGGCCACGGTGGCCGCCTTGGCCCTGACCGCGGCCTGCTCCAGCGACAAGGCCAGCGATGACAAGACCAGTGAAGCCACCGGCGCCGAGACCACCCAAGCCGTTGACGACGGCGCCACCCAAGCCACCGACACGGCCACCGAGGACACAGACACCGGTTCCACCGGCGACGAAGGCGCCGCGACGGCCGGCTCCGACGTGCTGCACATCGGCTTCCTGTCGGCCCCGTCCGTGCCGGACCCTGACCGCTTCTACGGCGCCAACGGCCTGATGATCACGCTCAACGCCTACGAGGGCCTGGTTAAGTACGAACAGGGCAACCACGACAATCCGCCCATCGTGGCCTCGCTGGCCACCGATTGGACGGTCACGGACAACACGGTGTATGAGTTCACGCTGCGCGATGGCGTCCAGTTCGCGGACGGCACACCGGTGACCTCGGCCGTGGTCAAGTCTTCGATCGAGCGGCGCATCGACATCGAATCCGGCCTGTCCTGGCTGGCGGGCGACATCAAGCAGATCGACACGCCCGATGACCAGCACATCACGATCACCCTGAACGCCCCCAACTCGGCCTACCTGGACTACCTGGCCTCGCCCTACGGCCTCAAGATCACCAACCCCGCCCTGGTCACCGACAATCCCGATGACCTTGGCCAGGCCGTGGTGGCTGAGGCTTCCTTCGGCACCGGCCCCTACCAGTTGACCAGCATGGTGACGGACACCAGCTACACCCTGACCTACAACCCCAACTACTGGGGTGGCAAGGACCCGGTGTTCAAGACGGTCGAAATCACGGTCTACCAAGACGCTTCCGCCTATGAACTGGCGCTGGAAGCCGGCGATGAAGACCTGATCATCGGCTCGGTGGCATCCGCCTCCCAGGGCAAGTACATCGACTCCTACACCATCAGCGCCTACTCGCTGCCCACCTTCCAGATGGGCATCGTCTACATGAACCCCAACCACGACTTCTTCGCCACGGCCGAGGCTCGCCAGGCGTTCTACCAGTACATCAACTGGGAGGAGATGGTGGAACAGGTCATCCCATACAAGGGCACCCTGGCCACCGGCCGCTACTCGCGGGGCGCGGTGCCGGGCGACTCGATCGACATTGTCTACGACGAGCAGCCGTTCATCGACTATGTGGCCACCCTGCCGGAAGGCACCGAGGTCGAGATGGGCTACTACGAGATGTCGATGGATGACAAGACCATCGCCGAAATCGTGGCCGCCAAACTGCAGGGCCTGGGCCTCAACGCCACCGCCACCGCCCGGTCCGAATCCGAGATCTACGGTTCCTGGTTCGAAGACCACGCCAACGCGCCGGACCTGTTCATCCAGTCCAACACGTGGCCGGATTCGAACAACGGCTACCTGTACGGCTCGGTCTTCTGGAAGGAAAGCGGCGGCCTCAACTATGTGGGCTGCTTCTCGCCGGAAGCCGAAGAGAACCTGGACAAGGCGCTCGAAACCGGCGACAACAGCTACTACCTGGCGGCGGCCGACGCCCAATGGGAAGTCATGTGCAACCCGACGTGGGACTACGGCAGCGACTTCGTGGCCGCCCAGCCGTGGTTGGGCAACGTCGAGGCTGCCCACACCATTGCCGCACCATACACTCTGGCCATCTATGATTTGACCAGGCAATAAACAACCGATAGCCGCCGTGGCCCGCGCCCGCCCCAACACCCATCCTGGCGCGGGCCACGGCTTTCTTGTTCAACCGACTAGGACCCCACAGTGAATCAGCACCAGGCCGGCCAAGAGGCCGCCGCAGACTCGGCCAGCGTGACCGCTGACGGCCCTGCGGCGGTGGCCGCCATCGCCGGCCTGACCCTCAGCCTGGAACGCCGGCGGGTGCGCAGCCAGGTGCTGAACGGCGTCGACCTGGAAATCCCCCAAGGCGAGATCCTGGGCGTGGTGGGCCGGTCCGGCTCCGGCAAGTCGGTGCTGGCCTTGACCATGCTGGGGCTGCTGCCGACCTCGGCCCGCCCCCAACTGGGGGGCAGCGCCGTGGTGGCCGGGGTTGACATGGTGACGGCTACCCAGGCCGAAATGCGCCGGGTCCGCCGCACCGCCCTGGGAGCCGTCTTCCAAGACCCGATGACGTCCCTCAACCCCACCATGCGGGTGGGCCGGCAGATCACCGAAGCCGCCTGGACCCGGCAGGCCGAAATCGCCATCCAGTTGATGAGCAAGGTTTCGATCCCCCAGCCCAGCCAACGCCTGCGCTCCTTCCCGCACCAGCTCTCCGGTGGCCTGCGCCAGCGCGTCATGGTCGCCACCGCCATCGCCGACAATCCCCAACTGGTGGTGGCGGACGAACCGACCACCGCCCTCGATACCACGGTCCAGGCCCAGGTGCTGGCCACCCTGGCCGAACTGCGTGAAACCATCGGCTGCTCCATCATGCTGATCACCCATGACCTTGGGGTAGCGGCGCAGGTGGCAGACCGGATCGCCGTCATCTACCGGGGTTCGATCGTGGAGACCGGCCCGGCCGCCCAAGTGCTCGAAGCCCCCACGCACGCCTACACCAAGTCGCTGCTGGCCTCGCGGCTCACCCTGACGGTGGACAAGACCAAGCCCCTGCGGGTGGAGACCCTTGAGGCAGACGGCACCGTACCGGAACCACCACCGCAGGCGGAAGGGACGGCAGCGGGAGCCGGAACGCCATCGGCGGCAGCGGTGCCTGCACGTCAAGTGGCCGATGGCGCCCCCGCGCCCCAGGTGACCCTGCGCGACCTTCGCTGCACCTTCACCGTCTCCGACCAGGGCCACAAGGCCAAGCTGCACGCCCTGCGCGGGGTCGACCTGACGGTGGCCGATGGCGAGGCGCTGGCCATTGTGGGCGAGTCCGGTTCGGGCAAGTCCACCCTGCTGCGCTGCGTGGCCGGGTTGGAGACCGGCTACACCGGCACGCTGGAGGCGCCGCCGCGCCAGGACATCCAGATGGTGTTCCAGGACGCTGGGGCGTCGCTCACCCCGTGGCTGACGGCCGGGGCGCTGTTGCGCGAACGCCTGCACGGGCACCGCGTGCGCGGGGCCGAGGCCGGCCGCCTGATCGACGAAGCCCTGGCCCGGGTGGACCTGCCCGCCGAGATTCTGGGTGTGGTGCCGTCCGAAATGTCCGGCGGCCAGCGCCAGCGGGTGGCGCTGGCCCGGGCCACCATCGTGCCACCCAAGGTCCTGCTGTGCGACGAGCCGACCTCGGCCTTGGACGTGTCGCTGGCCGCCCAAGTGCTGAATCTGCTGCGGGAACTGCGGCGAGACCTGGGCACCACCACCTTGTTCGTGACCCACGACCTAGCGGTGGCGCGCTTCATCGCGGACCGGATTGCGGTGATGTACCTGGGGCGGTTGGTCGAGACCGGCCCGGCCGAACAGGTCATCGCCGCCCCCGCCCACCCCTACACCCAGGCCCTAGTGGCCGCCATCCCAGGCGCCAAGGTGCCATTTCCTGAGGCCCAGGGCGAATCGGCCAGCCCGCTGGCTCCCCCACCGGGCTGCGCCTACCATCCGCGCTGCCCGTTGGCCCGGCCCGAGTGCGCCGACCCAACTGGGGCATTCGAGTTGACCGGTATGGGCCCAGACCACTTGGTGGCCTGCCCCGTCGTGGCCGGGCCGGCTGTGGCCGGCTTGGCCGCCGCCGCGCAGGGGGTGACACCGTGACCATCGACGTGACGACCCCCAAGCCGCGCTGGGGTTTGACCCAAGTCCGCCTGGCCGGTCCAACCGCCGCCAACTGGCTTTGCATCGGCCTGTTCGGGCTGATCACGCTGGTGGCGGCGCTGGCCAAACAGTTGGCCCCATATGACCCGATTCAGCCGACCGGTGCCCCACGCCTCCCCGTCGGCAGCCCGGAACACCTGCTGGGCACCGACCACATTGGCCGTGACCTGCTGTCCCGCATCACCATCGGCCTGCAGACCTCCTGGCTGGTGGCCCTCGCCATCGTCGCCATCTCGCTGCTGATCGGCACGGTGGTGGGCGTCATCGCCGGCACGGTGGGCGGCTGGACCGACAAAATCCTGATGCGCTTCACCGAGGTCTTCCAATCCCTGCCCACCCTGCTGGTGGCCATGGCGGTGGCGATGGCCCTGGGCCACGGCATCAAGAACACCATGATCGCCATCCTGGTGGTGTGGTGGCCGTACTACGCCCGCATCATCCGCAGCGAGGTGCGCGCCATCGCCAGCCGGCCCCACGTGGAAGCGGCCCGGCAGGCCGGGGCATCGTGGCCGCGCATCATGGTGTTCCACATCCTGCCCGGCATGGTGCCCACCGCTACCATCACCGCTTCCCTGGACGTGGGCGCCACGGTCTTGACGCTGGCCGCCCTGTCCTTCATGGGCCTGGGCCAAAAGGTGCCGTTCCCCGAACTCGGGGCCGATTCAGCCAACACGCTGGACCAACTGTCCACCGCCTGGTGGATCCCGGTCATGCCGGGCCTGGCCGTGATGGCGCTGACCCTGGTGGCCAACCTGACCGGCGATGCCGTACGGCGGCTACTAGCGGGGAGGCGATAGCCATGATGTGGGTGCGGCGTCTCGCCTTCCGGTTGGCGGCCCTGCTGGCCGTGCTGCTGGCCTTGACCATTCTGTTGTTTTTCCTCCAAGAAATCGCCGATTTCGACCCGGTGGCAGCCACCATTGGCGCCAACGCCTCGCCCGAGGCGATCGCGGCCGAACGGGCCCGGCTGGGCCTGGATGATCCGGTCCTGACGCGGTACTTCTCCTACCTGGGTGGGCTGGTTACCGGTGACCTGGGCTGGTCGCTCCGCACGCGGCATCCGGTGTCGCAAGACATTGCCCAGTTTTTCCCGGCTTCGGCCGAACTAGTGCTGTTCGCCTACCTGCTGGCCTTGTTGCTGGCGGCGGCGTTCGCGGCCTCCTCGGTGCTGCGCTGGCCGGGCGCGGCCCTGGGCCGGGGGGTTATGTTCCTGCTGGCCGCGGCGCCCAGTTTCCTGCTGGGCATTGTGGGCATCATCGTGTTTTATTCGCGGCTCGGTTGGTTCCCTGGGTCGGGGCGGATCGGCCGAGAGGCCGACCTATCCGGGCCCACCGGTTTCATGACGATCGACGCCCTGCTGGCCGGCCGGCTGGATCTCCTGGGTGACGCCCTGCACCACCTGGCGCTGCCCGCCCTGGCCTTGGCGGTAGGGCCGGCCCTGGCGATCGGCCGCGTCTTCCGCTCCTCGCTGGAGACCACCCTAGAGGCCGAGTTCATCAAGACCGCCCGCGTCAAGGGCCTGACCGAGGGGCAGACCTTGCGCCGCCACGTGGTGCGGAACTCCCTGCCGGCGCCGTTGGCCATGGCCGGGCTCTACCTGGGCGTGATGTTTGCCGGCGTGGTGGTGGTAGAACGGGTCTTCACCTGGCCGGGCCTGGGGCTGTACATGTTCAACTCGCTGCTGAAGGCCGATTTCCCGGCCGTGGCCGGCGGGGTGTTTGTGCTGAGCACCATCTACGTGGTGTCCAACGCCGTAGTGGACGTGCTGCAGTCCGTGGCGGATCCCAGGATCACGTTCTCGTAACGGTCTGGCCGGTCAGAGCCGGGCCAGCGCCTGGTCAATATCCTCGATCAGATCGGCGGTGTCTTCCAGGCCCACCGAGAAGCGGAAGAAGCCCTGGTGGTAGGCCGCCGGGTAGAGGTGCTGCCGCTCGTCATCGGGCCCAAGGAAGACGATCAGCGACTCGTCGTGACCCAACGACACGGCCGAGGTGATAACCCGCAAATTCGACACAAAGCGGTTGTGCACGTCCTTGTCGCCGTCCAGGCCGAAGGCAATCATGCCGCCGTAACCGGGCGACATCTGGCGGGCCGCGACATCGTGCTGGGGATGCGACGGCAGGCCGGGGTAGGTGACAAAGCGAACCCGGTCCAGGCCCTCAAGGTACCCGGCCACGGCCAGGCCGGATTCGTTGTGTTGGCGCATCCGCAGCGGCAGCGTGACCGAGCCGCGCATGATCAGCCAGGCCGCGAACGGGCTGATCGAGCCGCCCAGGTTGACCTGGCCTTGGGCGCGGATGGGCGCCAGCAGGTCTTGGCGGCCCACGATGCCGCCGCCCAGAGAATCGCCGTGGCCATTGATGTACTTGGTCAGCGATTCGATCACCAGGTCGGCACCAAGCTCCAGGGGCCGCTGGTTGTAGGGCGAAGCGAACGTGTTGTCCACCACCAGCAGGGCGCCCGCCTGGTGGGCCAAGGCCGCGATGGCGGCGATGTCGTTGACCGAGACCGTGGGGTTGCCCGGCGTTTCGATGTGCACCAGTTTGGTGTTGGGCCGGATGGCTTCCGCCACCGCTGCCGGGTCGGTCGCGTCCACGATGGTGGTCTCGACACCGAACTTGCCGTTGAACAGTTCATTCAGCAGGCGGTAGGCGGCGATGTAGGTGACGTTGGAGAAGACCACGTGGTCGCCGGCCCGGAGCAGTGAGAAGAAGGTGGCGGACAGGGCGGCGACGCCGGAAGCGAGAACGACTGCGCCCTCGCCGCCGTGCAGCGCCGCCAGCTTGGCCTCCAGGTAGTGCTGGTTGGCGCCGCCGTTGCGGGTATAGAGGTTGCCATCGGCGCTGGACCAGCCCATCTCGGTGGGATCGTAGGGCAGGGCGTAGCTGTTGGCCATGGTGATGGGCCGGCGGATGGCACCGGTCTCGGCGTCGGTAGCGTTGCCGGCGTGGACTGCCAGGGTGGCGAAGCGGGCCGAGGCGGGTAGGTCATGCGTGGTCATGGCCGCCATCGTGGCACACGGCTGGTGGTTGGGGCCGTGTTGGGCCAGGTTTGTAAAGACAGCCACCACATCCAGGGCCATTGCTCGGGCCCCTCCTCACGAGGAATGGGGGGACCGTGCCCTGCGACCCCGCTGGCTACACCAGCGGCAAGCCGTGGTAGACCCGGGCCAGGGCACCGATGTTTCGATCGTCCCCAGTTAGTTCGGCCAACGGCCGCTCAAGGAGTTCGCTGGCCCAGCCATCTTCCGCCTATCAGTTCAGGCTGGCGACGAAGGCTTCGGCGGCCTGAGCCAACAAGCCGCCACTGACCGCTTGGCCAACCTGCTCTAGCGTTGGCCCAGTACGGTGGGCTAGAACAGGTCGGTCTGGACGTTGAAGGCGGCGATCACCTGGGCCAGTTCCTCATCGGTCAGGCCCTGTTTGGGCTGGCCCGTGGCCTGGTTCAGGTGGGCGTACATGGCACCCGTCTCGGCGTATTCGATCAGGTCAACGGCCTTCAGCGGGCCGTCAGCGGACCGCACCATCAGGCCGTGCTTCGACCACAGCACAATCCGATGTGTTCGCAGGCCGGCCACCGACGCCTCCTGCAGCCGGGCCGAACCGGGCACCATGAACTCCAGTACCTTGACACCTTCGGGCAGTTGCACCACCGTCTCGGGCTCCCAGCGCAGCAGTTCGCGCGAAAACTCACGGGAGTTGGCCGCCGGCCCGTGTGTCAGCAGCACCAGGTAGGGCGGCTGGGCGTGGATGACGGTGTGGTACCCGTGGGGCGCACCCCCAGAAGCCACCTGGTCCGCGTGTACAGCCAGGTGCGAGTTGAATTCGCTGGTGGGTGTCCTGTAGGCGCGGGCCGCCGCGTAGTGCAGTGTGCCGGTCAGCCCGTCTGGGCCGATCTCCACGGCCGCCACGTTGGCGGTGGGTGCCGCGGCCACATCGCGCAGCCGGCAGCCGGAGCCGGTCACTAGCACCGTCCAGCCGATCAGCGCCTGGGCGGGCGCGGGCAGGGTGTAGGGCTCCGATAGGGGGAAGGTCTGCGCCAGGTCCGGCGGCGTGCGCAGGGCCACGGAGATGTTCCCGGCACCGGCTTCACAGGCGTGGATCGCATCGAGCCGCCGGCCGGCGGCGCCCATCTGGGTCAGGCATTCGGTAAGCGTTGGAGTGGTCATTTCATGCCCTTCTTTCAGCAGTTCGGTAGGTAGGTCTTGACGGGGAACGAGGCCGCGACTACGGCGCGCAGCTCATCCAGCCCAGGGCCGACGGCGCCCAATGTCTGGGCCTGTACCAGGGCATTCCCCAGGGCTGAGGCCTCGGCCGGCCCGGCCAACACCGGCCGCCCAGCGGCGTCGGCCGTCGCCTGGCACAGCAGTTCGCCTTGAGAGCCACCGCCCACCAGGTGTAGGGCGGGCTGGGGCCGGCCGGTCAGGCGTTCGGCATCGGCCGCCGCCTTGGCGTACGAGGCCGCCAGCGAATCGATCACCAGCCGGGCCACCTGGGCCGGCGTCTGCGGCGCCCGTCCCCCGGCCCGAGCCACGGCGGCGGCCAGGCGGGCGGGCATGTTGCCGGGCGCCAGGAACTCGGCGGCGTCGGCATCCACCAGGGCCAGGCCGGCGGGCTCGGCCGCGGCGGCCGCCAGCAGCGGACCAAGAGCCACGTCACGGCCCTCCTCACGCCACTGGCGCTGGGACTCGCTCAACAGCCACAGCCCCATGACGTTGCGCAGGAAGCGGATGGTGCCACCCACGCCGCGTTCGTTGGTGAAGTTGGCCGCACGGGCCGCCTCGGTCAGCACCGGCGCGGCCAGTTCGACACCGGCCAGCGACCAGGTGCCACAGGACACGTAGACCCCGCCACCGCCCAGGCTGGGCACCGCGGCCACGGCGCTGGCGGTGTCGTGGCTGCCTACGGCCACCACGGGAGTGGCTTCCGGCAGGCCGGTCGCCTCTGCCATCTGCGGCAACAGGTGCCCGATGACGTGTCCCGGCTTCACCAGCGGGGCGAACAGGTCGCGCTCCACCCCGGCGGCCGCCAGGGCCGAGGCGGACCAGGTGCCCGTACGGGCGTCCAGCAGCGCCGTGGTGGAGGCGTTGGTTGTTTCAGTCACCTGCTGCCCGGTCAGCCAGTAGGCCAACAGGTCAGGCAGCAGCAGCGCCCGGGCCGCCTGGGGCAGCCGAGCGCCGCCGGGTGCCAGGCCCATGGCCTCAGCCTTCAACTGGAAGATGGTGTTGAACGGCTGGTGCTGGATGCCGGTAACGCCGTACAACTCCCCCGCTCCAAGCCCTTCCAGCACCGCCGGCACGGACCGCTCGGTGCGCCCGTCGCGGTAGGCCACCATCGGGCCAAGCAGGCCGCCGGCGGCATCGAGCAGGCCGTAATCGACCCCCCACGAGTCGATGCCGATCGACGCCACCGGCCCGGCCAGACGCAAGCCGGCCACAACCTGCTCGAACAGCCCCTCCACGTCCCACACCAGGTAGTCGCCTTGTTCATGCGGACCGTTGGCGAAGCGGTGCACCTCTTCCAAGCGAACCGCACCATCCGCCAGGCGAGCCACCATGACCCGGCCGGAGGAGGCCCCCAGGTCGATGGCCGCCACCCGCAGCGGCCCCGAAGGCGCAGTCATGGCTTCAGGCCCCCCAGCCGGCCTGGATGCCGCCCACGCGCGTGGCCGCAACCCGGGCCTCGTAGCCGGAGGCCTTGAAGGCCGCCAACGGATCCGGCGCCAGGCCCATGGATTCGCGCAGCCCGGCCAGCAGCGGGCGCACGTCGGTTGAGTAGGCCTCCATCAGCAGGCCGTTGGCGGTCAGGACGTCCCCTTCCCGCTGCGCCTCCCCCAGCGCCGCCAGGTCCACCAGCAGGGCCCGGGCCGTGGCTTCTTGGATGTTCATGACGGAACGGATCTGGCCTTGGATCTTGGGCTCGATGTTGTGGCACTGGTCCAGCATGAAGTTGACCCCGCTGGACGGATCGAGGGCGCCTTGGGAGACGATTTCGAACATGATGCGGAACAACTGGAAGGGATCGGCTGCACCCACCATCAGGTCGTCATCGGCGTAGAAGCGGGAGTTGAAGTCGAAGGCGCCCAGGCGGCCCTGGCGCAGCAACTGCATCACGATGAACTCGATGTTGGTACCCGGGGCGTGGTGGCCGGTGTCCAGACAGACCTTGGCCCGCGGCCCCAGCGCCAGGCAGTGCAGCAGCGACGTGCCCCAATCCGGCACGTCGGTGTGATAGAAGGCCGGCTCGAAGAACTTGTATTCCAGCAGGATGGTCTCGTCACCGCGCGTGGCGGTGTAGATCTGGGCAAGCGATTCCGCCAGGCGGTCCTGGCGGGCGCGCAGCGAGTCCTGCCCCGGGTAGTTGGTGCCGTCCGGCAGCCATATCTTCAGTTCCTTGGAACCGACCGCCCGCATCACCTCCAGGCAAGCCACGTGGTGGGCCACGGCCTTGGCCCGGACAGCCGGATCGGCGTGGGTCAGCGAGCCGAACTTATAGTCATCGTCCTGGAACAGGTTGGAGTTGATGACGGAGATGGTGACACCCTCGCGGGCGGCGCGGGCAGCCAGTTCGGTGAAGTCATCCACCAGGTCCCACGGGATGTGCAGGGAGACACGCGGCGTGATGCCGGTGTAGCGGTGCACTTGGGCGGCATCGGACAGCTTCTCGAACGGGTCGCGCGGCGTGCCTGGCGTGCCGAACACCTTGAACCGCGTACCCGAGTTGCCGAAGGCCCAGCTAGGCAGTTCGACGGTCTGCTTGGCCAGCGCGGCCAAGACCTGATCGGTGTTCTGGTTGATAGTCATGTTGGTTCTCCTTAGGCTGTGGTGTTCGGTGCGGCGGCCGCCTCTGCGCGGCCCGCCGGTAGTTGGGTTTCGAGGTGGAAGATCGGTTCTAGAACCCGCATGCCCTGGTCCGGCTGCCCGGCCGCCGCGAGGACGCTGGTGAGTGCGGCTTCGGGGGCGGGCAGCGCCGCACCGTGCCCGATGGCGTCCAGCGGGTCACCGCCGTAGCGTTCCGCTTCAATCTCCTTGAGTGATTTGCCCTGGGTCTTGGGAGCGCCGATGACGCCCACCACCAAGCCCACCAGCAGGAAGCCGGTCATCAGCGAGCCGACGAAGGAGACGCCGCGGTTGGCCAGCAAAGTGGGCATCAGGTAGGAGATGGCGCCGCAGGCGATGCGGACGGCGAAGAACAGTACGCCCTGGGCCGAGGCGCGGTAGCAGGTGGCGAACAGTTCGGCGGTCCACAGGGCGTAGAACGCCTGGGCGCCGAGGCCGGCGGCCACACCCCAAATGATGGCAAAGCCGATCAGCACCGGCAGCGTGGGTGGCGCGAAGGCCAGCACCAGGCAGGCGGCGACGGCCAGGCCGGCACCGATGCCGTAGAGCAGGCGCCGCGACACTCGGTCGCCGTAGCGCATGAAACCGAAGAAGGTAACCAGCACGGTCAGGCCCCACACCAGCACCTGCAGCAGGTTCTGCTGGGTGGCGGATTCGACCCCGGCAGACTCGTAGATGCGCGGCATGAAGATGCCGGCCTGGCTGGCCCACAGGTTCCACAGGCCGTAGACCAGGAACAGGAAGACCAGGCTCTTGACGTTCTGCTTGAGCGAGATCAGTTCCTTGAAGCCGCGCTTGTTCTGCCCGGCCGCCACCTGTTTGGCGTTGGATTCCTTCCACACGTCCGATTCGGACAGGCCACGGCGGACCCACCAGGTGATGAACGCGATCACGAACAGGTGGGCAAAGATGATGCGCGACCCAAGCAGTTCCAGCGGCACCAGTGCCGTGGCCAGCAGGAAGCCGAACAGCGGCCCCAGGGACCAGGCCAGTTGGGCGGTGCCAACGTGCCGGGCGCGGCCTTCGGTGGGGGCCTCTTCGGCGATGTAGGTCCAGGCCACCGGGACGCCGGCGCCCACGGCGATGCCGGTCAGCACCACGCCGGTGAAGAACATGGCGGGGGCCACCGCGAACACCACCAAGAGGGTGCCGATCATGTACAGGATCAGGTCGTAGGTGTAGATGAACTTGCGGCCGTACTTGTCCCCCAGCGGTCCGCCGATCATGGCGCCGATGGCGGCCCCAAAGGCGTTGGCCGAGATGGCGGCGGCCAAGCCCACCAGGGTGTCCGACAGGCCAAAGTACTCCTGCCACATGGACAGGGACGTGGCCAGGGCGATGATGGAGCCGGCCTCAATGTAATTGGACATGGCCACGGCGATGGTCGCCTTGTAGCCGGAGAGCTTGCGCTTGGTGGTTTCAGTTGGGGCTGCCATTTCGAGCCTCCTCGCTCGGTTCAAGTATGAGTGATGCGGTTCAACTTTGAAACGTTTCAATCAAGCTATGAGTGACTGTAGCGCACGTCCCAAGGGTTTCGCAAGTCCCAAACCGGAGGAAACTTGATCCCGCTGGTACAATCGTTTCAACCGATAGGATCGGACACGCCGGCACGGCGCCGGCGGAAGGCAGGCAAGATGGCAGAGCGCCGGGTGTCCATCGCGGACGTGGCGCGCGCCGCGGGCGTTTCGCTGGGTACTGCCTCCAATGTGCTGAACCGCCCGGCGCGCGTCCGCGCCGAGACCCGCGCCAAGGTCGAGGCCGCCATCGCCGAGTTGGGCTTTGTCCCCCACGGTCCCGCCCGGCAGTTGCGGGCGGGCGTCACCCGAGCGGTCGGGCTGATCGTCCTGGACCTGGCCAACCCGTTCTACGCCGACCTGGCCCGGGGCGTCGAAGACGGCCTCGACCAGGTGGGCGGCACGCTCATGATGGCCAGTTCCCAGGGTCAAACCGACCGCCAGGCGCGGGCCCTGGAAGCTTTCGAGTCGCAGCGCCTGGCCGGCGTGGTAGTGGCGGCCGTCGATGGCGACCTGGCACCCATGGAGGCGATGAGCCAGAGGGGCACCCCCGTGGTGCTGGCCGATTACCCCTCTCCCCTGCCGGGGCTCAGCTCCGTGGCAGTGGACAACCAGGCGGGCGGCGAACTGGCAGCCCAGCATCTCCTGTCGCTGGGGCACTCGGAAATGGTGATGCTCAACGGACCCCACTCGATCCGCCAGTGTGCCGACAGGTGGACGGGCGCACAAAGGGCGGTGGCGGCATCGGGCACAGCCAAGCTGACCGAGGTGCGGGTCGACACCATGGACGCCACCGGTGGCGACACGGCCATCGAAGCCTGGCTGGCGGCAAACGGCCGCCCGCCGCAGGCGCTGTTCTGCGTCAACGACCTGGTGGCGGCCGGCGCGCAGCAGGCCCTGCGCCGCGCCGGCCTGCTGGGCCAGGGCCGCTGCGCAATGGTGGGCTACGACGACCTGGCCATCGCCGCCGGGCTGGCCGTGCCGCTGACCACCATCCGCCAGCCGGCCCGGGCCATGGGCCAGCGGGCCGCCGGCCTACTCTTGGCGGCCGGCGCCCAACCGGTGGAGCACGTCCAGTTTCTGCCAGAGCTGGTCATCCGCGAATCCACCGCCGGCCTCATCCCGGCTGGGCGGCGCGGCAGTTCCTCGACCAGCCGGCGCCCAGACCGAAGGGAACAACCTTGACCGAGGCCTCTAACCCCAAGCTGATGCCCGTTGGCATCTTGACCGCAGCCATCCAGGAACTGACGCCGCGCGAGCAGCGCGACCCGGACCCTGATCTGGCGATCGAGCAATGGCTGGCCTACGCCGCCACGCTCGGTGCCGACTGCATCGAACTATCGGCCGCACTGCACCCGTCGCTGGCGGACATTCCGCCCGAGGCCATGCTGGATCCGGTGGCCAATACGCTCGATCTGCGCCGGCCGTTCAACGCCAAGCGGGCTGAGCGGGTCCTGGCCGCCGTCGCCACCACCGGCGTGGCGATTGCCGACATCGGCTATTTCGACGACATGCTGGCCGCCGATCCAACCGTGCGGGCCAAGAAGCACAGCTTCATGGTCAGGGCCATGGACGCGGCGGCGGCCCTCGGCGTCACCGCCGTGGCCGGGTTCGTTGGCCGGGACCAGTCGAAGTCGATGGACCAGAACCTGATCGAGTTCGAGACCTCGTTCATCCCGCTGCTGAAGGAAGCCAAGGCCCGCGACCTGGTCTACCGGGTTGAGCAGTGCCCCATGCCGGGCTGGACCACCGGCGACAACTGGCACAACAACCTGGCCTACACGCCGGCCATCTGGATTGCCCTCCACCGGATCGCCGAACGCCACGGCGTGGGCGATCAATTCCGCATCCACTACGACCCGTCCCACGCCATCTTGATGGGCCAGGACACCCGCTCGGTCTTCCAGTACCTGAAGGACCAGGGCTACCCGTTCCTGATTGGTGGCCTGCACGTCAAGGGCCAGGTGATCGATGCCCACGGCGTGGCGGCCTGGGGCTATGGCGGCCAGACCCTGCTGCGGGGCGACTGGGTGGACGGCCAGGTCACGGCCGATCCCACCGCCTGGAGCAACGCCTGGAAGAAGCAAACCGCCATCGCCCAACACGAACTACCCGGCACGGCCCGCCATGATCCCCTGGCCTACCTGCAGAACCGCACGGTCGACTGGCTTGACCACCAGTTGGCGTTGCGCGAGTGCCTGGACGTGGACCCGGCCAAGCTGCCGCTGATCGTGGAGCACGAGTTCCCGCCGGCCCGCCTCCAGGACCCGGTAGCACTGCGGCCGGTCTTGGCCGGCTCGCTCAGCTTTGTGCGCGCCATCGATGCCGCCGCGGCCAGCATGTACGAACTGCAGCATGTGGCCCTCCCCCGCCTGGACATCCAGCCCCAGGGCTTCGGCCGCCGGGCCTACCGCGACTGACATCCCGGCCACCCCTGAGTCATCCCGGTCGCCAATTAAGGTCATCCCGGGCTTGACCCGGGATCCTCGAACGGGATGAACAGTCAGCTGGTGACGCCGGAGCGGCGCCACTGCACGCCGGTGTAGCGCGGACCGGCAAACCGGCGCAAGGCCGCGTCAAGCAGATCGATCACCGGGGCATGCCGTTTCGGCCCCCAAGGGAACCCATGCAACAGGAACCGGTGTGTGAAGGGCGGCGGCTCGGCATCGACCCCCGGGGCCTTGGCGGGCCGCAAGGGAGCCAAGTCGGTGCGCCCAGCAAAGCCGGGCACCACAGGGGCGAGCCGCAGGTAACTGCTCACCTTGGTGGTCAACTCCTTGGGCAGCAGCAACTGTTCAGGTTCGGCCACCTCCCGCCGGTAGACCAGGCTGAGACCGACCTCCTGGATTTCCGGCCAGGCCAACCGCGCCGTGGTGCCGCGGTGGATCACGATGCCGTCCGGGCCGATCTCCAGGTAGGCGTCCTTCGACTGCCCGCTCCCCTTAAATGCGGCCACGCCAATGCCAACTACCAGCAGGCCAAGACCGATGGCGACATACCGGATCACCGGATTGTCGCTGGCCGGGGTGAACCAGCCAGCCACGGCGGCCCCACCCAGCCCAAGCAGCACCAGCCCGATGGCCACGAACACCAGGCCCAGCACCCTGCCGCTGCCGGACCGCATGCCGTAGTCCTTCTCACACAGCACCACCCGGTCTTGCTGCTGGGCCCGCTGGAGGGCACCGGGCGAACCAGGGACGATGGCGCGGGCCTGCGCTTCCGGGGGTATGCCTGCCATGCCGCGATTCTCCCACGCCTGCCCCTCCCCGGATCTACGGCCAGCCGGGGTCAACCCCAGCAGCGTTCTTAGACGGTTTGGGAGTAGCGGGGGGCATCCCCGGCGCCGGGAGCGGGCAGGTAGGCGTCAAACACCATCGCCAGCAGGCGGATAAAGATCTGGCCCAAGGGCGTGGCCTGGACGGCGTCATCGGTCGTGACTGATAAGCCTTCGGCGTCCAGTTCCCGCAGCGCCGCCAACTCGGCGGCGAAGTACTCGCCAAAGTCGATGCCGTGGCGCGCCCCCAACCAGGCGAAGTCGACTCGGCCGAAGCACATCAGGTCCGAGATGACGTCCCGCCGCACCAGGTCGTCATCGGTCAAGAACAGACCGCGCAGCACGGGCCGCTCCCCCGCCGTGATCGCCCGCCGGTATTCGGCCAGGCCGCGGTGGTGCTGGATGAAGGCCCGGTTCAAACCGCTGATGCTCGTCACCCCGGCGGCCAATACGTCCGCGCCGGCCTTGGTGGTATAGCCCTGAAAGTTGCGGTGCAGGGTGCCGTCCCGTTGCGCGCGGCACAACTCGTCATCGGGCACCGCGAAGTGGTCCATACCAACGTAAACCAGCCCGGCCGCACAAAGACGCTGCAGACCAATCCGGAAAAGCTGAAACTTATCGTGGCCCAACGGAATCTGGCCCTCCAGCACTCGCTGGTGTTTCATCACCCAAGGCACGTGGCCGTAGCTGAACATGGCAATGCGGTCCGGTGCCAGCTCGACCAATTGGTCAATAGTTTTGGAAAAACTGGCCGGGGTTTGGCGCGGCAGGCCGTAGATCAGGTCGGCATTGACCGAATCAAAGCCCAGGTCGCGGCAGGCCTGGAAATGGTCGCGGACCAGTTCGTATGGCTGAAGCCGGGCCACCGCCCGCTGCACTGCGGGGTCGAAATCCTGAATGCCCAGCGACAGGCGGTTGAAACCCAACTGGCGCAGTGTGCGCAGGTGTTCCAAAGACGTCACACGCGGGTCTATTTCCACGCCGATTTCCGCGTCAGGGGCAAACGTAAAACGCTCGCTGGCAAAAGTGAAAAGATCGGCCAGTTCATCCGGCGTGAAATAGGTTGGCGTGCCACCGCCCCAGTGGAACTGCACCAGGGGCCGGCCGGGATCGGTCCGTTCCGCCAGGTCGGCGA
>JAISSX010000048.1 GCA_031272885.1 Bifidobacteriaceae bacterium | reverse complement strand
GGGACGGTTCAACCATCCGCTGGACCAGTGCGTTGCCGTTGATGAAGCTGGGCGAAATGGTGATGCCGCTGAGGAAGCTGTAGACCATCAGCACGGGCAGATTGCCGGCCAACAAGAACAGACAGGACGGCCCCACCTGTAGGGCCACACAGGCGACGAACCGCTGCCACAACGGCGAGCGCCACGAACGGGCGCCGTAGAAGGCCGCGCCTAGACAAGACGCCGTCGAACCCAGACCCAGCACCAAGCCGGGGGCCCAACCGTGACCCCACTCGTCGCAGAGGGCGGGCACCGCGATGCCGCTGACGCCAAACCCCATACCCATGGCGATGAATACCGCCGCCACCGTGGCCACACCAGGGGTGCGCAGGGCGCTGGGTCCAACCGCTGGTTCGGACCGGGAGCGCACCGGCGGTTCGGTCGCCCGGCCGCTGAGGAAGAACGAACCACCCAGCACCAGCAGCAAGATGGCCGCGATCAACCCGGCGGCCGGGTGAATGGCGGTGATCAACATGGTGGCGAAGGTGGGGCCGAACATGAAGGCCACGTCATCCACCGCCGACTCGAATGAGAAGGACAGTTGTAGTGACTTGCCTTGACCGGCCAGGCGGGTCCAGCGGGCCCGCGTCATGGCGCCAACGGGAAACTGGCAGGCGCCGAACAGCAGGGCAATGCCAAGCAGCACCGGCCTTGGCCTGTGCGTCAGGGCGCAGATCACCAAGCTGGCGGCAATCACGCAGTAGGCGCCGATCACGGGATAGCCGACGCGCGACTGCCCGAACCGGTCCACCAGGCGGGCCACGGTCGGCGCGCAAACGGCACAAGAGATGGTCATCGCACCGCTGGCCAGGCCGGCTAGTTCCCAGTCCTTGTACAGGGCGCGAATCAGCAGCACAATGGCAATCCCTTGCATGGCGTTGGGGAAGCGGGAGATGGCTCCGGCAAGAGCCATGCGTCCCGCGCCGGGCAGCCGCAACACCTGAAGATAGCCACGCACGGGGCAGCATTCTGCCATTTTCACCGGTGTAAGTAAACGTTTCCAAGTAGCTTCCGTATCAACCACCGCGGCAAGCCTCTACAGGACCGAACCGCTAGGCTCTTACCTCATGGCTGGAAACTCGAAACGCAGGGGTGCGGTGCGCAAGCCGGGCACCAAGAAGGGCCCCACGGTGGGCTCGGGCGGCCGCGGCCGGCGGGCCCTGGAAGGCAAGGGCCCCACCCCCAAGGCGGAGAACCGGCCGTACCATCCGGCGGCTAAACGCAAGGCCGCCCAGAAGGCCCGCGCCGCCGCCCGGCCCAAGAGGCCCACCCGGCCGGGGGCCGATTATGTGGTGGGCCGCAACGCCGTCCTGGAGGCGCTGCAGGCCGAGGTGCCGGCGCTGCACCTGGAACTGGCACCTCGCACCGAACCGGATGACCGCATCAAGGAGTCACTGGCTTTGGCCGCCCAGCAGGGCCTGCCCATCCTGGAGGCCGGCAAAGTCGAACTGGACCGGCGTACCGGCGCCGCCCACCACCAAGGCATCGCCCTCAAGGTGGCGCCCTACCAGTACGCGGCGCCCCAGGATCTGTTGGAACGGGCCGCCGATGCCGCCCAAACACCCTTGATCGTGGCGCTCGACTCGGTGACGGACCCCCACAACCTGGGGGCCGTGCTGCGTTCGGCCGGCGCCTTCGGCGTGCACGGCGTGCTGGTGCCGCAGCGACGCTCCGCGCCGATGGGTGCTACCGCCTGGAAGGTTTCGGCCGGGGCGGCCGCCCGGGTGCCAGTGGCGCAGGCCACCAACCTGGTGCGAGCCCTGGAGGAATACAAGGCCGAGGGCCTGTTCGTGGTGGGCCTGGACGCCCACGGTTCGGTGGACGTGTCGCAGATCCCGGTGGCCGCCGGGCCGCTGGTGGTGGTGACCGGCTCCGAAGGCAAGGGCCTTAGCCGCCTGGTGCGCCAGGTCTGCGACCTGACTGTGGCCATCCCGATGGACGCCGCCACCGAATCACTCAACGCCGCCGTGGCCACCGGCATCGTGCTCTACGAGGTGGCCAAGACCCGCCGCTCCACCCAAGACCGCTAGTTCATTTCGACGTCTTCAATGGCCGGCAGCGGCAACGTATCCGCCAAGATCAACTGCGATTCGTCGCGGCGGTGCCTCAGCACGTTGTCGATGTAGCTCCTGACGGCCTCTTCCATCGGCACATAGCGTTGCTGGTCCTTCGACATGAAGTAGCGGTGCTCCAGGATCTCGTGGTACATCTGCGGCAGTTCCAGCTTGCCGCGCAGGTCGCGCGGCACCGCCCGCACCGTCGGCTCAAACACGTGGGTCAGCCAGTCATGGGCCACAAAGCCCTCGTCGACGTCGGTCTGGCCGATGTCCATGCGGTAGGTGTCCAGGTCGTTCAGCATCCGCCGGGCCTGGTTTTCTTGCACGTCAAGTCCGGTCAGGCGGAACAGCCGGCGCGAGTGGTGGCCGGCCTCCACCACCTGCGGGCGGATGTGCAGTTTGGTGCCGTCGCCCGAGGTGGTCATGGACAGTTCGGCCACGTCGAAGCCCAGGTCGTTCAGCCGGTTGATGCGTTCCTGCAGCCGCCAGCGGGCGTCCGCCTCCACCGTTTCCTCTTCGGTCAGGGCGGCCCACAGTTGGTGGTAGCGGTCCGCCAAGAAGTCACCGATGGCCAGCGGGTCGATGTCGCTTTCCAGCATCTCGCCTGCCTCCAGGTCCATCAGTTCGCCGATGACGTTGGTCCGGGCCAGGTCGATGTCGTACTCCCGCTGGCCGTCGGTCAGGGCCGTATGCAGGGCGCCGGTTTCGGCATCAACCAGGTAGGCCGAGAATTCCTTGGCGTCCCGCCGGAACAAGGTGTTGGACAGCGAAACGTCACCCCAGAAGAAGCCCAGCAGGTGCAGCCGCACCATCAACAGGGCCAGGGCATCAAGCAACCGGGTCGCCATGTCCGGCCGCATCCGGTACGAGAACAAGGCCCGGTATGGCAAGGAGAACTGCAGGTAGGAGGTGATGAGGGCGGCATCGAGCGGTTCGCCATCGGCGGTTGACCGGCCGCCTACCACGGCGATCGGCGTGACCGATGGCGCCTGCAAGGCCACCAGGTCTTTCAGCAGTTGGTACTCGCGGTTGGCGGCGTAGGCGGCGATCTCTTTGACCGCGATGACTTTGCCGGACAGGTTAACGAAACGCACCACGTGGCGGGAGATACCGCGGGGTAAGGCCGAGATCACTTCCGCCGGCCAATCTGCCAACGGCAGATCCCATGGCAGATCCAGCAATGCCGGATCGGGCGAAACTGAAGTGATGGAGAGCCTGGCGGCCATGTCAGCCCCTTTCACGGCAGCCGGTTAGCATCCGATGCAAGTCCAACGTTAACAGGAACGAGCCGTCGCTTGGGGGGCTTATGCCCCAGCCAAGCGACGGCTCGTGATGCCTCTAGTCAAGAGGGTCAGCACCGAAGCGGGCTGAGTCTGAGATCACTCCGGCAGACGGTCACCGGTGGCGACAGAGAAGTTGTGCTGTTCGCCCTTGCGGATGGTGACGTAGACGGTTTCGCCCTTGCGCGGCACGGAACGCGGATCGACACGAGCGATCAGCTGCCCGCCCTGCAGGGTGGTGGTCTCAGGATCAGTGCCCTTGAGCGAGCCGTACGCATAGGCGTCCGAACCCAGCTCTTCGACGATGTCGATCTCCACCGGGATGGCGCCGGGCGTCTCCGCCGCGGCGATGTCCAGGTTCTCGGGCCGGAAGCCGACAATCAGCTTGCCTTCGTCGGCGGGCGTGATCGCGGCCAGCACTTCACGGCTGAGCGGGACCAGGGCCTCACCGATCTGCACGGCATCACCCTTGATGGGGAAGGTGCCGAGGTTCATGGCCGGAGAGCCGATGAACGTGGCGACGAAGGCGTTGGCTGGCTTGTCATACAGCACCAGCGGCGAACCGACCTGCTGCAGGATGCCGTCCTTCAACACCGCGATCCGGTCGCCCATGGTCAGAGCCTCGGTCTGGTCGTGCGTCACGTAGACGGTGGTAACACCGAGGCGGCGCTGCAGCGAGGCGATCTGGGTACGGGTGGAAACACGGAGCTTGGCGTCCAAGTTGGACAACGGCTCGTCCATCAGGAACACGCGGGGCTGGCGCACAATGGCGCGGCCCATGGCCACGCGCTGGCGCTGGCCGCCGGACAGGGCCTTGGGCTTGCGGGACAGGTACTCGGTCAGATCCAGGATCTTGGCCGCCTCTTCCACGCGCTCGCGGATCTCTGCCTTCGGCATGCCGGCAATCTTGAGGGCGAAGCCCATGTTGTCCGCCACGGTCATGTGCGGGTACAGGGCGTAGTTCTGGAACACCATGGCGATGTCGCGATCCTTGGGCTGCACATCGGTGACGTCGCGGTCACCGATCAGGATGCGGCCGTCATTGACCTCTTCGAGGCCGGCCAGCATGCGCAGCGAAGTGGACTTGCCGCAGCCGGAGGGGCCGACAAGCACCAGGAACTCGCCATCGTCGATGTGGAGATTGAGGTGATCAACCGAGGGGCGGTCATTGCCCGGATAAATGCGGGTGGCCCCATCAAAGGTTACGGTTGCCATAGTGATACTTCCCTTCACGGGCAGGTACGTGCCCGACGATCCGTAGTGAAGAGCGCCGGTTCAACCTATGGGGGAAGAACCGACACGTGCTCAGCCGCTGAGCATCTGTCAATCATGGCACGTTTCGCCTGGCCCCGCCAGGCGCGAAGGTCCTGCCGGTAGCGAACAAGGGGGGTTAACCGAAGGTCGCCTGGAAAAGGTGGGGGGTGTGGATTGCGGCGAATCCACACCCCCCGGTCTTCAGTTACCCGGACAGTCCCGGGTTATTAGGGTTACTAGGGACGGTTCCGGGGGTTACGGGGGACGGTTCCGGGTTACGGGTTACTGGTTACTGGTTACTGGGGACGGTTCCGTGTCACATGGGTGACTGCGTCACCCGTGTTACACGGAACCGTCCCCAGTAACCCGTAACCCGGAACCGTCCCCCGTAACCCCCTCGTGTAACCCACGGAACCGTCCCCCGTAACCCTCACCAGCCAGAGGCGATCTTCTTGGCGCCCTGGAACGATCCACCACCATTGCCCTGGTAGTAGAACAGTTCCCCGGTCGCATTGTTCCGGCCCACAATGTCAGCCCGGCCATCACCATTCAGATCAGCGCCGGCAGCCAGGGTGAAGGCCCCCCAACCGGAACCGACCTTCTTCGGCGTCTCGAACGT
>JAISSX010000013.1 GCA_031272885.1 Bifidobacteriaceae bacterium | reverse complement strand
GGTTCCGAAGTCACAGGGGACGAGGGTTCAGGGGACGGCTACGGGGGTACAGGGGACGGTTACCGGGGTTCAGGGGACGGTTACCGGGGTTCAGGGGACGGTTCCGTGTAACATGGGTGTCGCTGTCACCCATGTTACACGGAACCGTCCCCTGAACCCCGGTAACCTCAAACCGTCTCCCGTCGCCCCGCAACCTCGTCGCCCCGCAACCTCGTCGCCCCGCAACCTCGTCGCCCCGCAACCCCGTCGCCCCGCAACCCCGTCGCCCCGCAACCCACCACCCACGCTCAAGCCCGCGGCAGCGCGTCCCAGCCGCCCGGCAGGTCGCGCGTGCGCAGCGCTGCCAAGATACCTACCACCGAGGTGGGGGAGTGCAGCGCGCCGCCCAGCACCAGCCCGGCGGCCTCGTCGAGAGGCACCCAGGCCGGCACCATGGTGGCCTCTTCGTCGGCGCGTTCAAACCGCTCGGCGGGCGGTACTTCCGTCAGGTCACGGGCCAGGAAGATCTGGATCACCTCGTTGCAGCCGCCCGGCGTGCTGAAGAAGGCGATCAGGCGGCGCCAATCGGCCGCCTGCAGGTCGGCCTCCTCGAACAGTTCCCGCTGGGCTGTTTCGACCGGTGGTTCCCCGGCGACATCGAGCAACCCGGCCGGCGGCTCCCACAGGTCGCGGCGCACCGGGTGGCGGTACTGGCTTTGCAGCAACACCCGGCCTTGGTGGTCGATGGCGATCACCGCCACCGCGCCGGTGTGGGCCATGAACTCGCGCCGCACCACCACGTCGCCCGGCAGTTCTACGTCCTCGGCCGCGATGTCCCAGACCCGGCCGTGGAACTCGATGGTGGAACTGAGCACCGGGCGGGTCACCGGCGTGTCTGCCACCAGCGCCTGCGCCACCGTGGCGGGAGGCAACTGGGGCGTGGCGATGACGGCCACCGGCTAGCCTTCCACCTCGAGCAGGCGGCCCTCCGCCTGGCGGGCCAGCGCCGCGCCGATCAGCCCGGCGAACAGCGGGTGCGCCCTTGTGGGGCGGGACTTGAACTCCGGGTGGGCCTGGGTGCCCACGTAGTAGGGGTGGGTGGCCGGGTCCAGTTCAACGAACTCGACCAGGGAACGGTCCGGGCTGACACCCGACACCTTGAGGCCGGCCGCCTCCAACTGCTCGCGGTAGGCGTTGTTGACCTCGTAGCGGTGGCGGTGGCGTTCCGAGACGCGGGTGGTGCCGTAGGCCCGGGCCACCTGGGAGTCCGGCACCAGTTCGGCGGCGTAGGCGCCGAGCCGCATGGTGCCGCCCAGGTCGCCTTCTCCCTGCACAATGGCCTGCTGTTCCGCCATGGTGGCCACCACCGGGTGCGGCGTCTCCGGGTCGAACTCGGTCGAGGAAGCGCCTTCGAGGCCCAGCACGTCGCGGGCGAACTCGATCACCATGCACTGCAGGCCCAGGCACAGGCCAAGCGATGGGATGCCGTTCTCGCGGGTGAAGCGCAGGGCACCCAGTTTGCCTTCGATGCCGCGGATGCCGAAACCGCCGGGCACCACGATGGCGTCGACGTCGCTCAACACCTTGCGCGCCCCGGCCGGCGTTTCGCATTCGTCCGATGGCACCCACCGCACCTTGACCTTGGCGTTGTGGTGGAAGCCGCCGGCCTTCAGGGCCTCGCTGACGGACAGGTAGGCGTCCGGCAGGTCGATGTACTTGCCTACCAGGGCAACTGTTACCTCGTGGAGCGGGTTGTGGACCCGGTCCAGTACCTTGCCCCAGTCGGTCCAGTCCACATCCCGGAACGGCAGGCCCAGACGCTGGATCACGTAGGCGTCCAGGCCGCCGGCGTGCAGCACCTTCGGGATGTCGTAGATCGAGGCGGCGTCGGCGCAGGTCACCACGCCTTGCAGGTCAACGTCACACATCAGGGCGATCTTGCGCCGGATCGAATCCGGCAGGTCGCGGTCGGTGCGGCAGACGATGGCGTCCGGCTGGATGCCGATCGACCTGAGCGCCGCCACCGAGTGCTGGGTGGGCTTGGTTTTGAGTTCTTGCGACGGCCCGATAAACGGCACCAGCGAGACGTGGCAGAAGAAGCAGTTCTCGCGGCCCAGGTCTTGGCGCACTTGGCGGGCGGCCTCCAGGAAGGGCTGCGATTCGATGTCGCCCACCGTGCCGCCGATCTCGGTGATGATGACGTCCACGTCGGCCGTCGCTTGGGCCCGCATGCGGGCCTTGATCTCATCCGTGATGTGGGGGATGACCTGCACCGTGTCGCCCAGATATTCGCCGCGCCGCTCCTTGGCGATCACCCGCGAGTAGACCTGCCCGGTGGTGACGTTGGCTTCCTGGCTGAGGGGCACGTCCAGGAACCGCTCATAGTGGCCGATATCCAGGTCTGTCTCCGCGCCGTCGTCGGTGACGAAGACCTCGCCGTGCTGGAACGGGTTCATGGTGCCCGGGTCGACGTTGAGGTATGGGTCGAGCTTCTGCATGGTGACGCGCAGGCCGCGCGATCTCAGCAGGCGCCCCAGGGACGAAGCCGTCAATCCCTTGCCCAGGGAGGAGACAACGCCGCCGGTGACGAAGATGTGTTGGACCGTGGAGGGGGCCTCGCCTTGACGGAGGCTTGCGCGCTGCATCATCACGGGACTCCAGACTATCAAGGACCGCCCGGGACCCTGGCGCACCAACACGCCCAGCCTGTTACCCCTCTTCTCGCGAGGGTACGGTTATGTAGTCAAGGATGAATCAGCCCAACCTTCTGACCTGCGACAACGCGTTTCACTCTGGGCGAAGTACCTACACAACCGTACTTTCGCGAGGGGGAGGGGAGGCTACGCCAGGTGGCCGATGACGTGTGGCCAGTTCATCTGTCGCGCCAGGTCCAGCGCGGTCTTACCGCTGGGGGTTTGGGCGGCCGTGTTGGCGCCAGCTTCCACCAGGGCCTTGACGAACAGCCCGTTGCCGGTCATGGCCTGGTTCAGCAGTTCGGTCAGGCCCTGTTCGTTCGGTTCTTCCAGTTCGGCCAGGTGCTGGCCCATTTCTTCGCGGTAGCGTTCCGCCAGGTTGACGCACATGGGGTGTTCCACCAGGTATTCGGGGTGTTCATCGGCCTGGTAGGCCAGATGAACGATTGCTGGGTCGCCGAAATCGCGGCCCCACGCCTGGTCGTGTTCGGCCCGTTCGGCCGTGTCCATCTGGGCGCGCATGAACTGCACGGTGAAGCCACCCAGGGTGGTGGTGTCCATCATGATCATCCAGTCGCTGACGTCATCGAACGGAATATCGACCCGTTCACCCTGGCGCACCTTGGTCAGGCAGTCCGGCCGGCCCAGCCTGCCCCCGGCTTGACTCAGGTGAAAGGTCCGGGAAGCGCAACGCTTGCCTCAGATGAGAATGTCCGCGTGGCGGTGGGGTTGGTGTTGGGGTTTCCTGGCGGTTATGAGTCAGGAGTTGACGATGGCCTCTCG
>JAISSX010000010.1 GCA_031272885.1 Bifidobacteriaceae bacterium | reverse complement strand
CGCCACCGTCACCCAGATTGGTCCGATTGGGCCAAATGGCCCAATCGGACGCATTGGCGGGTTGGACCGAGGCCAGGCCGATACCGGGTGCGAGCTTCGCGCACTTTTTGGACACGGCGGCGCCGTTGAGGTCGATGGCTGAGCTGGCGACGGAACACCGGCTTGAGTGCTTGTGCAGGTCAGGGGCTTAGACGTTCTCCGTGCCGGTCACCAAGGCGGGGCTGGCGCCGTCTCCGGGCCCGGTCCAGTGACCAAAAAGTGCGCGAAGGTCGCAACGCGGCCTGCACGACACGAGCTGACGCCGCTCCGGGCCAGGCCTGGCGCCCAAAAAGTGTGCGAAGGTCGCAACGGCGGCCCGTACAGCAGTGACTTGGTCCGCAGCCCCAACCCGGCGCGCCCAAACGGGACCGGACGCCATCGGGCCGGGGCCGCTGACCGACGAAGATCCCGGATCGCCTGCGGCATCCGGGATGACATAACTGGGGGCTGGGATGACATAACTGGGGGCTGGGATGACGGACGACCGAGCCCGGGGCGACGCTGACAGGTGCCGGGGTGACGTTGAGGGGTGCCGAGATGACACTAATGGGTGCCGGATGACGGTGGGCGATGGCGCGGGTGGCGCGGGTGGTCGGAGCGGTGCGAGCAGGAGCCTTGGCAGGCTATTGGTGGATCAGTTCCACGCCCTCGCCGAAGGTGGTGGTGGTGTCGCCCAGCGTCAGGGCGCGGTAGGTCATAACAGCCGCTTCTTCCAGCAGCACGGCGCGGCGGTAGGCCATCTCGATGTCCGGCCCCAAGGCGGAACAGCCGTGGTTGGCCAGCACGATGGCGTTGTGCTCCCGGGCCTGGAGGGCGGCGACATCGGCCAACTCTTGCGAACCGTTGGCGAAGAACGGCACGTGGCCGGCCGAACCGACATAGAAGGCGTGGTCCAGGGTCAGGAAGCGAATCGGGTAGCCCAAGGCGTCCAGCAGAACGGCGTGTTGGGGGTGGACGTGGACGATGGCGTTCACGTCAGGCCGCTCCTGGTACGTGCGCTGGTGCAGGCGCCACTCGCTGGACGGGTTGGTGCCGGCTTGAACCTCGCCGGCCAGGTTCATCACCGCGAAATCCGCCGGCACCAGGGTATCGAGCCTGGTGCCTTTGCCCGTCACCACGAACTTGTCCGAATCCGGCAGGCGGGCGGACAGGTTGCCGCCGGTCGCCTGGACCAGCCCACTGGCAACGGCCCGGCGGCCGATGTCGGCCAAGTGCTCCTCGATGGCGGTGGCAGTGGCGGTTGGTACGGTCATGCGGACAGGTCCTTTCGATAATGGTCAGCGAACACGCAGCACGGAGAACTGGAAGCCGCCCTCGTGGTAGTAGCTGCGCGACACCACCACTGGCTTGGCCTCCGCGTCGTAGTGGACTTGATGGAGGTAGACGTAAACCGTGCCCGGGTCCCTATCCCCCCAGCCGATCTCTGGACCGGTGGCGGCGTGAATCTCGGCCACCGAGGTCCTGGGCGGCGCCCCAACCTGGTCCAACAGGGCAAACATCGAATCCGGAATAGTGGTGGGGTCCAGGTCTTTGGGCAGCAGGCGGGCCGGAACGGCCTCGTACGAAAAGGCGATCGGCTTGCCATCGGCCAAGATGGCCCGTTCGGTGGCCAGCACGCTGGTGCCCGGCGCGACATCGAGCGCCTTGGCCTCCGCTTCGGTAGCGGGGCGGAACTCACGCAGGTGCCATTCGACACCCGGCTCCATGCCGTGATCCCGAATGGTCTCATTCATGGAGCGCAGTTCCTGCAGGCCGGCCTTGATGGCCGCGAAATAGGGCGAGGCGTAGGTGCCCATGCCGTGTTTGGTCTTAGTCAGGCCCTGGGCTTCGAGCTGCTGCAGCGCCGCCCGGATGGTGGCGCGCGAGACGCCGTATTCCAAGGCCAGGTCACCCTCGGTGGGCAGGCGGTGGCCGGCGTCCCATTCTCCGGCAAACAACCTGGCCCGCAGGTTATCGGCCACTTGCACCCTGAGATTTGCGGTCTTCAAGATGCGCCCGGTGGGACCGCTCCCGGGTTCCATCACAGTGCTTGTCATCGCCGTTCGCCTCCTGGCGAGTTGGGGTCAGGTGGCGCCGCCAGAGGTGAGCCACAAACCCCCTTGGCGTGCCAGTGTCGTCGGACATATGATATCTCATCAGAGACCGACAACAGAAGGGACGCGCCATGACGGCACAACCACCGGTACTGGACTTCCAGGGGCGGGTAGTCCTGGTGACAGGAGGTGCGGGCGGCATCGGCAGCGGCATTTCGCGGACCTTCGCTCAGGCCGGGGCGGCCGTCATGGTCCACACCACCGGCCGGCGGCCGGGCGCTGAGGCCCTGGTTGAGGAACTGCGCCAGGCCGGGTTCCAGGCGGCCAGCGCCACGGCCGACATCCGTGACCCCAAACAGTGCGCCGCCCTGGTCAAAGACGCCATCGAGCACTTCGGCCGCCTGGACGTGTTGATCAACAACGCCGGCGCGCAACCCCTGCGGCCGCTGGCGGAGATGACCGCAGCGGACTGGCAACAGGTGGTGGACACCAACCTGACCGGCACCTTCAACATGACCCAGGCCGCCGCCGGACCGATGCGCGCCCAGGGCGGCGGTGCCATCATCAACATCGCCTCCGTGGAGGGCAGCCTGCCGGCCGTGGCCCACGCCCACTATTCGGCTTCGAAGGCCGGGATCATCATGCTGACTCGGTCTACCGCCCTGGAGTACGGCCGTCACGGCATCCGCGCCAACGCCGTCTCCCCCGGGTTGATCGACTGCGGCGGCCTGGCCGCATCGTGGCCGGCCGGCTACAACTCGTGGATCAACCAGGCGCCACTGGCGCGCACAGGCACCCCGGCGGATATCGCCCAGGCCTGCCTGTTCCTGGCTTCGCCCCTGGCTGGCTTCGTTTCGGGACACAACCTGGTGGTCGATGGCGCCATGTCCGCCCGGCCGGCCTGGTAACCCGCCCGGCCATCACCACTCAAGAAAGGAAACCACCACTATGGCCAATCCGATCGGCGTTATCGGCGGCTCCGGCCTGTACGAACTGCTGGACAACCCCCGCCAGGAGGTTGTCAGCACCCGCTGGGGGACGCCCTCCAGCGCCGTCTCGGTGGGCAGCCTGGGTGGGCGCGACGTCGCGTTCCTGACCCGCCACGGCAAAGACCACGCCGTGCCACCGCACCTGATCAACTACCGGGCCAACCTGGCCGCGCTGCACGAGTTGGGTGTCACCACCCTGGTGACGTCATCGGCCGTGGGCAGCCTGCGGGCGGACTACCTGCCGGGCGAGTTCGTGCTGACCGACCAGTTTGTCGACCGGACGTGGGGCCGGCCGGATACCTTCTTTGAAGGCCCGGAGGTGGTACACGTTTCGGTCGCAGATCCCTACTGCGCCGAGCTGCGCCAGGCTGCCAGCACGGCCCTTGAACAACTGGGCGAGCGCTTCCACCCCACCGGCACCACGGTAGTGATCCAAGGGCCGCGCTTCTCTACCCGGGCCGAATCGCGCTGGTTCCAGCAAATGGGCTGGGACGTGCTGTCCATGACGCAGCACCCGGAAACGACGTTGGCCCGGGAACTGGCCATGTGTGTGGTCAACCTGTCGTTCATCAGCGACCTGGACGCCGGCGTTGAGGGCCTGCAAGACCAGCCGGTGACCGCCGGCATGGTGTGGCGCCGCATGAAGGAGGCCCAGCCGCGCATTCACGCCGCGCTGGCCGCGATTGTGGCCGCCGCGCCGGACCGGCCGGATTGCCCGTGCCGGTCCGTGCTCGGCGACGTGTAGGTAGGGGCGAGGCGGCTCAGGCCGCTTCGACCAGGGCGTCCAGGCCCACGGTGATGGCGCCGTCAACGGCCTTGGCCACAACCTCTTGGAAGGGGTTGTAGCCGGCCATCGACTCGTCCTGCTCTTCGGTGGGGTTACCGTCGATGGCGACGATGGCGCCCGCGCGGACGCGGTTCAGGCCGGCCACCGTCAGCAGGGCGGCCACCTCCATTTCGATGGCGACGGCGCCTGCCTGCTGCCACATCGGGGTGTCCGAGGGCAGCACCGGCGAGGGATAGAAGTTGGCCACGGTCAACACCGTGCCCACATGGGCGGTCAGGCCCGAAGTCTGGGCCTTGTCGCGCAACGCCAGGGTCAGATCCAGGTCCGCCACGGCCGGCCACTGCGCCGGCACCAGCCGGTCCGACAGTCCATCCAGCCGGACGGCGGCGTTCGCCACCACGATGTGGCCGGTCAGGACTTCGGGCTGGGTACCACCGGCCGTGCCAACCCGGATGATGGTGGTGGCCCCACCGCGGCAGAGTTCTTCGAAGGCAGCCGCGGCACCGGCGGCGCCCACGCCGTGGGAGGCGACCGAGACCGTCGCGCCCTTGTACTGGCCGGTGAACGTGACGTACTCGCGGTTCTCACCCACCAGCCGCCAATCCTCCAGCCGTTCCGCGACCCGCCGGGCCCGGGCGGGATCACCCACCACCAGGACCTTGGGGGCCAAGTCCGGCACCTTGACCTGCATGATGGGCAAAGTGTCTTCGGGGCCATACCGAACCAGGTTTGTTGTCATTTCTGTTTCCTTCCTTGGAGGTGGCCCCGGACGGGGCCAGAGGTCAACGGGCGGGCCGGGTCAGTTCGACGATGCGGGCCGCGGCCGTGGGATATTCCCGGCTGAGCGCCCCGCGATCACCTAAACGAAAGCCGGCCTGGCTGTAGGGCGGCGCCATGGTGGTGCCGACCAGTGTCCAGGCACCCAGGCTGGACGAACCCTGCCAGGCCCCGACCGGCACCACGCACTGCGGCCGCTGGCCGGCCGACAGGTCGGGCCCCAGCACCGGCTGGGCCACCGCACCATCGGGCTGCAGCAGCAGCAGCGACAGCGGCGAGCCGGCGTACCAGTGGTAGACCTCCACCCCGTCCAGCGCATGCATGGCCGAGAAGTCGCCATTGGCCAACAGGTAGTAGATGGCCGAAGAATGCTGGTCGATGTAGGTCTGACGGAACAGCCCGCCCTCGCCCGGCAGGGGTTCAAGCCCCAGCCGCTGCACCACGCCCGCCACCGTTGCGGCACTCACATCTTGCGCCCTCATGCGACCGTCGCCGCCGCTCGTTGCCGCCGGAAGCTGCGGGCCGCAAACAGCAGCGCGATCAGCGTCACCACGTAGGGCGCGGCATCGGTGATCTGAACCGCCAGGCCCTCGCCCTGCAGCCGGAAGCCGATGGCCTCGGTGGAGCCGAACAGCAGGGCTGCCCCCAGCGTGGCGTAAGGCTTGTCCTTGGCCAGCATGACGGCCACCACCGCAATCCAGCCGCGGCCGGCGGACATGTTCTCGGCAAACTGGACCACGTTGCCCAGCGCCAGTTGGGCGCCGGCCAGGCCACACAGCACACCCGAGGCCGTGACGGCCCCGTACTGGTAGGAGGCCGGGCTGACACCCAGCGTTTCGGCCGCCAGGGGCCGCTCGCCGACGCCCCGCAGGCGCATGCCCAGCGGCGTGCGGAACAACACGATGGAGGTGGCAGGCACCAGCAGCAGACCCAGGTAACCCAGGATGGTCAGGTTGAACAGGGCCGGGCCGATCCAGGGGATGCGGACCAGGCCCGGAATGGCGAAATGGTGCAGGCCGGCGATGGCCGGGTCCTGGAACACCCCGCGCACGTGGAACACGGCATCGATCAGGAAGCTGGTAATGCCAACCGCCAGGATGTTCATGGCCACGCCCAGCACAATCGGCTCGGCCTTACGGGTAACCGAACCATAGGACAAGATGAGCGAGAAGACCGAGGCGGCCAGCACGGCCGCGATCACCCCAACCACGGCCGAGCCGGTGAAATAGGAGCCGGCCACGGCCCCGAAACAGCCGATCAGCAACTGGCCCTCAAGGGCGATGTTGAACACGCCGGCCCGGTCGCACAGCAGCGCCCCAAGGGCCGCGAACAGCACTGGAATCAGCGCCCGAACAATCGATTCAACCAATGCGGCATCGAAGAATCCCGACATGTCTATGCCCCTTCCGCCTGGTTGGTTGGCACCGCCGCCGCCGAATTGTCCGCCTCGGCCGGTGGCCCGGCCCGGCGCCGGCGGCGCGGCGGGTGCACCTGGAAGGCGATCAGCACAATCACAATGCCCTGCACCACCGCAGCGATCTGGGGCGACATCGACAAGTCGCGGCCCATCTGCCCCGAGCCGGCCACGATGGCGCCGAAGAAGACCCCGGCCACCACCACACCAGCGGGCCGATACAGCGCCAGCAGCGCCACCAGTAGGCCGGTCCAGGCGTAGTTGGTGTCGATCAGGGAGCCATCGATCAGCCGACTAGTGGGGGCGCCGATGGTCAGCATGACGCCAACCAAGCCGGCGATGCCGCCCGAAAGCAGCATGGTGCGGGTGGTCATCCAGTTGACCCGGACACCCGAATAGCGGGAGAAGCCCTCATTCAGGCCGTTGATGCCGGATTCCAAACCGAAGACGGTACGCCGGTTGATGAAAGAAACCAGCGCCACCAGCACGATCACCACCACCAAGCTCCAGCCCACGCCTTTACCGATCACGGTCAGCGGGTTGTCGCTGCCCAGGTTCTGCGCCAGCCAGTCCCCAATGGCGCTGCCCTTGGGCGCCAGCAGCGGGATCTGCACCTCGGGCCGGTAGGACTCGGTCGCCACGGAAGATGAGGCCGGGTCCTTCAGCGGGAAACGGATCATCCAAGAGACGAAGTAGCGGGCCGGGTAGTTCAGCAGCAGGCTGGTGATCAGCAGCGGCACCCCGGGCCAGGCCTGCAGGGCGGCGGACAGCGCCCCCCACAACGCCCCGGCGGCAATGCCGGCCAGGCAGGCCACTGCGCACACCAGCAGGCCGGGGCCCGGTAGGTTCAGGGCAACCACGGCACCGGCCAGGCCGCCCAGCACCATTTGGCCTTCGGCCCCCAGGTTGAGCACACCAGCCCGGAAGGCCACGGCCACGCAAAGGGCCATGCCCACCAGCGGAATGGAACGCTGAATGGTGGTCGAAAGACCCTGCCCGGAGCCAAGCGAGCCGACCAGCATCGAGTGGTAGCCGGTGATCGGGTTGGCCCCGGCCACCAGCATGAAACCGGCGCCGATCACCAGTGCGATCAGCACCGAGGTGGGCACCGGGCCGGCCAACCACTGGCTCACGCGGCGGCCGGTCGCGCCGGTGAGGCCGGCCAGTTTGCCCTCGCGCGTGGAAGAAGAACTGGACATCATGACTGCGCCTCCTTGCCTGCCCCCGCCAGTTCGCCACCGGCCATCAACAGGCCAAGTTCTGCCTCGTTCGTCGCAGCCGCCTCAAGGTCCGCCACGATGCGGCCCTCGAACATCACCAGAATCCGGCCGGACAGGGAGAGGATCTCGGACAGCTCGGCCGAGATCAGCAGCACCCCGCCGCCGCCGTCGCGATAGTCGGCAATCTCCTTGTGGATGGCGGCAATGGCGCCGATGTCGACCCCGCGGGTGGGCTGCTCGGCGATCAGCAGCGGCGAGGCGTAGTCCAGTTCCCGTGCCACGACGATCTTCTGGAGGTTGCCGCCGGAAAGAGTGCGGGCCAACACCCCCGTGCCCGCCACCTTGATGCCGAACCGGTCCACCAGCCGCTGGGCAAAGTCCGCCAGACGCGCCCGCTTGAGCAGACCGTGCTGCAGCAGGGGCGGGCGGCGGTGGTGGCCCATGGCCAGGTTGGACGCGACATCGGCGTCTGGGGCGGTGCCCACCGCGTGGCGGTCTTCCGGTATGTAGGACAGCCCGGCGGCTCGCCGCACCTTGACCGAACCGGCGGTGACGTCTGTCCCGGCGATTCGCACCGTGCCGGCGTCAGCGGCCCGCAGGCCGGCGATAGCCTCGGCCAGTTCCGATTGCCCGTTGCCGGCCACCCCGGCAATGCCCACGATTTCGCCGGCCCTTACCGTCAGAGAGACATTGTCGACGGCCGGCTTCTGGCCGGCCTGCCGGCAGGTCAGGCCGGACACTTCAAGGACCGGCGCACCGGGGGCAGACTTGGGTGGGCTTTGCTCAAGGTCGATGTCGCGGCCCGTCATCAGGCGGGTGATTTCTTCGCCCGTGGTCTCCGCAGTGTTCAGCCTGGCCACCACCCGGCCGTCCCGCAGCACCGTAACCCGCTCCGAGATGGCCATCACCTCGCGCATCTTGTGCGTGATCAGGATGATGGTGTGGCCGTCCGCCTGCAGCGAGCGCAGCACCTCGAACAGCCGGTCGGTCTCTTGGGGGGTCAGCACGGCGGTCGGTTCGTCCAGGATCAGCACCTTGGCTTTGCGGTAAAGCGCCTTGATGATCTCGACTCGTTGCAGCACACCCACCGGCAGGGAGCCGGTCACGGCCGCCGGGTCTACCGCCAGGCCGTAGCGCTCCGCGATCTGCGTCACGATGGCGGCCGCGGCCCGCTTGTCGTAAAGGCCATGGCGGGTCGGCTCTTCACGGAAGACCACGTTTTCCGCCACCGTCAGCGACGGAAAGAGCTTGAAAGATTGAAAAACCATGCCGATACCGGCGCCGATGGCGTCCAGCGGCGAAGCGAACTTGACCGGCCGGCCGTCAACCAGAATCTCGCCTGAATCGGGCCGGTAAAGGCCGGACAGGATCGACATTAGGACGGATTTGCCGGCGCCATTTTCACCCATCAGGGCGTGAATCTCACCCTGGCGGACGTCGAACGAGACGTCATCGTCTGCCAACACCCCGGGAAAGCGCTTGGTGATGTGGCGCATCTCAACTGCGAGCATGACTGTGTCCCTTGACTGGGGCCGTGGCTGTGGCGGCCGCAGGTGAGGCGGGGACGTCTTGGTGCGACCCCGCCTCACCTGTGTCTGGCCGCAAACCCCTCAGCTAACGGCCGTCGGATCGGGGATGGTGATTTCCCCGTCGATGATTTGCTGTTTGATGGTCTTGAGTTGCTCCACCACTTCGGGGTGCTCCATCACGGTGCAACCCGAATCGGGACCCTGGCTGGACAGGCTGACAATGTCCATGCCGCCCTCGGACAGGCCGTAGGACGTCACAGAGCCGGCAGCAGCCGTGCCGTCAAGGATCTTGGTGATTTCGTTCACCACCACCACTTCGACGTCCTTGATGGTGCCGTCACCCACCGCACCGGGCGCCATCGGGCATTGGTTGACGTCAACGCCGTAGGAGGTGAAGCCCTTTTCGGCCGCCGCCTCGAAGATGCCGCCGTTGGAGCCGGAGGCGCCGGCGAAAACCTGGTCCGCCCCGGTCGCTTCCATGGCAAGGGCCTGCTCCTTGCCCTTGGCCGGATCGCCGAACGGGTTGGAGCCACCGATGAAGAGCTGCTTGTCGGTCACGTCCGGGTTGGCCGCGGCAGCGCCAAGCGCGAACGAGTCGGTGTAGCGGTGCAGGAACGGAATGTCCAGGGCCGCCACCGAACCAACCTTGTTGGTCTTGGTCAACAGGCCCGCCTCGTAGCCCAGCAGATAGGAGGGCTCCATTTCACGGAACACCGCGCAGTGCAGGTTGGCCGGCGGATCGGCCGGGCAGTCATCCACCAGGACAAACTGCTGGTCGGGGTTGGCGGCAGCGGCTTCGGCCGCCAGGTCGGTGTAGGAGTAGGTGATCAGGACGATGACGTCCGGTTGCTCGCCGATGGCGGCCTCCAGGTTGGCCCGGTTGGCCTCATCGGTGGAGCCTTCGTAGGTCTTGCCTTCGCCGCCGAACTTAGCGGCGGCCGATTCGATGCCCCACTTGCCGGATTCGAGGAACTTGTTGACCCCGATGGGGTCGTTGGTCAGGTAGATGAAAAGGTGGTCGCCCGTGGCGCCTTCAGCCTGGGAGGTTTCGGCCGCTTCGCCCGTGGCCGATGACGTCCCGTTACCTGCCTTGGTGCCGCCGCCACCGCACGCGGTCAGTGCGAGGGCGCCCATCAGCAGGGTCGCGCCAGCGGCGACCAGCTTGCCTGTCTTCGTCGACATTTGTCTTTGCCTTTCTAGTTCAGTTGTGGTTGGACGCCTCAGGCGGCGCGGGTCGGCCCAAGAGGAACCTCGGAGAGCTTCTCCCCAGCGCTGGGGCGGATGACACGGCGATCGGTGATGATCGCCGTGATCAGGTCATGGGGCGTGACGTCGAACGCGGGGTTGATGGTCGCGGTTCCTTCAGGCGCGGAGCGCACACCCTGGAACGTGGTGACCTCTTCCGAGCCCCGGTCCTCAATCTCGATGTCACTGCCGGTGGCGGTGTTCATGTCGATCGTGGTTTCCGGTGCCACCACGCACAGCGGCACCCCGGCCCGCTTGGCCCCAAGGGCGAGTGAGTACGAGCCGACCTTGTTGGCGGTGTCGCCGTTGGCGGCAATCCTATCCGCTCCGATGAAGACGGCATCGGCCAGGCCCTGCGCCAAAACGAACGGCCCAGCCGAGTCGACCATCAGCCGGAAGGGCGCCCCCATCTGCTTCAATTCCCAGGCCGTGAGGCGTGCGCCTTGCAGCAGCGGCCGGGTTTCCACCGGCAGCGCCTCCTCCAGCCAGCCCTGTTCGAATATGGTCTGAATCACACCCAAGGCCGTGCCGCGCTCAACGCAGGCCAGGCCGCCGGTGTTGCAGATCGTCATGATGCGCGCCTTGTCGCGCTGAACCAGGCCGCGCACCAGGTCGGCGCCGTACTGGCCGATCGAGTAGCACGCTGCGATGTCTTCGTCACGCACGGCCAGGGCTTCGGCCAGCACAGCGGCCGGGCCTTGTTCGATGACGGGCAGCACCCGGTCCACCATGGCGGACAGGTTGACAGCAGTTGGCCTGGCCGCCCGCAGCCGGGCCGCCTCGCTGCGGACCTTGTCCAAGTCCTCGAATTGCGCCGCCAGCAGGGCCACACCCATGGCCCCGGCCACACCCAGGGCCGGCGCCCCACGCACCGCCAGGCGCTGGATGTCGTAGATCAGGCTGTCCAGGTTGTCCACCCGGTTAACCACCAGCTCACCCGGCAATTTGGTTTGGTCGATCAGTTCGATCGCTCCATCGACCCAGTCGATAGTCTTCATTGAGTCCCCCCTCAGGTCATTAGTTATGATACAACTGATGCCTGTTGACAGTAGTATGAGGTCAGCCAGTGACGCAAGTCATTTTTCGGATACCAACGCCCGTTAACACAGCGGAAGGCCGGTTCCCCTCGGGGGGAACCGGCCTCGCGCGTTAGTTGGCCTGGTTAGGCGTTAGGTGTCAGGCGGCGTCTTCCTCACGGCGGCGGCGGCGCTTGGCGGCCAACACCAGGAGCAGACCGGCCAGCAGGGCACCCAGGGCGGCCGCGCTCATCGGCACCACCTTGTCGGCACCCGTGAACGGCAGCGTCTTGGCTGCCGTGGCCGTGGCCTTCTTGGTGGTGGTGGCCGTGGTGGCCGTCTCGGACGGGCCTGCCAGGGTGGGCGACGCTGTGGCCGTCTCCTCCGGATACTCGTCACCAAGCTGCTTCACCACATCGAAGGTGGTCTCGTAGCGGCCGGACAGTTCGCCGGCGCCCTGCACCCGGTGGGTGGCGTAGGCGGTGCCATCCGGGATCACCCAGCGGAACACCACTTGGCCGTTGGCGTCGGCCCGCATCTTGCCCAGAGGCAGCGGGTCGGAGAACATCGTGCCAACCACCAGTTCACCCGGCTGGAAGTTGTAACCGGTCACAACCTGACGATCCAGTTGCAGGATCTCGGCCGATTCAACCTCCAGGTACGGGATGCCGATGCGCCAGTTCTTGTCGCGCGACTCGTTGCCGGCGGCGTCGGTTTCGTTGATCTTGACCGTGTCGCCTTCGCTCAGCGCCGGGCTGAAGCTGCAGCTCCAGGTCAGATCGGCCTTCACCGTCGTTGTGCAGAGCACGTTGGACGAACCGTTGGGGCCGGTCACCGTGATGACGTCACCCGCGGCCTCGCCGTCACCGGTCAGGCCCGCGCCTGCCGTCGGCTCGGTCCAAGGATCGACCGGGGCCAGGGCGTCAACCGTGATCTGCTTCGGCGTGGACACGTTGCCGGCCGGATCAATCACCGACACGTCAACCACCTTGCCGTCCGCCAGCGGCGGATAGAACGTGCACTCCCAAGAACCATTGGTCTTGACATCGGCCGTGCACAGTTCCTCACCGGTCACCGGATCGGTCACGACGATCTTCAGGTCGCCGTTGGCGGCGTCGGCCAGATCTTCAGCCGGCACCGTACCGGTCACCTTGTCGCCACCGGACGGGTTGGCGATCGGCAGGCCTGGCGCCAGGGCGTCAGCCACCACCTCGTGCGGGGCGGAGCCGTTGCCGGCCTTGTCCACCACCACAACGTCAACCTCGTCGCCGTCAGCCAGCGGCGGCTGGATCTTGCAACTGAACGTGCCGTCGGCCTTGACCGGGCAGGTCGCAATCACATCACCAGTCACCGGATCCTTGACCTCAACCGTCAGGTCACCCTTGGCGGCGTCGGTCACGTCGGCCGGATCGACATGGCCCGTGATCTCCTTGCCGTTGGACGGGTTGACCGTCGGATCAAGCGGCGCCACGGCGTCAACCGTAGCCTGCTTCGGCGAGGAGTCGTTGCCGGCCTTGTCGGTGATGACCACGTCAACCACCTTGCCGTCAGCCAGCGGCGGCGACATCGGGCAGTTGAAGGTGCCATCGGCCTGCACCGGGCAAGTGGCAATCACGTTGCCGGTGGCGGCGTCGCGGATCTCGGCGGTCAGCTCGCCGTTGGCGGCATCGGCCGAATCGGCGCTGTCGACATGGCCGGAGACCTGCTGGCCGTTGGTCGGATCAACCGTTGGCTTCAGCGGCGCCACGGCGTCAACCGTCGCTTCGGTCGGATCGGACACGTTGCCGGCCGGGTCAACCACGGACACCTTGATCTCCTGGCCGTCGTGCAGCGACGGATAGAAGTCACACTCGAAGGTGCCGTTGGCCTGGACGGTGGCTGTGCACAGTTCCTCACCGGTGGCGGCGTCGGTCACCACAACCGTCAGGTCGCCGTTGGCGGCATCGGCCAGGTCGGCCGGATCAACATGACCGGTGACTTCCTTGCCGTTGGTCGGATCAACGATCGGATCGTTCGGGGCCACGGCGTCAACCGTCACCTCAGCCGGATCGGACACGTTGCCGGCCTTGTCCACAATCACCACGTCAACCTCGGTGCCATCAGGCAGCGCCGGGGTAATCGGGCAATCGAACGTGCCATCGGCCTTGACCGGGCAAGTCGCGATGACGT
>JAISSX010000009.1 GCA_031272885.1 Bifidobacteriaceae bacterium | reverse complement strand
ATGGCCAGCCTGCTGTTCTTGCCCAACATCCACCCGAGCGAGCAGATCGCCTTCCAGCGCGGCGGCACAGACGCCACAGAGAAGCGCTACACCACCCAGTCCACCACCTACCACCTGGTGCTGGACGAATTGCAGGCCTGTTTCACGCCGGCCAACCACGCCGCCTTCCGCAACCTGGCCGTGACCAGTGCCCTCACCAACGCGTTGTACCAGTTGGAGCGGAACGGGGGCGACCCGCGCCAGGCAGGCATGGAGTACTCCGTCACCTGCCGCTTCTCCGAGGGCTACACCTTCCGCTGACCGACGCGGCGCCAGCGCCGGCAGCCGGCTCCACTGGGGCGTCGGTTGCAAAACTGGTAGGGGCTTTCGCGCCAACCGTTGCAAAACTGGTACCCACTCTTGCAGCGAGGCATCACCGGTCCGCGCCCGGGCTCTAGACCTGTCACGGGCCGTCTAGACCTGTCACGGGCGGTTTAGGCTGGTCAGGCCCCAGCCGCCCCTTGGAATTGCAGAACGCCCTCGTTGATGGCTTCGGCCTGGGCGAAGGCCGCCGCCGGGCCATGGGCGTCATCGTCGGCCAGCACCAAGTCGTAGCGGAACGAGTGGAAGCCACCCAGTTCGGCCTTGAAGTTGGTCTCCCAGTAGTTGTTCATCGCCCAGGACCAGACGGCGTCATCGTTGCTGGGGCCCTCCCCCATCAGGCGGATGGGATGCGCCGCCAACGGCCCCATCGCCACCAGGGGCGCGTCCGGCGTGCACAACACCAGGTCCTGGGACTCAGACGAAAAGACAACCGCGTTCTGAACCGCGTAGTAGTCGACGCAGGTGCCAGGCAACTGGTCGAGGCGCGGCCGGACCACGGCCGCAGCCTTGTCGACATAGGTCGTGTCAGCGGCGAAGGGCAGCGCCAAATACAAGTTTTCCGGGTCCCACAGGCTGTGTTTGTGGCAGCGGAACTCGACCGTTGCCCTTGGGGCCAACTTGAACAGCGTGACGATCAGGTAGGCGTGGTCCATAGCCGGCAGCTGATAGTCGATCCGAACCCGGGTGAACAGGTCGCCGTCTTCCAACACCGTCCAGTCCGTGGCCTGGCCGGCCGTCCGGCGGGTGGCATCAGATTTGCGGTTGCGCCCCATTTTGCGGCGGACCTCGAGTTGGCCGTCAGCGCCCGCCGGGGTGACTTCGTGGACCGGCGTGAACGCGCCCAGGCCGCGGCTCTGGTCGATCGACTCCGCTCCGGTCCGCTTGTCCACCAGCGAATAGAGGCCGTGCTCCAGGCTGAAGGCCAAGACCAAGCGGTCGGTTTCTAGCCTTTGGACGGCCGTGTTGCCGGCGTCGTGGGCCAGGTCGCGCACGCCGTCGGTGCCGCTGGCCGGCGTCAACGACGCCGTCGGCAGGGCGGCCGGTTCGAGTTCGGCCAGGGCGAAGGTCTTGGTCTGACCCGGCTGCAAGTCCAGTTGAACGCACAGCCGCTGGCCGCGGGCGCAAGGCGAGAGCTGGAAGGGAACCGGCTGGCCGGTGTCGGCCTCGACCACGGCGAAGCGCTCATGGCCTTCGAAGCGTTCGACGTCGATCTCGGTCATCCCCTGGTAGGGCACGGCATGTGGGTTGACCGCCCGGAACACCGGCTCCTGCCCGGCCTGGGCGGCGGTCTGGCCGCGGTCTTGGCAGAGGGCTTCCCAGAGGCGTTCGGTTTCTTCGGCGGCCCGCAAGGCGTAGAGCCGCTTGCCCTGCTCGACACGGCGGACCAGGCGGTCCGACGGATCGGACATGGCCGAAGAATGGCTCCAAGTGTGCTCGCCGTAGAGCATCAGGTCGTGCAGCGCGTCGTCGTAGAGTTCGGCCGGCGCAGCCTGGCGCTCCGGATCAAGCTTGCGGGCCACGTGATAGCGCCGGGCAGCCTCACGGTAGGCGGCGACGTCATCCGGCGTCGAGCCCATACCGTCGGCCCACCAGTCGGTCCAGTCGCCTTCCAGGACCGGCAAATCCGCGGTCCGTTCCCGGACCACGTCAAAGAACTGGTCCAACGTCGCCATCTGCAACGAGATGTCGGCGTGACCTTCCTCGCCGTAACGCTCCAGGTAGTCGACGATGGCCAGCGAAGGCGACGAATTGTCGGTCATGTGGGCCGACAGGCAGACCGGCATGAAGTCGTACTCGTAGCCTTGCGCCTTGACGCCGTCGACGTAGGCCCGCAGGCGGCGCAGCGATTTCGCAAACGGGTCTAGCGCCTGGGCGTCCAGGCCGTCACGGATGACGTATTCGAACGAGGGCGTGCAGGCGATGCCGAGTTCGTTGCCCAGGTGGTAGTGCTCGCCGTTCCAGACCAGCACCTCGCCGCCCTGCGGCCCGCGCCAAAGGAACGGGGTTTGACGGCGGAACAGCGGATGGTAGCCGTGGTGGTTGTGCACCGAGGACAACAGGGCGTCTGTGCCGGTTTCGGCCAGGATGTCGGCGAAGCCCCAGCTGTAGCCGTTGATGTCAGCCGTCATGGCGCTCCTGGCCGCGATCCCCAAAGCCCGCCGTTCGGCTTGGCACTGGGCCGCCGCTTCGCGCAGCACATAGCCGGGAATCAGGTCCGTCTGGTTGAAGTAGCTGGCCGACAGGCCAATCTGCCCTTGCTGAACCAGCTTGACGAACTGTTCTGTTTCTTCCGGCGAAGCTTCGCCCAAGAAGGCTTGCACACCCCACCAGGTCTCGCAGTTCCAGCGGAACCGGGAATCGCGCTGGCAGAAGCGGACCGCCTGGCGGATGTGGTCGGCGTGCCATCCCCTCACCCGGACCTGCGTGTCGGTGTAGCCGATGTCGGTGTGGGTGGAATGGATCAGATAGATGTCGAATGCCTGCCCCATGGGCCGTGCTGCCTTTCTGGCCAAAGGCCGCTGTGCCTCCGCGCTGTTCGATGTCGTTGGGTTGCCGGCCGGCGCCACGTCGCTGCGCCGCACCCAGCTATTGCAACGATCGGCCCGAAAATGATACCCGCTCCTGCAACAACGCTGGCCGGAGCAGGGGTCAGTTGACCAGGTTGACCTGAGCGGAGACGCCGCCCGGGTTGACAATGGGGCAGTTGAAGCAGACCAGGGTCCGCAGCGACGCCAGCGACTTGAGGGGGGCGATGTCGCTGACGTAGGTGTCGGAGATGGTCAGGGCCTGCAGGTTGGTCAAGCTGCGGGCAAACTCCAGGCTGGATAGCCCGGAATCGCTCAAGTCCAAAGTCTCCAACCCGGTGAGCTGGCCCAGGATCGGCGCAATGTAGTCGGCCGTCTTGGACTCGTTCTGCTGGTAGGGGGACGTGTTGGTGAAGGTGAGCGCCTTGAGCCCGGTGTTGGCCAGAACCTCCGTCGAACCGATATGCAGGCCGTCAACCTGATTGACTACCAGTTCGGCCACCGGGATTTCGAAGATGTGCTGACCATTGTCGTCCCACCAGAGGCTGATGTCGTCCAACTCCAGGCGGGTCAACCCCAGCCGTTCCAAACCGGCCAGGGACTGGACCGCCCCGCCTTCAAGGCGTAGCCGCGTCACCTCGGTGAAGCCCAGCAGCGACGCCGGATCATCCAAGCCGTTCACAACCGTTAGGTCGGTCAGCGGCGCCCCCGCCAACCAGGGCAAGAACTGTTCCGGCACCGTGGCCGTGGTCAGCCGGGTCAAACCCGTGGCGCTGAAACCGGCCGACACGCTGTACCCGCGGTCGCAGCTCAACTGCTCCAGGCCGGTCAGCGAGGAGACGGCCGAAACATCCGTCAGGTTGAGGTTGTATGACAAGGTCAGGCTCTTGAGCGAGGTCATGCCTTCCAGGGGCGCCAGGGTCATAATGACGCTGCGGTCAACCGTCAGGCTCTCCAGTTGGGGCAGCCGCCGCACCACGTCAAGCGTCTTGAGGTTCTGGGCACCGTTGAGGCTCAGGTGGCGCAGGTTGGTCAGGCTGTTCAGGAAGCTGAAATCCGCCAGGTTGTAGGCGTTCACGGTCAGCGATTCCAGGTTAGGAATGTCCTCCAGCCAGCCGAAATCGTTGTCGACGTAGGACAGCGAATTCACCGTCACGTCGGTGAGGGCGGGCAGGTCGGTGATGGCGGAGAAATCGGTCACGTCCGCACCAAAGCTGATACTCAACTGCCGCAGAGCGGTCATGGACCGGACCTCTTCCAGCGCGTAGTCGTCACCGAACCAGGCGCCCTCAAGCACCTCCAGTTGTTCTGGCACCGGCACCATGCCCTCTTCCCATGACAGCGGCCCCAGCCGCAGTTCCCGCAGGTTCACCAAGGAGTCAAGGGTCTGGTAATAGGTTTGTTCCAGGTCGAACGTGCTGAAGTCGGTCAGATCCAAGCTGACCAGGCCGGTGAAGGCGGTGAAATCGGCTGCGTCGACAGTCGTTTCTTCGGGTACAACCAATCGCTGGGTCTCGCCGCCGTCCACCGCCCATTCCACAGTGGCGACGTGGATACCCCCCGTGAATTCGGACGACAACCGGAGGCTGGTAATGCTGGCCAGTTGGTCCGGCGTGGGGGTCCTGGTACCGAAGGCCGCCTGGGCGACATCGAGCAGCAAATCCGATTCAGGCAGGGCCCGCCCACTCGCAGACGCCATTTCTTCTGCGATCAAGCGCCCGGTCAGCTCATCCGCGGCGCTGTCATTGTCGGCGCCAGCCAGGTGCCGGAACAGGAAGAAGCCGCCCACGCCAAGGCCTATCACCAGGGCCAACACCACGGCAGTCACCAGCCCGCCGGACTTCTGCTTGGCGGCCTGCTGGTCATCGAGCACCTTGGCTTCTTCAGCCAGACTGGCCATCCGTTGCTGCAGCATCTCAGCCACCGATTGCCGCAGCGCCTGCTTCGAGCCCGGGTGTTCGTCGTAATACTGGTTGATGATGATGGGCCGGTCATCCACCATCTTGAAAACCGTGCCGCAGAACTGGCAGATGGCCAGTCCCTTGTCAAGGTCAATGCTCAGCTGGCCGCCACAGTTTTCACATGTCAATTCGACTAGTTCCACCGGCGGTCCCTTCTCTCAGACCCGGAGCGGCTTGGGGCTTGACCCCTTAGGTTACAGGTACCGTCCGTTGCCGCGCCCGTCTAGGCTTTGCCCGATGGCGCCTCTCACCTTGTGGCGACAGCGCCGCCGGCCGGTTTGGCCGCCTGGTTGTCCTTCAGCCGGGCCAGGCTCGCCAGGACGCCTTGGCCGAGTGGCCCCTGGATGACCGGGCCCATCTGGGCCGGGTCCAGGTCTTGGCCGTACTGACCCAGAACGGCAATCAGGCCGCCGATGATCCAGGTCAACGTAATGGCGTTGGCCCGGTCGAGGTCGGTCTGGTCAAGGCCGAGTGTGGTCAGCCAGATCTCCAGGACGGCCTGCTTGACCCGGTCGGCCATCCAGGCGGCGCCGTGGGGGCCAACCAGCAGGCACATGCGGCGAAAGTGGAGCATCAGTTCGGCGTTATCCGTGAATTCGCGCAGATCGACGCCGGCGGGGACTTGCGCCAGCAGACGGGCCGGCAGTGCGGGGACCAGGTTCTGGTCCAGCAACTGGGCGGCCATCGCGTCCAGGTTGTCAAAGTAGTAGTAGAACGTGTTGTGGTTGACCTGGGCGCGGCGGGCCAGGGCGCCCATGGTCATCTCCCGGTAGGGCGCCTCAGCCAGCATGGCCCAGAAGGCGTCCTCCAGGCGCTGCTGGGCGGGGACGCCCCCATCATCTTTCCGTGGCCTGGCCATGTGTGCCCTCCTTGTACCTGACAGCGCGGCGCCGAACCAGAAGAACGCTTCCGGTCCTTCTATTTAACTAGAACTAGAATCATATTATGATTCTAGCACGATTCCAGTCGCGCCCAAAGGAGCCTCCATGTTGAACTTCGATCGTCTCGGCAACCGGCGTTTCGTGCTGCCCTTGGTGGCGGTCATCCTGATTACGTGCATCATGTCGCTGGTGGTCGCCCCAATGCTGCGCGCCAACCCCAAGGACGTGCCGTTCGCCATCACCACGCTCGATGAGGGGGCCGCGACGCCAAACGGTGACATCAACCTGGGGGCCGCGCTGGTTCAACAACTCACCTCCAGCGCTACCCTGCCCACCGGCCAAACCTCACCCCTGGCGTGGACCCAACTCGACGGCGAGGCGGCCGTCAACGCCGCCCTGGACAACAACGAGTACTACGGCGCGGTGGTCATTCCGGCCGGTTTCAGCCAGGCCCAAGCGGCCGCCCAGGCCGGCCAGGGCGACCCGCCGGCCGTGCGCGTCATCGTTAACCAGGGCAAAAACCCCATGCTGGCCGCCACCATGCAACAGGCCCTGACGGCCCTGTTTACCCAGGCCGGGCTGACAGCCAGTTTCGAGACCATCCACGCGGCCGACATCGGCGGCGGCGCCACCTCGGCGCTGATGGGCTCCCAGATGCTGATCATGCCGCTGATCATGATGACCATGGCCGGCACGCTCATCCTTTTCCTTGCCCTGAGGCCCGCCCCTGCTGCCGGCCGCGGCGAAAGACTGCTGGCCTACGGCCGCCAGTTGGCCTACGCCGCCGTGCTCTCGCTGGTCGTCGCCGTCTGCGCCGTTCTTATCGTCACCTGGATGGGCGGGCTCAACCTCCCCTTCGGCACTTTGACGCTGTTCCTTTGGCTGGGCTCCTTCGCCGTCATGGCAGCATTCCTCGGGGCACTCAGCCTGGCTGTGCCCCTGGGTGCGTTGGCCATAATTCTGGTCTTCGGCGCCGGCATGTCATCGGCCATGCTGGCCAGGGAGATGTTGCCAGGCTTCTGGCAGGACTGGATCTACCCCTGGGTGCCGCAGCACTACATCGCCTTGGGCGACAGTTCGATCATCTACATGGGAGGCGGCGCCTGGACCCCCGGTTCCCTACCGCTGGTGATAACCGCACTCGTGGGTCTCGCCCTGCTGGCCCTGGCCGCCATCGTCCCTACCCGCCCGGCCAAGGCTGGCCAGGCAGCCCAGCCCGCAGGAACCTGAACCATGGCGGCGGAAGTCCGCCTAGTTAGAGTCGGCGTGGTCATGGGAGGATGGCTGGGTGACCAGGCCAAGGATTGCCGATGTCGTCCGCTCGGGGCGGGTATTGGTGTCAGATGGCGCCTGGGGCACCTATGCGGCCCAGTTGGGCCTGGCGGCGGACGAGTGTCCAGAAAAGTGGAACACCACCCGGCCTGATCAGATTCTTTTCATTGCTCAAAGCTACCTAGCCGCCGGGGCGGACCTGGTTGAGACCAATAGCTTCGGTGGTACCTCGTTCAGGCTGGGTGCCCACGGCCTGGCCGGCCGGGAAGACGAGCTAAACCTGGCGGCCGCCCGGTTGTCACGCGCAGCGGCCGGCGAAGACCACTGGGTGCTGGGCTCCATGGGGCCCAGCGGTGCCGGCTACCAATTGCTACTGGGTGAGATCGAACCAGAGGCGATCTACGCGGCCTTCGCTGCCCAGGCGGTGGCGCTGGAACGCGGCGGGGTCGACGCGGCCTGTGTCGAAACCATGATGGGGATCGAAGAAGCCACGCTCGCGGTTCAGGCGGTCAAGGAGAGCACGGCGCTTGAGATCATCACGACATTCACCTTCAGCCAAACCGGGCCCAACGAATTCCACACCATGGACGGCGCCGAGCCAGCCGACTGTGCCCTGGCGGCCCTGGCTGCGGGTGCCAGCATCGTGGGCGCCAACTGTTGCGAGGGGATCGAACAGATGATCGGCATCGCGGCCCAGATGCGGGCCGCCGCGCCAGAGGCGCCGATCATGGTCCAGGCCAACGCCGGCCTGCCGGTCGTTGTGGACGGCGTTGTGACCTACCCGGCTACGCCGGCCGCCATGGCGGCCCACGTCCCGGCCCTGTTGGCCGCCGGGGCAAGCATCATCGGCGGCTGCTGTGGCACCACGCCGGACCACATCAAAGCGATCAAAGCCGCCCTGCGATAGGCAACAAGGGACCACTCCAGTGGCTACAACCAGACCGGGTGGTGCCAGCGCCATTCGAGGCTGGCACCGCCCGGGTGCCGGTAAGGCAGCGTCGGTACACCGGCCAGGCACATCGCCCGGCGGGCGGACGACATCGGGAACCTGGGAAGGCCGCAGCGGCCACAACCGGTGCAACCCGCCACCGCCCGTCCCCAGGTGATGACGACGCCACCGCAGGTGACGCAGAAGCCCTGGGGCTGGCTGCGGCACCAAACGGAGCCCACTAGGCCGGGCCAGAAGCCGCCGGAGCGGCCCGTCCGCCAGGTGCTGTAAACGAAGCGAACCAGTTCGCACACCCGCGGCTTCGGGTCCACCGCCAGGGACACGCCATCGGTCCAGTCGTAGACGCGGGTGACACCGCGCCAAACCAGGCTGAAGGCATGACGGATCACGGTGGGCACTTCGAAACCACTGAACTGCAGGTTCAGGACATTGGACATCGGTATCACCTCCTTGTTGGTTGGGACCTCCCTGGCTTGGACACAGGGAGGTTGGGCAACAGGCAGCCCTGCCGTGGGTCGGCTTTGGGCATGGGTTGGCCCACGCAAGGCTGCTTGTTGGGTACTGAGTGGAACTGGCGGCGCCAGCCGTGGTGCCCTGGGACGCCATCGCCCAGGGGCCGGGTGTTATGGCCGGCTCAAACGGACGCGGTGCCCAGACGCCAGGCGGACACCGGCAGCGCCGTGACGGGCGTCGAAACGCGGCCCTTCGAGGCAGGGCGCGACAATGGCGCACGGCACCGCCGGCAGCCGCATGGCCGCCAGTTGGTTCGTGTTGTGCCTCATCGGTCTGGTCCTCTCGAAGGGGAATTTGCAAACGCGACAGACTCTCAGATCAACCCGCCCCAAGTCAAGCCCTCAGCCAACCCCTGTCGGGGTGCTCCTCGCCCGGCCCGGCAGGCCGGGCTCGCGCGGCCGCGCCAGCTCGCCTTAACAAGCGAGAGCCGGGCCTACGGCCCGGCTCTCAGGCTCACTTGGTCGGGGTGGCGGGATTTGAACCCACGACCTCTTCGTCCCGAACGAAGCGCGCTACCAAGCTGCGCCACACCCCGAATGCCCTTCAGCAGAAAGGGAGACGAGTCACCCCAGTGAAGCCAAGACAGTATATCCACACGCCGGCAGCAGCCGTCACCCACCGCCGCAACCCGCCACACCAGAGGCACCCACACGCCATCGGGCATAGGCTTTCCCCCAGCCGAAACGAAAGCCAACCAAAGGAGAGCAATCATGCCGCGCCTACGTTCGGATGTCCTATGGAGCGGCCGCAACATGGCCGGCGCCCGCGCTCTGCTGCGTGCCGCCGGCGTGGCCAGAGAAGACTTCGGCAAGCCGATCATCGCCGTGGCCAACTCGTTCACCGAGTTCGTACCCGGCCACACCCACCTGAGCCCGGTGGGACGCATCGTTTCGGAAGCCATCCGCCAGGCCGGCGGCATCCCCCGCGAGTTCAACACCATCGCGGTCGATGACGGCATCGCCATGGGCCACGGCGGCATGCTCTACTCGCTGCCCAGCCGCGACCTGATTGCCGACTCGGTGGAGTATATGGTCAACGCCCACCGGGCGGACGCCCTGATCTGCATCTCCAACTGCGACAAGATCACCCCCGGCATGCTGATGGCGGCGATGCGCCTCAACCTGCCTACCATCTTCGTTTCCGGCGGCCCAATGGAAGGCGGCCGCGCCACGTTGACCAGTGGCCAAACCAGGGACCGTCTGGACCTGATCGTCGCTATGGCCGAATCGGCTAATCCGGACGTCTCGGACGCGGACCTGGCCCGCATCGAGGAAGGCGCCTGCCCCACTTGCGGGTCTTGTTCCGGCATGTTCACCGCCAACTCGATGAACTGCCTGACCGAGGCGATGGGCCTGGCCCTACCCGGCAACGGCACCCTCCTCGCTACCCACGTTGACCGAGAGGGCCTGTTCCGCCGCGCCGGGGCCGCCATCGTGCAACTGACCCGGCGCTACTACCACGAGGGTGACGAATCGGTGCTGCCCAAGTCGATCGCCACCCTGGCCGCCTTCGAGAACGCCATGACGCTGGACATCGCGATGGGCGGCTCCACCAACACGATTCTGCACATTTTGGCCATCGCTCAAGAGGCCGGGGTGGATTTCACGCTGCACAACATTGAACAGCTCAGCCACCTGGTGCCTTGTATCTGCAAGGTGGCACCCAACGGCACGGCCCTGATCCAGGACGTCCACCGGGCGGGCGGCATTCCGGCGATTCTGGGCGAGCTGTACCGGGCGGGCCTGTTCGACAAGAACGTCGGCTCGGTCCATTCGCCCGATGTCGCGTCCTGGCTGGCGGACTGGGACGTCCGTTCCGGCGTGGCCACCGATGAGGCCAAGCAGTTGTTCCGCGCCGCCCCCGGCAACCGCTACTCACCGGCCGCCTTCACCCAGGCGGAACGCTACGACTCGTTGGACACGGACGCCGAGGCTGGCGTCATCCGGGATGTGGCCCACGCCTACACGGCCGATGGTGGCCTGGCGGTGTTGCGCGGCAACCTGGCACCAGATGGCGCGGTGGTCAAGACGGCAGGCGTGGACCAGTCGATCTGGCATTTCGAAGGCCCGGCCGTGGTGTTCGAGTCACAAGAGGCGGCGGTTGACGGCATCCTGGCCGGCAAAGTCAAGGCCGGTGACGTGGTGGTGATCCGCTACGAGGGCCCGGCCGGCGGTCCCGGCATGCAAGAGATGCTGTACCCCACCAGCTTCCTGAAGGGCCGTGGCCTGGGCAAACAGTGTGCCCTGATCACGGATGGCCGTTTCAGCGGCGGCACCAGCGGGTTGTCGATTGGCCACATTTCGCCGGAGGCCGCCTCGGGTGGGTTGATCGCCCTGGTGGAGGACGGCGACACGATCGTGATCGACATCCCGGAGCGCCGGTTGCAGTTGGCGGTGCCCGATGACGTGTTGGCGGCCCGGCGGGCTCAGCTTGAGTCCGAGGGCGGTTACCAGCCGGTGGGCCGCGACCGAGAGGTCTCCCAGGCCCTGAAGTGCTACGCCGCGCTGGCGACTTCGGCGGACCGGGGTGCGGTGCGGGACCTGAACCGCGTCCTGCGCTAACCCTCTCCTCGCGAGAGTACGGTTATGTAGTTGGGCGCCAACCTGCGCAACGCCCTGACCTGCATAAACGTGTTTCGCTCTGGGCGAAGCACCTACATAACCGTACTTTCGCGAGGAAAAGTGACCTTTCGCGAGGGGAGAGGGTCAGGTGTGGTGGGGGTGGCGCAGGCTGGGCGGCCACCAGGCAATCCGCAGGCGCCGGCCCCGCGGCACGGTCAGGGCGAGGCTGCGGCCGATCACCGCGATCTGGCTCCGATAGCGTTCGCGCTGGTCAGAGCCGGTAACAGTGCCGGCCACACCCTCCTTGGTGTAGGCAGCGCGTTCAACCTCGGCCACCAGCTCGGCCAGGGCCCGCGCGGCCTCGCCGCCGCCCATCAAGCCGCCCAAGCGCTCACCGAAGTCAGCCGGGGTTTCCGCCGCCGGCGCACCGTGGCCGTAATCCACCGCCAAGTCCCGCGCCTCGTCCCAAGCCCCGGCCAGGGCCCTTGGCCCGGCCAGGCGCCGGCGCCGGCGCCCGCGGCGGGCTGCCGCGGGCGCCAGGGTGGCCAACCCCAGCACCAGCAATCCGCCTAGCACCCAGGGCAACACCCGCAGCCAATCGCGCCAATTCGAGCCCCCGTCCCCGCCGCCGCCGGCGCCGGACTTCGTGGCCGGCGCACTGGACTTGGCCGAAGCCGAAGGACTGGCCGAGGCCGATGGCGACGGCGTGGGCGAAGCCGACAGGCTTGGGCTGGGGCTAGGGCTGACTGTGGCCTCAGCGGTCCGGCTGGGCTCTGGCGCATAGGTTGGCGCAACGCCCCGGGCGGCGGTTGGTTCGAAACCGACCCAGCCGGACCCCGGGATGTACAACTCGGGCCAGGAGTGCAGTTGGTTGGCTTTGACCGAGTAGGTCACCAGGCCTGGATCGCCACCGGATTGCCCGGACACCTCCTTGCCCGGCAGGTAGCCAATGGCGATCCGGGCCGGAATCCCCAGGTGCCGCGCCATTAACGTCATGGCGGCCGCGAAGTGGACGCAGTAGCCGGACTTGACCTCAAGGAAGCGCGCCACCACCGCACCAGAATCGCCGTCGTAGCCTTCCTCGGCCGGAGTGGTGGTGGAGTAGGTGAAGTCGGTGTTGCGGAAGTAGTTCTGCAGCGCCGTCGCCTGGGCCAGCGGGGAGGCATCGGGGCCGTCCAAACTGGCCTCGGCCATCACTTCGTCCGCCGTCTGCCCGATGATGGCCGGCAGGTCGGGGGGCAGCTCAAGGTACTGGTCGGCATCGGCCAAAGCCGACCCGGCGACACTGGATGTCGCGATCTGACCGGCGGCAGAGGCATCGGGGACCGTGCGCGGCAGCATCACTTCGACCCGGTAGACCTGGTCGGTCACACTGGCCAGGTCGGCGTTGATGGTCAGGTCGTCACCGTCCACCTTCCAGTCGCCGGTGGCCCCTGACACTTCGGTGGGCAGATAGGGGGCTGGCAGCATGGTGGCCCGCAGGTTGGTGATCTCGACCTTGACACTGGCCGAGGCCGCATAGTCCGGCGTCGGATAACCCGAATCGACCCACGGCACGGCGGTGTCCACGCTCGGGGTGAAGGCGGCGGTAGACCCGGCGGCATGTTTCCATCTGGTGCCATCGAACTCGGCCAAAGTGGTCATCCGCATGTACAGGGGGCCGGCGTCGGTGGTGTAGCGCAGCACCTCACCCGAACCTTGTTCGCGCAGGTCCGCCCCCAGTTCCACCAGCGGATTGACGCCCGAGACAAAGCGCGCCGGTCCCTCCCCCGGCTTGATCAACGCGTCGGACGTCAACCCCGGCACCACCCACGCCACGGCCGCCGCCAGGGACACCGAAGCGGCCATCACCACGGCCGCCCGCATCACGCCCAACACCCCGTGCACCCACTGGTCCACCACCTGCAGACGCGGCCGGGCCACCGGATTGGACACCGCCAGCACCAACAGGAAGGCCACGGCCGGCACCGCCAGCTTCCACAGCGTGACGCCGTCCCGCAGGAAGGCCACTGGCAGCACCATTGTCAGGGTGGCGAACAGCCCGGTGGCGGCCGGTGCCCGCACCGTGAAGGTGTACCAGTCGAACACCACCGCCAGCAGGGCGGCCCCGGCCGCCACCAGGGCACTCAAGCCGATCTGTGGCGACAATGGCGCGTATTCCAGCACAATCGCCAGGGCCACGTTCTTGCCCATGGCGACAAACCGCTCCCAGGTCTCGCCGTTGGGGATGAACCCCAGCCAGGCGGTCTGGTGGGCGAAACTGGCCACCAGCGCCAGGGGTACGGCGAGCAGTTCGATCAGGGTGACGGACCAACCGGGCAGCCTGGCGGCCCGCAGCACCGCCCCCAACACCAGCACGCCGCCGCCGAAGGCCGCGAACCAGATCATCCAGTCCCGGCCTTCGATCAGGCCGCCCATCGGCACCATCAGCGTCAGCAGCAGGACCATCACGGCCAGGGCGGTGATGACGGGCCGGTTGCCCGGTACGGCGCGCCAGCCGGTGGGCGCCTCGCCCCAACCGCCTTCGCGTCCACCGCCTCCCGGCCCCAGCCCGATGGCGTCCGTCCCTGCCACGCTCATACGCCCGCCGCCTCGTCCACCAGGTGAACCAACCAGCCCTGCCCCGCCAACGCGGGCGCCAGGGCCGCCGCTGCCTCGCCCACCAGCCAGGCCGCCGCCGGGCTGCCCCATTGCACCGCCGTGCCCAACAGGCCGGCCCGAGCCGGCGTGGGGTGGGCCACCACGGCATAGACCGGCACCTGGCCGCCCCGCGGCCCCAACGCCTCGCCGATGCCGGCCGCCCAGGTCGGTTCTTCCTGCGGTGCTACCTCGGCCAGGGCGAAGTGCCGCCCGATGGGCCCGTGGCCGGCATCGGGCGTGAAGTTGGCTTCCAGCCCAGAACCGGTGGTGACCAGGTGGACGCGGTGCCCGGCCGCCGCCATTGAGGCGGTCAAACTGGCCGCCACCGCCAAACCGGTCTCGAACGCGTCATCGGCCACCGCTGCCACCGTGTCCGCCACTACCCACACGTCGGTGATGCGCCGCTGCACCTGTTCGCGCACCATCAGGGTGTCGCGCCGGGCCGTAGCCTTCCAGTGCACCAGGCGGCGCGGGTCACCGGTGCGGTACTGGCGCACCCCAGATGGGTCCACCACCAGTTCGTCGGTGGGCACCGCCGCGTTGGAGGTCCGGTCCGGGTCCTGTTGCGGCGGCGGGATGGTCAGTTTCAGCCAGCGCGGCGCTACCAGCAGGGCGGTCGGTTCGGCCACCGTGGTGGTGCCGACCAGTAGCCCAAGCGGCGCCATCGTGGTGACCGTGGCCGGCCCCAACAGGTGGGAGCCGCGCTTGTCCGGCACCACGGCGTAGGCCAGCACCCCGGGTGGCCCGGCGGGCGCGGCGGTGGCCGGGCCATATTCGGTGGTGTCGACCACCGGATCAGGCCCCGGCTCGCGGTCAAGGGCGGCCAACGAGACGGTGACCGTGGTGCCGGCCGGCACCGTGTCTTCGGGCAGGCCACGCACCATCGGGCCCGGCCGGCCGGTCAGGACCAGCGCCAGCCAGGCACAGCCGACGGCGGCCAGGGCCAGTGCGCCGCCGAACAGCGCGTCGTAACGGGCCGTGAGGAAGGCCACGCCGGCCAGCAGCAGACCGGCACCGGCCAGGAACCAGCCTCGTGGTGTGATTCTGATCCGTCGCTTCATCGGCGTGGCCCGGTTGAGCTGCTTCAGCGGAGCGGCACGGGCACCCGCACGCCCGCTAACACGGCCCGCACGATGGCGCGCAGTTGGGCGGCCGCCTCGACGCCGCTGGCCGGGCTGATGGCCATCAGGCGGTGGGCCAGCACCGGCTCGGCCAACGCCTGGATGTCATCCGGCAGCACGTGGCCGCGACCGTGCATGGCGGCGTAGGCCCTGGCTGCGGCCACCAGGTGGACGGCCGCGCGGGGGCTGGCCCCTAGGCGTAGCGCCTGGTGGTGGCGGGTAGCGCGGGTGATGGCGACGGCGTAGGCCGTGATGGCGTCCGCCACGTGCACCTGCCGGCAGGCGCCGATCATGTCTCGCACCGTGGCCAGCGGTACTACGGAGCCGATCTGCTTGATCGGTTCACCATTGGCGCGGGCCTTAACCATGGCCTGTTCGGCGCCTTCGTCCGGGTAGCCCATGGCGATCCGCATCATGAAGCGGTCCCGCTGGGCCTCCATCAGGGTGTGGGTGCCCTCCATGTCGATGGGGTTCTGGGTGGCCACCACCAGGAACGGGTCATCAAGGGCGTAAGTGGTGCCTTCGACCGTCACCTGGCGTTCCTCCATGCACTCCAACAGGGCGGATTGGGTGCGGGGGCTGGCCCGGTTGATCTCATCACCGATCACGATGTTGGCGAAGATGGGCCCCGGTTCGAAGTCGAATTGGCGGGTCTCCTGGTTGAAGATGGGGGCGCCGGTCACATCCGAAGGCAGCAGGTCAGGCGTGAACTGGATGCGCCGCACGGTGGCACCCATCGACGTGGCCAGTGCCTTGGCCAGCATGGTCTTGCCCACGCCCGGCACGTCTTCGATCAGCAGATGGCCGCCGGCCAGGAAAGCCGTCACAGCCAGGCGGATGGCGTCTGGTTTGCCGGAAATCACGCGCCCAATGTTGACTTCCACGCTGTGGGCCTGAGCCGCCAGGGCATCCCAAAGGCCCGCTTCGGTGGGCACGGCGGTTGGCCGGGCGCTGACCGAGCGGCGCGTGTGGGTAGGGGAGTCGATAATCATGGGTCCGGTGACCATACTAGGGCCCCGCCTGGGCCTGCTGCGATGGGGACAACTCCCCATCCGGCCATCCACGCACCGCCCGGGTCACCAAACCGACAACACGGTTTCGGCGTCCCGCCAGGGCCGCTCCAGGTTCGGATCGTCCTCCCAGGGCAGGAAATGCTGCGCCATAAGGCCCTGCCAATCGGCCGGCGTGTTGTGTGTGTCCAGGCTGCCCCGGTACGGCACCGCCACCGGCCCGTCCGGTTGCTCCTGGTAGAAGAACATCAGGTTGCCGTGCAGATAGATGGCGGCGTACTTGGCCCAGTCGCCCGGCTTCTCCTCTTGATACTGGAAGTGATAGAAGACATAGCTCGACACCATCTCGGGCCGTAGCCGGTTGACTTGGCCCAGCACCGCCACCGGCCTGGGCCGGGCCCAATCCTCCGGGCTGACCGGCCGGCTGGCGTGGTAAATGTCCACCATAGGCGTCCAGGCTTGCGGCCCCGCCTCCCCCGGCCAGGTTTCGACCAAGCCGGTCAGGTCACCGAAAAGCTGCGCGGGCGCCATCGGGCACCCCGGGCCGTCCAAACTTTCGTAGTAGGCGAAGAAGTCACGCCCGTACCGGAAAACCGAGGCCGTCAGCAACCGCCGTTGCCCGATGGCGTCCCCCATCCGGCTGGCTGCCTCACCAAGGGCCGCCGCTACCCGGGCCTCGCTGCCGGGCCGGGCTTTCAGGCGGTAAACCGACCGGTGCATGTTCCCTACCTTTCACACGTCGATTGACACCACCGTAGCGGGCCAACGGGCCGGTCACGGGCTTTTGGCCAACCCGCCGCGCCTCCCACACTTGACCGGGGGAGGCACGTAGTTTTGGCTCCGTGAGGCCTGCCCTTCTAGCCGGACGCCGCAAGGCGGCAACCAGTGCTGCCCCCATTACCGGACCCCGGCCCGTGACCGCGGATGATCTGCGTGCGGCCCAACTTGGCCGCACCTTCGAAGCCTGGAAGGCCGAACTGGCCTTGCTGGGCGGCACCAGCGCCCTAGTGGACATTGCCGCCCTGGGTAACACGGTGATCGACCTGACCAAGGCGCACCCGGGCGGCCTGTCCCACCTGTTGGGCGGCCGTCCCACCCCGCTCAGTTCGCTGATCCGGGACAAGGCCGCGGCCGGCGCCGCCGCCACCAAGGCCGAGGCCGTGCGAGCCCTCGCGGCCGATCATGCCTCCCGCTACGGCCTGCCCCCCACCCATTTGGGGGTTGGCATCGCCACCTGGACCGAAGTGGATCCGGAAGACGAGGGTCACCTGCAGCACCGGCGGGTGCCGGTCATGTTGCGGCCAATCGAGGTCAACCCCACCGCGCATGGCATAGAACTCAAACTGGAACCATCGGTGATGGTCAACCCGGTGCTGGTGCGCTTCTTGAACCAGCACGGCATCCCGGCTGATGCCACCTCGCTGGCCCATGACGCCTTTGCCGGCGGCTCGTTCAACCAGGTGCCGGTGCTGGATGCGGTCAGGGCCATGGGCGCGGCCGTTTGCCCGGACTTCGCGGTGCGCAACAAGTTGATCGTGGGCGTCTACGAGCATCCCGGTCAGTTGCTGGCCGATGACCTGACGGCCAGCACCGATCTGCTGCTGCGCCACCCGTTGGTTTCGGCCCTGGCGGGCGATGCCGTGGCCCGGGCCGCGTTGGGATCCACCAACCTGCCACCCAAAGTGTTCGAGGACCGGCCGCCGGACCATGAACGCGGCGTGGGTGACCTGGGGCCGGATCAACTACACGTGCTGGATGTGGTCGCCACCGGCGCCTCCGTGTTGGTGGACGCCCCGCCCGGCGCCCCCACCGGGCCCACCGTGGCCGGCCTGATTGCCGATGCCGTCGGCTCTGGCCGGTCGGTTCTGTACGTCTCGGGCCAGCGGTCCGATCTCAAGTCGGTGGTCCGCACCCTGCGCGGCTTCGGCCTGGGCGAATGCCTGCAAGAACTGGAGCCGGCCACCGACTGGCAGGCCAAGGCCGTCACCCGGCTGATCGAAGGCCTGACCTATTCGGTACCGCCGGTGGACGTGGCCGGCATCGGGCATATCCGTGGCGCCCTGGCGGAACGGGCGGGACAGATCGCCAGCTACCTCCAGGCCCTGCACACCCCGCTGACCCAGTGGAACGTGTCCGCCTTCGAGGCGCTACAAGAGATTGCCCGCATCGCGGAGGAATCGCCGGACACTCGCACCGGCGTGCACCTGGACCGCAAGGCGGCCGCGCGCCTGGTGGGTGAGGTGCGGGACGAAGTCAAGGGTTGGGTGCGCCGCGCCACCGAACTGGGCATGTTCCAGTTGACGCAAGAAGACACGGCCTGGTACGGCGCCTTCGTCACCGATCAAGAAACGGCCGATGACCTGCTGCGCCGCCTGGACCGGTTGCGGTCCGGCGCCCTCGCCGCCGCCATCGAGCAGATGCGCGAGATCACGGGCCAGGCCGGCCTGGAGGAATCCGCCACCATGGCGGACTGGGGCGAGCAACTACAGATGCTGGCCGGCGTGCGGGACGCCCTGGACCGCTTCCTGCCCGAGATTTTCGAGACCTCGCCCGAGGAACTGGTGGCAGCCACCGCCACCCCCGAATGGCGGGCCGAACACGACATCGACATGCCCGCCCGGGTGCGCCGCCGCCTGCGCAAACAGGCCCGCGACCTGGTGCGTCCCGGCCTGCAGGTAGATGACCTGCACGCCTCCCTGGTCAAGATCCATGAACAGCGCGAGATTTGGCTGTCGTGGCAGCCCAAGGCGCCTTGGCCCAAGCTGCCGGTTGGCATGGCCCGAGTCGAGGGTGCCTACGCCGCCGTCAAGTCCGATCTGGATGCGCTCGATGCCGCCCTGGCCACGGGCAGTTCATCCACCTTGGGCGGCATGAACTTCGACGAGCTGCTGGCGCTGCTGGACCGGCTGCATGCCGACCGCGCTTCGCTGGACTTCCTGCCCGAAATGAACTCGATTGCGGTGTCGCTGCACCAGATGGGCCTGGGTGGGTTGCTGGCCGACCTGACCGAACGGCGGGTTGGCCCCGCGGCGGGCACCGACCAGGCGGCCGCGGACGCCGCCCTTGAGGCCGCCGCCCGCGAGGTCGATTTCTGCTGGTGGAGTTCGGTCCTGGCGTTCGCCCTGGAAGAGTTCCCCGTGCTGTCGATGTACGGCGGGGACGCCCTGGCCGGCCTGGTGGAGTCCTACCGCGAACTGGACATTGCGCATTCGGCCACCAAGCCGGGCCCCATCCGGGCAGCCGTGGCCGGTTGGCGCGACCAAGCGGTGGAACACTACCCGGGCCAAGGTTTCAAGCTGACCCACATGGACGGCACCGGCACGCTACGGGACGCTTTCCTGGTGGCGGCGGACATTTCTCTGCGGTCGCGGCCGTGCATCGTGGCCGGCCCGGTCATGGTGCCCCAGGCCATCCCGCTGGCCGAACTGGGCACGCCACTGGTCGACCTGGTCATCATCGATTCGGCCGATCGCCTGACGCCGGCCCAAACCGCCTCGTCGCTGGCCCGCGGCCGCCAGGCCGTGGTGATCGGCGATGCCACCCGCGGTGAAACCGACACCCTGGCCAGCGTCGCCAGCGAGTTCCTGCCCATCGTCTCCCTGCCGGCCGAGGTCAATGAACGCGATCCGCGCCTGACCAACCTACTGGTCAGCCAGGGCTACACCACCCTCGGCCCGGCCCTGCCGTTGCCCGATCACCAACGACGCCTGGTCTGGGCCTATGTGGACGGCCTGGGCAGCCTGTCCCCCAAGGGCGACAAGGTGCTGCCGCCCGCGGCCGACATCGAGCAGGTGGCGGTGCAGGTGACCAACCACCTGGCGGCCTACCCGGATGAGACCGTGGGTGTGATTGCGGGCACGCCGGACCACGCCAAGCGGATCCTGGTGGAACTGGACCGCCAAGCCCACACCGGCAACCTGGCGGTGGCCGGGGCCTTCGCCGGGCAGCGCCAAGGACGCCTGACCGTAACCCACGCCGAAGCGGCCGCCGGCCTCAGCTTCGACACCGTGGTGTTCGCGCCCGGCCTGACCCGTTCGCCGCGCGGCCTGGTGCTGTATGACTTCGGCGTCTTCTCCAGCCCGGAAGGCGCCACCCGCCTAACGGACGTCCTGGTGGCGGCCCGCCGCCGGCTGGCGGTGGTGTCTTGCCTCAAGGCGGAAGACCTCGACCTGGCCCGGTTGAAGGATCCCGGTTCCAAGCTGATGCGCCGTCTGCTGAGCCTGATGGAGAAGCCGCCATCGCTGCCTACCGACTACGCCGGCCTGACCGACCCGCTGTTCGCGGACCTGGCCCGCCGGGTGGAGCGGCGCGGGGCGCGCGTCACCACCAACTATGGCCCGCCCGGTGGCCCGTACCTGACCATGTCGGTGCGCCCGGCCGGGCAAGGCTCCAGGGAGTCGCTGGCCGTGCTGACCGATGATGCGGACTTCATTGCCGAACCGTCGCTGCGCACCAAGGTGCGGTTGTGGCCGGCCCACCTGGAAAAGGCCGGTTGGCAAACCATGTTCGCCTGGTCCGCACCGGTCTTCATGGACCCGGAGGCCGAGGCCCGCTCGATTGCCCAAGTCACCTTCGCCGGCTCCCACGCCGCCTGAGAGGTGGGCGCCTGGCCCCGGTTGTGAGGATTGAGTGAACGCCCAGGGGTTTCCAGGCAGTGCCACTAGCATGTTGGACATGAGTAATCCAGTGTTTGGCCGCACGGCCGCCTTTTCGACCAAGGGCGGCGTGACCTACCCCGAGTCACAGAGCGGCAACCAAGTTGGCCTTTACCCCAGCGCCCAGGGCGCCTACACCGGCGCCGTGCCGCCCAGCGCGGAGCAACTGAGCCAGATGTATCAGGCCCCGGCCGCCGGGCCGCTCCAAACCGGCCGCCTCACCTATGAGGACGTGCTGGTCAAGACGGTGGGCATGCTGGCCCTGACGATCGTGGCCGGCGCCGCCACCTGGGCCCTGATGCCCGGCCTGTGGATGGTTGGCATGGGGGTGGGCTTCGTCCTTGGCCTGGTCAACGTTTTCAAGAAGCAGCCTTCGCCGGCGCTGATCTGCCTGTATGCGGTGGCCGAGGGCGTCTTCTTAGGCGGCATCTCGCGCTACTACGAGTCGGTGTGGAACGGCATTGTGCTGCAGGCCGTGATCGGCACGCTTGGCGTGTTCCTGGTGATGCTGCTGCTGTTCCGCAGCGGCAAGGTCCGCGCCACCGGTAGGGCCGCCAAGATCATGCTGGTCGCCATGGCCGGATACATGGTTTTCAGCCTGGTCAACGCCGGCTTGGTGCGGGGCGGCGTGATCGATGACTGGGGTGCCTATTCAGCCTCCTACAAGGGCTTCCCCATCGGCATTATCATCTCCATCGTGGCCATCTTGTTGGCCTCCTACAGCTTTGTGCTTGACTTCGATTCGATCAAGACCGGCGTGGAGCGCGGTGCCCCCGCCAAGATGGCGTGGACGGCCGCCTTCGGCCTGTTGATGACGCTGGTCTGGCTGTATCTGGAGATCTTGCGCATGTTGGCCATCCTGCGGGACAGCTAGCTAGCAGAGCTTCACCAGGCGGCGGTCACCGCGCCGCGCCAGGTCTTGGCCCGCGTCCAGCCTCCACGCTGGGCGCGGGCCTTGTCTTGTCCAGGGCGCGTAGTGGCCGGGGCCGCCGCCTGGCCGGCCCCCGCCTGGGCCACCTCCAACAGGGCGGCCAACGAGGCCGTCAAGGCGGCCAGTTCCTGCGGGGTCACCTCACCCCGGGCAATGGTCAATTGCGGTGTCATAGCGGTTCGTTTCCGTGCTTCTTCGGTTGGGTGGTGGCCCGCTTGGTGGCCAGCAGGCGCAGGGCCGCGGTCACCTGGGCCCTGGTCTGGGACGGTTCGATGACGCCATCCAGGTAGCCGCGGGCGGCCGCCTCGAACGGGTTCACCAAGGTGTCGGTGTACTCGGCGGTGAGGCGGGCGCGTTCGGCGGCGGCGGCGTCGGGCCCTTGTTCTTCCTCAATCTTGGCCAAGGTGCGGCGCTGCAGGATGTTGACGGCGCCATCGGCCCCCATGACCGCAATCTGGGCGGACGGCCAGGCCAGGTTGATGTCCGCCCCCAGCTTCTTGGAGCCCATCACGATGTAGGCGCCGCCGTATGCCTTGCGGGTGATGACGGTCACCAGCGGCACGGTGGCCTCGGCGTAGGCGTAGATCAGCTTGGCGCCGCGCCGGATGATGCCGCCCCATTCTTGGTCGGTGCCGGGCAGGAAGCCGGGCACGTCAACCAGCGTCAACACCGGGATGCCGAAGGCGTCGCAGGTACGCACAAACCGGGCCGCCTTCTCCGCTGCCGCAATGTCCAGCGTGCCGGCCATAGACAGCGGCTGGTTGGCCACCACCCCCACCGAGCGGCCTTCGACGCGGCCGAAGGCGGTGATCACGTTGGTGGCGTAAGCGGCCTGCAGTTCCAGGTATTCACCCTGGTCAAGGACGGCTTCCATGACCACGTGCATGTCGTACGGCTGGTTATCCTGGTCCGGGATCAGGCTGTTCAGAGCCAGGTCCGCCGGCGTTGGCGCCGGATCCACCGGCCCGGTTGGTTCAGGGCCATACGCAGGCGGGTCGGTCAGGTTGTTGGGCGGTAGATAGCCCAGCAGTGTCTTGACGAAGTCGATCGCGTCGTGTTCGTCATCGGCCGCATAGTGGGCCACGCCGGACCGTTTGGCGTGGGTGTCAGCCCCGCCCAGGTCCTCGAAGCTGACTGTCTCACCCAGCACCGTCTTGATGACGTCCGGGCCGGTGATGAACATGTGGCTGGTGCCCTTGGCCATAACGATGAAATCGGTCAGGGCGGGGCTGTAGACGGCGCCGCCGGCGGACGGACCCAGGATCAGGCTGATCTGCGGAATCACGCCGCTGGCGGCCACGTTGCGGCGGAAGATTTCGGCGAACTGGGTCAGTGCTGCCACACCCTCTTGGATGCGGGCGCCGCCGCCGTCACTGATGCCGATGATGGGCACGCCCAGCTTCAACGCCAGGTCTTGGACCTTGGCGATCTTCTGGCCGTGCGCCTCGCCCAGCGAACCGCCGAAAACGGTGAAGTCCTGCGAATAGACGCAAACCTGCCGGCCGTCCACCGTGCCGTAGCCGGTCACTACGCCATCGCCGAACGGGCGGTTGCGTTCCAGGCCGAAGGCGTGGGAGTGGTGGCGCACCAGGCCGTCCAACTCCACGAACGAACCCTCGTCCAGCAGGTAGGCGACCCGCTCCCGGGCGGTCATCTTGGCGCGCTCGTGTTGCTTGGCGCCGGCCGTTGTTTCAGCGGCGGCCAATTGTTCGGCAACAGCGGTCAAGGCCATGGGTACGGGAATCCTCCAGGGGACGGGTTGTTGCTTTCAGCCTAAGCAGGCGGGGTTGGCGGGCGCATTTCCGCAGGACGTCCCGGCTGGTTCTTGTGCCAACCCCACAACCGACCCTGGCGCACCTTGGTTCCACCCGGCATGGCTTTGAGTGGTTAAGCTTGAAGGCGTGAGCCAGGACAAGGTAGGTGGCAAGCGGCCGCGGCGGGCCAGTTCGCCGCCGCGCACCCTGCCGGCCGCGGCGGACTTGAGGCTGGCCGTACCGGCCGCCGCCCCCAAACCAGAGGTGATCCCCGAGACTGCGGGGGCGCCATCGGCCACTGAGACCGCCCCGGCGGTGGACCGCGGCGTGCTGCCGGTCCTACCCGAAGGCGAACGCCCCGAAGCCTGGGGTGACGCGGGCGATTCAAACGACGCCCGCCTGCTGCGCGACCTACCGCCTCACTGGAGTCGGTGAGCCGAAGGGTCGCCTGAAGGGTTCGGCGGCCACCGATCAGTGGCTAACCAGGACGGCGGTGATGACCGCCCACGAGCTGGCACCGCCCAGCAGGCGGGCTTCGGTTTCGGTCACCGCCAGGACCAGCAGGCCGGGGGCATCGCCCGCGGCGCCGTCAACGCCAGGGACCTGCAAGACCAAGGCGCCCTTGGCCAGTTCTTGGGCGGGCGTGATCGTGGCGCCCCCGGGCGAACCGGCCGAGGCGTAGACGTCGATGCGATCACCGGGTTGGATCAGTCCCGCCACCGCCGGGTCGCTGAGGCGAGTGGGGAAGGCCACGGTGCCCGATGGCGCCGCCACCCCGCCGCCTACCTCCACCAAGACTTCCGGCGTCAGGGGCATGCCGGCAGGCAGCGCCGCCGTCAGGCGCGCACCCACCGCCGCGGCAGGATCGGTCAGCGCGCCGGCGGGCACCAGGCCGGCTGCCACCTGGGCCACCTTGAGGTCATCCGCCTGAAGTTCGGTGCCGGCGGCCATACTGTGGGCCAGCACCACGGCCGGCGCCGTGGTGCGGCAGGCCGTCACCACGCCGGGCAGCGCCACCCGAACCAATACGGCCGCCGCCAGGGCCAACCACAGCCAGCGGGTGCGCCAAACCGCCGCCCGCCAGGGCCGGGGTAATGAGGCTTGAAACATGCGCCCACGTTAGGGGCGTGTCGCGACCGCGACCCTACACAGGCGGTTTGGCCTGTGGATAATCCGAAAACCGGCGCGGTCGGATTATGCAGCGGCCGGCGCCGGCGCCTTGGCCGGAGCCACGGCGTTGGAGGCAGACCCGGACGTAGCAGACCCGGACGTAGCAGACCCGGAAGACCCACCCTCGACCGGCTTCGGCTTCGGCGCGGCAGTGTCGCCCGCGGCAGAACCACCGCTGCGCGAGTCGGTGCGGTAGAAGCCGCTGCCCTTGAACACCACGCCAACCTTGCCGAACAGCTTGCGCAGGGCACCTTGGCAACGCGGGCACTCGGTGAGGGCCGCGTCGCTGAAGCTCTGCTGGCGGTCAAAGCTGTAACCGCACTGCTTGCAGGTGTACGAATAGGTGGGCACGCCAACTCCTTGACTAACAGGTTCGCTGCGACACGTTAGCACTCTCATGTTGCAAGTGCTAACAATGCAGGTCAGCCGGCGCCCTGTGGGACGGCCTGACAACGATGTGGGGCGCTCGCCAACGTCTCCGCAGCCGCCAGGGAGATATGAATCAACTCTTACTTGGCGAACAACTCAACGCCGGCCATGGTCAGCACACCGTGTAACGGCACGTCATGGGTGTCGCGCGGCAGCTCACCGGCCGCCACGACCTCCCAGGGGAAGCACACCCCCAGCAACAGCGCGTCTGGCGCCGCGAACCTCAGGGCGCGGTCATACCAACCCCCACCCTGCCCCAGGCGGGTGCCGGCCCGGTCCACCGCCAGCGCCGGCACCAGCACCAGGGAGCAACGGCCCAAACCCGAAGCATCCAGCCAGGGCTCGGGTGGCAGCGCCGGCCGCCCCGGCCGCCCAGCCGGCAACGCACAGGTCACGGCCGTCACCTCGCCCCAAGCCGACGCGGCAGCGGGCCCCAACAGATCCGGATCGAACACCGGCAACAGCACCCGCAGTTCGGCCGCCGCCAACCGCGCCAGCAACGCCTCGGTGGGCGGCTCAAGGGGTGTTGACGCGAAGGCCGCCACCCACTCGGCTGCCCCCGGCAACACCGTACCCAAGCCAGGGGCCGCCGCCAACCGGCACGCGGCATCGGGCACAAACCCCGGCTCAGCCAGGCGTTCCCGGCGCTGCGCCCGCAGGCGCGCTCGCCAAGCCGCCTTGGCTGCGCCATTCCGTCCCACAAAAGCCAGACTATGGGCTTTGTTGGCTACGCTCTAACGGTGGGCATCACAAAGGCGGGTGGCCTGCGCACCATGCGCGAAGACCGCTACAACGAACCGGCTTTCTGGCCGGCGGTGCTGACCGAAGGGCCGGTGCGGCTGCGCCCAATCAGAAAGCGGGACGGCCAAGCTTGGCAGGCCCTGAGGGAACAAAACGAGGACTGGCTGGGCCCGTGGGACGCGACCTCGCCCACAGGCGAGGTGCCACCGAACTTTCACGCCTACGCCCGTTCGTGCCTGCGGGCCGCCCGCCAGGGCCTGATGCTGCCGTGGGTGATCGAATACGAGGGCTTGCTGGTGGGGCAGCTTTCTGTCAACGGCATTGCCAGAGGTGCGGCGCAACAGGCCGCCATCGGCTATTGGGTGTCGGAACACGTGGCCGGCCGCGGCATCGCCCCCACCGCGGTGGCCATGGCCTTCGACCACGCCATCAACGTGGGCGGCCTGCACCGCCTGGAGGTGGCGATCCGGCCGGAGAACAAGCGCTCCCTCCGCGTGGCGGACAAATTGGGTTTCCGGCCCGAAGGTTTACGCCTGCGCAGCCTCCACGTGGACGGCGATTGGCGGGACCATCTCATCTTTGCGCTGACCGCCGAAGAGGTTCCCGGGGGCCTGCTTGCCCGATGGCGTTCGGTACAGGCTGCGACCTAAATCACACCCATGTGATTACCTGGGGCCGACACTCCGCGCCGGGTCCCTCCGCCGCAGGCCAACGGGCCATAAGTTTGGGGAAATGGAGAGTACGGTACCCGCAGCGCTGGTGGTCCTGGCGGCCGTCGCGCTAAGCCTGGGATATCTGCTACCTCACCTGGTGCGCCGCCTGCATGAACTATCGGAGGCGCCCAATGAGGACAGGTTTTCCGAGGCCGCGCGGGTGATCGAACCTCCAACAGCCCACACCGCGGCCAAGGCGGCGCCGTCCACAGCGGCACTACTCGGGGCCGCACCCAGCGTTAGGACCGAGTCCATGAACAGGCCCACCATCCGGCCGGGCAACCGGCCAGTCCTGGCTGCCGGCCCCGGGCTCAGCGGCGAGTCTGCCAGTGCCCCCGCCCGGCCTGCCGCCTCCACGGCCAAAGCCAAGGCTTCGCCCTCCTCCACCCCGTCCAGGGTCACGCAACCGGCTGCCCCCGCCGCCGTTTTGTCACCGGCCGATGTCGCCCGCGCCCAAGCCACCCGTGCAACCCGCCTGCGTGGGGCTCTTGCGCTGGCGTTTGCGCTGCTCACCGTTCTGGCCGTGGTGTTGTGGGCCACCCGCGGCTTGACCTTGTGGGCGGCCGCCGCCACCGCCTGCTTCACCGGCGCCGTGGTGGTGTCCGGCCGGCGGGCCGTCGTGGCTGCCTCCCAGCCCGGCACAGGCCGGCCGTCACAGGGCTTGAAGGCGTGGCTCGGTTTGGGTCA
>JAISSX010000067.1 GCA_031272885.1 Bifidobacteriaceae bacterium | reverse complement strand
TTATACAGGTCAGAGCCCTATGCTGGCTGGCGGTCTACTACATAACCGTACTCTCGCGAGGAAAGGGGGCGAGGGCTGGGCAGGAAGGGGGCGGGAGCCGGGGCAGAGGTGTGGCTTCTGCACGAGAGGTCAATTCCGTCACTTCGCCCACGGCTGCACCCACAACGTCCCCCAGGGCTTGACCCGGGATCTCAAGCCACTGACCTGCAGAAACGTTGAGATCCCGGCTCAAGGCCGGGATGACGGGGGGCCGGGATGACGAGATGAAAGTGACCTTTCGCGCAAGAAAAGTGACCTTTCGCGAGGAAGGGTGACGGGCAGGGGTTAGAGGGTCCAGAGGTCTTCCCCGGCCTGGGCAATCCAGTCGCCGATCGGGTCGTCACCCAGCGCGGGCAGCGGGTAATCGTGCGTCCAAGGGTCGGTATCCGCCAGCACCCGCATGATGTTGCGGCTGGCCAGGGCCGACATTTCGCCCACCGACCAGCCCCGCTTGGCCAACTCGGTGAACAAGTGAGGGTAGGTCGACACGTCCTCTAGGCCCTGCGGCAGTTGGCTAGTGCCGTCGAAGTCGCTACCAAGGCCGATGTGGTCGATGCCCGCCACTTCGCGCAGGTACTCGATGTGGTCCGCCACATCCTTGACGGTCACCGGCGGCGCCGGGTGCGCCGCCTGGTAGGCCTCAAGCGCTTCGACGAAGGACAGCTTGGGGACGGCTTCGGCCTGCGCCTGGCGCTCGGCCAGGCCACGGGTGATGGTCTGCTCCGGCCGCTCCCCCGCCAGGGGGGCCGGCATCCAGCTCTCGCCGAACCGGTAGACCACGCCCATCTCGGCCAGGGCGGCCTCGCCCTCCACCTGCCAATCCCGGTAGGCCTGGGACACGAACTCGGGCACAAAGGCCGCCATCACCACACCGCCGTTGCCGGCCAGAGCGGCCAGCACGTCATCGGGCACGTTGCGCGGATGGTCGGTCAGCGCCAAGGCCGAAGAGTGCGAGAAGATGACCGGCTGGGTAGCCGCCGCCATGGCGTCACGCATCGTGGTGGCGGCCACGTGCGACAGGTCGACCAGAACCCCGGCCCGTTCACATTCGGCCACCATGGCCAAGCCCTCGTCCGTCAGGCCACCCACGGCCGGGGTGTCGGTGGCGGCATCGGCCCAGGCGTTGTTCTGGGTGTGGGTCAAGGTGAGGTAGCGCACCCCCAGGCGGGCGAACATGCGCAACACCGCCGGCGAGCGCGACACCTGGTGCCCACCCTCCAGGCCGATCAAACAGGCGATCCGCCCCGACCGGTTGGCCGCCCGCACCTGGTCCGCCGTGCGGGCAAACGCCAGCCGGCCCGGATAGGCGGCCACCAGGCGGTGAACCAGGTCGATCTGCTCCAAGGCCGCCTGCACAGCCTGCGGTCCCGGCAGCCAGGACGGCATCCAAACCGACCAGAACTGGCCCACCACACCCCCGGCCCGCAGCCGCACCAGGTCGGTGTGATAGCGGTCTTGGATGGTGTCCAGCCCTTCGACCGAAGAACCGGCCTGGCAGCGCAGCTCCCACGGCCAGTCGTTGTGGCCGTCGATGACGCCCCCCAAGCTGAGTGCCTCCCACGCGGCATCGTGCGCCGACAGCACTTCCGAGGTGTCAAGGGTGCCGGAGGAACTCACCCCACAAGGTTACCCGGGCGCCACGTGGCGAAGCCCAAGAACTCAGGCTTCGGACAGCGCCTCAGCCGCCTCGGGATCCGACAGGTCGTGGGTGATGCGCATGGCGTAGAAGCTGCGCCACACGAACACCGCCGCCACCACGAACAGCACCCCGGCCAGCACGTGCGCCAGCACGCCTTGCCCGCGGTCGGTCATCTGGGTGCCCAACTCCACGGCCAGCAGGCCGAACAGGGTGGTGAACTTGATCACCGGGTTGAGGGCCACGGAAGAGGTGTCCTTGAACGGGTCACCCACGGTGTCGCCCACCACGGTGGCGTCATGCAGGTCGGTGCCCTTCTGGTGCAGGTCGACTTCGACAATCTTCTTGGCGTTGTCCCAAGCCCCGCCCGCGTTGGCCATGAAGATGGCCTGGTACAGGCCGAACAGGGCAATCGAAATCAGGTAGCCGATGAACAGGTACGGCTCAATGAAGGCGAAGCTCAGGGTGGTGAAGAAGATTGCCAGGAAGATGGTCAGCATGCCGCGCTGGGCGTACTGGGTGCAGATCTCGACCACCCGGGTGGAGTCCTTGACCGAGGCCGCCTCGGCCGTGTCGAGCTTGATGTTGGCTTTGATGAACTCGACCGCCCGATACGCGCCGGTGGTGACCGCCTGGGATGAGGCGCCGGTGAACCAGTAGATGACGGCACCGCCCAGGATCAGGCCCAGCAGGAACGGCGGGTGCACCAGCGACAGGTTCTCAACGCCTTCGGACAGCGAATCGGTCAACGCCATGATGATCGAGAAGATCATGGTGGTGGCGCCCACCACGGCGGTACCGATCAGCACCGGTTTGGCGGTGGCCTTGAAGGTGTTGCCGGCGCCGTCGTTCTCTTCCAGCATCAGCTTGGCCGAACGCCATTCGGGGGTATAACCCAGGTCGGCCTCGACATCGGCCACCTGTTCGATCTGCGACAGTTCGAACACCGACTGGGCGTTGTCCGTCACCGGGCCGTAGGAATCGACCGCGATGGTGACCGGGCCCATGCCCAGGAAACCGAACGCCACCAGGCCGAAGGCGAACACGGCCGGCGCCGCGGAGGCCAGCACCGAACTGGCGTCCGCCCCGATCAGCACCTGGTCCAGGCCCAGGGTGGAGACCAGGTAGGCGCCGCCCATCAGGCCGACGATGGCGATGCCCAGCCAGTAGGCGGAGAAGTTGCCGGCAATCAGGCCGGACAGGATGTTGAGGGAGGCGCCACCTTCTTGCGAGGACTTGACCACCTCTTCGGTGTGCTTGGCCTTGGTCGAGGTGAAGACCTTGACCAGTTCTGGGATCAGCGCGCCGGCCAGGGTGCCGAAGCTGATGATGGTGGCCAGCTTCCACCACAGGCCGTTCGAATCGGCCAGGCCACCCAGCATGGCGAAGGTAGTGATGTAAGTCAGGATGATGGACACCACAGAGGTGACCCAAACCAGGGAGCTGAGGGGCTTCTCGAAGTCGAACTCGGCCTTGTTGCCGTAGCGGGCCTTGGCCACGGCCTCGTTCAGGAAGTAGCTGACCACGGAGGCGATCAGCATGACGGCGCGGACGGTGAAGATCCAGCACAGCAGTTGGGCCTGCATGGACGCCGAGTCGACGCCCAGCAGGATGAAGGTGACCAGGGCCACGCCGGTGACGCCATAGGTTTCGAAGCCGTCAGCCGAGGGGCCCACCGAGTCGCCCGCGTTGTCGCCGGTGCAGTCCGCGATGGTGCCGGGGTTGCGGGGGTCGTCTTCATCGATCTTGAAGACGATCTTCATCAGGTCGGAACCGATGTCCGCGATCTTGGTGAAGATGCCGCCGGCAATCCGCAGGGCGGAGGCGCCCAGGGACTCACCGATGGCGAAGCCGATGAAGCAGTTGCCGGCGATGTCGCCCGGCAGGAACAGCAGGATGACCAGCATCAGCAGCAGTTCCAGGGAGATCAGCACCATGCCCACGGACATGCCGGAGCGCATCGGGATCTCATGCACCGGCCAGGCCTTGCCCTTGAGCGAGGCGTGGGCGGTACGGGAGTTGGCGAAGGTATTGACGCGGATGCCGAACCAGGCGACCGAGAACGAACCGGCCATGCCGATCAGCGAGAAGGCGATGATGATGGCGACCCGGCCCACGGACAGATCGACCAGGAACTTGTAGTAGACCACGATGACCGCGGCGATGAAGACCCACAGCACCAGCAGGAACTTGCCCTGTTTGATCAGGTAGGCCTTGCAGGTGGCGAAGATCAGCTCGGACACCCGCCTCATGGAGGGGTGCACCGGCAGGTTGCGCAGCCGCACATAGGTCCAGGCGCCAAAGCCCAAGCCCAGCAGGCAGACCACCAGCGAGACCAGCAGCAGGGCCCGGCCGCTGACCGAGTCGCCGATCCGCACTTGGCTCAGGTCCGGCAGTTTGAGGCAGGCCTCGCCGTGGCATTCGGCCTCGTCTTCGGCGGCCTGGGCCGCGCCGCCGGTGAAGCCGGTCAGTACCAGGCTCAGTCCTACTATCAGACCCCCTAACAGCGGTAGGCGGTGGTGCCCGATGCCGTGTCCGCGCCGGGCGGCAGATGGCCGGCGGGCAGGGGTAGACGAAAGTAGACGAGCCATTGGTATACCTCTCAAGTGGATTGCGCCTGGATTTGAGCGCCGGTACAACGTACTCCCTCGCTCCATCAGGGCATAGCGCTGCCCTGATAGGTAAGAGGGGGGCGACGGCGCACAACTCCGCATACTGACTCTAGGCCCGCCTTGTTACGGTTTGGTGCACATACCCTGCTACAAGCGTGTTTTTCGTAGAAATACCCAGATGTTTCCGGCCCGAATCGGGCCGACGGACCCCTCCCAGAGAACGTTTTCCACTGCGTGGGAGCGGTTTCGCTGGACCGGCCCGAAGCGACTAGGATGCCGTCAGGATGCCCATGCGTCACGCCCATGCAATCACTAACGTTGGAAGGTTTTCTCGTGCCCAAGTACGTCTACAGCTTCACCGAAGGCAACAAGGATCAGAAGGATCTACTGGGTGGCAAGGGTGCCAACCTGGGTGAAATGACGGGCCTGGGCCTGCCGGTGCCGCCCGGTTTCACCATCACCACCGAAGCCTGCCGCTACTACATGCACCACGGCGAGAACCCGGCCGAGTTGGCCGAGCAGGTAAGCGCCGCCATCGCCGCCCTGGAAGAGCGCTTCGGGCGCAAGCTGGGTGGCGCCACCGAGCCGCTGCTGGTGTCGGTGCGCTCGGGTGCCAAGTTCTCCATGCCCGGCATGATGGAGACGGTCCTCAACGTGGGCCTGAACGATGAATCGGTCCACGGCCTGGCCGCCTTCGCCAATGATGAGCGCTTCGCCTGGGATTCGTACCGCCGCCTGATCCAGATGTTCGGCAAGACCGTGCTGGGCATCGACGGCGACCTGTTCGCCTCCGCCCTCGACGCCAAGAAGGCCGCAGTGGGCGCCACCTCGGATGTCGACCTGACGGCCGAAGACCTCAAGGCCCTAGTGGACACCTTCAAGGCCATCGTCGCCAGCGAAACCGGCCAGGCCTTCCCGCAGGACCCGCGGGCCCAGGTCGATGCCGCCGTCATCGCCGTGTTCAACTCCTGGAACACCGAGCGGGCGGTGCTGTACCGGCGGCGCGAGAAGATCTCGGACGAACTGGGCACGGCCGTCAACGTGCAGTGCATGGTGTTCGGCAACCTCGGCCCGGACAGTGGCACCGGCGTCGCCTTCACCCGCAACCCCGCCACCGGCCAGCGCGGCCACTACGGCGACTACCTGCCCAACGCCCAGGGTGAGGACGTGGTGGCGGGCATCCGCAACACCCTGTCGCTGGACGACTTCGAGAAGATCGACAAGGCCAGCCACGACACCCTGCTGGCCATCATGAGCACGCTTGAGACCCACTACCGCGACCTGTGCGACATCGAGTTCACGGTGGAGCGCGGCCAGCTCTGGATGCTGCAGACCCGCGTGGGCAAGCGGACGGCCTCGGCCGCCTTCAAGATCGCCACCCAGTTGGTGGACGAGGGCCTGATCGACATGGACACGGCGCTCGACCGGGTGACCGGCGAGCAGTTATCCAACCTGATGTTCCCGCAGTTCGACGCCAAGGCGCCGAAGACCCGCCTGACCAAGGCCATGGCCGCCTCGCCGGGCGCCGCCGTGGGTGCGGCCGTGTTCGATTCGCCCACCGCCCAGGCTTGGGCGGCCGAAGGCAAGACGGTCATCCTGGTGCGGCGCGAGACCAACCCGGATGATCTGGGCGGCATGATCGCCTCGGCCGGCATCCTGACGGCCCGTGGCGGCAAGACCTCCCACGCCGCCGTGGTGGCCCGCGGCATGGGCACCACCTGTGTGGTGGGCGCGGATGCGCTTGATGTCGACCCGGTGGCCCGACAGTTCACGGTCGATGGCAAGGTGGTCAAGGAAGGCGACGTCATCGCCATCGACGGCACCACCGGCGAGGTCTTCCTGGGCCAGGTGCCTGTGGTGCCCAGCCCCGTGGTGCAGTACCTCGAAGAGGGCCTGGACAAGGCGCTGGCGGCCGTGGGCGATGACGGCGACGCGGCTGATCTGGTCATGTCGGTGCACCGCATCCTGACCCACGCCGACGAAGTGCGGCGCCTGAAGGTGCGCGCCAACGCCGACAACGCCGAAGATGCCGCCCGGGCCCGCCGCCTGGGCGCGCAGGGCATCGGCCTGTGCCGCACCGAGCACCAGTTCCTGGGCGACCGCCGCGTGCTGATCGAGCGGCTGATCCTGGCCCGCGAGGCCGAGGCCAAGAAGTCCGCCCTGGACGCCCTGCTGCCGTTGCAGCGCCAGGACTTCATCGAACTGTTCACGGCCATGGACGGGCTGCATTCGACGGTGCGGCTGATCGACCCGCCGCTGCATGAGTTCCTGCCCGATCTGACCACGCTGTCGGTGCGGGTGGCCACGGCCGAGGTCCAGGGCGGGGCCGCCCCCGAGGATCTGGAACTGCTGGCTGCGGTGGAGCGCATGCACGAGGCCAACCCGATGCTGGGCACCCGCGGCGTGCGCCTGGGCCTGGTGGTCAAGGGCCTGTTCGAGCTGCAGGTGCAGGCCATCGCCGAGGCCGCCGCCCAGTTGATCAAGGAAGGCAAGGACCCGCGGCCCGAGGTCATGGTGCCGCTGGTCGGCTCCTATGTGGAGCTGGACCTGGTGCGGGAGCAGGCCGAGCGGATCATCGCCGAGGTGGCCGAACGCGAAGGCGTCACCCTGCAGATCCCGATCGGCTGCATGATCGAGTTGCCGCGGGCCGCCCTGACGGCGGATGAGATCGCCCGCGCGGCCGAGTTCTTCAGCTTCGGCACCAACGACCTGACGCAGACCACCTGGGGCTTCTCGCGCGATGACGTGGAAGGCAAGTTCTTCACCGAGTACATCGCCAACGGCATCTTCCAGGTTTCGCCGTTCGAGTCGATCGACCAGCGTGGCGTGGGCCAACTGGTGCAGATCGCGGTGGAGAAGGGCCGGTCCACCCGGCCCGAGATCGGCCTGGGCGTGTGCGGTGAGCACGGTGGCGACCCTGAGTCGATCCACTTCTTCAACCGGGCCGGCCTGGCCTATGTCAGCTGCTCGCCGTTCCGCGTGCCGATCGCCCGCCTCGAAGCCGGCCGCGCCGCCATCGAGGTCGAAGGCTCCGCCACGGCGTAGCCGACAACCCCACCCCTCGCGAAAGATCGCGAGGCTCGCGAAAGGTCAATTCCGTCTGCGACGGAATTGACCTTTCGCGTTAACGGGGACCTTTCGCGTTAAGTGAGGGGCAGGTAGGGGGCCAGGTCAGCCCGGACGCCGGAGGCGTGCACCGCCCCGGACGCCACGGCATCGGCCCAGGCCACACGCCCGGCTGCCAGGTCCAACCAGACCGCCGCCGTCATCTCCACCACCCCGGGCGGGGTGCCGCGGGTGTGGCGCGGCCCGGCCACGCATTGCACCGCCCCGAACGGCGGCACCCGCACCTCCAACGAGTTACCGGGAGCCCGCTGGGCCAATTCCTCCAAGGCGTAACGAACCGCCGTGGCCACCACGGCGCGCGGGACCGAAGGGACGCCATCGGCCACCGCCGTATGGAAGGCGGCCAGCCCTTCGGCTGGGTCGATCCGGCGGCGTGGTGGCATGACCCAGACCATACCGGTCCCGCTGGAAATGTGCTTACGGTAGGAGCAGCAATATCAACCGCGGCCGCCGCCCCCCGCCCGGCCTTGTGGCGTTTGCCCAGGTCAGACCGGGAAAACGGCGGCCGCCCGAGCAAGTGAGAGGAGAGCTAGATGACCTTCATGTGGCAACCAGAAGCCCCGCAAACGGTCCACGCGACCCAAATGCGGCGTGAAGTTACTCACAAGACCCCCGACAACGGTCCCTCCCTCGCCCCGCCCGCGCCTGCGGTCCGCCTGGACCCCGGCATCACCCTGGCCGATTCATCGACCTCGTACACCCTGCACACCGAGACCCGCCAGGCCTTGGTGCACCTGTCCCAGGCCCGGGCCGAATTCCTGGAACTGGCCGAACGCCAGGGCCGGCGGCCCATCATCATCTCGGACGGGCTGTCCGCCCTGACCGAACCGATGCGCCAGGCCCTGGTCACCGCCCGTGGCGGCTGGGCCGTGCGCGGCTCCGACGGCACCCTGCGCAACGGCCTGACCGGCCGGCGCATGACCGAGGTGACTGAGGCCCTCAACCTGGCCCCGGTGCGCGCCCTAGACCAGATGGCGGTCAACCACCTGCGTTCCACCCCGGCCACCCACGCCCGCCTGCGCGTCACCGTGAGCCTGCGCGTCAAGGGCCAGTGCCACCGCCACCTGGGCCACACGGTCAACGCCCTGATGTTCGCCTTGGCCAACCAGGGGCCGGCTGCCTACGGCCTCTACGAGCCGGCCTTGGGCCTGCCCACTCAGGACGCGGCCGAGCAGTTGATCCACACGCCGCAGGCCGCCCGCAACGGCGTGGTGGTATCCGGCCCGGCCGAGGTCCCCGCCTCGCTGATGCTGCGGCACACCAGCCTGCTGGGCGCCACGGATGAGACCCTGACCGGGCTGATCGGCTTGGGTGAATTGGGCGATCCGCTGGTGGTCCAGCGCCTGGGCCGCCTGGAGGGCGCCATGCGGACCCTGCAAGACTGCGGCGAGGTGACGTTTGCCCTGTTCCGGCTGCAGCCGGGCGGGGCGGGCCTGGCCACCCCGCCGGCCGTGGCTCACGCCGACAGCCTGGTGGCGATGGTGCTCGGGGCCGCCTTGGTCCGGGCCGCGGGGCTCGATGCCGGGCTGGCCGCCAGGACCTTCAACGCCCTGCCGCTTGGCCGCCACGGCAGCCTGTGGTTCCCGTTGGACCAGGCCGGGGCCCCGGCCGGCCTGGCACTGGTCAAGGCGCTGGCCGCCCGAGAAACGGGGCTGGGATGCCACGAGACATTGTGATGGTCAGTCCGCGACAGGTCAGCCCGCAGTCGGTGGTCAAGGCCGTGATGCAGGTGGATCCGTCGCTGGCGGTGGAAGAGGGCCGGCCGGGAGCGATGATGGTGGCGGCGGCCCGGGGGCACGTGGTGTTGCACATCGCCCCCAGCACGCTGGCCAACTGCCAGGCCGACATCGCCCGCCTGCTGCCGGGTTACCGGCCGGCGCCGCATGATGGCACCACCTGGTGGACGGAGGCCTGGGCGCCGTGGGGCCCGTGGGGTGAGGCCGGCGTGGCCGTGGCCCTGTCGCTGGCCGCCACCCTGGACGGCACCTGTCTGGTCGAAGACGGCCACTAGCGCTTCTTAGAGACGCCACTTGTGAGCCCGCGCTCTTCGGGCCAAGGCTCACAAGGGGCTTCTTGTGGGCAATTAACCGAAGTGGGCGGGCAGAACCGCCGCGGAGGCTTCGGCCAGGTCCGCCAGGGCCAGCGTAAACAGGCCCGCTACCTCCAGCCCGGCCACGTCACCAGGCCCGCCCGCGTCATCGGTCACGCCCAGGCGGAGGCACGGGAAGTTGCGGGCCGAAGCCAGATCCATCAGCCGGGACTCCTCCGCCTTCGGCACCGCCACCAGGGCGCGGGCCTGGGACTCGGAGAACAGGGCCTCGAAGGCCGTTAGGCCGTCCCGCTCCAACAGCGCAGCCAGGTCCACCCGCGCCCCCACGCCGTAGCGCAGGCAACAGTCCACCAGGCCCTGGGCCAGGCCGCCCTCGGACAGGTCATGGCTGGCGGCGGCCACGCCGTCGCGCGAGGCCGCGATCAGGATCTCGGCGAGCGCCCGCTCCGCCTTCAGATCGACCCGCGGCGGCATCCCGCCCAGGTGGCCGTGCGCCACGTCGGCCCAGGCCGAACCGCCCAGTTCGGCCGCCGTCGCACCCAGCAGGAAGACCGACAGGCCGGGCTCGCGCCAACCCGAAGGGACCACCTCGGAAACATCGTCCAACACACCCAGCACGCCCACCACCGGAGTGGGGTGAATGGCCGAATCGATCAGGCCCGGCTGGCCGGTTTCGTTGTACAGCGACACGTTGCCGCCGGTCACGGGCACGCCCAGCTCCAGGCAGGCATCGGCCAGGCCCTCCATGGCGGTGACCAGTTGCCACATCGAGGCCGGCGATTCGGGCGAACCGAAGTTGAGGCAGTCTGTCACCGCCAGCGGCCGCGCCCCCACACAGGCGACGTTGCGATAGGCCTCCGCCAGCGCCTGGCGGGCACCCTCGCGCGGGTCCAGCTTCGTGTAGCGGCCGTTGCCGTCTGTGGCCAAGGCGATACCCAACCCGGTGGCCTCATCGACCCGCAGCACGCCCGCGTCATCGGGCATCGCCAAGGCCGTGTTGCCCTGCACGAAACGGTCGTACTGGTTGGTGATCCAGGCCCGCGAACACAGGTTGGGGCTGGCCACCAAAGCCATCACCGTGGCTGCCAGTTCTTCGCCGGTAGCGGGGCGGGCCAACTTGTCCGGACTGTCGGCCTGCAGGGCGTCCTGCCAGGCCGGCCGTTCGTAGGGGCGCTCGTAGACGGGTGACTCCTTGGCCACCGTCCGCGGGTCGACATCGACCACCTTCTGGCCGCGGTAGAACACCAGCAGGCGGTCCCCTGCGATCACCTCACCCACCACGGAGCTTTCGATGTCCCACTTGGCCGCCACCGCTAGGAAGGCGTCCAGGTTGGCGGGCTTGACCACCGCCATCATGCGCTCTTGGCTTTCGGACATCAGGATTTCTTCGGGCGTCAGGGTTGGGTCGCGCAACAGCACCTTGTCCAGGTCAACCTTCATGCCGCCGTCGCCCGAGGCCGCCAGTTCGCTGGTGGCACAGCTCAGACCGGCGGCGCCGAAGTCGCTGATGCCTTCCACCACGCCGGCCTGGAACAGTTCCAGGCAGCATTCGATCAACACCTTCTCTTGGAATGGGTCGCCCACCTGCACCGACGGCCGTTTCGACGGGCCGCCTTCCTCGAACGTCTCCGACGCCAGCACCGACGCGCCGCCGATGCCGTCCCCGCCGGTGCGGGCACCGAACATCACCACCAGGTTGCCCAGGCCGGAGGCGTTGGCCAGGTGGATGTCCTTGTGCCGCATCACGCCCACACACAGGGCGTTGACCAGCGGGTTGCCCTGGTAGGACGGATCGAACACCGTCTCGCCGCCGATGTTGGGCAGGCCCAGGCAGTTGCCGTAGCCGCCGATGCCGGCCACCACGCCGTGGACCACGCGCGCCGTGTCGGGGTGGTCGATGGCGCCGAACCGCAACTGGTCCATCACGCCGATGGGCCGCGCCCCCATGGCCATGATGTCGCGCACGATGCCGCCCACGCCGGTGGCCGCCCCCTGGTAGGGCTCCACGAACGACGGGTGGTTGTGGGATTCGATCTTGAAGGTGACGGCCCAGCCGTCCCCAATGTCCACCACGCCGGCGTTTTCGCCGATGCCGACCATCAGGTGCTTGCGCATGGCGTCGGTGGTCTTGGCGCCGAACTGGCGCTTGATATGGATCTTGGATGACTTGTAGGAGCAGTGCTCGGACCACATGACGGAGTACATGGCCAGCTCGGCCGACGTTGGCCGCCGCCCAAGGATCTGTTTGATCAGGCCGTATTCGCTCTCTTTGAGCCCCAGTTCACGCCACGGCTGGGTTTGATCCGGGGTGCCGGCGGCGTGGTCAACGGTGTCGATCTGAACTTGGACAGGCGTAGCGGTCATCGAGGTCCCTAGCGAAGCATGAGAGGAGGTGTTGAACCGCGCCCAGAATACCGTGATGGTGTTACGGCTTGATTGAGGCTGGTCCGGCGCGAGAGCCTGAGAGCCCCAAAGGACCTCGCGCCGGACCAACGGCGAGCCCTGTTCCCCCCAGGACACGCCAGGCCCGTGACCAGCAATGGTCAAACGGGCATTGGTGGCGGGTTGCCCTTAGTCCCCAAGACACCCGCCTACCGGAAGCCTGGCGCCCAGACCGGGGGACGGTGGGCGAGATCCAGGCTTTCCGGAGATGTTGGCAGTGCTATAACTGCCTGCTCACACTATTCACTTGTTGAGCTCCAACTCATGGCTGTCAGCCCGAGGGCTGGAGGGGTTGGAACGTCGGGTTAGACCTTAGCTCGCGGTTCAAGCCGAAAACAGGCCTCCATCAGGCAGGGGACCGCGTGGGCGGCCGAAAAAACGCCCCTGACCTTGGACGATAAAGAAACATTTAACGAGGTCCGGTTTTCACTGGTAGTGAAACTCACACTTGCGGGCCCTCCCAGGCAGCCCGATAGGCCCTACCAAGCCCATCCCTGCGGGGGGCATGATGGAACCCATGCACGCCACCCGGGAGGGCGCCATCGGGCACACCGACACCCCGCAGCCAAACCCAACGGAACCACGCCGTGTTCGCGCCTGGCAGACTGTCGCCGCCGCCATGACGCCGCTGCCCTGGCCGGACGAGGCCACCCACAGCCGCATCATCCGCCGGTCGCGCAATCTCGGCAGCGCCACCGCCCTGACCGTGGCGGCCGGCTGCCTGCCGCTGGGCCTGGGCCTGCCCGCCGCCCTGGGCAACCTGCTGGTGGCGGTGCTGACCTGGATCATCCTGACCAGGGCCCTCCAAACCAAACAGTTCGACCTGGGCTACCTGATCACCTGCGTGACTGTTTTCGTGGCGATCTATCCGGCCCTGTTCCTGGCCAGCGGTACCAACCACGGGCCGATGCCGTTCTTCTTCGTCTTCGCCCTGGCGGTCAGTTCACTGACGGCGCAAGGCTGGCGTTTCGCGATCCTGGCCGCGGCCGAGCTGATCGACTACGCCGTGGTCTGGCTGCTGCTGGCGCCGCCGCCGGGTGACGACGAACAGGCCATGGCCGTGTCCAACCACCTCTACCTGGCCCAGATGCTGGGCTGCCTGCTGGCCGCCTTGTCACTGTCCATCGGCATGCAGTTTCTGCTGCGCAGCTACCTGCGCGAAAACCTGCGGGTCAACCAGCAGAACGCTGAACTGGCAAGGGCAACGGCCGACAAGGACAACTTCCTGGCCGTGGTGGCCCACGAACTCAACACTCCCCTGTCCATCATGGCGGCCCACGCCGACGAGGGCCGGGCCTCGCTGGAGTGCCCTCCCGGCGAACGAGACTGGGACAAGGCGGCCGCCAACATGGCCGTCATCTCGGAGGAGTCGCGGCGGTTGGGCGTCATGGTCGTAGAACTCCTGGACACCGCCCGTATCAACGACGGCACCCTGGAGCTGACCCTGCGGCCGGCCGACCTGTCCGAGATTGTGCAGCAGGTGTTGACCACCTGCGCCCCGATGTGCGCCACCCGCGGCAACGAACTGGGGCTAGAACGCGGCGGTTCCAGCCCGGTGGTGATGTGTGACCGGGCCCGGCTGATGCGGGTCTTCCTGAACCTGATCGCCAACGCCAACCGGCACACCCTGGGTGGGCGGATCACGGTAGGTGTGCACAACCAGGACGGCTTCACCGAGGTGACCATCACCGACAACGGCGAAGGGATGGATCAGGAGACCCTGACGCGGGTGTTCGATCCCGATGCCGTGGACACGCCTGGACTGCCTGACCCGGCCCGGCCGCTGACTGGCCGGGGCTGGAACGGCCTAGGGCTGGGCCTGCGGATCGCCAGCTACCTGGTGCGACATCACGGTGGCCGGTTGACGCTGGAGAGCACGCCGGGGGAGGGCACAACGGCCCGGTTTACCCTGCCGCTGGGAAGCTGACCCGCTGGAAGACGTAACGCAGGTCATCCGTCAGGTTCAATTCGAACGGGCTGTCCGCGTCCAGCTTCAGCTTGCGCCGCAGGTTCGAGATATGGACTCGCACCGTGTTGGTGGGGACGCCGGAAGTGTCCCGCCAAACCTGTTCCAGGAGTTGCTCTTGGGTGAAGCCGCGCCCGGCGTTGGAGGCGAAGAAGGCCAGCAATTTGAGTTCGGTGGCGGTCAGCTTCAGCGGCACCCCGCCCAGCGTGGCCTGGCCTGCCAGCAGGTCGATGCGCAGCGGCGGCAGGTCGATCAGGGCCTCTGTGCCCAGGCCGGCTCGGCGCAGTTGGCTCTTGACCCGGGCGGCCACCACGTCGAGGCTAAACGGCTTGGTGATGTAGTCATCGCCACCGGCCGCCAGGCCCTTGACGATGGCCGCGTCATCGCTCAAGGCGGTGAGGAAGATGATGGGGGCGGCGGTCAACTGGCGGGCCTCGGCCGCGAAGTCGTAACCGGAACCGTCCGGCAACATGACGTCCAGCAGCACCAGGTCTTGGGGGTCGCCCCGCAGGGCGGCCCTGGCTTCGGCCAAGGTGGTGGCGGGGGTGACGGTGTAGCCCTCGGCTTCCAAGCGGCGCTGGATCACCGCGACCAGTTCGGTCTGGTCTTCGACCACTAGTATGCGTGGTTTGACGGTTTCCACAGGCTCTCCGTTGCTTCGCCGGTTGGACGGGCGGACGGCTCCCAGTCTATGAGTCTGGCCCGAAAGGGCAGTTAAACAGGCCCGGCACGGCAGCTCAAGAGCCCCTGAAGCTACCGCGCCGGGCGCTACGTGTTCGAGTGCGCGCTGTTCCCCCAGCAAACACTCGGGTCATCATCGCCTAGTTGCGACGTATGACCGGCGCTAGGAGCACCTTCGGTCCCATGGACTCCTAGCGCTTGGAATGCTGGAATGACATACCCGGAGAGAGCGGGCTCCAGCAGTCCAATATCACGTCGGTGAGCGCTGCAGGTCTGCACACTCACCGCTATTCAGTTGACCATCGCTGAGGCCGATCGCCCTGCCGATCCCCATCAACAGGCCGCAACCTCAAGATCAAGAATAATTCGCGACTAGCGCCTTGACGTGGGGCCCGCGCCCAAAATCGGCCCCGAAAGGCCCAAAAACCGCCTCTGACCTGCGACGATTACAGTCCTGTTATTTCCGCCACCAGCGAAACGGCTAGGTATTTTCTTCCAATATCGGGCCTGGTCAGGGGCCTAACAGCCCGCCTCGCGCCAGGGGCTGTCAGATGGGACAATGAACGTCATGCCCGCCCGGTCACACAGCACCGGCGAAGTCCTCCGCCAGCGGCCGGTCCGCGACTTCCTGAGCGACATCGCCACCCCCATTCCGCTTGCCCACGGCGAGGCCCTGTCACAGGTGACGCTGGGCATTGGCGTGGCCGGCGGGGCCATGGCGGCCGGTTTGGGCGTGGCGGCCTGGCTGATGAGCGGCATGGGCGCGGTGGTGTGGGGCAACATCTACCTCTGCCTAGCCACCGGCGCCGTCATCACCTACATTCGCCGCACCGGCCAGTACGAACGCGGCTACACCGCCATCGTCATCCTGGTGTTCCTGTGCGGCTTCCCCTTCCTGTACCTGGCGGGCGGCGACTACCGGCCCACCATGAGCTACTTCTTCCTGTTCGGCCTGGCCTTGACGCCGTTGCTGATCCAGGGCTCCACCTTCTTCATCCTGACCTCGCTGGAACTAGTCGCCTACACCACCTGCTGGCTGTTGGGCCGCTCCGGCTGGCTGGTGGAAGACGCCTCTGCCAATGCCCCGGTGACAAATGCCGACCTGCTGGAGGCCGTGGGCTACATCGTTATCGAGTTCTCGCTGGTGGTAGTGCTGTTCGTGCTGAACCGCTTCTATCTGCGCTCCCGCTACCAAGAGGTCCTGGCCACCCAGTCGGTGGAGCGGGCCAGCCGGGAGAAAGACGCGCTGCTTGCCACGGTGGCGCACGAGCTGAATACTCCCTTGGCCGTCATCGGCGCGGTGGCCGACGAGACCCGCAGCGCCCTCCAAACGGCTCCCCTGGCCGGCTCGGCCCGGTCAGCCACCCACGGCGTCACGGTGATCGGCGAGGAGGCCCGGCGCCTGGGCGACATGGTCAGCCGCCTGCTGGACCTCAGCCGGCTGTCGGACGGCCGCCTGCAGCTCAACATCAAGCGGGAAGACCTGGGCGAAGTTATAGAGAACGTGATGCCGGTTTGCGCCCGCATGTGCCAGCCGAACGGCAACTCGTTGGTGTTGGAGCCGGGAGATTCCAGCCCGCTGGTGTTGTGCGACGCCGCCCGCATCAGCCAAGTGGTGATCAACCTGGTGTCGAACGCCACCCGCCACACTCACGGTGGCACCATTTCGATCAGCCTGGATCAGGACGACCAGTTCGCCATCATCTCGGTGGCGGACACAGGCGAAGGCATGTCGCCCGAGGTGCTGGCCACCGTCCACAACCCCGAGGTGGTGCGCCCCTCCTCCACCGGCCTGGGCCTGGGTTTGTCGATCAGCCGTGCCATCGTCCACCAACACGGGGGTACAGCCTCCATGACCTCCGAGCCGGGTGTGGGCACCGTAGCCTCGTTCACCTTGCCGCTGGCGTTGCCCGATGTCGCCGGACCGGGCCAGGTTGGGGTTGGCTGAGACTCTCAGTAGACGGCGCGGCGGAAGACGTACCGCTTGTCGCGCGTCAACACCAGACTGAACAGGCTGCGCGAATCCAGCCCCAACTTGCGGCGCAGCCTGGACACATGCACCCGCACGGTGTTGGTGGGCACGCCCGTCGCGTCGCCCCAAACTGACTCCAGCAGTTCCGCTTCGCTGAAACCCCGCCCGGGGTGCCGGGCAAAGTGCACCAGCAGTTTCAGCTCCGTGGCCGTCAAGCGGATCTGCTGGCCGCTCAGAGAGACCCGGCCGGATTCGACGTCGATGTGCAGCGGGTCCAGGTCGATCACGGTGCCGCTGGCCAGGCCGACCCGCCGCAGGTGCGAGTTGACGCGGGCTGTCAACACATCCAGGCTGAACGGCTTGGTGATGTAGTCGTCACCGTGGGCCGTGAGGCCGCGCACGATGGCGTCATCCTGGTTGAGGGCCGTCAGGTAAATGATGGGGGCCAGGGTGACCTTGCGGATGTCTGCCGCCAGGTCGTAGCTGGTGCCGTCCGGCAGCAGCACGTCCAACAGCACCAGATCGGGTAGGCCCGCGGCCAGTGCCGACCGGGCCTCCGCCAAGGTGTGCGCCACCGTCACCTCGAAACCGTTGGCGGTGAAGTGGCGTTCCAGCACGCCACTCAGCTCTGGTTGGTCTTCCACCACCAGCAACGACGCCATGGCGCCAGTCTACTTGACCTGGGCCGATGCCGGCCGGCCAGGCATGCGGAGAGACTTGCGGTAGTTTTCAGGCCCGATCACGCGATCCGGAGAGACTTGCTGCAGTTTTCCGGCGCTGGAACTACCTTAAGTCTCTCCGCTTCGTGGATCTGGGCCCGAGAACTACCGGAACTCTCT
>JAISSX010000065.1 GCA_031272885.1 Bifidobacteriaceae bacterium | reverse complement strand
AGAGAGTTCCGGTAGTTCTCGGGCCCAGATCCACGAAGCGGAGAGACTTAAGGTAGTTCCAGCGCCGGAAAACTGCAGCAAGTCTCTCCGGATCGCGTGATCGGGCCTGAAAACTACCGGAAGTCTCTCCGGATCGCGTGATCGGGCCTGAAAACTACCGGAAGTCTCTCCGCACCGCCCGACCGGACGCCATCGGGCGTCTGGGCCAGCCGGGTATAGGCTAGGAAACGATTACAGGGGAGGGGCCAACCCAAGGGGCCAACCCAAGGGGCCGCCCCCCGCCACCTGCGCGGCAACCACACAAGGAAGTGATAGGCATGAGCGCCACCAAGGGCATCGGCATTATCGGCACCGGCAACATCTTCGGCCAGTACTTCGACACCATCGCCAAACTGGATTGGGCGGATCTCCTGGCGGTGGCGGACGCCGACCAGGCGCGTGCGGAAGCGGTGGGCCAGGAGCGCGGCGTCCCCGCTACCAGCATCGACGGCCTCTTGGCTGACCCAGCCATCGACCTGGTCATCAATCTGACCCCGCCGGCGGCCCACGTCGAGGTGGACCGCCGGATTATCGCGGCCGGCAAACACGTCCAGTCGGAAAAGCCCCTGGCCCTGAGCCTGGAGGAAGGCAAGGCTCTCCTCGCAGAAGCCGGCCAGGCTGGCGTCCAGGTGGGCTGCGCCCCTGACACCTTCTTGGGTACTGGCCTGCAGACCACCATCAAGACCATCCAGGACGGGCGCATCGGCACGCCGTTCGCTGCCGCCGCCTTGTGGGGCGGCCCCGGCCCGGAGCCGTGGCACCCCAACCCCCAGTTCTTCTACCTGCCCGGTGGCGGCCCCATCCTGGACATGGGCCCCTACTACGTGACCGCCCTGGTGGCGCACCTAGGCCCGGTCAAGTCGGTGCTGGCCCGCAACCTGGCCTCGGACCGCCAGCGGGTGGTGGGTTCCGGCCCGCTCAAGGGCACACCCTTGAAGGTGGAGACGCCCACTTACGCCGCCGCCATCCTGGAGCACTACTCGGGCGCCCTCAGCACCGTCACGCTCAGTTTCGAGACTTGGGCCAGCGGCAATCAACTGCTGGAGATCTACGGGACGGCCGGCACGCTGCAATTGCCGGATCCGAACTGGTTCAGCCTCAAGGGCAGGATTTTCGAGGCCGAGGGCCCGGGTGAGTGGGTGGAGTTGGAGGACGCGGCCGGCTTTGTCGACTCGGGCCGCGGCATCGGCGCCGTGGAACTGCTGCGGGCGGTCGATGTCGGCCGCACTCCGCGCACGTCGGGCCTCCTTGCCCTCCACGTGGCCGAGATCCTGTTCGCCATCAACACCGCCCAACCCGGCGACGGCCCCATCGCCATGACCACCAAGCCCGAGGTGCCGGCCGTGGTGCCTCTGGGGGCGGACGTCGCCACGGTCTGACCAACCAGTCAGGATTGCCCGATGGCGCCCCCACCAAGAGCCGGTTCACATCCCTCCGTTGATGGCGGGGAGAGCGGCGGCGAGATCTTCCGCCAGGCGGCAGGCCGCCCTCAGGGTGGTGCCGTGTGGGTGCAGCGGGAGGCTCATCGGTGTCTTCGCGGCCGGCGCGGGGAGACGAACCAACTGTCAGGCCTGCGGCGGCACGTAGGTGCCGCCCAGGCGTGTCAGCGTCTGGCTGAGGTAGGCCTCCATTTCGGCCACCAGGTCCACGTCCGGGTTGAGCAGGGCCTGCACCTCGATGCCGTCCATGAAGGCCACCAGGTGGCGGGCCTCGCGGAGGGCATCGGCCGAGGTCAGGGGGGCGATTTCGCCGTCGGCGGCGGCCTCGAGCAGGGCGTCGGCATAGCCGCGCGCCACCGCTTCGTAGCGCGGCACCATGAAGGGGTTGGCCGGATGGTCGGGCGCGGTGGCTTCGCCCGCCAGCACGATGAACAGTGCCAACAGGCCCAGGTGGCGGGTGTGGAACTCCATGACCGTGCGCTGGCCGGCCCAGAAGGCCAGGCCCCGCGGCCGCGGCTGGCCCTGGATGGCGTTGGTCTGGGCCGTCCAGTCTTCCAGCACGGCGGTCAGCAGGTCGTCTTTCGAGTCGAAGTGCCGCAGGATGGCGGCGGGCGACAGGCCGATGGCGGCCGCGATCTGCCGCAGGGACGAACCGTGGTAGCCGCGTTCGGCGAAGGCGGCGCTGGCGGCGGCGATGATTTGGTCGCGGGTGCGCAGGCCGGTCCGGTACGGTCCGCGTTTGCCACCTTCGGCTGGTACTTCAGCCATCACAGTCTCCCTTCGTTGGGATCTGGTTTGGTCCCGGCCTGCTTGCCGGGCCGATGTCCACCTGCTAGCATAATCCAACAGTGAACGCTTGATAACATTTCGATAACGATTTGATAACAATTCGGTCCAATCTCGATGGGGAGATTTCGAGTGGTGAAAACGTTTACAGTCGGCCTGATCGGTGCCGGTCCCGTCACCCAGGCCATCCACCTACCAACCTTGGCGCGCCTCGACGGCGTCCGCGTGGCCGGTGTGATGGACCCTGACATGGCCGTGGCCCAAGCCGTGGCCGCCACCCTGGACGTCCCCGCTGCGGCCAACCTGGACCAACTCCTGCAACAGGGCGTGCCGGACATCGCCGTCATCGGCTCGCCCAACGCCTTCCACGCCACCCAGATCCTGACCCTGGTCCAGGCCGGCGTGCGCGGCATCCTGGCCGAAAAACCCCTGGTCATGACGCCGGACGAGGCCCAAGCCATCACGGCCGCCATCGAGCAGCAGGGCACCGCCCTGGTGGTGGGCGCGATGCACACCTATGATCCCGGCTGGCTGGAGGCCCAAGAACTGGTCCGGCAACTCGAAGGCCCGTTCCACGTCCGGTCCACCATCTACCTGCCCGCCAACGCCCGCTTCGAGGACCGTGCCACCAACATGGTCCGCCCGGCGCCGGCCGGTCCAACCGGCTCGGCCGGCGGTCCCCCCAACCCGGCCCAACTGGTTCACGGCGCCGTTATGGGCCTGGCCATCCATGCCCTGCCGCTGATCCGCGGCCTGATTCCCGCCTGGGAGCGCGTCGAACACGCCGCCGCGTTGGCACCCTGGGGCTACAACATGACCGCCACCGGCCGCGGCGGCACGGTCGAACTGCTGGCCCGCATGCCCGGCACCTGGCGGCCGGACTGGCAACTGGGCATCTGGGGTGCCGGCACCTCGCAGGCGGCCCTCAACTTCCCGCCTTCCTACGTCCACAATGGTTCGGCCTGGGGCCAGGTGACGTTGCCCGATGGCGCCACCAAGGCCATCGCACCGCACCTCACCAACGGCTACGTGGCCGAGTGGCAAGACCTGTTGGCGCAGCTCACCGAGGGCGCGGCGCCCCGCTACCCCTTGGTCCACGTGATCGACGATGTGTTGTACGCCATCGAGTTGGCGGGCTTGGCGGCGGCGGCCATCGCCGGTGAAAGCGAGGTGGCCCGATGAGCCCGCGGATCGACATCGTGGTAAGTGGCTGGGCCGAGGCCGGCCGGGCCTGGCAGGCGCCGGCGGTGCGGGCCGCCATCGGCACCTTGCCGCAGTTGTACCGTGAGGTGGCGGCCCCGCCGGCTGGCGGTGGGCACGTCGCCTGGGTCATGGCCGGGGGTGACACCTGGCCCGATGCCGTGGCAGCGGCCCTGCAGGCCGGGCCGGCCGCCGTGGTGGTGGACCAACCCACCTGGGCTACGCCGGACGCCATCGGGCAGGTGGAAAGGGCGGCCGGGACGGTGCCGGTGATCCTGGCCGGCAGCCGCACCCACGCGCCGCAGGTGAGGGACCTGGCCGCCTTGGTGGAACCGGTCAAAGACCAGATCGAATGGGTGGATGCGCTGTTGGTGGGCGGCGAGGCGTCCCTGTTCGATGCCCTGGCCACCCTGCAGGCGGCCGGACTGGCGGTGGTGACGCCGCCTAGGCTGACCGCCTCGCCGCACGGGTTCGTGGTCGAGGCCACGGCCGGCGGCGCCGCCCGGGCGGGCGTCCACCTGACCGTGCTGCAAGGCGCGGGCTACACGCCGCAGGCCGTCATCAAGGCCTTCGGCTCCTTTGGTTCCCTGGCAGCCACCGCGGGTGATCCGCTGGTGGCCTACCCGGGTGAGGTGATCCGCATCGACCAGTCCGGTTACCGGGCGGAGCCAACGGATTACCAAACGCCGCGCCGCGTGGCGCTGCGTGAGGTCCACGCCGCGGTGGCGGGGAGCCTCGTTTCGCCGCACCGGCTCAACTCCTACGTCCCAGTGGCCGCCCTTGCCGGGTCGGCCGGGCGGCTTGGGACCGAGCCGGCCAGGCAATCCTCAGATGGAAGGAGCAGTATTCAATGACTACTCACAAGTGGTCCCACAAGGCGGTCGCGCTGCTGGCAGTGGCCGGCCTGTCCATGGTCGGCCTGGCGGCCTGCGGTGGCGATGACAAGGGTGGATCGGATTCGACGGGCACGGCCTCGGCCGCGGACGCCGGCACGGACGCCGGCACCGATGCGGGTACTGACGCCGGCACCGACGCCGGCACCGACGCCGGGACCGATGCCGGTTCGGGCGACGTGGTCACCCTGGAGTTCTGGGACATGGCATGGGGCCCCAGCCCGGCCTATGAGACGGCAGCACAGCAGATCGTGGCCGATTTCATGGCGGAGTACCCCAACATCAAGGTCAACTACACGTTGAAGTCCTGGGACAACTGGTACCAGACATTCGCCCAGGCCATCGGCGCCAACCAGGCACCCGATGTGTCCACCGGCGGCGGCTTCCAGCCGTGGGGTCTGCAACAGGACGCGGACGCCATCTTGCCGCTGGATGACTTGGTGGCAAAGTGGCAGGCCGACGGCACGGCCGCCGAGTTCGGCGACCTGCTGGACTACTACATCTACGACGGCCACTACCTGGCTATCCCGTGGCAGACCGACATCCGCGTCTGGTGGTATCGCAGTGACGTGCTCGAGGCCGCCGGCGTCGAACCGCCCACCACGTGGGATGAGTTCGCCGAGGTTTGCCAGGCTGTGCATGACAACAACTCGTCGATCTACGGTGTGGCCGATGGCGGCACGCCGCACTGGACCTTCTTCCAGGGCATCGCGATGGGCGCCGGCATGTTCGATGCCGAGGGCAACGCCCAGATCGGCACCAACGAGACCGAGGTCAACGCCCTCAAGTTCATTGCCAACCTGGGTGAGGGCGGCGTCGGCTGCATCAACCCTTCGGCCGTGACCTATTCGCAGGACGATGCCATCGCCATGTTTGACCGCGGCGAGGCCGCCTTCGTGATGGACTCGCCGGCCCTGCCCAGCCACCTGTCGGATTCGACCCTCGAGGTGCTGGGTGTGCTGGATCCGCCGGCCAATGCCAACGGCGACCACCTGGGTCTGTACTTCACCAACGGCATCATGGGCTACGAGTCGACCGAACACCCTGAAGAGGTCATGACCTTCATCGAGTATTACCTGCTGCACTCGCGGCCGCTGTTCATCGAGGGTGGGTCCTCCGGTGTGCCGGCCGTGGCTTCGATCGCAGCCGATCCGGCCTTCAACGATCTGCCGTTCTTCGTCGAGGCCAAGGAGAAGTGGGAGTATCCGGTGGGCCAGCCGCTGTATGCGGAGGCCAGCCAGGGCTTCGCCACCTTGAACACGATCGACGGTGACACCACCATGCTCGACTTGGAGCGGGCGCTGTTCGCCGGCGACAACGTGGATGACGCCATCCAGACCGCGCAAGACAAGGTCCAGGGCTTCATCGATGACTCGCTGTAACTGAGTTAACCCCGTGGCTGGTTGGCCGGCCCCGCCGGCCAACCAGCCATCGGGCGACACCATTCCCCTAAGTCCACATTCCGACGAGGTGAACTACACAATGACCGCCGAGGCCGTCACGGCTTCGCCACCCAAGAAGGCCAAACGGCCCAAGAGTGGCGACATGCAGACCCGGCGCGACCGCTGGTTGTCCATCAACCTGGCCGTGCCCACCATCCTGCTGTTGGGCTTCGCCCAGGTGTATCCGCTGATCCAGGGCATTCTGTACAGCTTCCAGAAGGGCAAGACCACCAAGCCGTCGCAGGGCTGGGTGGGGCTGCAGAACTACTCGCGGGTACTGCACGACGCCGAATTCTGGGAGGCCGTCAAGTTCACGGCCATCTTCTCGGTGGGCGGTGTGGCCCTGTCTTACCTGATCGGCTTGGGCCTGGCCCTGCTGCTCAGCCGCGACATCCCCATGAGGGGTCTGCTGCGGGTGGGCTTCATCATTCCCTGGGTGCTGCCTTCAATCGTGGCCATGACGGCCTGGCGTTGGATGCTGCAGGATGAGCGCGGCGCCGTCAACCTGGTGTTGGGCTGGTTCAACATCGACCCGATCGGCTTCTTCAACAACGGCAAGTGGGCCGCGGTGGCCGCCATCATGGTCAAGGCTTGGCGGTCCTTCCCGTTCATGCTGGTGTCGCTGATGGCCACCCTGCAGTCGCTCGATGACGTGCTGGATGAGGCGGCCGTGATCGACGGCGCCAACAAGTGGCAGCGTTTCTGGCACGTCACTTTCCCGCAGATCCTGCCGATGAGCGCCATCCTGTGGGTGCTGATGATGATCTGGTGCGTCAACGACTATGAGACCCCGTTCCTGTTGACCCTGGGCTCCAAGTACACGCGCAACCTGATGATCTACACCTTCAACGAGTCGATCTATCACAACCTGGGCACCGGTTCAGCTTCGGCGGTGTTGACGTTGATCGTGTTGGGCGTGTTGGCCTACTTCATGTTGAAACTCCAGAAGAAGGCGAGTGACCAATGACGCGCCGCCGCAAAACCTGGGGTTGGGTCATCGCGATCCTGCTGTTCGCCTTCATGCTGTTCATCAACGTGCCGATGATTCTGACGGCCATCAACTCGTTCCGGCCCACCAACTCGATCCTGTTGCAGTCGGTGGACCTGTTGCCGTCCGATGCCACCTTCGACAACTACGCCACCGCCAGTTCCAAGGGCGGCTACTGGGACTTCTTCCGCAACTCGATTGTGATTGCGCTGGTCACAACCGCCATCACGCTGGTGGCCACCGGCTTCGCCGGCTACTCCCTGTCGCGCTACCGGACCAAGATCAACGCCGGCTTCTCGTCCGCCCTGATGGCGTTCCAGTTGTTCCCCATCATCCTGGCCGTGGTGCCCCTGTTCGTCTTGTTCTCCAAGTTCAATATGATGTCGACGCCGATGCCGGTCACCATCCTGTACATCGTGATGTCGCTGCCGTTCTGCACCTGGATGTTCAAGGGCTTTTTCGACTCGATTCCACGGGAACTGGAGGAAGCCGCCCGCATCGACGGCTGTTCGTCCTTCCGGGCCATGATCTCGGTGGTGTTGCCGCTGGCCGGGCCGGGCGCTGCGGCGGTGGCGATCTTCGCCTTCCTGCAGGCCTACAACGAATACATGGTGGCCTCGGCCTTCCTGCAGAACCCGTCCTCTTACACCATTTCGGTTGGTCTGCGCGCCTTCATGCAGCAGTACCAAACGGACTGGGGGCCCATCTTCGCCACCTCGGTGCTGGCGGCCCTGCCGCCCCTGATCCTCTTCCTGCTGCTGCAGAAGTGGATGATCAAGGGCATGGCGGCCGGCGCCGTCAAGGGGTAGCGGCGCGGCCCGGTCAGTGCAGGAAGCCTGCGGCCTGCTCCACCAGGCCGGCCCGTAGGGCGTGCACCTCGGTGAAGCCTTCAGCCACCAGGCCGGCCAGGGCCGGATCGGTAGGGTCGCCCACATAAGGCGGCTGCGGGTTGTATTCCAGCACCAACGCGGCCCGCCGGGCGGCATCGGGCCCAAGCAGTTCACCTAGCAGGGTGAGGGCCATGTCGATGCCGGCGCTAACGCCCGCGCCCGTAAACAGGTTGCCGTCTTGCACCACCCGCTCATGGACCGGGCTGGCGCCGAACCGTTCCAGCAGGTCAACCGAGTTCCAGTGGCTGGTGGCCCGTTTGCCTTCCAGCAGCCCGGCCGCGCCCAACAGCAACGAGCCGGTGCAGACCGAGGCCAGGTAGCGGGCGGCGGCCGCCTGGCTGCGCAGGAAGCCCAGCATGGCCGGATCGGCCATGGCCTGGTTGACGCCGGTACCGCCTGGCACCAGCAGCACATCGGCCTGCGGCGCGGTGGCAAAGTTGCAGGTAGGGACGATGGCGAAGCCCGAGTACGTGGGCACCGGCGCCGACAGTGCGGCCGCTACGTGCAACTCGATTTGGCCGGGCGGGGCCACCGAGAAAACCTGGGCCGGGCCGGTGAAGTCAAGCTGTGTCAGGTTGGGAAACAGGACGGCCACCACGCGGATGGGGCGGGGGAGGGACGTTGGTTCGGTCACGGCCCTAAACGCTACTACCCGCGGCTACCAGTTTTGTTGTCCGATGCGGATTGCGGCGTAGAACGTGCCCGAACCTTTACCGCGGTAGAAGTACAAGGCCCCGTTCGAATCATCCCGGCCCACGATGTCCGCCTGGCCGTCACCATCCAGATCGGCCCCGCCTGCCAGGGTGCGACCCAACCAGCCCCGACCCACCTGCCGGGCCGGGTTGAACGTCCCATTGCCGCGCCCGGAATAAGCCCACAAAGTACCGTCCGGCAACAAACCCAGAATGTCGTTCTTGCCGTCCCGGTCCAGATCACCGGCGGCATACAACTCCAGACCCACCCAACCCTGGCCCACCTGTTTGGGCGTCTGGGTGAAGGCGCCGCGCCGGTTGTTGGTGTAGAGCCACAAGCGGCCGGCCTGGTCGATCGCCAGTAGGTCGGCCGCACCATCGCCGGTCAGGTCACCGGCCGGAATGATACGGAAACCGCTCCAACCGTGGCCGATCTCCACCGGTTTGGCCACCTGGCCGGCGCCGTTGCCCCGATAGAGCCACATCTTGCCGTCGGTGGTGACCACGATGACGTCTCTCAGGCCGTCGCCGTCCCAGTCGCCCGGGCCATAGGCCTGGGCGCCCTGTAGGCCGCCTCCCACCAGGGTGGCCGTCTGGGCTAGTTGGCCGGTGGCCGAAGCATCGAACCGGAACAGTTCACCGGTGGTGGCCTTGATGCCCAGGATCTCGCCGTAGCCGTCCTTGTCCAGGTCAGGGGACAGGGTCAAGGCGGAATAGACCGGTTGGTAGGTGGCCAGTTTGGGTGTGGTCGTGGTGGCCGGCCCGGCCGGCGTCGGTGTCGCAGTCTTGGTCGGTGTCGTGGTCTTGGTCGGTGTGGGGGTCGCCGTCGGTGTTGGTGTCGCGGTCTTGGCCGGGCCGCGCCATGGGGACTTCTCCCATCCCACTCACGGGCAGTGTTTTCCGTCATTTGTTCACCCAAAGCCGAATCCCAGGTGAGGGGTCTGCGGAGGGCTCCGGGTTCCAGGCCCGGGGTCTAGGTCAGGGTGAGGAGGCGGGCCGGGTTGGTGGTCACCAGAAGGCTGCCGATGTCGTCCCCCACCGCACGGCGCAGGCGCGGCAGGAAGCGCCGCGGCAGGTATTCAAGGCCAGGCATGCCACCGTAGGCGACAAACCGAGTGGAGCGGGCGACATCGGCGCCAATCACGATCCGCTGGGCCGCCAGATCCCCACCCAGCGCCAAGGTGCGTTCCAAACAGTCCAGCAGGGCGGCGTCAGGCGCTTGCTTGTGCCGGGCCATGCCGTCGTAGCCGATGTACAACCCGGCGGCGGTCAGTTCGGCGTGCAGGCCCGGGTCGAGGTTGCGGTCGATGTGTGCCAGCACGATCCGTGAGGCCGGCACCCCGGCGGCGGTCAGGATGCCGTGGACCTCCCAGGCGGCCGAACCGTAATCCAGGTGGACCATGACCGGCACGCCGGTGGTCAGGGCGGTGGCGGCGGCAGCCTCCAGCGCGCGGCGTTCGAACGGCCCGATCTGCCAGTAGCGCACCCCGGCCTTGACCAGGCCGGCCCGTACCGGGGCGCCATCGGGCGTGACGGCCACCACGCCGCGTTCCGGCACGTCGGCGGCGGGCAGGCCGTCCGCCACATCGGCGGCGAAGCGCCGTGCCAGGTCGGTCACGGTGGCTTCCAGCAGCCAGTGGCCGGCGGGGTAGTGGCCGGCGTGGTGGGCCCCCGTGGCGTGGACCGATTTGAGGCCGGTGGCGGCGCAGACGCGGGCCACGGCGGCCGGCTGGCGGCCCAGCCCGGTGGGGGTGGCCTCAACCATGGCGCCCAGGCCGGCGGTCACCATCGCGGCGGCCTCACGCCCGGACAACTCCTCGTTGTCCAGTTCATCGCCCGGCAGCAGGGGGGTGACCTGGAACAGGTGGTCGTGGTAGTCGCAGGGGCCCAGGGTGCCGGCCGGGATATCGCCCAGGACGGTGCGGATCACCCCGCTGGCACTGCCGGCCCTGCCGGCCGGGGCGTCATCGGGCGCTGTCATGGCACGAAACTACCACGCCCGTAGCAAAACTACCCCTCGCCACCGTCGTAAACGTTTTCCCGGCCCGGCCCGGCCGGTTTGTCCGCCAAACCCGGCCATCTGTAGTAGGTTAACTACCAACCCAAGTTTCGCCTGCCTCCCCAGGAGCCTGTATGACCGCCGTCGCCCAGCCCACCTCGGTAGTGATCCACCCATCCGGCCTGATGGAGGGCCGCAACGGAGAGTACAACAAGTACCTGGGTGACCTGGCCGGCGTCTACCAAGACGCCACCGCCTACGAAGCAGAACTGGCCGCCAAGGGCGCGGACACCCTGGTCTACCGGGTGGAAGAGAACCGTGTGGGCAGCGGCGAAGGCGCCCTGATCCTGGGCACCTCGACCGTGCTGCCGGGCAAGATCGGGCGCGAATACGCCCTGACCCGCGGCCACATCCACGCCAAGGCCAGCCGGGCGGAGATCTACTACTGCATTGCCGGCCACGGCGTCATGCTGCTGGAAACCATCGACGGCCAAAGCCAGGCCTGGGAAATGACCCCCGGCACCGCCGTCCACGTGCCCGGCCACTGGATTCACCGCTCCGTCAACGTTGGCCCCGAACCCCTGTGCACCGTCTTCATCTACGACGAAGACGCCGGCCAGGACTACGGCATTATCGGCCGGGCGGGCGGCATGGCCCAGTTGATTGTGGACGACGGCGCGGGCGGCTGGCAGGCCGAACCAAACCCGAATCACCGCGGCTACCAGGCCCGATAGGAGAGCACACGATGAACGAAACGCTTGCCCGCGTGGCCGCCTTGGGTGTGGTGCCGGTAGTAGAAATCGACAATGCGGCCGATGCCGTCCCCCTGGCCCGCACGTTGGTGGCGGCCGGCCTGCCGGTGATCGAGCTGACGCTGCGCACCGCCACGGCCATGGAGGCCCTGGCCAAGGTGGCGGCCGAGGTGCCCGAGATCCTGGTGGGCGCCGGCACCGTCCTCAACATTCAGTCCCTTGAACGGGCCATAGCGGCCGGCGCCTCGTTCGGCGTCTCGCCGGGTCTTAGCCCGGTGGCGAAGGCGGCAGCCGAACGCGGCCTGCCGTTCATTCCGGGCGCGGTCACCCCGTCGGAGGTGATCGGCGCCCTTGACCTGGGCCTGAACCACATCAAGTTCTTCCCGGCCGGCGCCTACGGCGGCCTGGCCACCCTCAAGGCTCTGGGCGGCCCGTTCCGTGTGGCCGGCGTGCAGTTCATGCCGACCGGCGGTATCAAGGCGGACACGGCGGCGGACTACCTGGCCAGCGACCTGGTCTTCGCGGTGGGCGGCACCTGGGTGGCCCCACGGGCCGACATCGCCGCCCACAACTGGGACGCCATCGCAGAGCGGGCGGCGGCGGCCGCCGCACTACGGGCTGCCCGATGACGCCCCAAGCCCCGGGTGCGGCAGCCCCCGAAGCCCCAGCCATCGTCCTGGTCACCCCGCGCTCGCTGACCGCGGCCGGTCTTGACCAGGTGGCGGCCCTGCAACCGCTGCGCGACCTCGGCTGCACGCTGGTGCCAGGCCCGGCCGGCCGCCAGCCGACCGCTGCGGACCTGGCTGAGCTGCTGCCCCCCATCACCCACTGGATTGCCGGCGTCGAGCCGATCACGGCGGCGGTGCTGGCGGCGGCGCCCAACCTGAAGGTGATCTCGCGCTACGGCGTGGGGGTGGACGCGGTTGACCTGGCCGCCGCCGCCGCCCAGGGCATCACGGTGGAACGGGCCGTGGGCGCCAACGCCCGCGGCGTGGCCGAACTAGCCTTGGCCCTGATCCTGGCCGGCCTGCGCGGCACCGCCCCCGCCCACCGGGCCCTGGTCGAGGGGCGCTGGGAGCGCGACCAAGGCCGCGAACTGCCGGACTGCACCGTGGGCGTGGTGGGCCTGGGCGCCATCGGCCGCCTGGTGGCCGGCTTCGCCAAGGCCCTGGGCGCTACGGTGCTGGGTCACGACCCGTGGGCGGACCAGGGCGCCATCGCCGCCCACATCCACCACCACGTCACTCTTGAAGAACTGCTGGCCGGCAGCGACGTGGTCACCCTGCACTGCCCGCCGCCGCCGGACGGACGGCCGGTCATCGCCGCCCCCCAGTTGGCGGCCCTCCCGCCAGGTGCGGTTCTGGTCAACACCGCCCGGGCCTCCCTGGTGGACGATGCCGCGGTGCTGGCGGCCCTGAATGCCGGCCACCTGGCGGCCTACGGCGTGGACGCCTACGACCAAGAACCGCCCGCGGTCACCGAACTGCTGGCCCATCCCAAGGTCATCGCCACGCCCCACCTGGGCGGCTTCACCGGCGCCTCGACCCGGCGGATGGCCGAACTGGCGGTGGCCAACGTGGTCAAACACGTCACGGCCCAGGGATGACGATGGCGACCACGGCGGTGTTGGGGATCGACGTTGGCACCTCCAGCGTCAAGGCCGGGCTGTACACCCTGGAGGGTGGTCCGTTAGCGGTGGCCGCGGTGCCGGTGGCGCTGGACCGGGCGGCCGATGGCGCCGTCACCCAAGATCTGGACGGCCTCTACGCCGCCGCGGCCCAGGCGACGCAAGCGGCCCTGGCCAAGGCCGGCCTCGCCCCCGGCGCGGTGGCGGCCATGGCCATCGACGGCCAGATGGCCGGCCTCAGCCTGGTGGACGGCTCCCACCGGCCGGTGGTGCCGTATGACTCGTGGCTGGACAGCCGCTGCAGCGCCGTCTTGGAACGGATCGGTCCGGACCTGGCCCGGCGCATCCTGCTCGGTTCCGGCTGCGCCCCCACCATCAGCGGCGGCCCCAAGATGGCCTGGTGGGCGCGCTACCGCCCCGCGGTCATGGCCCAGACGGCCAAGTTCACCACGGCCGGCGGCTACGTGGCCGGCAAGGCGGTTGGCCTAAGCGGCGACCAGGCCTTCGTCGACCCCACCTACCTGCACTTCTTGTCCGTCAGCGACAATGCGGCCGGCGGCTGGGACCCGTCGCTGGCGGACGCTTTGGGCGTGCCCCAGCGGGCCTTGCCGCGGGTGGTGCCGTGCAGCGAAGTGGTGGGCGGCCTGACACCGGCCGCGGCGGTGGACTTCGGCCTGCCGGCCGGCCTGCCGGTGGCGGCGGGTTGCGGCGACACGGCGGCGGCCGCGGCCGGGGCGGGCGTGACCCAGCCCGGCCAGGCCTTCGACGTGGCCGGTACAGCGGCCGTCCTTGGCGTCCACGTGGCCCGCTTCGTGGCCGATCCCACCGCCACGCTGCTCACCATGCGCTCGCCGCTGGGCCAGGGCTTCTACGCCCTGGCCTACGTGGGTGGGGCGGGTGAGATCATCGACTGGTTGACCCGGGCCGTCTTGGGCCACGTGGTGGCCGATGACGCGGCTTACGCCGAGTTGGCGGCCCTGGCGCCGCAGGCCCCACCCGGTTCGGACGGCCTGATCGCCTCGCCGCACTTCTCGGGCCGGATCTGCCCGGCCGCCCCAGCCATGCGCGGCACCTACCTCAACCTCAGCCCGGTCCACGGCCGGGCCCACCTGGTGCGGGCCGTCTTGGAGGCTATCGCCTACGAGTACCGCGGCTACGCCGAGGCCGCCCTCCATCTGGCCGGTGCGGACTCGTTGAGCGAGATCATCGCCATGGGCGGCGGCACCAAGCTGCCGGCCTGGAACGGCATCAAGGCCACCGTGCTGGGTGCCCCCTACCGCCCCCTGAGCGGCGTCGAGGCCGGCACGCGGGGGGCCGCCATGGTGGCGATCGCCGCCCTGGGTGAGCCGGTGCCGGGTGTGGCGGCGGACCGTTTCGGCCCGGCGGCGCAGCCGGAGGCGGCCCTGGCCGGGCTCTACCAAACCGCCTATCAGACCTACCGCGGCTGGACCGACCGGCTGGCCGCCGGCTACGCCGCGGCCGCCCCGGCCGCGGCGGCAACGCAATCAGAACCAGAGGAGCCCAACGTATGACCGTGAAACAAGTCCTGATGGTGGGGGCGGGCCGCGTGGGCCGCCTGCACACCACGTCGATCACCGAACGCCTGGGGCACCGCGCCCAGGTGACGGCATTGGTCGACCCAGCCACCGAGGTGGCCCAGACCCTGGCAACGGACTTCGGCATCGGACACGTCTACGCCACCCTGGAAGAGGCGTTGGCCGGCGGCACCTACGACGGCGTGGTCATCACCACGCCCACCTTCACCCACCGTGACCTGGCCATTACCTCCCTGCGGGCCGGCCTGGACGTGCACCTGGAGAAGCCGATGGCGATGAACCTGGTGGAGTGCCGCCAGATCACGGCGGCGGTACAGGCCAGTGGCCGGCGGCTGCAATTGGGCTTCATGCGCCGCTTCGACAAGGACTTCCAGGCCGCCGCCGAACTGCTGGCCAGTGGGCAGATTGGCCGGCCCATGATCATCAAGTCGATGACCCACGGGCCGGGCCTGCCGCCGGCCTGGGCCAACGACATCCGAACCTCGAATGGCCTGATCGCCGAGGTCACGTCGCATGACCTGGACACCATCGGCTGGTTCGCCGGCGCGGTGCCGGACACCATCACGGTCAAGGTGGCCAACTTCAAGGGCGCCGAACGCGGTGTGGACACGCCCAACTTCTATGACACCATGCTGGCCACGGTGACGTTCACCAACGGTGTGCTGGCGTCGGTGGCCGGGGTTTGCCCGGCCGACTACGGCTACGATTCGCGGGTTGAGGTGACTGCCACCAAGGGCATGGTCGAGGTGGGGGACACCGGTCCGGGTGGTTTGGCCGTGGTGGTGGCCGGCCAGGGCACCAAGGCTGAGGCCGTCTATCCGTCTTGGCGGGTCCGGTTTGCCGAGGCTTACGTGCGTGAGATGGCCGGCTTTGTCGACGCCATGGAGGGCGTCACCCCGGCCGTGGGCGCGGCCGAAGGCGAACAGGCGGTGGCCCTGGTGGTGGCCGGCGTCCAGTCGCTGCTGGAGGGCCGCACGGTGGCGTTGAGCGAGGTCACGGCCAACCCGACCATCCCCGGATGGCAGGTCTGAGCATGCTCGCTGTCACCTATCAAGGGCCCCAGCAGATGGCCGTGGCGGAGCATGCTCAACCCGTGCTCGCGGCCGGTGATGTGCTGATCACCATCCTGGCGGCCGGCGTCTGCGGCACCGACGTGCGCGTGTACAAGGGCGAACACCGGGCGGCCCAGCCGGGCCGCATCCCCGGTCATGAGATTGTCGGCCGGATCGAGCAGGCGGCCGGGCCGTTGCCGGGCGGCCTCTCGGTTGGGGATGCTGTTTTCGTCGCCCCCAACCTGGGCTGCGGCGCCTGCCGCTGGTGTGGGCGCGGCCAAGAAAACCTGTGCCCCGCAACGCAGGCCCTGGGCCTGACCTTGGACGGGGCCTTCGCCCAGCAGATGGTGGTGCCGGCCCGGGCGGTGGCCAGGGGCAACCTGATCAAACTGGCCCCGGACGCGGACCCGGTGGCGCTGGTCTTGGCCGAACCGCTGGCCTGCGTGGTGCGCGGCCAGGGCAAACTGGGTGTGACCGCGGGCGACGTGGTGCTGGTGGCCGGGGGCGGCCCGGTGGGCCTGCTGCACGTAGCCCTGGCCAAGGCCACGGGAGCGGGCGCCATCGTCTGCTCGGAGCCCTCCGCCACGCGCCGCCAGGCGGCCCTGAGGGCCGGCGCGACACACGTCATCGATCCCACCACGGAAGACCTGCCGGGCCTGGTGCGGTGCGTCAGCGACGGCCGCGGGGCGGACCTGGTGGTGACGGCCGCCCCGGTGCACGCCCTGCAGGCCCAAGCGCTGGAACTGGCCGCCACTTGGGGCAAGGTGCTGTACTTCGGCGGCCTGCCCAAGTCCCGCCCCACGGTTGAACTGGACACCAATCTGCTGCACTACAAGGAGTTGACCATCGCCGGCACCACCGCCTCCACGGTGGAGGACTGCCGCCGGGCCGCAGCGCTGATCGACGCTGGCCTGGTGGACGTGGGCTGGATGGTCTCCCACCGCTTCGGCCTGGCCCAGTTCGACCAGGCCATCGCTGCCGCCCAAAACCCGGGCGCCCTGAAAGTGGTTGTCATCCCGGAAAGGAACTGAGTATGGCCACGCCCACCCTGCTCCCCGTCTACCTTGAACCCGAACCGAGCGCGACCTTCCACCGTATCTTCGCCGCCTTGAAAGACCAGGCCGGCGACCTGGCCACCTGGCTGGAGCCGGTCCAGATTGCCCAGGCCCCCGGCATCGCCGCCGAGGCCATCGTGGTACCGGATTTCAGCGGCAAGGTCTATGGCCAACTGGCCGAGTTCCAGGCCATCGCGGACCGGCCGATTCTGCTCACCACCTCGGAACACGCCACCGTTTTCATGTGGGACTGGGAGGGCCGCGACTGGCTGCGCCGCCGCGGCGTCAACACCCTGGCGCCCAACAACCGGCAGGAGTTCCATGACCTGTTGCGGGCCCTGGCCGTCAAGGCGGAACTGCCGCAGGCCACCATGCTGGCCTATTGGGATGACCTGGGCGCCGGCATGCAGCCGGACATCTTCAAGCGCTTCTTCTGGTGGGAGGACGAATGCTCGGAACTGATGCGCCAGCGCCTGGGCATCACCGTGGTGAAGAAGTCCTTCCGTGGGTTGGTGGCCAGGGCCGATGCTGTCCCCGAGGCCCGGGTTGAGGCCGAACTGGCCAAGGTGGAGGCTTCCGGCCTGCCCATCTCGGGTGGGCTGGCCCGCCAGGCGCGGACGGACGCCATCCGGATCAAACTGGCTCTGGAAGACGAACTCGACGAGGCCCCCGGCGTGGTGATCGCGGCCGGCATCAACTGCCTCAACGAATCCGAAACCTCGGTCACCACGCCGTGCTTCGCCTGGAACCAACTGTTCGCCGAACGCGGCCTGATCTGGGGCTGCGAATCGGACCTGACGTCGATGGTGACGGAATACCTGGTCAACAAGACCCTGGGCGCCCCGGTCATGATGTCCAACCTGTACCCGTTCGTCTCCGGCCAGGCCGCGTTGGACCACGAACGCATCCCATACTTCCCCCAAGTGCCGGGCAACCCGGAGAACTACATCCTGGCCGCCCACTGTGGCTTCTTCGGCCTGGTGCCGCAGGCCATGGCCACCCGGTGGGAACTGCGCGAACCGGTCCTCGCCATCGTCAACCGCAACTCGAACGCCATCGACGCGGACATGGCCACGGGCGACGTCACGCTGGTCAAGATCGCCTCCACCATGGACGCCCTGGCCGTCACCCCGGCCGAACTGGTGCGTTATGAGCAGTATGCCGATTCGGACTGCCTGAACGGCGGCGTGCTGAAGGTGGCCAACGGCCCGGCCTTTGTGGAACACCTGCCCTCGCACCACTACGTCATCGCCGGCGGCGCCCTGGAGCGGCGCCTTGGCCTGGTGTCGCAGGTGCTTGGCCTCGACAACTACATCATCTAGAGCAGACCGACCGAAGGAGACCACCATGGCCGTCCCGACCTTCACCGCCGCTACCCTGGCGCCGGCCCCCACACCCACCTTCTATTTCATCGGTGTCACCACCGGCTCGTCCTCGATCCAGCGGGTCTTCCCCGCCTGGGCCGAACACCTGGGCCTGGACGCCGTGCTGAAGGGCATCGACCTGCCGCTGCACGCGCCGGCGGCCGATTACCGCCGGGTGGTGCAGTTCATCCGCGACGACCCGCTGTCGATGGGCGCCCTGGTCACCACCCACAAGATCGACCTGTACCAGGCGGCCGGAGACCTGTTCGACGAGGTGGACTACTTCGCCCGGCTGATGGGGGAGACCAGTTGCATCTCGAAGCGGGACGGGCGGTTGGTCTGCCACGCCAAGGACCCGATCTCCTCCGGGCTGGCGTTGGACTCGTTCATCCCGGCCGGGCACTGGCAGCGCTACCCCGAGGCCACAGTGGTGTCGATGGGGGCCGGCGGCTCCACCATCGCCATCTCGTGGCACCTGACCCAGGTGGCCAGGGGGGCGGACCGGCCGGCCCGCTTCATCACCGCCAACCGGTCCCAGCCGCGCCTGGACCATCTGCGCCAGGTCCACGCCCAACTCGACACCGACACGCCGTTCGACTATGTGTTGAACCCCAGCCCCGAAGGCAACGACGCCGTGGTCGGCGCCCAGCCGGCCGGTTCGCTGGTGATCAACGCCACCGGCCTGGGCAAGGACGCGCCCGGTTCACCGCTGACCGACGCAGTCCAATTCCCCGTGGACGGCCTGGTGTGGGAGTTGAACTACCGGGGTGACCTGATCTTCCTGGAGCAAGCCAGGGCGCAGCAGGCCGCGCGCCACCTGACCGTGGAAGACGGCTGGGTCTACTTCCTGCACGGCTGGACCCAGGTGATCGGCGAGGTCTTCCACATCGACATCCCCACAGCCGGGCCTGGCTTCGAGGCCCTATCCCAGATCGCCAGGAACACACGGTGAGCGAAGCCGGCCGCAGCTCCCTGTTGGAGGTGATCGCGGCCCACCGCGCCACCCTGCGGCCGTCCGACGCCAAGGTGGCGGACGTGGTGCTGGCCAACCCGCTGGCCGTGATGGACCTCAACCTGGCCGGCCTGGCCGCCGCCGCCGGCGTTTCCGAACCGACCGTCATCCGGTTCTGCACCGCCATCGGCTTCGACGGCTACCGGGCCTTCAAACTGGCGCTGGCCGGGGCGGTGGCGCTTGGCCTGCCGGTGGAGAACGCCTCGGTGCGGCGCGGCGACACGGCCGAAGAACTGGTGGACAAACTCTTTCGCCGCACCATCAGCTCGCTGGACCGGGCCCGGCGGAGCATCGACCTGGCCGCCGTGGAGGCCGCCATCGAGCTGATCACCCAAGCCACCGACCTGCTTTTCCTGGGGTTGGGGGCCAGCGGCATGGTGGCCCAAGACGCACTGCAGAAATTCCACCTGTTCGCCGTGCCCTGCCTGGCGCCGGCGGACCCCCATATCCAGTACATGGCCGCCTCGCTGGCCCGGCCGGGCACGGTGGTGGTGGCGATCAGCGAGACGGCCGCCACGGCCGAGGTCATCCGGGCCGCCACCGCCGCCAAGGCGGCCGGCGCCAAGGTGATCGCCCTGACCGGCAACGATGGCCCGCTGGGCCAGGTGGCGGAGGTCGAAATCCGGGCCACCACCTTCGAAGACACCGACCTGTTCACCCCCAGTGTCTCCCGCCTGGCGGCCCTGGTGGTGATCGACATTCTGGCCTCCGGGGTGGCGGTGCGACGCCCGCCCGCCGTCCTGGAACGCGTGGGGGCCATGCGTGAACGACTCAGCAACGTCCGGGCCGGCGGCCCGGCCAAACGGAAACACTAGACAAAGGACCAACCATGAGCATCAACAAGTTCCCGGAAGGCTTCGGCTGGGGCACTGCCACGGCCTCCTACCAGATCGAGGGCGCGGTGGCCCAAGACGGCCGGCTGCCGTCCATCTGGGACACCTTCAGCCACACCCCCGGCAAGATTCTGGACGGCACCAACGGCGACCGCGCCTGCGACCACTACAACCGCTACGAGGCGGACGTGGACCTGATGGCGGATCTGGGCGCCACCTACTACCGCTTCTCGCTGGCCTGGCCGCGCATCCAGCCGGATGGCCGTGGGGCGGTCAACCCGAAGGGGGTGGACTTCTACAAGCGCCTGGTGGACAAGCTGCGTTCCAAGGGCATCACGCCGTGGGCCACGCTGTACCACTGGGACCTGCCGCAGGCGTTGCAGGATGCCGGCGGCTGGCCGGTGCGTGACTGCGCCTACTGGTTCGAGGACTACGCGGCGCTGGCGTTCGAGCAGCTCAGGGACCATATCGACATTTGGACTTCGCTGAACGAACCGATCTGTTCGTCCTTCCTCAGCTACTCGCTGGGCGAGCATGCTCCCGGTTGGCAGGACCCGGCGGCGGCCCTCCGGGCGTCCCACCACCTGCTACTGGGCCACGGCCTGGCACTGCAACACTGGCGCTCGGTGGCCGGCCCCAACCACCAGTTCGGCATCACCATCAACCTGTCGCCGGTGGTCTGCATGGGTGACACGGCGGCGGACCGCGATGCCGCCCGGCGGGTGGACGGCATCACCAACCGCTGGTTCCTGGACCCGGTGCTGAAGGGCGAATACCCGGCGGACGTGCTGGCGGACCTCGCCCAGTTCACCTCCCTGGACTTCATCCAGCCGGGTGACCTGGAGATCATCCACCAGCCCATGGACGCCTTCGGCCTCAACTACTACAACCGCGCCCCGGTCAAGGCCGGCGGTCCGGACGCGGGGGAGAAGTGGCGCGGCGGCATCATGGCGCTGGGCTGCGGCGACGTTGCCACGGCCTCGCAGGGCCTGCCGGTGACGGCCCGCGGCTGGGAGATCGACCCGGCGGGCCTGGTGTGGACCCTCAAGTGGCTGACCGAAACCTACGACATGCCGCCCATCTGGATCACGGAGAACGGTTCGGCCTGGGATGACCAGGTGGGGCCCGATGGCGCCGTCCACGACCCGGATCGGGTCAAGTTCCTGGAGGCCCACTTCCGGGCCGCCCGCCAGGCCATCGATGAAGGCGTTGACCTGCGCGGTTACTTCCCGTGGTCGCTGATGGACAACTTCGAGTGGGCCTTCGGCGAGTCCAGCCGTTTCGGCATGGTCTACATCGACTACGAGACCCAGCAGCGCATCCCGAAGGACTCGTTCTACTTCTACCGCGACGTCATCGCCGCCGGTGGTGTGGAGGGCTGAGGCGTGGCGTTCGCCCCCGATTTGGCGGCCCGCCGTCCCCTTGGGGCGACGGGCCTGCCGGTGACCTCGGTCTGCATCGGCGGCTCGCCGCTGGGTTCGATGCCGGCGGTGTTGGGCTACGAGACCCCGGAAGAGCGGGGCGTGGCGACGGTGCTGGCGGCCTTCGATTCGCCATTCGGTTTCATCGACACCTCGGCCGGCTATTCGGATGGCGAGTCGGAGCGGCGCATCGGCCTGGCGATCGCCCAGGCCGGTGGCCTGCCGCCCGGTTGGGTGCTGGAAACCAAGGTTGATCCGGACTGGGAGACGGGCCAGTTCGACGGCCCGGCCGTGCGCCGGGTCTTTGAAGGCTCGCTGCGGCGCCTGGGCTTGGACCACATCGAGCTGCTGCACCTGCATGATCCGGAGTTCCAGGACTTCGACTTCCTGACCGGCCCCGGCGGCGCCTTGGCGGAGATGATCAAACTGCGCGACGAGGGCCTGGTGTCCCACCTGGGCGTGGCCGGTGGGCGCTCGTCTGTCCTGCTGCGTTACCTGGAGCTGGGTGTCTTCGAGGCCGTGCTGACCCACAACCGCTACACCCTGGCGGACCGTTCGGCCGAACCAGTCATCGCCCGGGCCACCGAACTGGGTCTCGGTGTGCTCAACGCGGCCCCGTTCGGCGGTGGTGTGCTGTCGCGCGGCAGCCAGGCGGACGGCAAGTACTGCTACCGCCCGATGACGCCCCCCACCAGGGCCGTCATCGAGCGGATCGAGGCCATCTGTGCCGCGGCCGGGGTGCCCCTGGGTGCGGCCGCGCTGCAGTTCTCGCTGCGCGAGCCGCGCATCCATTCCACCGTGGTGGGCGTGTCACGGCCGGAGCGGATCCAGCAGACCCAGGATTGGGCCACCTGGCCCATTCCCGATGACGTGTGGCAGGCCATCCTGGACGCCTCCGGCCGGGACGCCGGCTTGGCCAACTGAGCCGGTCCGCTAGCCGCGCTGCAGGCGCAGGGTGGCGATCTGGAACGGGCCCAGGTCCAGCTCCAGCGGCCTGGGCGGCTGCTCCGGCAGGGCCCGTTCCAGCAGGTCGGTGCGCTGTGCCCCGGCCACGGCGAAGCCCGGCTCCAGCCGGGCGGCGGCCGGCCGGCCCAGTGCCTCGTACAACCGCACCACCACATCGCCTGAGCCGTCGTGGGCCAGCTTGACGGTCTCGACCAGCACGCCGTCATCACCGGTCAGTGTCACCAGGGGCGCCACCGGCGCCCCGGACCGGCGGCGCAGCGGCAGGTTGACGGCGTAGCCGGCGGCGATGCCGTCCAGCCGGCCGCCCGCCACCAACCGGTGATGGAAGACGAACCGGCCTTGGTCGGCGTTCGGGTCCGGGAAGGTGGCCGCCCGCAGCAGGGTTTCGCGCAGTAGGGTGACGCCGCCCGGTCCCGCCTTCGGGTCCGGCGCCTGCAGTTTGACGTCGTGCCCATAGACCCGGTCGTTGGCCACGGTCAAGCCGCCGGCCGGGTCTTCCACCCGCACCCAGCGGTGGCCGAACACCTCGAACTGGGCTGCCTCCCAGGGCGTGTTGGCCAGGGTGGAACGCCAGACGTGCCCGAACTGGATCTCGTAGGCCGCCCGGTCCGCCTGCAGCGCCACCGGGAAGGCGAGTTTCAGCAGGCGTTGGTGCTCGTGCCAATCGACCTCGGTTTCGAGGTCCAGGCCGCCTTCGGCCAGGTTCCAGCGCTGCGTGATGCGCGAGGCGCCCACGGTGTAGACGGCCTCGAGGCGGCCGTCTGGGCCCAGTTCCGCGCTGACCGGTGTGACCGGCACCGGCGTGCGTTGGTAGGCCAGGTCGATGTCCCAGGCATCCCACCGGTTGGGCCGGTCTTCGAACACCTGCGGCACGCCGGCCGCCTGGCCGTGTGGGATCAGCTCGCGGCCCCCGGGGCCCTTCAGGCTGATCAGCGCCCCGGCACCGTCGAAGGTGGCCCGTTGGCCATCGGCCAACAGGTAGAACTGGCGCGGTCCGCCCGCCTGGTAGTGCGGCTCGATGAACTCGCCCGCCGGCGCCGCCACCTCCGAACCGGCCGCCAGCGGCGGTACCCCGGCCACGGTGAAAGGCGAGGCGTTGAACGCCACGGTGGGGGCGCCATCGGGCACCGGCGCCAAGGCCGCGAGGGCCGCCAAGGCGGCCTCGATGATCCTCTCCAGGCGGGCCGCGACATCGGCCAAAGTGGCCTGTGCCTCCCGGTGCACCCAGGCGATCGATGACCCGGGCAGTATGTCGTGGAATTGGTGCAGCAGCACAATCTGCCAGCATTCCCGCAGGTCAGCGGCGGGATAATCGAAGCCGGCCCGGACGGCGGCGGTGGCCGCCCACAGTTCGGCCTCGCGCAGCAGGTGCTCGCAGCGACGGTTACCGGCCTTGGTGCCGGCCTGGGAGGTGAAGGTGCCGCGGTGGAACTCCAGGTACAGTTCGCCCCACCAGGTGGGCAACTGGCCGGCCACCAAACGGGCCTGGTCGAAGAAGGCCTCCGGGCGGCCGAACTGCACCCGGGGGGAGCCGTCCAGGTCCGTCTTGCGCCGGCCCACCTCCACCATGTCCAGCGTGGGCCCGCCGCCGCCGTCGCCGTAGCCGAACAGGGCCAACGACGCGTCCAGCAGGCCGGCCTCGCGGTTCTGGCGCGCCGCCCGGTCCAGGTCCGCCGCCCCCAGGTCCGAGTTGTAGTTGTCCATCGGTGGGAAGTGCATGATGACGCTGGAGCCGTCCAGGCCCACCCAGTGGAAGGTGGAGTGCGGCATCTTGTTGGTGTCGTTCCAGGACAGCTTCTGGGTCACGAACGTGTCCAGCCCGGCGCCACGCAGAATCTGGGGCAGCGCGGCGGTGTAACCGAAACAGTCCGGCAGCCAGCCCACGGTAGGGTGCAGGCCGAACTCGGTCTCGAAAAAGGCCGTGCCCTCCACGAACTGGCGCACCAGGGCCTCGCCGCCCGGCATGGTGTTGTCGGATTCGACCCACATGCCGCCCACCGGAATCCAGCGGCCCTCCGCCACGCGGGCCTTGATGCGGGCGTACAACGCCGGGTAGTCCGCCTTGACCCAGGCGTACTGTTGGGCGCTCGAGGCCGCGAAGACGAAATCCGGGTCCTGGTCCATCAGGGTCAAGACGTTGGCGAAGGTGCGGGCGCACTTGCGGCGGGTCTCGCGGATGGGCCAGAACCAGGCCGAATCGATGTGGGCGTGGCCGGCGGCGATGACGCGGTGGGCGGAGGCGGCGGCCGGGGCGTTGGGCTGCAGCACCGGCGCCAGGGCCTCAGCCGCGGCCGCCACGTCTGCGCTGGTCAGGTCACCTAGACGGTCGGTGGCTAGGTTCAGGGCGGCCACGATCTGGGCCCGGCGCGGGTCCGCCTGGTCCAGCGTCGCCACCAGGTCAAGCAGGGTGAACCAATCGCGTTCCAGGGCGCGCACGGCCGGTTCAATCGGCAGCAGCCAGGCACCGCCGAAGCGGTACAGCGGCTCGCGGCCCGCCGTCGCCAGGTCGCCCATGGGCGTGGGGTGCCACTGCCAGTCGCTGCCAATGTCCGGGTTCGAGGCCGCCTCCACCAGTAGGTTGACCGGGCTGCCGGGGGGCAGCAGGCCCAGCGGCACGGCCTGGTTGCGGGGGGAGACGCCCTTGAGCGGCTGCCCCGTGTCGCTCCAAGCCAGGCCTTCGGCCTGGAAGCCGGCCTGCGCGGCGGTGAAGCCCAGGTCGATGACGGCCTCGACGGTCCGCCCCGAGGCCCAGTCCGCCGGCACCGCGCCCGCCAGATGGAACCAGGTGGTGCCCCACGGCGGTCCCCACGGGTCACCCGGCTGGACCGGTTCGTAGGCGGCCCGGGCGGCGGCCTCCGCGTACGGCACCGGCTCGCCCGGCACTTGCCAGGCCGTCACCGTCAGCGGCACACGGCCCTTGTGCAGGGCCGGCAATAGGCGGTCGCGATAGGCGCGGTGGGCGCGCTCGATGGCGCCCTCTTGATTCTGGTGCACGGTGCCCAATCCTCCTTGATGGACGGTGGCGCGGCTACAGCGTCTCGGTCAGGCGCGCGGCGTCTTCCGGGCGGCCCAGCCGGTTGAGCAGGTCCAACAGTACACCGGCCACCTTCAGCCGCTCGGTCCGCCGGCTGGCCAACTGGTAGCCCTCGGTGGCCGATTCAAGCAGGTAGGCGGCCCGTTCCGGATCGGTTTTCAGGACGGCCTGGCCGGCCGCCTCGAAGGCGGCCGCCGCCTTGGCGAACTGGCTCCGTTGGGCCCAGTATGTGGCCACCCCCTCGGCCAACTCGGCCGCCTCGGTCACCCGGCCCACGGCCTCGGACACCGGCACCCGGGCATAATCGACGTCGGTCTGCAGATCCAGCAACCGCTCCTTGCGTTCGGCCGCCGCCGTCTCGCCCAGTTCGCCCGGCAGGCCCAGCAGCGCATTGGCCACCGCCGTGCCCGTCTCGCTAAGGGCCTCCCCGGCCTTCTCGCTGTCACCCAGTTGGTGCAGGTAGCCGGCCCACACCACCACCACGGGGGCCAGGAACAGCACATCAGTGCCGGCCGCCCGCAGCAGCCTAACCGCGCGTCCCATACAGGCCGAGGCCCCTTCCGGGTCGCCCAGCAGGCCGGCCGCCTGGCCGGCCTCGGCCAGGGCAAAACCGGCCTCTTCCAGGCGCCCGGCGCGTTCGAAGGCGGCCGCCGCGCGCTGGTAGAGCGGCGCCGCCGCGGCCAGGTCGCCGTGGCCCTGGCGCGCTTCGCGCTCGGCCCGCAACAACAGCTCTTCGCACTCGGCCTCGGGCGCGGCCCCAGGGGTCCACGCGTCCCAGCCAGGCCGGGCCGGTACCGCCGCCGCGCCATCGGGCACCGTCTCGGCGCCACCCCACACGTCGGAGCCGTCCGCCGCCGTCTGCCCGGGCATTACCACCGCCGACAGGCTCAGCCGTTCCTTGAACGGCACCGTGCTCCAAACCCTGGCCAGCCGCTCCGACCAGCCAGGCAGGCCGTTGCGCCGGTCGAACTGATCCGCCAGGTCCTTGGCCTGCGGCTGTACCCAGGCCCACAGCTCGCCGATGGTGGTGGCCGGTACCTCATGCAGGGTGATCGGCCGGGCGGCCTCGCCCAGATCCTCCGCCAGCACCTTGATGCCCGCCCCCGCGTAGAGCAGGAAGGTGAGCCGGTCCAGCGGTGCCTCGGCCCGCAGCAGGAAGGCCTGCTCCCGTTCCAGCCAGCGCACCGCCGCCGCCGGATTGCGCGTCCGGGCCAGGAACTCCAAGACGCGGCCCTTGGCGGAGGCCAGTTCGGCCGCCGGGTTGTTTTCGAAGAACTCCACCGCCCGGCGGTAGCTCACTATCGCCTTTTCCTGGTCGCCCGGCCGGGCCCGCTCCGGGTCCTCTGCCCGGGCGGCATAGGCCAACTGCACCACCGACAGCACAAAGCCCGGCTCGGCATGGCACTTCTGGCGGATCGACGGATCGGCCTGGGTGCGTTCCCACAGGTCAAGGGCGGCATCGGGCTTGCCCGTGGTGATCAGGTAGTCCACCCTGTCCGCCTCCGAGCACAGCCGGCAGTTGGAGATGTCGTCCCGCACCTGGCGGCCCCACTCCTCGAAGGCGGCCGCCGCCGCCGGGTCGCCCTTGTGCCACAGCCAGTGGAACCTGGCGTGAACCACGGCATCGGCGCTGATGGACTCGCGGGCGAAGCGCTCCGCCATGTCGTTCAGCGTGGCCTCGATCTGCTCCGCCGGAATGGTCGGGTAGTCCCGCAGCGAGGCCACCATCCACTTGAAGCTCCAGAACAGCGAATGCCGGTCCTGGTCATCCAGCAGTTCGGGGTGGGCGTCATACAGCGCCACCTCCTTGGTGAACGGCACAATCGCCTTCTCCGGTTCGCCGCCGAAGTGGTAGCTCTCCACCAGCGTGTTGAGGGCATAGGCCAGCGACTCGATGGGCCCTTCCGCCTCGGTGCGCTTGGCTTCGGCCAGGGCCGCCGCGATGCGCGCCCGGCCGTAGGGCATCCGATCAATCGTGCCGATGTCGCGGTCTGCCTGATCCTTCGACCTTGCCATCGCGGGGCTCCTTCCTGCCGTTTGAGGCCCGCGGCCGCACCGCGGGCCCCGCGTCTTACCTTTCGTCCTTCCTGACCGCCCGGCGCAGCAGCGTGCCCAGGGCGTTGTTCATCAAATCCGCGTCCTTGGCCCGCAGCGGTTCACCCGCCAACAGTTGGGCCGTCACGTAGAGCGAGCGGGTGCCCGCCTGGTAGACCTCGCCATCGCCGGCCGCCGCCAAGGCCCGCACCGTGGCGTTGGCAGCGTTCAACACCAGGCGGCGGTTGGTGGTCTCTTGGGCAAACTCGCCCAACACGGATGCCCACACGCCATCGGTCTCTTCACGGGTCTGCTCCAGGGCCCGCTGGTGTTCGATCTCGGTATCGGTCACGAACATGGCCGGCAGTTCGTTCGGTTCGAAGCGCCGCACCACGGCCTCACAGTCCAGGCCGGCCAGCGCCTCCGGGGCGGCCAGCAGCAGGTCCAGAAACTCCAACTCCTCCTGCGGCTGCAACGCCGTCAGGGTCTGTTCCACATCCTTGGCTTCGAGGGGCCGGATGTGCCAGTCCGGCTTCGCCTTGGCCAGGCGTTCCAGCAGGTCGGAGTCGTAAACGTAGCCGGCGTTGATGATGCCCAAACCCTGGGCCCGAGCCACCGGCGCCACCCGCCGGAAGTCCTCGATGGTGGGGGTGAACAGGATCTGCCCGTGCGTGTCGTGGGCCTCCTGCAGCGTTTCCACGCCCAGGGATGATTCGTACGGCAACACCTTGGCGGCCAGTTCCAGCATGTCTGGGTCATGCAGGGCCAGGGCCCGGATGGCCAGGTGGTGGGTGCGGACAAACAGCCGTTGGGCGGCCGATGTCGTGTCCAACAGTTCGGCTGTCCAGCGCATCACCTCGTGGCCCAAGGCCTCCCGGGTGGCCAGCAGAATCTCGTCCTCGTACAGCGCCTCGCGGCTGGCGGTGGGCCGCAGCGTGGACGAGTCCACCACGCAGCGCACAAAGAAGGCCCAATCCGGCAGCAGCCCTGGCACCTTGTGCCCCACCAGCATGCGCTTCAGGTAGGCCCGATGGGCCGACTGCGTGGTGGGGGAGGTGGCGCTGGGCAGGACAAATGCCACGCCGGTCAGGCCCACCAGCGGCAGGTTCAGGTCGAAGGCCGCCAGGGGCTTGAAGCCCAACGTCTGCTCACAATAGGCGGCCAGCGCCCGGTCCCGCTCCGCCGGGGTTTCATACCTGGCCAGCCACGGCAGTTCGGGGAGGGTGATACGCCGCCACAGCCGCTCGCCATCGGGCAACGTCACTTGGACGGCCACGTCCAAGGGAAGCAGCGAACCGAAATCCTCCGCCAAGGCCGTCACCGTGTCCGGCGCCAGCCAATGTTCCTGGTCGCGGCGGGGCTCCAGGATGACGGTGGAGCCGGGGGCCTCCGAGCCGGTGGCCGCCTGGTAGCGCGCCAGGTCGATCTGCTCGAGGGTGTACTCACCAGAGGCGTAACCCGTCCACAGCACGGGCGCGGCCTTCAGGTCCCGGGCCGAGCGGCAGTACATCTGGATCCGCTCGGCCACCATGAAGGCGCTCAGCAGGCCGATGCCGAACTGGCCCAAGTATTGGCCGCGGGCCTGCTCCAGGTCGGTTTCCCGTTTCGACGAGCGGCCGATGGTGGCCAGCAGTTCGGTCGCTTCCTCGGCCGTCAGGCCGATGCCGGTGTCATGCACCTCAAGGCCGCCCGCTGGGGTGGGGATCAGCCGCACCTGGGCCGGGCAGTCCGGGTCCAGGTCGCGCCGGGCGGTGATGGCATCCACACCGTTCTGCAACAGTTCGCGCAGGTAGACGCGCGGGCTGGAATACAGATGGTGCGCAAACAGGTCGACCACGCCGTGCAGGTCGACCTGAAAGGCCTCACGATGTTCCAAACCCATGGGTGCTTGGACCTTTCCGCGTTGGGGTACAGATGCGCTCCCCAACTCTACCGGGCGGGGCCCCTCCGGGAGGGCGCCCGTGCAGCCCTCCAGGTCATCCGACCCGGCCGCCCCTTTGCGTGTCACCCCGAGCTTCCTTGTGGTCATCCGGGTCTTCCTTGTGGTCCCCGGGCTTGACCCGGGATCTCGCCGCCGCAGCCCACCGGGTAGAGACTTGTTGCATTCTCCGGCGCGGGAGACTGCAACAACCCTCTACCCCATGGCCGAAACCGGCCGATTCGGTGCAACAACTCTCTCCACTTGGTGGATCTGGGCCCGACAACTACCGGAACTCTCTCCGCGTCGGGTTTGACGGGCGCTAGCACAACCGAAAGTCTCTCCGCTTCGGCACGCGGCGGGGCGTGGGCCGGCGTCCGGGACTTGTTCGGGGACACCGGGCCGGGCAAGCACCACCGGGGGGCCGCCCAACACTTCAACACTCACCTCTGGTGCATCAAGCCAACCAACCCACTCCTCAAGGTGAGCCTGACCACGTTGGGTGGCCGCCGGGCGGTGTTGGCCCGGCTGGCCCTCCGGGTTAGCCGGAGCCGGGCCAACGACACCGCCGCAAGCGCCACCCCACCAACCACCCCGCCGCAAGCGCCACCCCACCAACCACCCCGCCACT
>JAISSX010000049.1 GCA_031272885.1 Bifidobacteriaceae bacterium | reverse complement strand
TAACATGGGCGACCTTGTCACCCATGTTACACGGAACCGTCCCCTGTAACCCCGTCACCCGGAACCGTCCCCTGTAACCCCGTCACCCGGAACCGTCCCCAGTAACCCAGTAACCCGGTAACTACTTTTCTTCGGCGGGGGCGGCGCCGGCGCCGACGGGGACCGGCTCGGCCGAGGCCGGTGTGAAAATGAACTCACCCAGCAGGCCCTCACCCTGTGCGTCAACCGTCACATGTTCGCCGGCCTTGATCTCACCGAACAGGATCTTCTCGCTCAGCACGTCCTCGATGTCCCGCTGGATGGCGCGGCGCAACGGCCGGGCACCCAGCACCGGGTCATAGCCGCGCTCCGCCAGCAGATCCTTGGCAGCCTGCGTCAACGAGATCGACATGCCCTGGTCCTTCAGCCGCTGGTCCAGTTTGGCGATCATCAGGTCGACAATCTGGACAATCTGCGGCTGGGTCAACTGCGGGAACACGATGGTGTCATCGACACGGTTCAAGAACTCGGGCCGGAAGTGCTGCTTCAGCTCATCCGTCACCTTGGCCTTCATCCGCTCGTAGTCGGTGCTCAGCTCCCCACCGGCCTGGAAGCCGGTGATGACGCCCTTGGCGATGTCCTTGGTGCCCAGGTTGGTGGTCATGATGATGACGGTGTTCTTGAAGTCCACCACACGGCCCTGGGCGTCGGTCAGCTTGCCCTCTTCCAGGATCTGCAGCAGCGAGTTGAAGATGTCCGCGTGGGCCTTCTCCACCTCGTCGAACAGCACCACCGAGAACGGCTTGCGCCGCACCTTCTCGGTCAACTGGCCGCCCTCCTCGTAACCCACGTAGCCGGGGGGCGAACCGAACAGGCGGGACACGGTGTGCCGCTCCGAGAACTCGGACATGTCGAGCTGAATCAGCGAATCCTCGTCCCCAAACAGGAACTCGGCCAGCGCCTTAGCCAACTCGGTCTTGCCCACACCGGTGGGGCCGGCAAAAATGAACGAACCGCCGGGGCGCTTCGGATCCTTCAGGCCGGCCCGGGTGCGCCGGATGGCCTGCGACAACGCCTTGACGGCCTCGTCCTGCCCGATCACCCGCTTGTGCAGCTCTTCTTCCATGTTCAACAGCCGGCTGGATTCCTGTTCGGTCAGCTTGACCACAGGGATGCCGGTGGACATGGCCAACACTTCGGCGATCAGCTCTTCATCCACCTGCGAGGTGGTGTCAAGATCACCCTCGCGCCAGGTCTTCTCGCGCTCGGCCCGGGCCTCGACCAGCTTCTTTTCGTCGTCCCGCAGCGCGGCGGCCTTCTCGAAGTCCTGTTCGTCGATGGCGGCTTCCTTGTCCCGCCTGGCCTTGATGATCTGCTCGTCCAGCTCGCGCAACTCGGGCGGGGCCGTCATGCGGCGGATGCGCAGGCGCGCCCCGGCCTCGTCGATCAGGTCGATGGCCTTGTCCGGCAGGAAGCGGTCGTTGATGTAGCGGTCCGCCAGTTGGGCCGCCGCGATCAAGGCGCCATCGGTGATGGACACCCGGTGGTGGGCCTCGTAGCGGTCACGCAGGCCGCGCAGAATCTCGATCGTCTCCGCCACCGTGGGCTGCTGCACCTGGATGGGCTGGAAGCGGCGCTCCAACGCCGGGTCCTTCTCCACGTACTTGCGGTATTCGTCCAGCGTGGTGGCGCCCACGGTCTGCAACTCACCCCGCGCCAACATGGGCTTGAGGATGGAGGCCGCGTCGATGGCGCCCTCGGCCGCCCCGGCGCCCACCAGCGTGTGGATCTCGTCGATGAACAGGATGATGTCGCCCCGGGTGCGGATTTCCTTCAGCACCTTCTTGAGGCGTTCCTCGAAGTCGCCGCGGTAGCGCGAACCGGCCACCAGGGCACCCAGGTCAAGGGTATAGAGCTGCTTGTCCTTCAGCGTCTCGGGCACGTCGCCGCGCACGATGTTCTGGGCCAGGCCCTCCACGATGGCGGTCTTGCCCACGCCCGGCTCGCCGATCAGCACGGGGTTGTTCTTGGTGCGGCGCGACAGCACCTGCATCACACGTTCGATTTCCATGGCCCGCCCGATGACGGGGTCCAGCTTGCCTTCGCGGGCGGCCTGGGTCAGGTTGCGGCCGTATTGGTCTAGGACGGCCGAGCCGGTGGGGGCACCCTCCGGTGACGGAGCGGTACCAACCAGTTGTTCCTTGCCCTGGTAGCCCGACAGCATCTCGATGACCTGCTGGCGCAGCCGGGTTAGGTCTGCCCCCAGTTTGACCAGGACGCGCGCGGCCACGCCTTCACCCTCGCGGATCAGGCCCAGCAGGATGTGCTCGGTGCCGATGTAGTTGTGACCCAGTTGCAGGGCCTCGCGCAGGGTCAGTTCAAGCACCCGCTTGGCCCGCGGGGTGAACGGAATGTGGCTACCGGTGGGGGCCTGCTGGCCTTCGCCGATAACCTCTTGGATTTGCGCCCGCACCGAGTCGAGGGTCATGCCGATCGACTCCAGTGCCTTGGCGGCCACGCCTTCGCCTTCATGGATCAGGCCAAGCAGGATGTGCTCGGTCCCCAGGTAGTTGTGATTGAGCAGCCGGGCTTCTTCTTGGGCCAGGACAATCACACGGCGGGCGCGGTCGGTAAAGCGCTCAAACATTGTGCTCCTTCATGGGTGTGGGACTGGTTGGCGGTGTGGTCCGTCAGCTACACCCAGATAACGACTCTATACCGCTGACGGCTGCTGTGCTCTACCCGTTCGCCTCTGGCGCAGTGCCGGCCTGGTCCCCGTCAGGCCTCCACAATCAGCGTCACCGGGCCGTCGTTGACCAGACTCAGTTGCATGTCCGCCCCGAACACGCCCCGCTCAACCCGCAGGCCACGGTCTTCCAGCAGCTCACCGACCCTGTCCACCCACGGCGCGGCCACCGGTCCCGGGGCGGCGTGGCTCCAGGACGGCCGGCGGCCCTTCTTGGTGTCCGCATACAGTGTGAATTGACTCACCAACAACACCGGCGCCGCCGCTTCTTCTACACCCAGTTCGCCCCTTAACAACTTCAGTTCGGCGATCTTGCGGGCCATGCGCTGGGCCTGTTCTTCGCCGTCACCGTGGGTCACCCCCAGCAGCACCACCAGGCCGGGCCCTTCGAAAGCACCCGTCACCTGGCCATCGACCTGCACCTGGGCGCCCATCGCCCGCTGGATCACCGCCCGCATCAGCCCATCATCCCCACACGCAACCTCATTCGGACCCGCTGCTGGGGCTGGTGCTCTCGTCGCCACAGCGCTTGCGCCGGTCCTGTTCGATCTGGGTGAAGGCGTCCGAGAAGCCCGTGAAATCGACCTCGGACGGGCGGATGCCGCCGCGGGCGGCACTCACCATGGACTCCAGGTCACGCACAATCAGGGCCCACTGTTCGGTCAGCTCGGTGGGGGCATAGCCCTGCAGGGTGAGGTAGATGTCGAGCGCCTGCTGCAACGCCGCCGGGTCGCCATCGACCAACATGGCCTGGCTGTCCACCAACGGCGCCTGTTCGGCCAAGGCCCGACAATAGTCGTCCGAATCAAAGCCGGCTTCGTCGCCGCAGCCGGCCAAACCCAGCCCGGCCGCCAACGCCAACCCGATCAACCCAGCCAATCCACGCGCGGGGCGGGCGGCACGGCGGCAGGTAAGTGGCGGCATCGGGCAATTATGGCAGTCAGACGAAGAAGGACACGATGCCGTGCACGGCGAAGAAGCAACCCGCCGCCACGGTGGCCGCGGCCGGCAGGGTCAGCACCCAGGCCGCCACGATGTTCTTGGCCACGCCCCAACGCACGGCGGACAGGCGCTTGGTGGCACCCACGCCCATGATGGCGGTGGTGATGGTGTGGGTGGTGGAGATGGGCGCGTGGATGGGCGAATAGGCGGCGCCCCACAGCACTATGGCACCCACCAGTTCGGCCACGAAGCCCTTGGCCGGGTCAACCTCGATCACCTTGCGGCCCAGCGTGCGCATGATGCGGAAACCGCCGGCGTAGGTGCCGGCCGAAATGGCGCAGGCCGCCAGCAGCTTGATCCAGATCGGGATGGTGGTGGAGCCCGCGTCCACCCAGCCCACGGCCATGGTGGCCATGAACATCACGCCCATGGTCTTCTGGGCGTCCTGCAGGCCGTGGCCCAGGGCCAACATGGCGGACGAGCCGATCTGGGCGTAGCGGAAGCGGCGCATCACCTTGTGGGGGGAGGCCTTCTTGAAAATCCACATCACGGCCACCATCAGCAAGAACGCCAGGCTGAAGCCGATCACGGGCGAGGCCACCATGGGGATGATGACCTTCTCCACGATCTTGGCCCACTGCACCGCCACGTTGTCCCAATAGACCATGGCCGCCAGGCCGGCTCCCGCCAGGCCGCCGATCAGGGCATGGGATGACGACGACGGCAGGCCGAACCACCAGGTGATCAAGTTCCAGGCGATGGCGCCCAGCAGGGCTCCCAGCACAATCGACAGGGCCTCATGGTTGTTGATGTCGTTCAAGTCCACAATGTCGGTGGCAATGGTGTGAGCCACCGCGGTGCCCAGCATGGCCCCAATCATGTTCATCAGCGCCGCCATCACCAGGGCGGCGCGGGGCCGCAGAGCGCGGGTCGAAACCGCCGTGGCGATGGCGTTGGCGGCGTCGTGGAAGCCGTTGGTGAAGTCGAACCCCACCGCCAGCACGATGACGACCAGTGCCAGGACAATATCGGTCACGGCTCAGGATTCCTTGAGGGCAATCGTCTCAACGGTGTTGGCCACCTTCTCGAAGGCATCGGCCGCCTGTTCCAGGGCCTCGATCAGCTCCTTCAGCTTCATGACGTGGATCGGGTCCGGTTCGGCCTCGAACAGGTCCGCCAGCAGGGCACGGTAGGCGCGATCCGCCTGGTTCTCCAGGCGATTGATCTCCACCCAGTAGTCGCTGAGCCCCTGCAGGGACTGCAGGTTGGGCATGGCCTCGGCCGTCAGGGCGGCCGCCCGGGTCAGGATGGTCATCTGCTTGGAGATCTTCTTCGGGATCTTGTTGATGCGGTACAGCACAATCAGATCGGCTGCCTCGTCCATGAAGTCCATGCAGTCATCCAAGGCGCTGGCCAGGGCGTAGATGTCATCGCGGTCGAAGGGCGTGACGAAGGTCGAGTTGAGCTTCTGGATGATGGCATGGGTGGCATTGTCCGCGTCGTGTTCGATCTCCCGGATCTGGGCCGCCAGGTCGACCCGCTCATCGAACTCGGCATCGACCATCTGCCGCAGGGTTTCTGCCCCCCTGACCAGGTGTTCCGCCTGGGTGGTGAGCAGATCGAAAAAGGTCACGTCACGGGGTTTCAGGTGAAACTTCACTGGGCGTCTCCGTCGAGTTCGAGGCTACCTTCCCCAGCCTGGAGGGGCGGGGGCCAGCATAAGCCTAACCGCACTTAAGACATGCGAATGCCGGACCGCGGAGCGCCTGTCGGCGCGAAGGCCGCTCGTAGCGGCAAATGTTGGAGCCCGGGGCTACCGCGGCCCGGCTATCCCACCCTAACGCACGCTGTACCCGCCCCACTGGGACGGTCTTGTGACCGCGCCGGCGGCCTGATGTCAGCGGCTAGCCCGGGCCGTGGGGCGGGTGGCCCGGCCGGCGGCCGCCTTGCTGGCGGTGGTGCCGGCCGCGGCCTTGGCTGCCGGCGGGGTCGCTTCGGCCGCCGGCGCCGGCCGCGGATTGCCCATCGGCAGGCCGGCCACCAGGTCATCCAAAGGCTCCGCCGGCGGGGCCTCCAGCAGTTCGTCGTCAAGGTCTGACACGTCATCGGGCGCCGTGTCCGCGCTACGCCGCTCCTTGGGGGCGTCGAACCGGTAGCCGACGTTGCGCACCGTGCCGATCAACTGGTCGTATTCCGGCCCCAACTTGGCCCGCAGGCGCCGCACGTGGACATCCACCGTGCGGGTGCCACCGTAGTAGTCATAGCCCCACACTTCTTGCAACAGTTGAGTGCGGGTGAAAACCCGGCCGGGGTGGGCCGCCAGGTAGCGCAGCAGCTCGAACTCCTTGTAGGTCAGGTCAAGGGTGTGGCCGTGCAGTTTGGCGGTGTACGCCACCGGGTCGATCACCAGGTGGCCCTGGGCAATCGCTTCATCATCTTCCTCTTGGCCGCCCATCACCGGGGTAGCCAGGGCCAGGCGGATGCGGGCCTCGACCTCGGCCGGGCTGGCGGAGGCCAGAACAAAGTCACGCGCCCCCCATTCGGCCGTTAGGGCCGTCAAGCCACCCTCCGTCACCACCAGGATCAGCGGCACCGACAGGCCGGTGGCGTTCAGCAGGCGGGCCGTGGCGCGGGCCGATTGCAGGTCCTTACGGGCATCCAAGATCACCAGGTCGGTCTGAGGTAGATCTACCAAACTTGACGGGTCTAGGCCCTGCACACGCACCCGGTGGGGCAGGAAGTCCAGCGCCGGCAGCACAGAGGCAGAATTGCTCTGCGCCACTGTGAGCAGCAGAACCTCCGCCATCGGGGTGCTCCTTTGTTTCGCTGGGGACGTGCTTCTAAGGTGAAGCCTAGTGGTTGTAAATGACACGAATGGTCACACAGAACCATTCGGTTGGGCTCAACAGTAGAGGAGAACCCGGTCAGTGGTCGCCTACGTCCGCCTGGTTGCCACGGCGGTGGCTGGGTTCGGGCCCGCCCTGGGCCTGTGGTTGGGGCTGCCGTGGAACCTGGTGGCGTTCAGCGTGATCGGTTTGGCGCTGGCCATCGGCTGGCCCGCCTTGACGGACGTTCCGGCTCGTCACTCCGCCCGCGGCGTGCTGACCGGGGTGGCTGCCTTGGCCATCTCCCTGGCCGCCGTGTGGGACGGCGATGACGCCCCCGCCCTGGCCGTGGCCTTCGGTTTGGGCCTGGGCCTGCCGGCCTGCGTGGTGCGCGAACTGGCCCGGGAGGCGCCGCGCGCCCATTTGGTGCGATCTTTGGCCGGGACAGCCAGTGGGGTCGGTTTGGTCTCCCTGTTAGGTCTATGGGCCGGGTCCGATGACGTCGCCACCCCCCTGCGCAACCTGCTGGCGGACGGCCCGGGCGCGGCCATGGATTCAGTCACGGCCCTGGCCCTGGCCGCCGGTTTCGGCATCACCGGGGCGGTCATAGTGCTGGGCGTGGCCCGCGTGCTGCCGGCCTTCCCGCACGTCATCGAACTGGCCGCACTGGCGGCTGTGGCGGTGGCGGCCGGGGCCGGGCTGGGCGCAGCCTGGGCCTGGGGCGGCATCGGCCTTGGTTGGGGCGCGGCAGTGGGCGGGGTGGCCGGGTTGGCGCCCACCGGCTTGTGGGTTATCGGCTGGCATACCACCGCCTTGACCGGGCGGCCGCGGCTGCGTGACCTGGCCATTGTGATGGTGCCGGCCGCGGTGGCCGCCGCACCCGTCTGGGTGGCCGCGATTCTGCGGTAAGTGTTGGTTGAAGGTGCGAAGGAGGGATTGACGTGGCATTCACGCTTGATGGCGACCTGCCGCCCGAGGTCTACCCGCTGGCCTGGCTGGTGGGCACCTGGCGCGGCGAAGGCACCGTGGGCTACCCGGGCATTCCGGAGGCGGCCACCCTGCAGGAGGTCAGCTTCACGGCCGCGGACGGGCCCTACTTGGTTTACCGGGCGGCCACCTGGTTGGTTGAGGCGCCCGGAGAGGGCGAGGGCAAGGTGCCCGATGGTGCCCCTACCGGTGAGGCGGGGCAACTTGAGGCTGGGCAACCAGGCCAGCCCGGCCAGCTTTGGCACCAAGAATCCGGCTTCTGGCGGGTCACGCCGGGCCAGACCCAAGCCGATCCGCCCTTCGAGATCGAGGTCTTCGTGGCCGATCCAGCCGGGGTGGTGTCGGTCTACCTTGGTGAGGCCAATGGGCCGCGCATCCAGATCGGCACCGACGCCATGGTCCGAACCGCCTCCGCCCCGCGCATGGACGCCGCCACCAGGATGTATGGCCTGGTGGAGGGTGACCTGCTGTGGGCGTGGGACCTGGCCGCCTTCGGCGAATCGCTACGCAGCTATATGGCCAGCCGGCTGCACCGGGTAAGCTAGCGGGCCGGCCGTCTTGACTGGCTAGCCCACCGGCGGGCGCAGCCGCTCCAGCGCCACCACCCGGCCACGGCGCTTGCCACGCGCCACCACTTGGGCCACCGCCAGTTCGCCGGTCTGCAGCGGGCGCGACCCCAGGGCCTTGGCCAGCTTGGGGCCGCCGCGGGCCAGCACCACCGCCAACACCGTGGGCAGCACCGGCCGGTGGGTACACACCACCACCGGCGGGCCGCCGCTCAAGATCCGTTCCATCAGGCGGGCGGCCCGGGCCGGCCGGGCCGCCGCCAGGTCTTCCGTCAACCAGCGCGAGGTGTTCACCGCCAGCCGCGCCCGGCGGGAGAAATACCGCACTGACGTGCGGCAACGCAACCACGGGCTGGAAATCACCTGGCGAATGCCCAAGGCCGCAAGCGGGTGCGCGGCGGCCCGTGCCCGCGCCCGGCCTGCCGGTGTCAACGGCCGCGACGCCTCACCCTTAGACCACTTGGCCCGCTCCACGGCGGCAGCGTGTCGCAGCACCACAACCGCCCGGGTGTCCAAGGTGCCCTTTCGCCAATACTTGATCAGCTTGACCAGCGGCGGGCGGTCATTGGCCCGCGTCAGTTGCTTCAGGGCGTCAGCGGCCGCAAACCAGCGCACCCGGTCGATCTCCCGCCGCGAGGCAATCGCCACCGCCGGCCGGGCACAAATGGCCGGGTTGTCGTCATCGGTGGCCAACCGGGCCGCCCAGTAACGCACCGTCTTGACCCGGCCGGAAGCCAACGGGTAGCTGACGGAAGGCAACGGCCGGCCGATCACCACCTGGCGGCCCGTCTCCTCCAACACCTCGCGCCAGGCACAGGTCACCAGATCCTCACCGGCCTTGACCTTGCCCTTGGGCCAGCTCCAGTCGTCATAGCGCGGCCGGTGCACCAACAGCACCTCCAGGTGGCTGCCGTTCAGCCGCCACACCACCGCCCCGGCCGCATCCAACCCCACTACCGGGGCGGCCGAGGAGCCGGCCTCAACCTGGGCCGCCTGCGCCATCGGGCACCTATCCCTTCCTGTTACCCCGCCAGGTGACCGGCTATGACGCCGACCGCCCCACTGGACTTTGCCGCACCCGCGCCCCGGAGCGACGCTCCCGGGCCATGTAGACGCTCTGGATGTCGTTCAGCGGCAAGCCGTTTTCGTCGTAGCGGTGGGCCTCCCAGGTGCCGTCCGGCTGCAGGTCCCAGGCTGCCGTGGAGGGGTCCATCGACAGTTTCAACATGTCGATCAACTCCGTGATGTGGCCCTGGTCGGTCAGGTTGACCAGCGCCTCCACCCGGCGGTCCAGGTTGCGGTGCATCAGATCGGCTGAGCCGATCATCACGTCCGGCTGCCCGCCGTTGGCGAAGGCGTAGATGCGGGCGTGTTCCAGGAAGCGGCCCAAAATGGACCGCACCCGCAGGTTCTCGCTCAGGCCGGGCACGCCAGCCCGCACAGCGCAGATGCCGCGCACCACCATGTCCACCGGCACCCCCGCCTGCGAAGCCTCGTAGAGGGCGTCGATGGTGCGCTCATCCACCACCGAGTTGACCTTGAACCGGATCCAGGCCTCCTGGCCGGCCTGATGGTTCTCCACCTCGCGGTTGATCCGTTCGATCAGGCCGGTGCGGATCGAGGTGGGGGCCACCAGCAAGCGTTGGAAGGTGGAGTTGGGGGCGTAGCCGGAAAGCTGGTTGAACAGCCGCGTCACGTCCTGGCCCACCTCAGGGTCGCAGGTCAGCAGGCCCAGGTCCTCATACAGGCGGGCCGTCTTGGGGTTGTAGTTGCCGGTGCCCACGTGCACGTAGCGGCGCAGGCCGTGCGATTCTTGGCGCACCACCAGCATCAACTTGCAGTGGGTCTTCAGCCCCACCACGCCGTACACCACGTGGACGCCGGCCTCTTCCAGTTTGCGGGCCCAGGTGATGTTGGCTTCCTCGTCGAAGCGGGCCTTCAGCTCCACCAGCGCCAAAACCTGCTTGCCGGCCTGGGCGGCATCGATCAGTGAATCGATGATGGGCGAATCGCCGCTGGTGCGGTACAACGTCTGCTTGATGGCCAGCACGTTCGGATCGGCCGCCGCCTGCGCCAACAGGGTTTGCACCGAGGTGGAGAAGCTGTCATACGGGTGGTGCAGCAGCAGGTCACCGCGGCGGATGGCGGCAAAAATGTCGGTCGGTTCGGCCGATTCGACCTCCGCCAGGTCGGCGTGGGTGGCGGGCACGAACGGCGGGTAGATCATGGCCGGCCGGTCCAGATCCGCAATGACCGACAGGCCGCGGTAGTCCAGCGGCTCCGGCAGTTCGAAAATCTCCCCCGCGGTGATGCCCAGGCCGCGTTCCAGCAGCGTGGAAGCCTGCGGCGAGATGCCCTCCGCCACCTCCAGGCGGATGGGCGGGCCGAAGCGGCGCCGCAGCAGTTCCTTCTCCATCGCCTTCAACAGGTTCTCGGCATCGTCTTCCTCCACCTCGATGTCCTCGTTGCGGGTCAGGCGGAAGGTGTGGTGATCCACAATCACCATGCCGGGGAACAGTTCATCCAGGTGGTGCGCCACCACATCTTCGATCGGCACAAACGAGGTGGGGCCCTTGTCCAGGTCCGCCACGCCCGGCCGGCGCGGCTTGCCTTTGGCGTCCACCGCGATGAACCGCGGCAGGGTTTCCGGGATTTTGACGCGGGCGAAGTGGGTCTTCTTGGTCTCATCGTTGCGCAGGATGACGGCCAGGTTCAGCGACAGGCCGCTGATATAAGGGAACGGGTGGGCCGGGTCCACCGCCAGAGGAGTCAACACCGGGTAAATCTGCTTGCGGTAGAACTTGCCCAGGCGATCCTGTTCGGATTCCTCCAGTTGGTCCCAGTGGACCAGGGCGATGCCCTCCGCATCCAAGGCCGGCTGGATCTGCTCCCGGAAGCAGCGCACCAGGCGGTCCACCAGTTCGTGGGACTTGGCCTGGATAGCGTCCATCAGTTGGCGCGGCTCAAGGCCCGATGCCGCCACTACCGCCATGCCGGCGTCCATCCGCCGCTGCAGGCCGGCCACCCGGACCATATAGAACTCGTCCAGGTTGGAACTGAAGATGGACACGAACCGCACCCGCTCAAGCAGCGGCAACGATTCGTCCTCGGCTAGCTCAAGCACCCGTTGGTTGAAGGCCAGCCAGCTAAGTTCCCTGTCCCCATACCTGTCGGAGGGCAACTCTTCGACCATGCAAAGATCATGGCACAACTGGCTGGGGGGTTCCTGGGCCCGGGTAGGCCTACTCTTCCGGTTCCGGTTCTGGCTCCGGTTCCAGTTCCGGTTCCAGTTCCGGTTCCAGCTCCGGTTCCAGCTCCGGGTCGCGGGCGTACTGCACGTGGCGCTGCGTCACCTCGAAGCCCTGGCGGCGGTAGGCCGCCACGGCCGGGGCGTTGTCCGCCTCGACGTACAACACCAGGTGCTCGAGGCCGCGGCTGGTCAGGTGCCGCAGGCCCCGTTCCAGCAGGGCCGTACCCAGGCGCCTCCCCTGGGCTTCCGGCCTAAGGCCGATGGCGTAGATCTCGCCTGCCTGGTTGTCTACCTTGGTCCAGCAGTAGCCCAGCAGTTCGGTTGGCCGGCCGGCCGGGTGGAGCACAAAGAAGCCGGCCGGGTCGAACCAGGGCTGCGCCATGCGCTGCTCCAGGTCCGCCCGGGTCAGCTTGCCTTGCTCCGGATGGCCGGCGAAGGCGACGGCGTTCAGTTCCACCCAGGCGTCCTCGTCCTGGCCGGGTTGGAAGGTACGGGTAGTGAGGCCAGGCGCGGTGGCCGGATCGGTGCTCCGGGGAGTGGCCTGGTGCTCGGACCAGGCTGCGAGCATGCTCTGGGCCGGTTGGAGCATGCTCATCTGCCAAAGTTCGCGCACCGGGCTAAGGCCAAGGGCATCGGCCGTGGCCCGGGCCGGCGGCAGGTCACCGTGCGCCCACCAACAGACCTGGGGGAAATTGTCGCTGAGCAGGCCGATCATGGCGCTGGCCAGGCCGCGCCTGCGGAAGGCGGGCGCCACCACCAACTCGGCAGAGGCGCCATCGGGCACTTGCTGGGCGTAACCCACCAACTGGTTGCCCTGCCAGGCCAGGAGGTGCGTCACGGCGGGGTCACCGGTCTGTAACGCCAGGTGCTGAGCCTCCGTCACGGCCACCACGCCATCGTGCTCAAGGGCCGTGCTCACCAAGGCCAACGCGGCCGTGCGGTGCGCCTCCGGTAAGGCGCCCGCGGTCAGTTCGATGCTCGCCTCGTCCCAGGCCGGCGGGCTCACGCCGCGCTCGGTGCTCACGCTAGTTGCCCCGCCCGCCACAGGGCCGCCGCCCGCTCCAGGCCTTCCGCCATGGTCAGTAGGCGCGCCGCTTGGTAGGTCACCTTGGTGCCGCGGGACGGTTCCGTGTCATCGATCCAATCGGCGTCGATGGCGCCGCCGGTGGTGAGGATGCGAGCGAAGGCCGCCGCCCGCTCCAACGCCACGTCCAACTCACCCGTGAACATGCCGCCCAGCACGGCATCGGCCAGGCTCAGCATTTCTTGCGGGCCCGGCGGGCGTTCGGCGCCGGCCACCACCTCGGCCACCTGTTGGCGGGTGACGCCTAGCTTGTAGCGCTCCGAGACGGTGTGGGGGTCGCGGCGCACCCACTCCCGCAGCAGATAGACCCGCCACAGGGCGCCCGGCAGGGAATCGACCGGGGCGTGGGCCCACAGGGTGGCCACCACCTCCAGGCCTTCGTCCTCCACCAGGCTGAGCAGGCGGGCCACCAGTTCCGGATCCTCGGTGGCCTCACGGCGGGCCCGCTCCACCAGGGCCGCCGCGCTGGAATGGGCCAGCTCGGAACGCACCGCCGGGTCCATCCCGCCCGGTAGCTCATCCGCCACCCGCGGGTCCAACATGGCGGGGCGGCGGAACTTGTGCGGCTCGGTCACGGCACCACTCTGCCACACCCAGCGCGACACGATGGGGACTTGTCCCCATTGCATGGTTCTTGCGCTAGCCCCTAGGTTTGTACCTGAAATGCCCCATACCCCCATTAGAAGGAGAACCTCCCTCATGAAGAAGATCCCCACCAAGATCATTGCTGTGATCGGCGCCGCCCTGCTCTCCGTGGGTGTGCTGTCCGGCTGCGGCGGCTCCAAGAGCTTCTGTGACGTCATTAACGATGACCAGTACGACGACCTCGACTATAACGACACCGACGCCGCCGAGAAGGCCCTGAAGGACCTCAAGGCTGCCGCCCCGTCAGACCTCAAGGATGACATCGACGTGCTGCTGGACTACTTTGATGCCGTCAAGGACATCGACACGGACGACTACGATGCCCTGTTGGAAGCAATGGAGAGCTTCGACTCGGACAAGCTGGATGAGGCCAGCGAGGCACTCGACGAGGCCGTAGCCGAATGCGAAGCCGACTGACCCACTAGCCTGATTCACCCACCCCCAGCGGCCCCGGCACCGGGCATCCCACCCCGACGCCGGGGCCGCTCCCACGCCCGCTGCCTCACCCAGCCGAAGAGAGTAATCTCTCAGTAACGTTTCTTCACGTCAGGAGCCAGTTCATGCGTATCAGCCGTCGTCTGCCGTTCGGCTTGGCCGCCGCCCTGCTGGTGGCCGGTCTGATGGTGGGCTGCTCCGATGACGCCGGCCAAGACAGCCCCGAAGGCGATTTCTGCCAGTTGGCCACCGAAGGCGCCTTCGACAGCCTGGACCCCACCGACAACTACTCCGCCCTGCTGACCCGTCTTGAGGCAATGGTCAAGGTGGCGCCGGATGACCTCAAGGCCGATCTTCAATTTGTGGTTGAGTACCTCAAAGCCCTGGAGGGCGTCGACACGAACGATGAAGACGCCATGGCGGCCGCGGCGGCCGGCTTCGACCCCGGGGACCTCGACACGGCCTGGGCGGAAGTCGTGTCCGCCATGGGAGACTGCTCGGCCGGCACCTGACGGTTCTACGGCCAACACCTGGCACAATAGTGCGGGGCCCTTAGCTCAGTTGGCAGAGCAGCGGACTTTTAATCCGTGGGTCGTGGGTTCGAGCCCCACAGGGCCCACCAAGCATAATCGGCCACCGAACTGGCTACCCTCAACTGATCTGGCAAGTCCCCGCTGGGCCCCCTCGCGAAAGTACGGTTATGTAGCCCACTGGCGCGCGCCGAATCGCGTTTCCGCAGGTCAGGGGGTTGGGCTGAATTGCCCGGAACTACATAACCGTACTCTCGCGAGGAGTGTTGACGAGGGCCGCAGGCCCGAGGAGCACACGACGAAGTGAGGCGGCCAGCTATCGAAAAACCGCCTATCGGTCCAGCAGCCAGTTGATGACGCTGCGACGCTGGATGCCGTCATAGGACTGGTTCGGCTCGCGATCCAGAGTCAGCAGCAGCCGCGGCTCATAGCCCGGGATAGCGCGGAGAGGCGCCAACTCGCGGTTCAGCGTGGCGGGCTCTGCGACACTGGCCGCAACCTGAATGAAGGTGTTGACGCCCTGATCCTCAACCACAAAATCCACCTCTTGGGTGCCGATTTTGCCCACGTACACCCGGCCGGGACGGCGCAGCAACTCCAGGTAAACGGTGTTCTCCAGGACATGGCCTGTGTCGACCGGCCGGTTCCCGAGTAGCGCTCGCCGTAGGCCGGTGTCCACCACGAAGTGCTTCTCACTGCCCTCCAACAGCCGCCGGCCGCGGACATCCCACCGACGGGCCGGGTAAAGCAGGAAGGCACTAGCCAGCGCTTCGACAAAAGACTCAACAGTTCTCCGAGTAACGGGGCTGCCCAACGACGTCATAGTGTCTGAGATTCGTTTGATCGAAGTCAGGTTGCCAATGTTGCCGAACAGGAATTCGGTCACCCGTCGCAGTTTCGCCACTTCGCGGACACCCTGCACGGCCACTACGTCATGAAGCAGGACGGTATCCATGATGCTGCGCAAGTACTGGTCGGCATCATTCTCGTCACCGATGGCAAGAGCGTACGGGAAACCCCCTTGACTGGTGTAGGCGCTGTAGAGGTCGAGCAGTGGCCAACGGCTCTGATCTCCGGTCAGGCGTTGGGCACCAACGAACTCGGCGAACGAGTACGGCAGCAACTGGAGCGCAACATAGCGCCCGGTCAGCAGCGTGGCCAGCGATCCTGACGTCAGCCGGGAACTGGACCCGGTGACATATAGATCGACTGAGTCTTTGATGAACAGCCCGTCGATCACGCGCTCGAACTGGTCGGCACGCTGAATCTCGTCAATGAAAACGTACGTCCGCTCTCCCTGGCTAAGTTGCCGGCAGATGTACTCATAGAGGGCGGAATGGTCGGCCAACAGGGGCGCGTGAGCAGGATCCTCCAGGTTGAGGGCAACAATCTGGCGAGGTGCCACCCCGTCCAGCAACAGTTCGTCCCGGAACATCCGCAGTAGGGTCGATTTACCGCATCGTCGCACCCCGGTCACGACTTTGATCAGTTCGCGATCACGCCATCGCCGCAGCCAAGCCAACGGTTGTGGCCGATCCACCAGCCCGGAGACACCGCCGTCAGACATGTGCTTTACAGTAGCACTTTTGACACATGGGGCGCATTTCTGCCACTTCACGGCGCACGTGTCGGCCGCGTGGGCAAGACCAGCATGGCGCGCGTTGCGCGATCAAACGGGCAGTCAGGCCCGGAACCAGCCGGTTCCGGGCCCCCTCGCGAAAGTACGGTTATGTAGCCAACTGGCGCGCGCTGAATTGCGTTTCCGCAGGTCAGGGGGTTGGACTGAATTGCCCGGAACTACATAACCGTACTCTCGCGAGGAAGGTGGGGCGGGCTATTCGGTGGTGACTTGACGGGTGGCCTTGTCCACTTTCAAGACAACCGCCTCGGCCCGCGTGAAGGTCAGGTCACGCACGTAAACCGTGCCTCCGAACAGCATCTGCTGGAACCGCTTCAACTTGGTGAACGGCACCCGCGCCTGGATGCGCTTCACCTCAGCCAGAGTGGCCGGACGCCGCTCCCCCAACAGGCCGTACAGCTTCACTCCGAACCAGCCCTCACCCCGCAGTTGCTTCACGATGGCGCCCACCCGGGTGTTCTCCGCCAGCAGGCAGAAGTGCCGGTTGTGTTCGGCGTTGGCCGGAATCGAGCGCGGGAAGCGCTCCATGTACAACCCTGTGGGGTCGCCATTCAACACCAGCGAACCGATGGGCGTCACCGTTGGTTCCCCCGCCTCGTTGACGGTAGCGAACGCCACGTGGAAGGAGGCGTTCATCGCCCGGCGGATGTAGGCCCTCACCTTGCCCCAGTCAGTGACCAAGTCAAGCTTCATACCGCCAACCTACCAGCGAGGCCCTACGGGCTTTGTAGGACGGTTCCGGGGTTCCGGGGTTACAGGGGACGGTTCCGTGTCACATGGTGCGACTGGTCGCACCATGTTACGCGGAACCGTCCCCTGTAACCCCGGAACAGCTAGGTCTTCTGGCGCCTTCCGACGGCCACACTCCAAGTAAAATCCAAGGTAACACGCAGATCCGGCCAAGCTGGCCAGCCTAGCGTCAAGCCATTGTTACTTCGCCCCAGAAATGGCTCCCGATGTCGTTCATCGACTTCGCTTCGCCCGCGGTATCGCTTGCCCCGGCCCCGCGGCCCACTTTGGCGCGCCAGGCGGCGCGGTTCGGCCTGCGCGCCGTGGTGGTGACCACGGTGGCGGCGCAATTGGCTTGGCCCGCCACCCGGCTGCGGCCCCTGCAACAGGTTGACGGCGTCAACGTCTCGTCCCAAACCGCAGCCGAAGCCACGGCGACACTGGACCGGGCCTACGCGGCTGGGCAGATCGACATCGTGAACCAAGCTGGCGAACTCCTACTCTCGGTGCCGCTGGATTCGCCGGCCATTCGCCTGAACCTGGCCGAAAAGGTCGAGGCCGCCACCTACTATCCCCTGTGGCAACGCCTAGTACCGTTCAGTTGGCTGGGTTCCGGCCCCTCGGTTACCACCACCGTGACGGTCCTCGATGCCGCCGCCTTGGGTCCGGTCAGCGCCGAACCGGCCGACGCTCGAGTGGTGCAGGCCGGCGGCCACTTCGCGGTTATCCCAGCCACCATGGGTTACCAGGTGTCGCCGGCCGCGCTGACCGCCGCCGTCGAATCGGCCCAGGTGGTGCCGGGCGAAACGGTTCAGGTGGTGGTGGACGCGAAAACCGAGCCCGCCGAGGTCACCACGGCCCAGGCTGCCCAGTTGGCCGATGCCCTGAATGAGCACATCGCGAATGGTGTGACCATCGACCTGGGCGGAGTTACCTTTACCGCCTCCCCCGCCGTGTTGGCCTCGACCATCGAGGTGGTCAAGGATCCCAGTAGCGGTGAGCTGGTGGCCCAATTCGATGCCTCTTCGGTGCTCAATGCCGGGCTACGCAACCTGGCCGGCGGGGTGTACCGGGCGGCCGTCGACACGGTGGTGACGCGCGACGCCAGCGGGGCGGACGTCATCGTCGCTCAAGGCGGCGACGGGCAACAGCTTGACCTGGAGGGGCAACTGGACGACATCGAGAACCTGGTGTTGAACGGCGGCCGCAGCCACCTGACCGCCGCCGTGGCGCCCACACCCGCCGGGACAGTGCAGGTGTTCGACGAGGCCGGCCTGGCCGCGGACCTGGCCGCCGCCTATCCCGAATCCACCTACGCCATCTACGCCGTCGACATGGCTGATCCGGCCAAGACGCTGGCCGTCAACCCGGATCAGGTCTTCACGGCCGCCTCGACCTACAAGCTGTACGTCGCCTACTCGATGCTGCTTGCCATCGACGAAGGCCAGGTCACCTGGGGCAGCGAACTGAACGGCCTCACCCTGGAGGCGTGCTTCGAAGCGATGATTGTCGAATCCGACAACGGCTGTCCCTACGCTTGGCTGACCCGCTACGGCTTCGACTACGTGGATGCTCAGGTGGACGCCATCGGCGCCACCGACACCAATATTGAGCACTCCAACATGCGCACCACGGCCCGCGATCTGGCGCATTTCCTCACCTTGGTCTACCAGGGCGAGATCTTGTCCGATGATTCCCGGGCCAGGCTGATCGACGCCATGGAGCGGCAGGTTTACCGAGAGGGCATTCCCACGGGCATTGGCGATGAAGGGACGGTGGCGGACAAGGTTGGCTTCCTGAATGCCCTGTTGCACGATGCCGGCATCGCCTACACCACCCACGGCGACTTCGTCCTGGTGATCCTGACGGACAACCTGAGCTGGGAAGCCGTCGCCGACATGACCGCCATGATCCTCGCCCGCTGGTGACAGCCGCACGGCTGCCTGGAAGCCGAAGCCGAACCCGAGAAGGCTGAACCCAAGGCCACCGGGGACTCATCCAGCCAAAGGCCAGGGACCAAAGGTCAGGGGGAACCGTCAGCCGATGGCGGTAAAGCCCAACTGGGCCAGGACGGCCTTGGGGAACTCGAACCGGACCGTCACCTGCGGATCTACCACCTGGCAGAACTTCAGGTCACCGACCAGGGTCATCAACCGCCCGGCGTCGTTCACCGTCAAGCCAACCACGTCCGTCATGAACCCCAGGAACAGGGCGCAAGCCCGCTTGTAGGCTTCATCGACCGAGCCGGCCGCCACGATCACCGAATACAGGTCTTCGGTCTCGAAGAACGGTGTGGGCAGCGCCGGCACGGGTACGGTGTCGATCACCAGGCCAACGGTGGCGGGAGTCTCGGCCCCACAGACCAGCACCTCGCCATCGCCCATCAGCGAGTGGGCATCCCCGCAGCCGAACAGGCCGCCCTCCACGGCCGCCTTGAAGTAGAGGGTGGTGCCCTGGCCAATCAGCCGGCAGTCCATGTTGCCGCCGTGAGCATCGGGCGTGCCGTTGGGCACAGCCCCTTCGGCCGGCGCCAAACCGATCACGCCGATCATCGGCCGCGCCGCCAGAGTCAGCGGCCCGCGGGCGGTGGGCAGCACGATGGCGCCCGGCACGTTCTCCACGATGGTGGTCTCGGGCGAAACGAAGTCCGCCAGCGCGCCATCGCCCGGGATGGCACACATGGTGGCGTGCCCCCGCACCTCCAGCGACGTGATCTTGACCCGCACGATGTCGCCCGGCTTGACCCCTTCGATGTAGACCGGGCCGGTGGCCGGGTTGATGTGGTTCCAATCCAGCGCGTCCATGGTGTAATCCGCCGAATGAACCTGGTCGCCGAAGCAGTCCATCGTCTCGATCACGAACGGTTCACCCTGGGCCACCGTCATGACCGGCGGGTTGGCCGGCGAGAAGGCATAAAAGGCCTGGTCAGAGGCCAGTACTTGGGTCATGGTCAGCTCCTTTGCTTGGAATCACTTCGGGCCGCCCGCCGCCCGGGCAGGCGCCAGCGCACCTCCCAGCCGGCCGCGATGCCATTGGGCCGCAGCATCAAGAATAGGATCATCAGCACGGCCAACACGATCTCGGTCATGCCGGAAACGTCGAAGCCCGAGTTGGTCAGGTTGGCCTCGCCCTGGCGCAAGCCCTGGCGGGCAATGGTAATCAAGATGCAGCCGGCAAAGGCGCCGGTGACGGACATGGACCCGCCGATAATCACCATCGACAACACCAGGAACAGCTCCGCCAGGTAGAACGACTTGGCGGTAATGGACAGGATGTAGTGGGAGAACAACCCGCCGGCCAGGCCACCCACGGCGGCCGAGATGATGTAGCCGTAGTACCGCGTGGCCACCACGTTGATGCCGCTGGAGGCGGCGGCATAGCGGTCTTCGCGCGAGGCGCGTAGGCGCAGGCCCAGTGCGGACTCCTTGAACCAGTAGGCCACAAAGATCGAGATAACGCCCACCACCAGCGCCACCCAAATGGTGGTTGACCGGGTACCGCCCAGCGTGAAAGTGCGTGGACCGTTGGTGACCTGCTGCCATTGGGCCAGCAGGGTGTAGAACACCACCAGCAGGGCAAACTGGGCGATAGCGCCCGCCATGTCGCTGAGCCGGGCCAGCGGGAAACCGATGATGGCGGCGGCCAAGGCGGCCACCGCGGCTCCCACCAGCAGGGCCGCCCAGTAGGGCATGTGGATGCCGATCAACGCCTCGTACATAACCGGCATCTGGAGACGTTTGGAATCGGGTTCGATGGAGCAGATGGCGGAGGCGAACGCGCCGATGCCCACATACCCCACGTAGCTCCAGTTCAGAATCCCAGAGTTCCCCATGAACAGTTGGAAACCCATCACCATCACCAGGGTGATGCAGCCGTTGGTGGCCACATCCTCCAGGTAAGAGTCGTTGAGCCACCACAGGAAATAGACCAGCACCGCCAGCACGGCGGCCAGGATGATGGGCGTGGACCGCCGGGACAACCATTGCAGCGCGTTCATCAGCCCACCCGCTCTTCCACGTAGCTGCCGCGGAACAGGCCGGCGGGTTTGAGCACCAGGAAGATGATCACGATGGCGAACATGATGGCTTCCCGGAAACTGAGCAGCGAGGTTGGCAGCACCAGCGTCAGCACGTTGGCAATGGCGGCGTAGATGAAGCCACCTACCACCGAACCAACCAGGGAGTGCATGCCGCCGATCACCACCACGATGAAGGAGATCAGCAGCGGCGCCTGGCCCATCAGCGGTTCAGCCGAACCGGACCGGCCCACCCAGAAGATGGCCACCACCCCGGCCAGCACGCCGCTGATGGCGAAGGCGCAACTGATGATCAGGTTGGCTGGCACGCCCATCAGGCGGGCAGTGGTGAAGTCTTCCGCCGCCGCCCGCATGGCGATGCCCAGCACCGTCTTCTTCATCAGCAGAGAGAAACCGGCCAGCAGCAGCACGGTGACGGCAATCAACAGCAGGGAACGGATCGGCGTGACCACGCCCGCCACGTTGACCGACTGGTTGAAGAAACCCGGCAGCGGCACCGGCTTGGACCGCGGCGAAATGGTGATCTGGGCGGTGTACTGCAGGATCAGCGACACCGCAAAGCTGGTCACGAGCAGGGCCTCCACCGACCGGCCGCGGAACGGCCGGAAGGCCACTATTTCGCTGATAACCGAGATGGCGGCCCCGCCCAAGATGCCCAGCAGGAAGACCAGCGGCCAGGGCAGCGACGTGTTGATGCCCAGCAAGTACAGGATGTAGGCGGAAACGGTGATGTACTCGCCGTAGGCGAAGTTGACCATCTCCATGATGCCAAACACGAACACCAGGCCCAGCGACAGCAGCGCATACAGGCTGCCCAAGGACAGGGTGTTGACAACGAACTCGATGAAGGTGGCGAGGCTCATGCCGCACCTCCCGCCGATGCCGCCGGGTTGCCTGGGGTGGCGGAACTCGCCGATGCCGCCGGGGCGCCATCGGGCACCGCCGCACCTACGGCCCCGTGCTCACCCAGGTAGACGGCGGCAATGTCGACCTGGGTGGACATCTCGGCCGGCCGGCCGGCGAAGCGGACCCGACCGGTGGACAGCAGGTAGGCCCGGTCCGCCAACTGGAGGGCCCGCTCCGCGTTCTGTTCCACCAGCAGGATGGTGATGCCACGCTGCTTCAACGACAGGATCAGGTCGAAGATCTGGTCCACCAGGGTGGGTGAGAGCCCCAGCGAGGGTTCATCCAGCATCAGCAGTTTGGGCCGCGCCATCAGGCCGCGGGCAATGGCCAGCATCTGCTGCTCACCACCGGACAGCAGGCCGCCCGCCTGGCGGTAGCGCTGCTTCAGGATGGGGAACAACTGGAACATGTCTTCCAGGTCTTCCGCAAAGCTGCCGGCCTTGTAGGACCCAAAAGCACCGATGCGCAGATTCTCGGCCACCGTCAACATGGGGAAGATCTGGCGGCCTTCCGGTACCAGCGAGATGCCCAGTTTGTGGACGGCCTCGGCCGTCTTGCCGCCGATCGGCTGGCCCTGGAACGTGATGGCGCCGTGGGTGGGTTTGAGCACCCCGGCAATGGCCTTCAGGGTGGTGGACTTGCCGGCGCCGTTCACCCCCAGCAGCGACACCAGTTCGCCCTGCGCCACCTCCAAGGAGAGGTCTTGCAGAGCGGCCACGGCGCCGTAAGAAACCGACAGGTCTTTGACCGACAACACCAGGCCGGCGGCGGCAGAGGCTTGGGAGGCTTGGGGCGTCATCGGGCAGCGCTCCCCAGGTAGGCCCCAACCACTTCGGGGTTGGCGCGGACCTCGGCCGGCGTGCCTTCGGCGATGGTCTTGCCGTAATTGAGCACGTGGATGCGGTCACACAGGTTCATGATCAGGTGCATGTCGTGGTCCACAATCAGGATGCCGATGCCCTTGGCGGCAGGGAGCGGCTTGAGGAAGGCCAGCAGGGCGGCGGTCTCTTCTTCGTTTAGGCCGGCCGCCGGCTCATCCAACAGCAGGAACTTGGGGTGGGCGGCCAGGGCGCGGGCAATCTCCAGGCGGCGCTGGCCGGCGAAGGTGAGGGACTTGGCGCGTTTGCCGGCCTGGTCCGCCAGGCCGATTTCCTCCAGCAGCCCGATGGCGCGCGCCTCGGCTTGTCGCCGGGGTACCCCCATGCCGACGGCGCCGGCTTCCACGTTTTCCAGGCAGGTCAGTTCCTTGAACAGCCGGATGGTCTGGAAGGTGCGGGCCAGGCCGGCCCGGGCCACCTTGGCGGCCGGAAAGTGCGTGGTGTCGACTTGGTCTATCACCACGAAGCCGCCGGACTTGGGCAGCAGGCCGGTGATGAGGTTGATGAAGGTGGTCTTGCCCGAGCCGTTGGGGCCGATCAACCCCAGGATTTCCCCTGTCCGCAACTGCAAACTGACGTTGTCCACGGCCCGCAAGCCGGCGAAGTCCTTGAACAGGTCCTGCACCGTCAAGACGGCGCCCGGCTGGTCCGGTGGCGGGGGCACCTGCGCCGACGGGCCCGGCACTGGCACCTCGTTGAGGTCCGCCATGCCTATGTCTCCTTGCTAACTGATGGTGCCCAGCGGGCCGGGCCCCACCCGGTCATACCGGGTGGGCGCCTGGGCCCGCTGGGCCTTGGAAAAGCACCCTGCCTAGTGGCCTGGTTGGCCTGGTTGGCCCTTACTTGGGCGGGATGACGTCCGGAATCTTCCAGCCCAGGAACTCGGTCTCGCCGTTGGTCAGGGAGACCAGCGCGGCGGCCTTGTTGGGCTCGTGGCCGGAGGCGGCATCGGACCAATCCAGTTGGCCGGTCAGCAGCTCGAAGACGTTGTCTTCCATGTACTTAGCCATCTTGGCGCCGTCCGTGCTGTCGGTCTCTTCCATGGCGGCGGCCAGGACCTTGACCACGTCATAGCCGGCCATGGACCAAGGGGCGTCCAGTTCCTTGTTGAACTTGGCCTTGTAGGCGGCGGCGTATTCGTCGTAGCCGGGAACGGCCTCTTCGCTCAGGTAACTGTGGGTGTCGAAAACGATGTCGTTGGCGAAGTCTGCCCCCAGCAGTTCGGCCAGGGCCGGGTCGTCATAGGCGTCGCCGCCATAGATGGGGATATCGATGCCGGCAGTGCGGAAGTCCTTCAGCACCGTGCCCAGGTCAGGCATGTAGGAGGAGACATAGATGAAGTCCGGCGCCGGGTCCAGCGAGCGGTAGTTGGCGATGAACGCGGCCGTGTCCACCTTGCCCTGCGAGAAGATGTCTTCCTTCAGCACGGTGCCGCCCAGGTTCTCGAAGGAGACCTTGAAGTACTCGGACAGCGACTTGGTGTAGTCAATGAAGTCATCGGTCACTACGTAGACGGTCTTGAAGCCCTTCTCATTGAAGGCGTATTCGGCCACTACGGCACCCATGGTGGTGTTCCACATTGACAGGGTGAACTGCTTATCGCCCAGTGTGTCGCTGCTGAATAGCGGCGACGAGGCACAAGGGGAGATGCCAACCATGTCATGTGCTTGGGCTGCCCGGGCGGCGGGCCCGCCGAAGTCGTAGTCGGAAGCGGTAATGATGGCCACGGCGCCCTGGTTGATCAACTGTTCGGCCACTTCGCCGGCCGTGGCGGCATCGGACTTACCGTCCATGTTGCGGAATTCCAGCATCTTGCCGTTGACGCCGCCGGCGGCATTGATTTCATCGACAGCAATCTGGGCGCCTTCCACGGCGGGGGCGTCCAGGGGAGCCTGGATGCCGGTCAGGGACAGGGCGCCACCGATCATGATGGTGTCGCTGTCGCTGTCGCTGGTTCCGCTGCTGGCGCTGCCCTCATTGCTGTCGCCGCCACTGCGGCAGGCGCTGACGGTCAGGGCGGTGGCGGCGGCCAACAGGGCCGCCAGCACGGTGACGTGCTTCTTCATGGGTACTTCCCCTTTTGGGTAGTGAACAGAGTGTTCGCGCGGTGTTGCCTTGGACCGCCCGGTCTTCCTTGACCGAAGGCGAGGTTGTCCAGGCAGACTTTACCCTGGTGAACAGGGCAAAGACTACGGTAGTGGCCGATTGTTCAAGGCGTTGTCCGTAATGTTTCGGCAGTGTTACAAGACTGGCGGGGTACGGTTTGACTTTGGCCGTTCGCCGTGGGCGGAATTGAACTATGGCGACCACAACATTCAACGGTATTACCGTACACACGGTGGGCGATCTGCCCGCCATCGGTTCTCCTCTTCCGGCCTTTACCCTGGCGGCCAACGACCTGTCCGACATCACCAATGCAGTGGCCAAAGGCAAGCGCCTGGTGCTCAGCATCTTCCCCAGCGTGGACACGGGCGTCTGCGCCACCTCGGTGCGGCGTTTCAACCAGATGGCAGCCGGCCTGCCCAGCACCGTGGTGCTATGCGTGTCAATGGACCTGCCGTTCGCCCTGGGCCGGTTCTGCGGTGCCGAGGGCATCGAGAACGCCATCACCGCTTCCGCCTTCCGTTCCACCTTCGGCGCGGACTTCGGCGTCACCCAGGCCGACGGCCCCCTGCAAGGCCTGTTCGCCCGGGCGGTCGTGGTGGCCGATGCCGCCGGGCAGGTGGTGTACACCGAGCTGGTATCGCAGATCGGCCAAGAACCTGACTATGCGGCGGCCTTTGCCGCCACCTCGCGCGCCGCTTAGGCGAGGGCTTCTACCAGCCGGTCCAGGATTTGGCCCAACAGGGTCCGGCTGGTGGCAAAGTTGAGCCGCACGAAGCCGGCCCCGCCCGTGCCCCAGGCCGCGCCATCGGTCAACGCCACCTTGGCCTGCTCCAGTAGGTAGCGGCCGGGGCGCCGGCGCTCCGGCTCGGTGGCTTCGCGGCCAAAGCCCAGCCGCCGCAGGTCCAGCCAGGCCAGGTAGGTGCCCTCGGGCGGCGTGAAGCCCACGTGTGGTGCCCGCTGGGTCAACTCGTCCGCCAACCAGTCGCGGTTAGCCCGGAGGTAGTGCAACACGGCATTGAGCCACGCCTGCCCCTGGGTGTACGCCACCTGGTTAGCCAACACCCCCAAAGTCGACGGCGAGGCATGGTCCGCCAAACCCAACTGGTGCCACTGCAGCAGGTGCTGCGGGTTGGTCAGGACCATCTGGGCGCACTTCAGGCCCGGCATGTTCCAGCCCTTGGCCGCCGAAACGGCCGTAATCGTATGGGCCGCCGCCACCTCACTGAGGGAGGCGAACGGGATGTGCCGATGCCCGGGGTAGACCAGCGGCGAATGCACCTCATCGCTGAACACCAGCACGCCCGTGTCCGCCACCACCCGTTCCAGGATGGCCAGGTCCTCCCGCCGCCACACCCGCCCCACCGGGTTGTGGGGGCTGCACAGCAGGATCAGCCGGGCTCCCTGCCCGATGGCGCCCCGCAGGCCGGCTTCGTCAAAGGTCGGTCCGCTGGGGCCGGGTATCAGCGGCACGTCGATCCGTTCGCGGCCCAACTCGCCCGGCGTGGTAATCAGGCCGTAATAGGTGGGGGTGGGCACGGCGATGGGGCTGCCGGGCGGCGTGAAGCACTCCACCGCCAGGTGGGCCGCCCGCATGATGTCGGTCACTAAGCGGACCTGGGCCGGGTCCACCGCCCAGCCGAAGTGGTCCGCCTGGTAGGCGGCGCAGGCCTGTGACAGGCCCTCGGCTCGGGCGGAGGACAGGTAGCCCAAACCGGGGCCGGTCGCGGCCTCTTGGAGCGCCGCCACAATGGCCGGGTCGGTGCCGAAGTCCATCTCGGCCACGTGGGCCGGCAGGATTTCCGGCGGGAAGTGGGACCACTTCTCCCAGCCCAAGGCCCGCAGGCCGGCTGGCGTCACGGCAGGGCCCACCGCATCTAAAACCACAACCCTAATTCCCCCATGAGTTGCCCCTTCTGCGGTGGGGGGGGGTTACCGGGTCGGGTTACACGAAAAACGGGGGGGGTCCCGGTAACAGGGGGCGGGTACAGGCAACATGGGGGGGGTTCACGGAACAAGGGGCGGGTTACAGGGGACGGTTCCGTGTAACATGGGCGAC
>JAISSX010000046.1 GCA_031272885.1 Bifidobacteriaceae bacterium | reverse complement strand
TAACATGGGTGACGACGTCACCCATGTTACACGGAACCGTCCCCCGTAACCCCGTTACCTCCGAACCGTCCCCCCCGTAACTGCGTTACCGCGCAACCCCGCGGGGGCTGAGGCGCCTTGGGCTACACCAAGTCAGTGGCGGCGCCGGCGAACTGCGACTGGTACAGCCGGTAGTAGGCGCCCTGGGCCGCCATCAGCTCCTCGTGGTTGCCCTTCTCCACCACGTCACCGTGCTCCATCACCACGATCACGTTGGCGTCGCGGATGGTGGACAGCCGGTGCGCAATGACAAAGGACGTGCGTCCCTGGCGCAGTTCGTTCATGGCCCGCTGCACCAGCAGCTCGGTGCGGGTATCGACCGATGACGTGGCCTCGTCCAGGATCAGAATGGCCGGGTCGGACAAGAACGCCCGCGCAATGGTCAGCAACTGCTTCTCACCAGCGGAAATGTTGGAGGCTTCCTCATCCACCACCGTCTGGTAGCCGTCCGGCAGAGCGTGGACAAACCGATCAACATAGGTCGCCCGGGCCGCCGCGTAGACCTCTTCATCGGTCGCCCCCGGCTTGCCGTAGCGGATGTTCTCCATGATGGTGCCGTTGAACAGCCAAGTGTCCTGCAGCACCATGCCCAGGGTGTCGCGCAGCTCCTCCCGGTTCATCTTCGCGGTATCGACACCATCCAGTTCGATGACGCCGCCCTGGATCTCGTAGAACCGTTCCAGCAGGTTGACCAGGGTGGTCTTACCGGCCCCGGTTGGCCCGACGATGGCGACCGTTTGCCCCGGCTTGGCCCACAGCCTTAGGCCCTTGATCAGGGGCTGCTCGGGACTATAGGAGAACGACACATCCGTGAAGTCGACCCGCCCCTGAATCTCGCCCTCTACCCGGAGTGGCGCGTCAGGCTCTGGTGACTGTTCCTCGGCATCGAGCAGATCGAACACCCGCTCCACCGAGGCGACACCGGACTGCAGCAGGTTCATCATCGACGCGATCTGACCCACCGGCTGGCTGAACTGGCGCGAATACTGGATGAAAGCCTGCACGTCACCCAGCGACATCGTGCCGCTCGCCACCCGCAGACCGCCCAGCACGGCAATCACCACATAGGCCAGGTTGGAGACGAACATCATCACCGGTTGGATCATCATCGAGATGGCGTTGGCCTTGAAACTGGACTGGTAAAGGGCATCGTTCTTGCGGTCGAAATCCGCCCCTGCCTCCGCCTGGTGGCCGAACACCTTGACCAGTTCGTGACCGGTGAACATCTCTTCGATATGGCCGTTCAACTCGCCCGTTGAGGCCCACTGCTTGATGAACTGTGGCTGCGACCGTTTGGCGATCAGCGCCGTCACCACGCCCGCCACCGGAATCGAGGCCACCGCCACCAGTGTCAGCCAGCCCGAGATGGTCAGCATCATCACCAGGATGCCAAGCATCTGGAAGATGGCGAACATCAGTTGGGTCAGGGTTTGCTGCAGCGTTTGGCCCACGTTGTCGATGTCGTTCGTGACCCGGCTCAGCACCTCGCCCTTCTCTTGGTGGTCGAAGTAGCTGAGGGGCAGCCGGCCCAGTTTGGCCTCGACGTCCCGTCGCAGCCGGTACATGGTGTACTGGATCACCTTGGCGTTGAGGATGCCCTGGGCATAGCCCAGCAGGGCGGAGCCCAGGTAGACCAGCAGCACGCCGATCAGGATGGCGCCCAGCACATGTGAGTCGATGCCCACGCCGGCGGTGAAGTCCATCGAGTTCAGCATGTCCAACATGCGCTCCGGGATGGGCGATTGGCCGTGCTCCCCCGCCTGCTGCAGGAGGGTCATGACCTGGTCCTTCGGCATGGTCTGGCCGGCTTCGAGGACGCCGGCCTGGACCAACTGGGTCCCCACCATCTTGCCCACCACGCCCTCGAAGATGGTGTTGGTGGCACGGCCCAGCATTTTCGGCCCGATCACGCCCAGCACCACCGAGCCGATGGTCAAGATGATCGCCACCAGCAGGCGCCAACGTTCGGGTTTCAGGGTCTTCAAGAATCTGGCCCCGGAGGCCTTCAGGTTGAGGGGCTTCTCGGCCGGCCGGCCCATGCCGGGTGGGCCGCCGCCATCGGGACCGCGTCCGCCGGCGCGCTGCAGGCGCTTCGGCACCTTGCGGCCGCTGGCGCCTTCAGCCCCCAGCCCGGTTCGTTTGGCCGCGGCCGCCGAAGCCGCCGCCCCGCCAACGCCACCGCCCCTGATCGGCTCGTGCTCGTGCGCGCTCATGCCGCCTCCTCCAAGCTCATCTGGGATTCGACGATTTCGCGGTAGGTGTCGTTCGACTCCAGCAGTTCGCGGTGGGTGCCGCGGCCCACAATGCGGCCTTGGTCCAACACCAGGATCTGGTCGGCCTCCATGATGGTGCCCACCCGCTGGGCCACGATCACCACCGTGGCCCCGCCGGTGGCCCGTTTCAGATTGGCTCTGACGCGGGCGTCGGTGGCGAAGTCCAGCGCGCTGAACGAGTCATCGAACACGTAAAGGTCGGGCCGGCGTACCACCGCCCGGGCAATCGCCAGGCGTTGACGCTGGCCGCCGGACACGTTGGTGCCGCCCTGTGCGATCTCCATCTCCAAGCCGTCTTCGTGTTCACGCACAAATTCGGCTGCCTCGGCCACCTCCAGGGCGGCCCAGATCTCCTCGTCGGTGGCGTCCGGCTTGCCGTAGCGCACGTTCGAGGCCACCGTGCCGCTGAACAAGTACGGCTTCTGCGGCACCACACCCATCGAGGCCCACAGGGTTTGCAACGCGGCCTGCTTGGCGTCCACGCCGCCTACCACCACGCTGCCCGATGTCGCGTCGAACAGCCGCGGGATCAGGTTCACCAGGGTGGTCTTGCCGCTGCCGGTGGCGCCAATGATGGCGGTCGTCTTCCCGGCCGGCGCCTCGAAGGTGATGTCCTGCAGTACCGGGTGTTCGGCCCCCGGGTAGCGGAAGGCGGCTCCCCGCATCTCGAGGTGACCGGGCTGCGGCAGTACCTGGGCGGCATCGGGCACCTCCTCAACCGAAGTCTGGGTGTCCAGGACCTCGACGATGCGCTTGGCGCAGACCTCGGCCCGCGGCACGAAGAAGAACATCATGGCGGCCATGAGCACGCTCATCAGGATCTGCATCAGGTAGGTGATGAAGGCGGTCAGCGAGCCGATCTCCATGCCGCCGGATTCGATCCGCTTGCCACCGAACCAAATCACGGCCACCGAGGTCAGGTTCATGATCAGCATGATGGCCGGGAAGAAGAGCGAGAATATGTAGCCGATCGACAGTTGCAGCTTGGTCAGTTCGTGGTTGACACCGTCGAAGCGTTCGCGTTCCGACTGGTCGCGCACGAAGGCACGGATCACGCGGATACCCGTGATCTGCTCCCGCAGCACCCGGTTGACCTTGTCGATGGTGGTCTGCATTAGCTGGAACTTGGGCGCCATCAGGCGCATCATGATGGCCAAGAAGACGGCCAGGATGGGGATGATGATGAGCAGCAGGCCGCTCAGTTTGACGTCGTGACGCAGGGCCATCACCACGCCGCCCACCATGACGATGGGGGCCGAGATGATGATGACGAACGTCATCAACACGATCATCTGGACTTGTTGGACGTCGTTGGTGGTGCGGGTGATCAGCGACGGCGCCCCGAACTTGGCCACTTCGCGGGCGGAGAAGGTCTGCACCTGCGAAAACAGCCCGGCGCGGACGTCGCGGCCCACCGACATGGCGGTGCGGGCGCCCAGGTAGACCGCCCCCAGCGAGGTCAGGATCTGGCCGAAGCTGACGGCCAGCATGACGCCGCCGGTGCGCCAGATGTAACCCGTGTCCCCCACTGCCACACCTTCGTCGATGATGTTGGCGTTCAAAGTTGGCAGGTACAACGAGGCAATGGCCTGGATGGTTTGGCACAACAGCACCAGGCCGATGGCGCCCTTGTAGGGCTTCAGGTAACGCCGCAACAGTTTGATCAGCATTGGGTGGGGCTTCCTTCTTCTAGCGGGGAAACGATCAGGCCGTGACTCAGAGTCCTGATAACGGCCTTGCGGTCAAGGCGGCCGGGGCCCATGGGGCCGGCGGCGGTGGTGGCAACAGCCACGATGACGCGGGCAGTCTGCGCCGGGGGGAAGGCCAGTTGGGCACTGAAGGGTTCCAGGCGGGCCGCAACTGCGCCGGAGATGGCTTGTTCCAGGGACTTGAGCCGCTCATAAGGGCCTTCGAAGGACGCCTGCCCTGGCCGGTGCGGGTGCGGGCCGCGCCCGTGCGCGGCCCGCATCAGGGCCAGCTTGTGCCGCATGGCGGCACTCCGGGCGGCGGCCAGGAATTCGCCCACTTCCCCGGCCCGCCGCATCACCAAGGAGACGATGCCATGCATCACCGTGTCCGGGTCATCCCCCTTGACGGCGGCGATGTCCGCCTCCACCCCTGTCGGGTCCAGCACCCGCTCCACCGCCGCGATCATCAGGCTCCGTTTGTCCGGGAAAACCTTGAACAGCGTGCCTTCGGCCACGCCGGCGGCATCGGCCAACTCCCGGGTGTTGAGGTCGAAGCCGCGTTCCCGCAGCAGGGGTCCTACGGCATCCAGGATGGCGGCACGTCGCTGGTCCGGCGCCATGCGCGGCGCCCGGCCTCGTCTGCTGTCTTCAGTCACGGGCCACCACTATAAGTGAGTGAGTGCTCACTTACAAACTCGACACACCCGTCCTTCTCGTCGCTCCCTTGACGCGGTTACGGGGGACGGCTGCGAGGTGACGGGGTTACAGGGGACGGCTGCGAGGTGACGGGGTTACAGGGGACGGCTGCGAGGTGACGGGGTTACTGGGGACGGTTCCGTGTAACATGGGTGACAGCGTCACCCATGTTACACGGAACCGTCCCCAGTAACCCCGTCACCCATGTTACACGGAAACGTCCCCAGTAACCCCGTCACCCATGTTACACGGAACCGTCCCCAGTAACCCCGTCACCCATGTTACACG
>JAISSX010000036.1 GCA_031272885.1 Bifidobacteriaceae bacterium | reverse complement strand
TTCGATGTGGACGATGCCGGGCTGGAGGCCTCATACATGGCGCAGCGGGGCGCCTACCAGCGGATTTTCGACCGGCTGGGGCTGGACACGGTGATCGTTTCGGCGATGAGTGGGGCCATGGGCGGGTCGCGCTCCGAAGAGTTCTTGCATCCCACAGCCATCGGTGAGGACACGTATGTGCGCTCGCCTGGAGGATATGCGGCCAACGTGGAGGCGGTGGCGACCGTGGCGCCAGCGCCGCTGCCGGTGGCAGGGTTGCCGGCAGCTCATGTGGAGCCGACGCCGGGCACCACCACCATCGAATCGCTGGTGGCGGCGGCCAACGCGGACCAGCCGCGGGCGGACGGCCGGGCTTGGACGGCGGCGGACACGTTGAAGAACGTGGTGGTGGCTGTGACCGGCACGGATGGTAAGCGCGGCTTGGCCGTGGTGGGCTTGCCAGGGGACCGGGACGTGGACATGACCCGGCTGGCGGCGGCGCTTTACCCGGCCGAAGTCGAGGCGGCCACGGAAGACGACTTCAAGGGGCACCCTGAACTGGTGCGCGGCTACATTGGCCCGGCAGTGCTGGGATTGAACGCTGAGGATCCTGAGCGGGCGGTGCCCTACTATCTGGACCCGCGCGTGGTGGCGGGGACCTCTTGGATCACGGGCGCCAACGCGGTTGACCGGCATGTTTTCGGCCTGGTGGCGGGGCGGGATTTCCTGGCCGCGGGGCAGGCCGCGGCGTCCGGTGAGGTGCAGCCGGTGGCCGATGCCGCCGAGGTGCGTGAGGGCGACCCGGCCCCCGATGGTTCGGGGCCGCTGGAGTTGGCGCGCGGCATCGAGGTGGGGCACATCTTCCAGTTGGGCCGCAAATATGCGGACGCCCTGGGGCTGCAGGTGTTGGACCAGAACGGCAAGCTGGTCACCGTCACCATGGGGTCATACGGCATCGGCGTGACGCGGGCGCTGGCGGCGGTGGCCGAAAAGAACGCGGATGAAAAGGGCCTGGTGTGGCCCATCGACCTGGCCCCGGCGCACGTCCACGTGGTGGCCACCGGCAAGGAGGCGGCCGTCTTCGAGGCGGCCGAGGCCCTGGGTGTGGCGCTGGAAGAAGCCGGCCTTGAGGTGTTGTATGACGACCGGGTGAAGGTCTCGGCCGGGGTCAAGTTCACCGACGCCGAACTGCTGGGCGTGCCCTACATCCTGGTGGTGGGCCGCGGCCTGGCGGACGGACTGGTGGAACTGAAGGACCGCCGCACTGGTGAGGCCCGGCCGCTGCCGGTGGACGACGCCGCGGCCGAGGTGGCCGCCCTGGTGGCCCGGGCGGCATCGGCCGCTGCCTAGGCGGGGCCTAGCGGAACCGGAGGGTTTGGTCGCCGTAGACGAACAGGACCTCTTCGGCGTCACCGTCACTACCTATACGCGTGTCGGTGCTCAGGACGAAGGTGCCATCGACTGGCGCCTGCTTGTTCCAGGGGTAGTACTTGACGCCGTCCACCAGGAAGTAGCCCTGGTCGATCAGAGTGGACATGACCGGGCGGGCCTGGTCGGCACTGCCGGTGTAGGCGAAGGTGGCGTCTTGACCCGCCGTGCCTTCAGGCGTGATGGTGACGCCGCCCACCACCAACTGGCTGACCACCGGTGGTGCCTGCTGGGCGGGGGCCAGGCTGGCGGGGGCAGTGACGGTGACGGTGGCCTTGGCGCCGGCAGGGCCGTTGGCGACGGCAGCAATGTCAATCAGGGACTTCAGTTGGGGCACCCAGCCGGTCCACTCGCCGAACCATTCGCCCTCGTGGGTAGGTTCGTACTTGATCACCAGGAAACCGACGTTGCGGTAGCTGGCCAGGTAGTACTTGCTCGAATGCTCCGTGTTGATGAACTGGATGTGCATTCCATCCACCACGGTGTCCTGCTCCAGTTGGTCGCCGTCGCAGACCCAGTACCAGGGCAACGCCTCGGCCTGTGCGGCGGTCTCGAAGCGGTAGACGTTGACCACCTCACCCTGTTCGCCGGAGGGGCTCTCGATCAGCCTGATGGCTTGAGGGACAGTCAGGCCGTGTTCGGTGCAGCAGGCGGCCCGGGAGTCATTTTCGCACCAGTGCAGCGTTTCCCTCGTCCCGGCGGCGGCCACCTGTTGTTCCGGGACCTCGGGGAAGCCCAACTCCTCCAGGGCCTGGCCCAGTTTGGAGAACTCACCCTTGGAGACGGTTTCGGGGTCGTCACTGCCGCCCAGGAACAGCATGTTGATGCCAAAGGCCGATCCGGCGCTGGCGGCTAGCGCCACCACCAGCAGCGCCGTCACCAGGCCAGGGCCGGCCTTGACGACGAACGTGAAGCCGTTGCCCAGGCCCCACTCGGTGGTTTTCCGGTCACCGTGGGGGCCGCTGGTGGTGTCCGGGCCGTAGAACCACACCAGGACAATCAGGAACAATGCAATGATGGCTGGGAGCAACAGCAGAATCAGCCCCAGCCAAACGATTGGGCCGCCCTGCACGCGCACGCCAAGGCCGCCGCCGGAGGCTCCGGAGCCGCCCGAACCGCCCCACTGCCACAGCAACGTCTCGGTCCACCAGGCCAGGCAGAGCAGGCCCACGGTCAACGCCAGGCGGGCCCAGAACAGCAGTATCCGGCCCAGGACGCCGCTGGGCTGGACTTTGTCTGGTGCGCTTTTCATGTCTGCCTCCTTGCAGCTAACCGGGTGACTGCCGCGCCGGCTGGCGGCTGCCACCAAACTAGCGCGGAACCGTCCCCTGTAACCCCTGTAACCCCCAACCACCGAGCGTCAGGCGGCCGCGGCCGGGGCCGGCAGGCCGTCCGGCGGGAACCGATCCGCCCAGGGCGCTAGCCGTTCGATCTGGGCCGCCACCTGGAACGCCAGCGGCTCAGCTCCGGGCGCCACGATCACCTGCACCGACAGGGGCAGGCCGTTGGGCGTGAACCCGGCCGGCACGGCCGCCGCCGGGTTGCCCAGCACGTTCCAGATCGCGGTGTAAGTGGAGATCGGCAGCGACACCTTGGCCGTCCGCATGAACCCTAGGCCATCCAGTTGCCCCACCGGCAGGGCAGCGTGCGGGGTGGTGGGGCTGAGCAGCACGTCCACCTCATCGAACACGCGCAGCACGCGGTCCGCCAGCTTGGCCGCCTTGGCCTCTTGGCTGTTAGACAGCGGCGCCAGCAGGCGGTACAGCGCCAGCCCGTGGCGGGTAGCCGCCTCCAGCCGGCGCCGGTCATCCAGGTGGGCTAGCTCGTCCTGGATGCCGCCGGCCATCTGGGCCATCATGGTCAGGCCGGCCTTGTAGCCGTCCAGGTGTCCGGTCTCCACACTGTGCCCCTCGCCGGCCAGCAAGTCAGCCACCCGGCGCAGCGCCGCCAGCGTGTACTGGTCCGGGCTGGGTCCGGCCACGGGCGGGTCTTCCAGCACCCGGATGCGCAGCTTGCCCGGGTCCTGCCCGATGGCGTCTGTCAGCGTTACGCCCCACGGCTCGGCCTGGTAGCGGTCAACCCCCGGCACGGTGCCGGTCAGGACGTCGAACAACAGGGCGCTGTCCGCCACGGTCCGGGTCAGCGGCCCGCACACGCCCAAGCCGCGCCACAGGGCAGCGTTGGGTGCGGCGCTGATCCGGCCGCGCTGCGACTTGACGCCGAACAGCCCGCACCAGGAAGAGGGCAGGCGAATCGACCCGCCGCCATCGCCGCCCAACCCTGCCGCCACCATGCCTGAAGCTACCGCCGCGGCCGTGCCGCCGGAGGAACCGGCGGTGGAGAACAGGCGGTTCCAGGGGTTGCGGGTGTAGCCGTAGGTGGTCGATTCGGTGAAGGGCCATTGCCCAAACTCCGGCATGGCCGTCTTGCCCACAATGACCGCCCCGGCGGCCCGCAGTTTCCGGATCACTTCGGCATCGGCCGCCGCCGCGTGGGTCACCGCATTGGTGCCAAAGGTGGTGCGGGCCCCGGCTACGTCGATCTCATCTTTGACCGCAATTGGCACACCGTACAGCGGCCCGGTGGGGCCGGTGCCGCCCGCCAGGGCCCAGTCCAGCGCGGCCGCCTCGGCTAGGGCTTGGTCCACGAACACCTGGGTGAACGCCTTCAGGTCTGGGTTCAGGCGGGCGATGGCGCCCAGGGCGTGTTCGGTCAGGGCAACGGCGCTGACCTGGCCGGACGCCACCAGGGCGGCCTGCTCGGTGACGGTGGTGTAGGCCAGTGGGATGGTCATGGCAGGCTCCTTCGGCGGTGGCCTCAAGTCGCTTCTCAAGGTGTCCCTCAAGTCAACCCGCCCGGCCCGCAAACCTCAAGCCCAGCGGCCAGTGGGCCGGCCAAAGGCAACCGGGCGCCATCGGCCACTGGACAGTGGGTGGGGCCACCTAAGATGGCTGGTAAACCACTCGCAGGAAGGCCGCAAGCCCATGTCCCTCACGTCTGACCCGGAATGGTGGCGCGACGCCGTTGTCTACCAGATCTACCCCCGCTCGTTTGCCGATTCGAACGGGGACGGCATCGGCGACCTGCCGGGCATCACGGCCAAGGTGCCGTACCTGCAGAAGCTTGGGGTCGATGCCGTGTGGCTGAGCCCGTTCTATCCTTCGGCGCTGGCGGATGGCGGCTACGACGTGGATGACTACCGGGCCGTGGACCCGAAGATCGGCACGCTGGAGCAGTTCGACACTATGGTGGCGGCACTGCACGCGGCCGGCATCGGCGTGATTGTGGACATTGTGCCCAACCACTCTTCGAACCAGCATGTCTGGTTCCAGGAGGCGCTGGCTTCGCCGAAGGGCTCGCCGGCGCGGAACCGGTACATCTTCCGGGACGGCGTTGGCCCCAACGGTGACCAGCCGCCAACGGACTGGCGGGCGGCGTTTGGTGGCTCGGTCTGGGAGCCGGTGGGGGACGGCCAGTTCTACCTCCACCTGTTCACGCCCGAGCAACCGGACTGGAACTGGGATAACCCGGAGGTGCGGGCGGACTTCCTGGAGACGCTGCGCTTCTGGTCCGACCGCGGGGTGGACGGCTTCCGCATCGACGTGGCTTCGGCGCTGGCCAAGGACTTGGCGGAGCCGCTGCCGGACAAGGCCACCCTGGACGCCATGAAGACCGGCCCCAACCACCCGCTGTATGACCGGGACGAGCTGGTCGAGATCTACGCTGAGTGGCGCCAGGTCTTCAACTCCTATGACCCGCCGCGCTTCGCCGTGGGCGAGGTTTGGCTGGAAGACCCAGCCCGCACGGCCCGCTACGCCACCAGCCAGTCCCTGGGCCAGGCGTTCAACTTCGACCTGCTCAGGGCCGATTTCCGCGCCTCGGACTTCAAGGCGATCGTGGCCACCAACCTGGAGGTGGCGGAAATGGCCGAGTCCAGTTCCACCTGGGTGCTGTCTAACCATGACGTGGTGCGGCACGCCTCGCGTTATGGCCTGCCGTTGACCGTGCCGGGCGCACCATACGAAGGCCAGGCGCCCACCTGGGACCGCGACCGCCAGTGGCTGTTGACGCGCGGCACCCAGCCGCCAGAGGACATGGTGCTGGGCCTGAGCCGGGCCAAGGCGGCCACGGCGTTCATCCTGGCCCTGCCCGGCTCCACCTACGTCTACCAGGGCGAGGAGCTTGGCCTACGCGAGGTGGCCGACCTGCCCGATACCGCCCGCCAAGACCCCACGTTCTTCCGTTCCCCTGGGTATGACGTGGGCCGGGACGGCTGCCGCGTGCCCATCCCATGGGAGCCGGCCGGGCCGTCGTTCGGCTTCGGCCCGGGCGCGGCCCACCTGCCGCAGCCGGCCTGGTTCGCGGGGCACTCGGTGGCGGTTGAGGCCGCTGAACCGGCTTCGACTCTGTGGTTCTACCGCCAGGCGTTGGCGGCCCGGCGGGAACTGCTGGCCGGGCTTGGGGCGTCAGCGGCGGCCGGGCGGTTGGAGTGGTTGGACGCGCCCGATGGCGTGTTGCACTTCCGCCGCGGCACCTGGCATTGCGTCACCAACTTCGCGGTGGCTGAGCCGGTTGAGCTGCCGGCGGGGGAGTTGGTGCTGGCTTCCGGCGACCTGTCCGATGGCGCCCGGTTGCCGGAGGCGACCACGGCTTGGCTCCGCGCCTGACTGACTATCGGTCAGATCCCGGCCGCTCCTCGCGTCATCCCGGCGAAGAGCCGGGATCATATATGGATGTACCACGTCTATCCATATGTTCCACAATCGAGTACACTTATGCTTGTCAGCCCAGGTGCCACATGAAGGAGCCTCCATCATGCCTATGACAAGCGTCGATCTGCCCACTGATCTGATCGAGGAAGCCAAGCGCGCCACTGGCCAAACCACCATCCGGGGTGCCATCACCGTGGCCCTTGAGGACATGGTCCGCCGCCAACGCCAAATCGACACCGTCAGGGCATTGAGCCAGATGGAGTGCCTGGGCGAGTGGCTGAAGCCTGAGGTGCGGGAGTCGGCCAGGAGGCTACCTTGGTGACGCTGCCGGAGCCTAGGTGGTTGATGATCGACACCAGTGCCCTGGTGCGGTCATGGCGCTACCCCGAGGTGGCTGCTGCCATTGAACGATGGGCCGGCCAACGGGTCTGCGTGATCAGCCCTACCACCATGCTTGAACTTGGGCACACCACCCAGTCGGGTCAACAGTGGAACCAGTTGATGGACAACCTGGGGGGCCTACCTGTGGTTGAAGTGACACCTGAGGCGGTGGAAAAGGCCCGCTACATCCAGGGGGCCTTGTGGAATAACGGCAAGGTGCGTGCGGCCGGGCCGGCTGACATTCTGACGGCGGCCTGCGCCATCGTCTGCGACGCCGGTGTGCTGCACTACGATGCCGACTTCGAAGCCATCGGCGCGGTCAGCGGCCTGGAACACATCTGGGTCGCCCCCCGCGGCTCCCTCGACTGACAGGCCTGGCCGCGCGCCTGGCCAGGGGGAGGGCCAGGGAGGGTTGACAACGGGGACGCCATGCCCTACGGTTGCATCATCATTCAGGGACGAATGGATATGCACCCAGGCAGTACGGCCCAAGGAGAGCCCCAATGACGCAGCCGTCCGTCAAGCACTGGCAGCTAGGCCAAACCCCATGGCTGGGGGAGGCTCCCATCTTGCCGCCGGGTGTGCGCGTCATCATCGACAACGATTTTTCGGGCGACCCGGATGACCTCTACCAACTGGTCCACCACCTGCTCAGCCCCAACGTCGACATCCGCCTGATTATCGGCTCCCACCTGCGGGAAGGCGACTTCATCGACCCCGGCCCGGACACGGCCACCCACGCCTGCCGGCGGGTCCAGGATGTGCTGGACGCGATGGGTTTGGATGCGTCTCACCTGATCAAACAGGGTGCCCAAACGGCCATGCCCGATGCCGCCTCCCCGCAACCGTCCGAGGCTTGCGACGCCATCATCGTGGAGGCCCTGCGAACCGACGCCACCACACCGCTGTTCTACGTGGCCGGTGGCGGCCTGACCGACATCGCCAGCGCCTACCTGACCAACCCGGCCATCGCGGACAAGCTGACCCTGATCTGGATCGGCGGCACCGAATACCCGGGCTTGGCCGATCCGCCGCCGTTCGCCGACAACCCCGAATACAACTACAACATCGATCCGGTGGCGGCCCGCCTGGTGTTGAGCGCCTCCAGCCTGGACCTGTGGCAGGTGCCGCGGGACGCCTACCGGCAGTGCCTGGTGAGCGACATCGAACTGCGCACCAAGGTGGCCCCGATGGGCGCCGTCGGGCAACTGCTGTACCAGGCCGTACGCCGTATCACCGCCCACGGCAACGATCGCGGCCCCTACGCCACGGAAACGTATGTCCTGGGGGATCAACCCCTGGTGACTTTCACCGCTCTGTTGAGCCACTTCCAACCGGGCCCGGCCTCATCCGACTGGGTGACGCTGCCGGCGCCGCAGTTGACCGCCGACGGCCGGCCCCAGCCGGGCCACGGCCGTCCCATCCGCGTCTTCACCCGGATCGACAACCGGCTCACCTTCGAGGACTTTTTCACCAAACTGGCCGCGTTCGCGGCCTGGCAAACCAACGCCTAGCGAGGTGGCGCCCCCGCCTAGGTCCCCCAAGCCAGCGCCACAACACAACCAATAATGGAGGAAAAATGCAGGTCAAGCGTATCCTTGTGGCCGTCACCGCGTTAGCCGCAGTGGCCGCCCTGGCCGGTTGCCAGTCATCCGATGACGGAGGCAACGGTGGCAGCGACGCCACCAGCGGTGGCGAGGCCACGTCCGGTGGCGACACCACATCCGGCGACGACACCACGTCTGGCGGCGACACCGACCAACAGACATCGGGCGAAGCAGTGGAGCTGTCGCTGTGGATGTTGACCCAAGATGGTTCACAGGGCACCGGCATCGAGACCATCATCAGCGGTTTCGAGGCCGCCAACCCCGGTATCACCATCAAGCTGGAAACCCGTGAAACCGATGAACACAAGGACGCCATGCGTCAGGCCGCCGGCACGCCGGCGGAGCCCGATCTCTACTTCTATTGGGAGGGTCCGGGCCTGGGCGGCGAACTGGTGGACCAGGGTGTTTCTCTGGACCTGACCAGCTACTACCAGCAGTATGGCTGGGATGCCCGCTTCAGCGAGGCGGTGCTGGCCAACATCACGCAGTACGGCGGCTACCACGGCGTGCCGTGGACCATCCAGGGCGAGGCCCTGTACTACAACAAGGACCTGTTCGCCCAGGCCGGTATCGACGCGCTGCCCACCAACTATGACGAACTGGTGGCGGCGGCCGACAAGCTGGTGGCAGCCGGCATCACCCCCATCTCGGTGGGTGGCACGGTCAACTGGCACGTCATGCGGGTGCTGGACTCGTTCATCGAGGCCGAGTGCGGTGCGGAGACCGGTAACGCCCTCAACACCCTGCAGGCTTCTTGGGCCGATACCCCGTGTGTCACCGAAGTCTTCACCGATCTGAAGACCTGGGGCGACAAGTACTTCAACGAGGGCTACATGGGCATCGACAACAACCAAGCCTCCGACCTGTTCTACATGGAAGTCTCGGCCATGCAGTTGGAGGGCACCTGGTTCGACGCCCAGATCGTGGACGGCGGCCTGGACCCGGAGAAGGTTGGCATCCTGCCCTTCCCAACCGGCACCGGCCGGCTGTACGGCTTCGGCGAGGCCCTCTACATCGGCGCCCAGTCGAAGCACCCCGACGAGGCCGCCAAGTTCCTTGATTACATGAGTTCCACCTCGACCCAGGAGCAAGTGGTGGGCATTTGGGGCGCCCTGTCCGTCAACAAGGACGTGGCCCCGGCCACCGACAACCCGCTGCACGCCCTGTGGCCGCCGATCTTCGACAGCGCCACCGGCCTGTACCTGAACAACGACCAGAACATGCCGCTGGACGCCACCACCGAGTACTGGCGCATCCAGAACTCGGTGCTGACGGGCGACATCGCGCCGGAGAACGCCGGCACGGAGTTCCAGAAGTTCATCGACGCCCGCTAGCCGGCGGCCGTCGGACGTAATACCAACCCCAAGAAGGGGTCCGGCCGGGCGGTTCCCGCTGCCGCTCGGCGCCACCCGGCCGGACCCTGCCCAAAGACCTAGACCAGTCAGCCCAGTCCACGCCAGGAGTTGCCATGTCCGTGGTCGCCACGGCCCCACCCGGCCAAACCCGCACCCGCCGGCGCCAGCCGCGGCGTTTTGCCCAGGCCATCCCCTATCTGCTGCCGGCCGCCATCCTGTATGGCTGGTTCCTGCTTTACCCGATCATCGACTCGGTGCGGCTGTCCTTCCAGGAGTGGAACGGCTTCCGCAACTCACCACGGCAGTGGGTTGGCCTGGACAACTACAAGCGGCTGTTCACGGCCGATCCAGTCTTCTGGAAGGCCGCCACCAACTCCCTCATCTGGGTGGTGTTGTCGCTGGCCGTGCCCATGATCTTGAGCCTGCTGCTGGCTTTGGCGTTGAACCGGAAAATGCGCGGGCGCAACCTGTTCCGGTCCATCTTCTACATTCCGGCCGTTTTCGCCTCCATCACGGTGGCGGCCATGTGGAGTTGGATCTACAACCCCAACTTCGGCGCCCTCAACCAAACCCTGGAGGCGATTGGCCTGGGCAGCCTGAAACACTCTTGGTTGGGTGAACCAAAGATCGCCTTCTACGCCATCTTCGTGGCCTCGATCTGGCAGGGTGTCGGCTTCAACATGGTGTTGTTCCTGGCCGGTTTGCAACAGGTGCCAAACGACTTGGTGGAGGCCGCCAAGATCGATGGCGCCTCCGCCTGGCAGCGCTTCTGGGTGGTGGTGATGCCCGCCCTGCGGCCCACCACAGTGGTGGTGATCATCTTGACCATCATCAACTCGTTGAAGGTGTTCGATCTGATTGTGGGCATGACGGCCGGTGGCCCGGCCCAATCCAGCCAGGTGCTGGCCCTATGGAGCTACACCCAGTCATTCTCCAACCACACCTTTGGCCAGGGCGGCGCCACGGCCACGGTGCTGCTGATCATGTCGCTCTGCCTGGTTGTGCCCTACCTGGCCTGGTCGATGAAGGGAGACGAGAAATGACCGCCGCCCCCGCCGCCCCCGCCGCTCCCGCCACGCCGGCCGCCGCCATTCCCGCCCTGCCGCCCACCACGGCAGCGGTACCCCGCCGCCGTAAGCGCCGCGACTACGTGGGCATCGCCCTGTGGATTTCGCTGGCCATCAGCTCCCTGCTGTGGGCCCTGCCGTTCGTATTCATGTTCCTGACCTCGGTCAAGTCGAAGAAGGACATTTCGCAGCGCCCCACCTGGTACCTGCCCACCGAATGGATGTGGTCCAACTACACGGACGCCATCGAGACCGGCAACCTGTGGGGTACCGGCACCAACTCGCTGATCATCTCGGTCATCAAGGTGCCGCTGGGCCTGTTCCTGGCCGCCCTGGCCGCCTACGCCATTGCCCGCATCCGCTTCAAGCGCTACAAGCTGGCCTTAGGGCTGTTCGCGGCCGGCGCCATGGTGCCGATCCAGATCGGCCTTGGCCCCTTGTTCTCCACCATGCTGAGCCTCAACCTGCTGGACACACGCTGGGGCTTGCTGCTGCCGTACCTGGCCTTCGGCATTCCATATCAAATGTTCATGCTCTACGGCTTCTTCCGCGCCATCCCGGACGAACTGGAGGAATCGGCCCAACTGGACGGCGCCGGCCGGTTCCGCCAGTTCTGGCAGATCTGCCTGCCCCTGGCCAAACCGGCCCTGGCGGCCCTGTTCATCCTGGACTTTGTGGCCACCTGGAACGAATACGCCATGGCCACCACCCTGCTGCAAAGCAAGACAAATTGGACCATTCCGGTGGCGGTACAGGGTTTCTCGGGCCAGCATTCCACCTCTTATGGGCCCCTCAACGCCTTCATTATCATGTCCGCCGTGCCGGTACTGATTGTCTACCTGATGTTCCAGCGCTACTTCGTTCAGGGCGCCTTCGCCGGGGCCATCAAGGGGTAGCCGTGAACGACCTCATCTTGGCTTTGGACCAGGGCACCACCAACACGAAGGCCCTGGCGGTCGATGCCGCCGGCCGGGTGGTGGCCCAGGCGGCCGTGCCCATGGCGGTGACGACGCCCGCGCCCGGCCAGGTGGAACAGGACCCGCTGCGGCTGGCTGGTTCGGTCCTTGAGGCCGCCGCCGCCTGCCTGGCCCAGGTGGACCGCGCCCGCGTGGCTGGTGTGGCCCTGTCGGTGCAGCGTGAGACCGTGGTGGCCTGGGATGGCGCCACCGGCCGGCCGTTGGGGCCCGCCTTGTCGTGGCAGGACACCCGCACGGCGCCCGATGTCGCCCGGCTGGCCGCCGCGCTGCCGCCTGGTTACGTGACGGCCACCACCGGGCTGCCGCTCGATCCGATGTTCAGCGCCCCGAAGGCCGCCTGGCTGTTGCGCCAGGCCGGAGCAACGGCCGGGACCAGCGGAAACACCCCAGCTACCCCCAAGATCGGCACCGTGGACGCCTGGCTGGTTTGGGCCTTGACCGGCGGTGCCGCCCACGTCACCGAGGCCGGCAACGCTGCCCGCACCCTGTTGCTGGACCTGGGCCGGCTGGCCTGGGACCCCACCCTGGTGGATGCCTTCGGCCTGCCGGCGGCGGCCCTGCCCGCCATCGTGCCTTCGGACCGTCCCGGTCTGACCCTGACCGAAGGTGCCCTGGCTGGGTTGCCGCTGCTCAGCATCATGGCGGATTCGCACGCCGCCCTGTACTGCCACGCCCGCGACGGCGTCAAGGTGACGTACGGCACCGGCAGCTCCGTCATGGCCCGCCTGCCTGGCGCCACCCCGCCCACGCCGCCGGCCGGCATCGCCGCCACGCTGGCCTGGCTGGCTGGCGCCACGGCAACCACCGGCACTCCCACCCCGGCCTACGCCCTGGAAGGCAACATCCGCTATTCGGGCGCCTGCCTGGACTGGACCGCCCGCCTGCTTGGCCTGGCGGGCGGCCGCGCCCTGGGCGACCTGGCGGCCACGGTGCCGGATGCCGATGGCGTCACCCTGGTGCCGGCCTTCGGTGGCCTGGGCGCGCCGCACTGGCTGGCCGGTACGGCCGGCGTCATCACCGGGCTGCAGGCCGCCCACGGCCCGGCCCACCTGGCCCGGGCCGCCTTCGACGCCGTCGCCCACCAGGTGGCGGACGTGCTGGAGGCCATGTTTGCCGGCCACCCCCACGATCTACCCGCCATCAGCGCCGATGGCGGGGCTAGCGCCTCGGCTCTGTTGATGGGCCGGCAGGCCGGCCTGCTGGGCGTGCCGGTGGCGGCCGCCGCAGTGGCCGAAGCCTCGGCCCTGGGGACCGCCCGCCTGGCGGCCGACACCCTGGGCTGGCCCGCCTGGCCCATGGACCCAACCGTCTACCAACCCAGCCTGGACCCGGCCACCAGGGAGGCGGCCCGCGACGCCTGGCGCCGCGCCATCGGACTTGCCCGTCAAACCACCACCCAAGGAGAACCCCAATGAGCACCCAACCCACCTTCGGCGCTGGCCTGTGGCATTTCGCCAGCTACCTAGACCGCTACGCCGTGGACGGCTACGGCCCGGCCCGCACCACCCTTGAGAACATTGCCCTGGCCGGTTCGGTGGAAGACCTGTCCGTGGTGGACCTGAACTACCCGTTTACCCCTGGCGTGGGTCTGGACGAAGTCAAGGACGCCCTCAAAGCGGCCGGCTTGGGCGCCATCGGCATCACGCCTGAAATCTACTTGCGCCGCTGGTCCCGCGGCGCCTTCACCAACCCGGACCCGGCCGCCCGCGCCGCCGCCCTCGACCTGATGCACGAGGCCGCCGGCGTGGTGCGTGAACTGGGCGCCTCCTACGTCAAGATCTGGCCCGGCCAGGACGGCTGGGACTATCCCTTCCAGGTCAACCACCACGACCTGTGGAAGTTGGCCGTGGACGGCATGCGCGAACTGGCGGGGGCCCACCCGGACCTGCGCTTCGCCATCGAATACAAGCCGCGGGAGCCGCGCGTCAAGATGACCTGGGACAGTGCCGCCCGCTCGATCCTGGGCATCCAGCAGATCGGCCTGGACAACGTGGGTGTGCTGCTGGACTTCGGGCACTCGCTGTACGGCGGCGAATCACCCGCCGATGCCGCCCAACTGCTGATCGACTACGGCCTGCTGTACGGCATGGATGTGAACGACAACCTGCGTGGCTGGGACGACGACCTGGTGGTGGGCACCGTCCACCTGACCGAGATCTTCGAGTTCTTCTACACCCTGCGCATCAACGGCTGGGAGGGCGTGTGGCAACTAGACCAGTTCCCCTTCCGGGAGGACCCGGTCGATGCCGCCCGCACCTCGATCCGGATGCTCAAGACCCTGTACGCCGCCCTGGAGCGGCTTGATTACGAGGGCATGAAGGCCGCCCACGCCGCCCAGGACGCGATGGCGGCACACCGGCTGATCCAAGACGCCCTGCTGCGGGTCGAGGTGGCGTGACCATCATGGTTGATTCCCCTAACGTCCACCTGCTGCCCGCCCCTGAGCACGAGTTGAAAGTGCTTGGCCGCACCGCGCCCGGCGCCGGCCGCGACCAGGTGATAGCCCACCTGCAGGCCGCTGCCCGCGAGGTGCGCCGCCGCGACGTCCAACTGGTGGCGGCCGCCAAGATGGGCCACCTGGGCGGCGAGTTCTCCATCACCGACGTCCTGGTCACCCTGTACTGCCACGTCATGAACGTGGCCCCGGGCCGTGAACACGACCCGGAACGGGACCGCTTCATCCTGTCCAAGGGCCACACGGCGGCGGCGCTGTATTGCACGCTGGCGGTGGCCGGTTTCATGCCGCCGGAACAGCTCCGCACCTTTGTTCAGGGCGGGTCCAAGCTGTCCGGGCACCCGGACCGGCGCAAACTGGCCGCGGTCGAAGCCAACACCGGACCGCTCGGCCACGGTTTGCCGATCGCGGTGGGGGAGGCCCTGGGGGCGCGGCTGGCCGGTTCGGCCAGGCGGGTCTACGTGGTGCTGGGGGACGGCGAAATGCAGGAAGGCTCCAACTGGGAAGCCATCATGTGCGCCGGCCACCAGAAGCTGGCCGCCCTGACGGCCGTGGTGGATGCCAATGGCCTGCAACAGGGCGCGCGGGTGGCAGAAACCAACGCCGTCGAGCCCCTGGCCACCCGGTTCGAAGCCTTCGGCTGGCGGGCCGTCGAGGTGCCCGGGAACGACATCGGCGCCCTGCTGGACGTCTTCACGGCCGGACCGGACCCGGCAGGCCGGCCCACCGCGGTGATTGCCCGTACGGTGAAGGGTTTCCCGCTCAGTTTCGCCAGCGACCAGGTGGCCTGGCACCACAAGATTCCCGATGCCGCCCAGGTCGCCTTGGCGCTGCAAGAACTCGAGGCGGTGGCGTGATGGCCGGCGAAGTGACCCCAACCTTTGACTGCCGGGTGGCGTTTGCCGAAACCATGTTGGAGTTGGCGGCAGCCGATCCGCGCGTGGTGGTAGTGGTGGCGGACACGGTTGGCTCGTCCAACCTGGGCTCGTTCCGGGACGCCTACCCGGACCGGCTGATCAACGTCGGCATTGCCGAACAAGACTTGATTGGCGTGGCGGCCGGGCTGGCCGGCGCCGGCCTGAAGCCGTTCGTCTCCGCCGCTGGCTGCTTCCTGACCGCCCGGGCCATGGAACAGATCAAGGTTGACCTGGCCTATTCCGGCCGGGCCGTCACCCTGTGCGCCCAAAGCCCTGGGTTTTCCTATGGCGCCCTTGGGTCCACCCACCATTCGGCCGAGGACCTGGGCTGGCTGCGCACCATCCCGGAACTAACCGTGCTGGCGCCGGTCGATCCGGTGGACACGGCCGGTGCGCTGCGCTGGGCGGCCAGCCACGACGGGCCCGTTTACGTGCGGATCGGCCGGGTCAAGGTGCCGCAGGTCAACCCGGCTGACTTGGCTTTCCGGCCCGGCCAGGCCGTCCAGTTGGCCGATGGCGCCCACGTCACCCTGGTGGCGACCGGCGCCATGGCGGGGGCAGCCCTCGAGGCGCGGGACTTGTTGGCCGGCGCTGGGGTGGAAGCCCGGGTGCTGGCGATGGCGAGCGTCAAACCGTTGGACAGGGACGCCATCGGGCAGGCGGCCGCCGAAACCGGCGCCATCGTGACGGTGGAAGACGCCCTGGTGACCGGCCTGGGCGGGGCGGTGGCCGAACTGCTGGCCGTCACCCGGCCCACGCCGATGCGGATGGTGGGGATCCAGGACCAGTTTGCGCCGGTCGGTGACCCGGCTTACCTGTTCGAGTATTTCGGCTTGACGCCGGTCGCGATCCGGGATGCGGCGCTGGAACTGGTTGGATAGAGGCCGTGAGCAGTTTCGAGGCGGCCGGCGCGAGTGGTTTGGTCGGTGTGCCTCGGGGCCAACTGCGGCTGATGGTGCGGGTGGCGCGGCTCTACCACGAGGTGGGGCGGCGCCAGGCGGATATTGCCTCTGACCTGCATATTTCCCAGGCCAGGGTGTCGCGGTTGTTGAAGCGGGCGGCCGAGCTGGGCATTGTCCGCACCACCGTCACCGTGCCGGGCGGGGTGCACGCCGACCTGGAGGAGGCGCTGGAGGAGCGCTTTGGGCTGGGCGAGGCCGTGGTGGTGGATGCGCTGGGCGGTGAACATGACGTGGCCCGGGCGTTGGGCGATGCCGCGGCCGGTTACCTGGAGTCCACGCTGATGGGTGGCGAGCGGGTGGGGATCTCATCCTGGTCCGGCAACCTGTTAGCCACGGTGGAGGCGATGCGGCCGTCCCAAACCCAGGTGGCCGAACAGGTGGTCCAACTGCTGGGCGGCACCGGGGTGCCGGGCGTGCAGTTGCAGGCCAACCGCCTGATCACGCTGTTCGCGGCCGCCACCGGGGCCATGCCGGTGCTGCTGCCGGGGCCGTCCCTGTTGGGCACGGTGGAGGCGCGGCGGGCGCTGGCCAGAGACCCGGCGGTGGAGCAGGTGTCGCGGCTGTGGGGTGCGTTGACCACGGCGCTGGTGGGCGTGGGCACGTTGAAGCCGTCCGAACTGTTGGAACAGTCCGGTTCGGGTGTCAGCGAGGCCGACCAGGCCGTGTTGCGGGCGGCCGGCGCGGTGGGGGACGTCTGCCTGCGCTTTTTCGATGCGGCCGGTTCGTTGGTGGAGTCAGCGGTGGACCAGCGGGTGTTGGGCATCAGCCCGTCGCAGTTGAAGGCGATTCCGCGGCGCATCGGGGTGGCCGGCGGGGCACGGAAGGTGTCCGCCCTGCGCGGGGCGCTGCTGGGCGGCTGGGTGAATGTGCTGATCACGGACTCCGACGCGGCCGAGCAATTGCTGGCCTAGCGTCTTGCCTCATGTCAAATCGTCCGGGAACGGGTGACGGGTGCCTCAGCGAGTGTCCGTCTCAGCGTTGCCATGGGTTGAGCAGCGGCACGTTGAAGTGCGCGAAATCCTGAGTGTTGCGGGTGGCAACGGTCAGCCCGTGCCGCTTGGCGCAGGCAGCGATCATCCCGTCCATCATCAGCGTGCCGGATCGCTTGTGCATCAGCCTTGCCCAGATTCGAAATGTCTCTGCGTCGAGGTCAAGGGCACCATAGTGGTTGGAAACCCGTCCTAGCCAGGCTTCCAGGTCATCGGCCTTGGCTGGGTCTTGATCGCGCGTCTTCTCTATCCCCGCCTGGATCTCTCCCACCGTCACTGCACAGATGTGTACCGCAGCTTCTGGCAAACCCTCGAACCAGGTCAAGACGCCGCCGTGCGGGCGGGGCTTGCGCAGTTCCGACACCACGCAGGTGTCTAACAGGTACATGATCTACCAGCCTCCGACCGGGCGGCTCTGGTAGTCCCGGCGATCCGGCAGATCCAATTCATGGCGGGCTTCCTGGGCAAGCAGAAGATCCTTCAGGGTTGCCTCGGGGTGCGTCTTGCGCCAATCCGCCAGCGAGACAAGCACAGCGGTGGCGGTGCCCCGCCTGGTGATAGTCTGCGGGCCCTCCGCCAGGCAGGTATCAAGCAAGGCGCTGAACCGGGCCTTGGCGTCTTGCACTGGCCAGGAGACACTCACGACTACCTCCAACTGACTAGTTACCTGACTAGTTTACTGCGCTGGTTGCCTCGCGGCTACTTCGACTAGCCGCGTTCACTGGCGCCCGGGCCGTAGGGGTCAGGCGGCGGCGACGGCCGCCGCCAGTTCGGCCAGGGAGTGCTCCACGGGCTCGAAGGTGGGTGTGTAGTTGACGTGGCCATGGATGGTACCCGGCTCGGTGTAGACCCGCACGTCCACACCGGCTTCCGCCAACTGGGCGGCAAACCGCTGCCCTGAAGCCCGCAGGGCGTCGTAGTCGCTGTTGATGATTAGCGTCCGCGGGTATCCAGTCAGGTCATCGCACAGCCCGGCCATGTTGTGCGAGTTGGCCGTCCACGCGGGCCCGCCCAGGTAGATCTCGAAGATGCCGTCATCGACGTTCTCCAGCACGAAGCAGGCAGGAATCTGCGGCAGCTTGGCGGCCAGTTCGTGCGAATAGGGCGGCAGCGTGGCGTGCACCAGCGGATAGGCCAGCGCCACCAGCGACGGCAGCGGGCCACCGGCGTCCCGCAGCGCCAACGCCACGGCGGAGGTCAGGGCCGCCCCTGCACTGGCCCCACCAATGGCGATCCGCCCCGGGTCAATCCCCAACTCGTCAGCGTGGTCATACACCCACCGCCAGGCCGTCTCCACGTCATCAGTCTGCTTGGGCGCGTGCAGTTCTTCCGTGGCCAGGCGGTAGTCCACCGACACGGCCACGCCACCGGTGCGGGCGGCCACTTCGCGGGCCACGCCATCGCCCTCGAACATCTCGACGGCGCCGCCCACGAAGGCGCCACCGTGGCACCACACCAGGGCCGGCGCCCCGGGCTGGGCGTCAACCGCGGTGAAGACATGCAGCGGCACGGCGCCATCGCCATCGGGCCGCGGGGCGGCCGCCTCGCTGTACACAACCGGCGGCGGATCATACGGCCCGTAGGGCTCAGCGATGCCGGCCCAGTACTCGTCGTCGGATGCGCCCTTCAACTGTTCCAGGCGGGCGGCCAGCACGGGGTGTAGTGGCATGTCAGGGCTCCAATCGGCAACAAGGGTTCAGTTCAAAGCGGCGGTGGACTGCGGCCGCTGCGTCGAGCGTAGCGGTCCGACTGACCCTTCTCGCACGAGTTGCCCCTCGCGAGACGCCCCGCACCAGGCGCCCCTCGTGCGAGAGACCGTCAACCGAGGTGCCTGCGGATGAACTCGTCTACCAGGTCAAGCACTTGGTCGGTCCAGAACGGCGCCCCACCATGGTCCGCCCCGGCCAACTGGTAGAACTCGACCAGCTGGCCGGCCGCCACCAGGGCTTGATGCAGCCTGACCGACTGACCGAACGGCACAATCCGGTCTTTCGAACCGTGGATCATCAGCAGCGGCTTCAGCGCCTGCCCGGCCCGCAGGTGGTTCAGCGCCACCGTGGGCGCCACCAGTTCGGGGTGTTCGGCCAACACAACACCGCCGATCAGGAGGCCTTCCGGGCTGTCCGCCCCGCCGTGGTCTTGGATCGAGGGTTCTTCCTGCATGCGGCCGATGTCGGTCGGTCCGTAATAGTCCACGAAGCAGCCGATGCCGAGTGGTTCGGCCTGGTCCAGCGGCTCGTCCGAGAAGCCCTGGTCGCCTTCCGTCAGGTAGGTCAGCAGGGTGGTGTGCCCGCCGGAGGAATCCCCCCACAGGGCAATGCGCGAGACGTCGATGCCGAACCGCCCGGCCTCGCGGCGCAGGAACCGGATGGCGGTGGCAACGTCCCGCACCTGGGCCGGGAATGGCGCCACGGTTGACGGCCGATATTCGACGATGGCGACCACATAGCCGCGCCGAGCCACCTCCACCAGGCCGGGCAGCGACAGCCCCAGTTCTTGCTTCAGCCAGGCCGAGCCCTGCACATACACCACCAGGGGGTAGCGCGCGGCCGGCAGGAAGTCCGGCGGCTCAAGGGGCGGCATCGGCGGCAGGATGATCTGCAGGTGCAGTTCCTGGCCGGACTTGGTGGCGTAGGGCACGCCCAGCAGGGCGGCGATGGGCCGGCGCGGCGTCAAGTCAGCCGGCAGCACCTTCATGCCGGGGCTGGTCAGGGTCGATTCGGGGAACTCGGCCAGCGAGACCATTTGGGGCGGGACGTGGGCGTTCATGGCACTCTCCTAGAAGTCTAGATGTCGAACGTGACCAGGGAACTGAGGTAGCGGTGGACTTCGACCGCCATGTCGACCGATGTCCGGTCCAACAACCACTGCACCTGCAGGCCGTCCATCATGGCGACCACGCCGGCGGCGGCCGATTCTGGGGTGTTGGGAGGCACCAGTTGGCCGCGTTCGGCGATGACGTTGAAGATGGCGATCGAGGTCACGCGGATCTGGGCGTAGCGGTCCTTGAAGTACTGGTGGGCGGGGTGGCTGGGCACGGTGGCCTCGGCCGATAGGCGGCAGAACAGTTCCACGATGCCGGGGACCGAGGTGTTGTAGCTGATCAGGCGGACGAAACCCTGCAGGGTTTGGCGGGGATCGGCCGTGAACTGGAGGGGAAATTCCCGGTAGGACTGGTCGTCGCGGTAGGCCAGCACGGCCTGCAGCAGGGCGGTCTTGGAGGGGAAGTGGTGCAGCACGCCGGCCTCGCTTAGGCCCACCTTCTCCGCCACCTGGCGGATAGAGCCGGCCTGGTAGCCGGCCTGGGCAAACACCTCGAAAGCGGCCTTGACGATGGTTGCGCGGGTTTGGGCGGTCTTGGCGTATGGGCCCCGGGCCTTGCCGTTGCCGCTGGTGCCGCGGCCCGGCGTTCCCGCCTTGGCTGCCGCCGTCGTTTGACTCATGCCGTCCTCCTTGACGCGATGGCGGTTGGTGCCGCCACTTGAAAACCTAGCAGATACTTGGAAAGAGTCAAGTAAGCCCGCCCAAAGCGTCGCAAAAACAACCTTCTGACCAGTGTAAATAGATAGTTCATCGAAAAACTAGCGCACACTTGGTTTTTGTGCTAGCGTGATGCTCGTTGACGACCCAAGGATGGGCCGCCCCAACTGAAAGGGACCAAAGATGATCCGTAGGAAGCCCCTCGCCATTGCCGTAGCCTTGGCTGCCACCTTCGCGCTCGCCACGGCCGGCTGCTCCAGCAGCGATGACAGCGGCGACAGCACGTCCTCTTCCGGCACCACCCAGTCCGCCGATGGCGGCACCACCACCGATGGCGGCACCACCACCGATGGCGGCACCACCACCTCAGGTGGCACCGTGATTCTCGGCGCCATCGCCTACCCCACCTCGCTTGGCCCCAACGGCTACGAGTGGGGCAACCGCGCCCCGTTCTTCCAGGCCGTCATGGACACCCTCCTGATGGCCGGCACCGATGGTTCGGTGCAGCCGTTGCTGGCTACGGCCTGGGAGTACAACGACGACCAAACCGAACTGACCCTGACCATCGCGGAAGGCATCAAGTTCTCCGACGGCGAGGTGCTTGATGCGCAGGCGGTTGTGACCAGCCTCGACACCTTCAAGGCCTCAACTTCGCCGGACACCGGCACCTACATGGCCCGCTACGAATCCTCCACGGCCCCGGACGCCACCCATGTGGTGATCAAGCTGACCGAACCGGACCCGGCTTTCCTCAACTACCTGACCCGCACGGCCGGCCTGGTGGCCAGCCCGGCATCCTTCGACAACGAAGACCTTGAAACCCACCCCATCGGCTCCGGCCCCTACATCTTCGATCCCGATGCCTCGGTGATCGGCACCAGCTACGTCTACACCAAGAACCCGGACTACTGGAAGCCTGAACTGCAGCATTACGACAAGCTGATCATCAACGTGTTCGACGAGACCACGGCCGCCATCAACGCCATCAAGGCGGGTGAGGCCAATGTGGTCAAGCTGTCCGGCAACGACAACTTGGCCGAGGTCGAGGGCGCAGGCTGGACCATCAACAAGAACGAACTGGACTTCCAGGGCCTGCTGCTGCTGGACCGCGGCGGCACCATGAACCCTGCCTTGGGCGACGTGCGGGTGCGCCAGGCTCTCAACTACGCCTTCGACCGGGATGCCCTGCTGGCTTCTCTAGGTGCGGGATACGGCACTGTCACCACCCAAGTGTTCCCAACCTCGTCTGTGGCCTACGACGATTCGTTGGACAGCTACTACACGTATGACCCCGAAAAGGCCAAGGCCCTGCTGGCCGAGGCCGGCTACGCCGATGGCCTGACCCTCGACATGCCATCGAGCACCATGCTTGGCGCCGCGACCTTCACGCTGCTGGGCCAGTACCTGGGTGACATTGGCATCACGGTCAACTGGACAGACCCCGGCAACAACTACATTGCCGACATGCTGGCGCCCAAGTTCGCGGCCGCCTTCATGGCCCTTGAGCAGAACCCGGATTGGCAGCTGGTCAACTTCATGATCGCGCCCAGCGCCCTGTTCAACCCGTTCCGCTACGAGGACCCCCAGGTGGACGAGTGGATTAACGACATGCAGTATGGCGACCAGGCCGCGCAGGACGAGGCGGCCAAGAACATCAACCGGTACATCGTGGAACAAGCCTGGTTCGCGCCGCTGTACCGGGTGTGGGGTGTGGTGGCCTCCGATGCCAACACCTCCGTCACCATGCTGCCGTCCAACGCCTATCCGAACATCTACGACATCAAGCCGGCCAGCTAGTCACGCCGGCCAGGGCTTCCTCCCCTCGCCGGGCCGCCGCCATCGGTTTCATCCTCCATGCCCGATGCCGCCTGCGGCCCGGCGGGGCCAGCCAACCGACCCGCTCAACCACCGACGATTGAGGTAAGGGAACATGCTGAGTTACATTGCCCGCCGGTTGGCCGCCGGCGTAGTGCTACTTGTGGCCATCACCACCGTCGCATTCCTGTTGCTCTATGCCGGTGGTGGCAATATCGCCCGGCGCATCGTGGGCCAAAGCGCCACCGAAGAGGTAGTGGCAAGAAAGGCCGCCGAACTGGGCCTGGACAAGCCGCTCTGGGAACAGTACTGGAACTGGCTGACCGGCGCCGTACACGGTGACTTCGGCCGTAGCTGGTTCTCTGGCGAAACCGTGGTGGCCGGTTTGACCAGCCGCCTGGCAGTCACCCTGGCCCTAGTGTGCTTGACCACTCTGATCGCGGCCCTCCTGGCCGTGGTGTTGGGCGTGCTGGCCGCCACCAGGCGCGGCTGGATCGACAAGGTGGTCCAGTTCGGTTCGGTACTGGGTTTCGCCATTCCTGGCTTCTTGATCGCGCTGGCCCTAGTAGTGGTGTTCTCCATCAACCTGGGCTGGTTCCGCGCCACCGGTTTCATCCGGCCCAGCGACTCGGTCAGTGGCTGGTTGAAGTCCATCACCCTGCCGGTCATCGCGCTGGCGGTCGGCTCGATTGCCTCGGTGGCGCAGCAGGTGCGCGGGGCCGTGCTGGATGCGCTGAGCCGTGACTACGTGCGCACGTTGCGGTCGCGTGGTGTGCCCAGCCGCCGCGTGGTCTACAAGCATGTGCTACGCAACGCCGGTGGCCCAGCCCTGGCCGTGTTGGGCGTCAACTTCATCGGCATGCTGGGCGGCACCGTAATTGTGGAGAGGATGTTCCTCTTGCCCGGTCTGGGCCAACTGGCCGTCAATGCCACCACCCAAGCCGACATTCCTTACGTGATGGGCCTGGTTCTGGCCACCGCGGTCATCGTGGTGGTGGTCAACCTGGTGATCGACCTGGCTCAGGCCGCCCTCAACCCGAGAGTGAGGCTGTCATGAGCACCGTAGCCGTGCCGGCCGTGCCGCTCGAAGTGTTGGCCGAGGCCCCAGCGGGCAAGGTCTCGCTGCTGCGCCGCCTGCTGCGCAACCCCATCGGCGTCACTTGCCTGGGCTACTTGGTTCTCTTGGCCCTGGTGGCCGTGTTCGGCCGCTTGATGGCGCCACAGGACCCGGACCGGGCGGACCCGGGGAACTTCTTGGCCTCGCCTTCAGCCGAGCACCTGATGGGCACCGATTCGACTGGCCGCGATGTGTTGTCCCGCCTGTTGGCCGCCACCCAGATATCGGTCGCCGCCGCCCTGCTGGCCACCGTTATTGCCGTGGTATTGGGCGTGGTGACGGGCCTGATCGCCGGCTACTTCGGCGGCTGGTTCGATTCGATCAGCTCGTGGATTGCGGGCCTGCTCATGGCCATGCCCGGCTTCGTGGTGTTGTTGGCTGCCCGGGCCGTGATTGGCCCCACCGTCTGGATGGCCATGGTGGTGTTCGGTGTCCTGATGGCGCCGGGCTTTTTCCGTCTGGTCTATGCCGCCGTCACCGCCGTACGCAATGAGCTGTACGTCGATGCCGCCCGCGTGGCAGGGCTCAGCGACGCGCGGATCATCGGCCGGCACATCATGTCGGTGGTGCGGGCCCCCATCATCATCCAGGCGGCGATGGCGGCCGGTATCGCTGTCGCCATCCAGGCCGGCTTGGACTTCCTTGGCCTGGGTGACCTGGGTGTCGCCTCGTGGGGGGCCATGCTCAATGACGGCTTCGCCAAGATCTACAACCAACCCATTTTGATGCTGTGGCCGTCCCTGGCGATCGCCCTCACCTGCATCGCCCTGACCCTGCTGGCCAACGCTTTGCGGGATGAGTTGGAGCGGGCGGGGGCGGCGCCTAAGCGGAAGAAGAAGGCTGGGGCCGCCCGGGATGACGGCGACGTCATAATCCAGGCCGCGGACGTCATCGTCCACGGGGCCGATGCCCACTCGCAGGCGCTGACCGGTGAGGTGCTGCTGGACGTCCACCACCTGCGGGTGGGCTACGACCAGCCGGACGGCTCCGTCACCGAGGTGGTGCACGGCATCGACCTGCGGGTCCACCGCGGCTCCATCCACGGGCTGATCGGTGAATCCGGCTCCGGCAAGACCCAAACCGCCTTCGCCATCATGGGCCTGCTGCCCGCCGGCGGGCGGGTCCTGGAGGGCGCCTCGATCATGTTTGCCGGCCAAGAGCTGGCCGGCGGCTCCGAGGCGCTCTACCGGGGGATTCTGGGCAAGCGCATCGCCTACATCCCCCAAGAGCCCATGTCCAATCTGGACCCGTCCTTCACGGTCGGCTCGCAACTGACCGAACCGATGCGGCTGGCCCTGGGCCTCAAACGGGCCCAAGCCAAACAGCGGGCGTTGGACCTGCTGGACCGGGTGGGCATCCCCGACCCGGCCCGCACCTTTGCCGCCTATCCGCACGAGATCTCGGGCGGCATGGCCCAGCGCGTCCTGATTGCCGGGGCCGTGTCGCTGGACCCGCAACTGCTGATCGCGGACGAGCCGACCACCGCCCTGGACGTGACCGTCCAGGCCGAGGTGCTGGAACTGATCCGCGACCTGCAAACCGAACTAAACCTGGGCGTGCTGCTGGTGACCCACAACTTCGGCGTGGTGGCGGACCTGTGCGACCAGGTGTCGGTGATGCAGCGCGGCCTGATCGTGGAGGCCGGCCCGGTGCGGGCCATCTTCCACGACGCCCAACACCCCTACACCCAGTCGCTGCTGGACGCCATCCTGGATGACGCCGCACCGCGCGGCCCACTGGGGGCGGACCGGGAGGAGGTGGCCCCATGAGCAACAGCCTGATCGACATCAAAGAAGTCGACGTGACCTATCCGGCGCAGGGTTTCGGCAAGAAGCCATTCAAGGCCCTGACCAGCGTCAGCCTGGACATCAGGCCTGGTGAGACGGTTGGCCTGGTGGGTGAATCGGGTTCCGGCAAGACCACCTTGGGCCGGGCCGTGCTTGGCCTGGCCCCGGTCACGGCCGGCGTCATCGACTACGGCGGGCGCGACATCGCCCACCTGGGCCGCAGGGAGCGCCGGGCGCTGGCCTCGGACATCCAGGTGGTGTTCCAGGACCCGTATTCGTCGCTCAACCCGTCCCTGACCATTGAGCAGATCCTGGCCGAACCGCTGACCGCTCGGGGTGTGGCCGGCAAGACCGCCCGCACGCGGGTGCGCGACCTGCTGGGCCAGGTGGCCCTGCCGGCCGATGCCGCCGGGCGCCTGCCGCGCGAGTTCAGCGGCGGGCAGCGCCAGCGCATCGCCATCGCCCGCGCCCTGGCCCTGGACCCGAAGCTAATTGTCTGCGACGAACCGGTCAGCGCCCTGGACCTGTCAACCCAGGCCAAGGTGTTGGACCTGTTCATCGACATCCAGCGCCGCACCGGCGTGGCCTACCTGTTCATCAGCCACGACCTGGCGGTGGTGCGCCACGTCAGCCACCGGGTGGCCGTGATGTACCACGGGGAGATCGTCGAAGCCGGCGATGGCGACCAGGTCACCGCCCACCCCCAGCATCCCTATACCCAGCGGCTGTTCATGGCGGCGCCGGTGCCTGACCCTGACCGGCAGGCCAAGCGCCGGGTGGAACGCCAACGTCTACTGGCCGCCCAGGCGGCGGCCGGCCAAGCCTAGGAGACCCCCATGTCCCAATTCGATCTGCCCGCCCTGGTGGCCCAACTGACCATCGAAGAGAAGGTGGCCCTGGTCTCGGGCGCCGATTTCTGGTCGACCACTCCGATCGAACGGATCGGCCTGCGGGCCATGGTCCTGTCGGACGGCCCTTCGGGGGTGCGCGGCCCGATCTGGGATGAGCGGTCGCCGTCGCTCAACCTGCCCAACGGTTCCGCCCTGGGGGCCAGTTGGGACACGGCCTTGGCCCGGCGCTACGGCGCGGCGGCGGCGGCCGAGGCCCGGCGCAAGGGCGTGGACGTGGTGTTGGGCCCAACCATCAACCTGCAGCGCTCGCCGCTGGGTGGGCGCCACTTCGAGGCCTTCAGCGAGGATCCGCGCCTGACGGCGGATCTGACCGCGGCCTACGTGGCGGGCCTGCAGTCGATGGGCGTGGCCGCCACCCCCAAACACTACGTGGCCAACGACTCAGAGACGGACCGCTACACGCTCAACGTGCAGGTCAGCCCGCAGGCGCTGCACGAGTGCTACCTGCTGCCGTTCGAGGCCGCGGTGGCGGCCGGCACCTGGGCCATCATGAGTTCCTACAACTCGGTGGACGGCGTCACCATGACGGAGAACACCCTGTTGACCGATCCGCTGCGCACCCAGTGGGGCTACGACGGCGTGGTGGTGAGCGATTGGACGGCGGTCCGGTCGCTTGATGCCGCCCGGGCGGACCAGGATCTGGCCATGCCCGGCCCGGCGCCGGCCTGGAGCGACACCCTGCTGGCCGCCGTCAAGGCCGGCCAGGTGCCCGAGGCCCTGATCGACACCAAGGTGCTGCGGCTGCTCCGCCTGGCCCAGCGGGTGGGGGCGTTGCGGCCGGTCGGCACGGCGCCGCCGGCCCCGGTTGACCCCCTCAACCTGCCCGCCACCCCCTACGAGGCGGTCGCCTTCGCCGAACGGGCCGCCATCGAGGGCACCGTGCTGCTGGCCAACCGCGGCGAACTGCCGTGGCAACCGGCTGCGCTCAGCCGGGTGGCCGTCATCGGGCAGGGGGCCCGCCAGATCCGTACCCAAGGCGGCGGCAGCGCCACCGTGGTGCCGGCCGGTGTGGTGACGCCGCTGGCGGCCCTGCGCGCCGCCCTGCCCGGGGTGCAGGTCGACTACGCCCTAGGGGTGGTGTCGCAGGAGGGTTTGGCCCCGCTGGCGCCGGAACGCCTGGCCAACCCGGTCACCGGCGGCCCGGGGTTACGGGCCGTTTTCACGGCCGCCGATGGCGCGGAAGTGCTGGTGGAGGACCGTTTCGCGGCCGAGATCATCGACCTGGGTGGGGCCGGCACCGGGCCGGCCAACGGCCTGACCCTCCACACGCTGTACACCCCGGAGGCCGATGGCGTGTTGCAGCTTGGCTTTGCCGCCTCCCTGCACGGGCGCGTCTGGGTGGACGGGCAACTGGTGCTGGACGCCACGCCGCAACTGGCGGCCGAAGGCCAAGACCTGGGGGCGGCCTTCCTGTCGCCACCGTGGGCCACCGCGCCGGTGGAGGCCCGGGCCGGGGTTGCCTTGGAGATCAAAGCCCAGTTCACCATCGTGGCCGATGACGGCCCGCTGGCCGGGGTGCTAGCCGTGACCCTTGGGCTGGCCCCGGCCCCGGTGGGCGAGGACGAGTCGATCGCGGAGGCGGCCGCCCTGGCCGCCGCCAGCGACGTGGCCGTGGTGGTAGTGGGCACCAACGCCAAGGTCGAATCGGAGGGCTTCGACCGGACCTCCCTGGCCCTGCCGGGCCGCCAAGACGACCTGGTGCGGGCGGTGGCCGCCGCCAACCCCCACACCGTGGTGGTGGTCAACGCCGGTTCGCCGGTGCTGCTGCCGTGGCGCGACCAGGTGGCGGCCGTGCTGATGGGCTACTTCGGCGGCCAGGCCGCCGGTTCGGCCCTGGCCGGCATTCTGCTGGGCCTGGAGGAACCCGGCGGGCGCCTGCCCACCACCTGGCCGGCCGGCCAGACGGATGTGCCGGTGTTGAACGTGACGCCGGACGGCGCCGGCCAGTTGGCCTACGCCGAAGGCGTGCACATCGGCTACCGGGCCTGGCTCAAGGCCGGCACAGCGCCGGCCTACCCCTTCGGCCACGGCCTGGGCTACACCACCTGGGAGTTGGGGCCGCTGGCGGTGACGGGTTCAGCCGCGGCCGATGACGTCCGGGCCACCGTGTCCTGGCGCAACAGCGGCGCCCGGGCCGGCAAGCAGGTGATCCAGGTCTACGCCGAGCGGCCCGGTTCGGCCGTCGACCGGCCGGTGCGCTGGCTGGTGGGCTGGGCCGTGGTGCGGGCTGCCGCCGGCGAGACCGGGCAGGCCGTCATCAAGCTGCCACGGCGGGCCTTCGCCCACTGGCAGGACGGCACCTGGGCCTACGAACCGGGCCGGTTCACGCTGCGGGCCGGCACCTCGGTGGCCGAACTACCACTGGCAGCCACCATCGAGTTGTAAGGGGCCGCGCCATGACTGCGATCAAACCCAGGGCCCGCCTGATCATCGACAACGACTTCTCGGGTGACCCGGACGGCCTGTTCCAACTGGTCCACCACGTGCTGTCACCCTCCCTGGACATCCGCCTGGTGGTTGGCTCGCACCTGGGCGCCGTGCCGGGCTGGGACCCGGGGCCGGATTCGGCCGGCCAGGCCGCGGCGCTGGTCCAAGAGTGGCTGGCGCTGCTGGACCGGCCGGACATCCCCGTGCTGGCCGGGTCCAACACGCCCATGGCGGCGCCGGACGCCCCGGCCGTGACGGCGGCAGCCCAAGCTTTGGTGGCGGAGGCCATGCGGGATGACACCGACCTGCCCCTGTACGTTGGCCTGGGCGGCTCGCTCACCACCCTGGCCAGCGCCTATCGGCTGGAACCCGCCATCGCCGGGCGCCTGACCGCCATCTGGATCGGCGGGCCGGAATACCACGGCTACCCGGCCCCGCCCGGTTCGGCTGCCACCGAATACAACCTGAGTGCCGACATCGCCGCCGCCCAGGTCGTTTTCGCCTCGGATCTGCCGCTGTGGCAGATTCCCCGCAAGACCTACCGCCAACTGCTGGTGGGTACGGTCGAACTGGAGGCCAAGGTGCGGCCCCTAGGCGAGGTGGGACGGCGCCTGTGCGCCACCCTGGACCACTTCGCCGAACTGGGCCTGCCCCGGGCCGAGGTCTACTGCCTGGGTGATTCCGGGCTGGTCGCCGTGACGGCGCTGCAGACCCTGTTCGAGGCCGATGCCGCGGCCTGCGACTGGGAATACCAGCCGGCCCCCACCATCGACGCCACCGGCAACTACGCCGCGCCGGCGTCAGGCGCGCGCGACATCCGGGTCTTCACCTGGCTGGACACCCGGCTGCTGTTCGAAGACATGTACGCCAAACTGGCGGCCCTGGCAGCGCTCAAGCCCTGACCGGAGGAGGAAAACCGTGACCATCCCCAACCCGCTGCTGCCCGGTTTCAACCCCGACCCGTCGGTTTGCCGGGTGGGGGAGGACTACTACCTGGCCACCTCCACCTTCGAATACCTGCCCGGCATCGCCCTGTACCACTCGCGGGACTTCGCCACCTGGAGGCAGATCGGCAACGTGGCCACCCGGCCCGGGCAGTTGGCAGTCGCGGCGGTGGCGACCGGCGGTGGCGCCTGGGCACCCACCATCCGCCACCGCGACGGCGTTTTCTACCTGGTCATCACCGACGCCTTCGGCCGCGGCACGCTGCTGTTCACGGCCACCGACCCGGCCGGGCCGTGGAGCGACGGGCTGGTGTTTGACGGCATCGACGGCATCGACCCGGACCTGGCCTGGGATGACGACGGCCAGGCCGTCATGACCTTCAGCGGCCTGGGCGTCAACCCGGCGCTGCCCACCTTTATGCAGCACCGCGGCCTGCTGCAGGCCAAGGTCGATCTGTCCACGGCCACGGCCCTTGAGGCGCCGCGGTCCGTCTGGTCCGGCGTGGGCGGCCAGTTCCCGGAGGCGCCGCACCTCTACCACATCGGCCAGTGGTGGTACCTGGTGATCGCCGAGGGCGGCACCGAACGCGGCCACTCGGTGTCGGTGGCGCGTGGGCCCTCGCCGGCCGGGCCGTTCGAGGCGGCCCCCGGCACGCCGCTACTGACCGCCCGCGGCACCAACCGGCCGGTCCAGTGCACCGGTCACGGCGACCTGGTCCAGTTGGCGGACGGCTCGTGGCGGCTGGTGCTGCTTGGGGTGCGGCCCCGGCAGGGCGCGGCCGGTTTCAGCGCCCTTGGCCGCGAGACCTTCTCCGTGCCGGTGACCTGGTCCGATGACGGGTGGCCGGTTTTCGAGCCGGTGCCCCTGGACCCGCGGCCCGGTGAGGCGGCCTGGCGGGAGGACTTTGATGGCGCCGCCTTAGGACCTGAGTGGCTGGCCGTGCGCCGGCTGCCGGCCGAACTGCCCGGGGCCGGCCTGGCGGGGCGGGCGTCATGGCTGGAGTTGGCCGGCGACGGTTCAACCCTGAGCGACCTGGTGCCGGTCTTCCTGGGCCGGCGCCAACTCAACCAGACCGCCACCGTCAAGGCGCTGCTGGATGTTTCGGCCGGCGTGGGCGGCCTGGCGGTGCGCTACGACGAAAAGTTCCACTATGCGATCGCGGCCGGCGGCGGACAGGTCACCGCCACCGCCCATGTGGGAGACATTGAGCAGGTGGTCAGCCGGCCCTGGGCGGGCGACCCGAGGGCGGTCGAATTGGAAATCGCCAGCCGGCCGCCGGAAGGCGGCTTCACCCCGTCCAGCGACCAGGTGGAACTGGCCGCCTGGGCCGGCGCGGAACGCCACGTGATTGCCGCATTCGATGGTCGCTTCTTGTCCTGCGAGGTGGCACACTCGTTCACGGGACGAGTGGTTGGCGTCTTCGCCCAGCAGGGCCAAGTGGCCGTGGACTACGTGGATTACCGAGGCAACAATGACTGACTTCGCCGCGCCGCCGGTGGCGCTGATGATCGCGCCGGATCAGGACTTCGACGGGGCGCCGGTGCTGTTCCGGCGGATCGCCCTTGAAGGCGGCCACGGCGCCGTGGTCAGCGCCGCCCTTGAGGCCACCGCCCTGGGTGTGGTGACGCCGCTGGTGGGCGGCCGGCCCGTCACCGACGAGGTGCTCACCCCCGGCTGGTCCAGCTACGAATGGCGGCTGCGTTACCGCCGGTGGGAAGTGGCCCCCGAAGCGGTGGCCGATGGCGCCGAACTGGCCTTGGCGCTTGGCAACGGTTGGTACCGGGGCCAGCTGACCTGGCTGTCCTTGGCGCGCGTCTACGGCCCCGAACTGGCCGGTTGGGCCCGCTTGGAACTGGTCTACGCCGACGGCCACCGCCAGGTCATCACCACCGATCAGACCTGGCAGGCGCGGCCCAGCGACACCACCTTCAACGACCTCTACGACGGCCAAACCATCGACGCCCGCCGCCGCGGCGCCGCCCTGCCCACGGTGGGGGTCCACGCCATCGACTTCGACCCCGCCAAGCTGGTCCCGTTTGAGACCCCGCCGGTGCGGCCCCTCCAGGAGATCCCGCCGCAGAAGGTCTTCCGGGCGCCATCGGGCAAGGTGTTGGTGGACTTCGGCCAGAACCTGGTGGGCTGGGTGCGCGTCAAGGTGAGCGGGCCGGTTGGCACCACCGTCACCCTGCGCCACGCCGAGGTCTTGGAGCACGGCGAACTGGGCACCCGGCCGCTGCGCAGGGCCAAGGCTACCGATAACTTTGTGCTGAGCGGCGGGCAGGACGTCTTCGAACCGCGGCTGACCTACCACGGCTTCCGCTATGTTGAGGTGGCAGGCTGGCCGGGCGGGCCGGACGCCATCGGCGACGGTAGTCTCACCGCTGTGGTGGTGGGCAGCGACGTGCCGCCTACTGGCACGTTCGAATGTTCCGAGCCGCTGCTGAACCAGTTGCACCACAACGCGGTCTGGTCGATGCGCGGCAACTTCCTGGCCGTGCCCACCGACTGCCCGCAGCGGGATGAACGCCTCGGCTGGACCGGGGATCTGGCCATCTTCGCCCCCACGGCCGCCTTCCTGGGGGACGTCAGCGGCTTCCTGGGGGACTGGCTGGTGGACCTGGACCTGGAGCAGGCCCACGCCGCCGGCTTGGTGCCATTTGTGGTGCCTGACGTGCTGAAATACATCGCCGGAGACCCGACCATGCCGCCGGTTGACACGGTTGCCGTTTGGAGCGACGCGGCGGTCTGGGTGCCGTGGACGTTGTGGCAGGCCTATGGTGACCGGGCGGCCCTTGAGCGGCAGTATCCGGCGGCGGCAGCCCACCTGCGCCGCCTGGCCGGCCTGCTTGAGTCCGATGGCGTGTGGAGCCAGGGCTTCCAGTTTGGCGACTGGCTGGACCCGGACGCGCCGCCGGACAACCCGGCGGCGGCCAAGACCCCGCCGGTGGTGGTGGCGACGGCCGTCGCCTACCGCACCGCCTGTCTGATGGCGCAGATGGCGGACCTGCTTGGGCTGGCCGAGGACGCGGCGGAGTGGCGCGCCTTGGCCGGGCGCATCCGGGAGGGTTTCCGGGACCGGTTTGTGCGCTCCGATGCTTCGGGTTGCTGGGTGGAGTCCGATGCCCCCACGGCCTACGCCATCGCCATCGCCTGGGAGTTGTTGACCCCGGCCGAGACGGCGGCGGCGGGCGTGCGGCTGGCGGAACTGGCCGCGGCCGCAGGCTACCGGATATCGGCCGGCTTTGTGGGGACGGCCTTCATCCTGGACGCCCTGGCCCAGACCGGCCAGTTGGACGCCGCCTACCGGTTGTTGTTGCAGCGCGAGTGCCCGTCCTGGTTGTACGCCGTCACCATGGGCGCCACCACCATCTGGGAACGTTGGGATTCGATGCTGCCGGACGGGTCGATCAACCCGGGCGAGATGACCAGCTTCAACCACTACGCCTACGGCGCGGTGGCGGATTGGTTGCACCGCGTGGTGGGTGGCCTGGCTCCGGCCGAGCCCGGCTACCGCGTGATCCGGTTCGCGCCGCGGCCCGGCGGCGGGCTGACCTGGGCCAAGGTGGAACTGGCCACGCGGTTCGGTGTGGCCCGGTGCGCCTGGCAGGCGGCGGACGGCCACCTGGCCGTGACCGTGACGGTGCCCGATGGCGCCACCGGCGTGGTCGATCTACCCGGCCTGGCGCCGGTTGAGGTGGCCCCCGGCGAACACCGCTTCACGGCCTGACTTGTCTCACGAGAACTAGTCCGGCAGGTCCTTCTCGATGGCGTCCACCCAGGTGGCGATGTGATGCGGCGAGCGGAAATCACCCGTCTTGCCGTTCTTGACCAGCGCTTTGCCGATGAAACCGGTGGCGCTCTCATCCAGCACGCCACCGAAGGTGGCGCAGCCGCGGGCGCCGATCGACTGGGCCAGCTTGGCCACGCCCGGCGGCGGCGGCAGTTCTTGTTTTTCGGCCGAGTCATCCAGCGGCCCGGACGAGACCAGCCACACCGGCAGTTCCCGCAGGGCCTTGGCGTGCTTCTTGACGAACTCGGTGGCGGCCTCGTGCCAGCGGCCCACGCGCAGGGCGCCGGCCACGATGACGGCCTGGGCGTCCGGATCCAAACCGGCTTGGGCAGCATCGGCCACTGACACCGTGTCGCCGCGCTTGGTCAGTTCGGCGCCGATCATTTCGGCCAAACCCTTGGTGCCGCCCCACTTCGAACCGTACACAATCTGAACCACTGCCATAGCCAGAATCCTGCCAGGTCAAACGCCCGGACCGCTATCAGGGAGAACCCTGAATTAACCCTGGGCAGCCTGGCGCTTCTGCAACCGGGCCCATTCGTCGCGCAGGCCCACTGTGCGGTGGAAGTACATCGGCTTGTCCGGGTCAAGGGCGAAGTAGCCCAGGCGCTCGAACTGCACCACCTGGCCGGGCGCCGTCTCCGCCAGCACGGGCTCAACCCGGCAGCCGGCCAGCACCTCGCGCGAGTTCGGGTTCAGGTCATCCAGCGGATCGCCCGTCGCCTCACCCGGGCCGAGGGCCGCGAACAGGTGGTCATACAGCGCCGCCGTGGCCGCCACGGCGTGCTCAGCCGAAACCCAGTGCATGGTGGACTTGACCTTGCGCCCATCCGGGGCGCTGCCGCCCTTGGTGGCCGGGTCGTAGGTGGCGTGCACCCGCACCACGCGACCGTCGCCGTCCTTGTCGGCGTGCGTCGCGGTGACGAAATAGGCCCCCCGCAGCCGCACCTCGCGGCCCGGTGACAAGCGGAAATACCCCGGCGGAGGCTCCTCTTCGAAATCCTCCGCCTCGATGTAAAGGCGGCCCGTGAACGGCACCTGCCGCACGCCATCGGCCGGGTTTTCCGGGTTGTTGGCCACCTCGAACCACTCCACTACGGGGGCGCCATCGGGCCCTGAAGGCCAGTTGTCGATCACCAACTCGATGGGCCGCAACACGGCCATGCGGCGCAGGGCGGTGCGGTTCAACTCATCCCGCACAAACCACTCCAGTTCCTCGATGGCGTGGCGCGAATTGGTTTTCGACGTGCCGATCGAGGTGCAGAACTCGCGGATGGCGGCCGGCGGGTAGCCGCGGCGGCGCAGGCCAGACAGGGTGGGCATGCGTGGGTCGTCCCAGCCGTCCACGTGGCCTTCGCGGACCAACTGGGCCAGGCGGCGCTTCGACGTCACCGTGTGGGTCAACTCCAGGCGGGCGAACTCGTACTGGCGGGGCTGTTCGCGCGGCAGGTCCAAGTGGTCCAGGTACCAGTCATAGAGCGGCCGGTGGTCCTCGAACTCCAAGGTGCACATCGAGTGGGTGACACCCTCCACGGCGTCCGACTGCCCGTGGGCCCAGTCATACATCGGATAGATGCACCATTTGTCGCCGGTGCGGAAGTGGTGGCCGCGGCGAATCCGGTACATCACCGGGTCCCGCAACTGCATGTTGACGGCCTGCATATCCACCTTGGCCCGCAACACCCGCGAGCCGTCCTCGAACTCGCCCGCCCGCATGCGCCGGAACAGGTCCAGGTTCTCCTCGATGGAACGGTTCCGGTAGGGGCTCTCGATGCCGGGTTTGCCGAAGCCGCCACGCTGCTCCGAGATGGTCTCAGCCGACTGGTCGTCGACATAGGCCAGGCCCTTCAGGATCAGCGCTTCGGCCCATTCGTACAGCACCTCGAAGTAGTCAGAGGCGTGGAAAACGTGCTCCGGGGTGAAGCCCAGCCAGGCGATGTCCTTCAAGATCGATTCGGCGAACTCGGCCTCTTCCGTGTCCGGGTTGGTGTCGTCGAAGCGCACGTTGCAGGTGCCGCCAAACTGCTGGGCAATGCCGAAGTCGTTGACGATGGCTTTGGCGTGGCCAATGTGCAGGTAGCCGTTCGGTTCCGGCGGGAAACGCGTCTGCACCCGGCCCTGGTAGGTCCCCTTGGCGTTGTCTTCCCTGACAACGTCTGCGATGAAGTCACCGGCAGCGTATTTCGAGGCGTCAGTCACGTCGCACAAACTTACCAGGATGGGGGTTACGCGGCTGTTGCCAACCGGGCCTGCAGGGCCCGCAGCCGGTTGAGGCAACTGGCCCGGCCCAGTAGCTCCATCGATTCGAACAGCGGCGGCGACACCCGGCTGCCCGCGATGGCGCTTCTGACCGGCGCGAACGCCACCCGCGGCTTGAGGCCCTTGGTCTCCACCAGTGCGGTGCGCAGGGCGGTTTCGATGGCCGTGGCCGTGAAACCGTCTTCCGGCATGGCCTCCAGGACGCTGATGGCGCCCGCCAACGCCTGCGGGGCCGCCTCACCCAGGGTGGTGACGGCGTCATCGTCCACCACCAGGTCCGCGTCCGGGGTGTAGAGGAACTGCAACTTCGGCAGGGCCTCGCTCAGCAGCGTGAGCCGTTCCTGGATCAGTGGCGTGGCCCTGACCAGCAGGTTCATCGCTTGTTGGTCTGGCGGGGTGGGCCACTGGCCGGCTTCCGCCAGGTGGGTGGCGATGCGCCCGGCCAGTTCAGCCGGGTCCAGCGCCCGGATGTAGTGCCCGTTCAGCCAGGTCAGCTTGTCCAGGTCGAAGATCGGCCCAACCGGGTTGATCTTGGCCCAATCGAAACCGGCCACAAAGTCCTCGAAGGAGGCCACTTCATCGTCGCCGTGTACCGGCGGGTAGCCCATCAACTGGAGGAAGTTGCGCAGGGCCTCCGGCAGGTAGCCCTGTTCGCGGAACCAGGTCAGCCGGGCGGCCGGGTTCTTGCGCTTCGAAATCTTGGAGCGGTCCGCGTTGCGCAGCAGCGGCATGTGGGCGAAGGCCGGCGGCTCCCAGCCCAGCCACCGGTACAGCAGGATGTGCTTGGGGGTGGAACTGATCCACTCCTCGCCGCGCACCACGTGGGTGATGCCCATCAGGTGGTCATCCACCACCACCGCCAGGTGATACGTGGGGAAGCCGTCCGCCTTGAGTATCACCTGGTCGTCCGGCTTGGGGGCGGTCAGTGTCCCCCGGATGACGTCCGGGAAGGTGAGTGGCACGTCATCGGGAATCAACATCCGCACCACGGGGGTGTCGGTAAACCCGGGCAGGGCGGCCCGTTCCGCGCGGGTCTTGCCGTAGCACAGCCGGTCGTAGCCGGTGTCGGGGGTCTTGGAGCGTTCCTGCTCTTCCCGCAGGTCCTTCAGGCGCTCGCGGGAACACCAGCAGTAGTAGGCGTGGCCGTCCGCAATCAGTTGGTCCACGAACGGCTGGTAGGTGTCCAGCCGTTCGGACTGGCGGTAGGGGGCGTAGGGGCCGCCCACGTCCGGGCCCTCATCCCAGTCCAGGCCCAGCCAGTGCAGGGTGTCGAAGATCTGCTGTTCCGAGTCCGCCACGTAGCGGGCCCTGTCCGTGTCCTCGATGCGCAGCACAAATTGGCCGCCTGTGTGGCGGGCGTAGGCCAGGTTGAACAGGGACATGTAGGCGGTGCCCACGTGTGGGTCGCCGGTGGGGGAGGGCGCCACCCGCAGGCGCGCCGGTGTCGGTGTCTCGGTCATGATGCCGCCAAGCCTAACCGGCCCGGCGGTAGGGGGCGAAAGGCCGCCGGACGGTTGAGGCCTTGGTGAGCTGCGGCATCGGGCACCGACTGGTCTCTGATGGCCGGGCGAGACCGGGTACCGGCAGAAAGCCGCCGTGGCGCGGCGCGGGAGTGCGGCCCCGGCCCCGCTAGGCTTCGGGTTGTGACCATGGGAATGGGCCCCGGCGGCGGGGGCGGCGGTGGCGGTGGGCGCGGCGGGCGGATCGGCGCCCGGGACGAGGAAGTCCAGCGGGCCATCAACGCGGCCTCGCCCAGGATTCCCGGCCTGAGCAAACGCATCCTGGCCCTGTTCAAGCCCTACCGCGTGCCGATCGCCGTCACCATCGTGCTGGTGCTGGCCACGGCCGCCATCTCGGTCTGGCCACCCCTGTTGACCCAGCGCATCTTCGACCAGGGCCTGTTCCCCAAGACCGGCGGCGTCAACATGGACCGCCTGGTCACGCTGCTGGTCATCATGGTGGCGCTGCTGTTGGCCTCCAACCTGATCGGCATCTGCCAGACCTACCTGACCTCGAAGGTGGGCAACCGGGTGATGGGCGACCTGCGGGTGGGGTTGTTCGACCACCTGCAGGGTATGGAACTGGCCTTCTTCACCCGCACCAAGACCGGCGTCATCCAGTCCCGCCTGGCCAACGACGTGGGCGGGGTGGCCAACGTGCTGACCAACACGGTCAGCTCGGTGGTGGGCAACACCGTCACCGTGATCGCCAGTTTCATCACCATGGTGGTGCTGAGTTGGCAGTTGACCGGCATCGCCCTGTGCCTGATGCCGATCCTGGTGCTGGTGCAGCGCCGCGTGGGCCAAGTGCGGGCGCGTGTGGCCACCCAAACCCAAGAATCCCTGTCCGAGATGACCGCCATCACGCAAGAGTCGCTGGGTGTGAGCGGCATCCTGCTGGCCAAGTCGTTCGGCCGCCAGCAGGACGAGGCTGCCCGCTACGCCAAGGAAAACCGCCAGCAGATCGCCCTGCAGATCAAACAGCAGATGACCGGCCAGTGGTTCTTTGCCATGGTGCAGGTGTTCGTGTCGCTGCTGCCGGCCCTGATCTATCTGCTGTCTGGGTTGTTTATCGAGCGTGGCAATACTTCGATTACGGCCGGCACGCTGGTGGCGTTCACGGCCGTGCAGTCCCGGTTGCTGATGCCGATGATGGGGCTGCTGCGCCTGGCGCTGGACCTGCAAACCTCGGCCGCCTTGTTTGCCCGCATCTTCGAATACTTGGACCTGAAGCCGGCCATCACCGACGCCCCGGACGCCCACGAGGTGGATGAGGCCGAGGTGGGCCGCATCGAGTTCGACCACGTCACGTTCCGCTACGCCGATGCCGATCCGGATGACCGCCCCACCATTGATGACGTCACCTTCACGGTGGAGCCGGGCCAGTTCGTGGCCTTCGTGGGCCCGTCCGGTTCCGGCAAAACCACCATCGGCTACCTGTTGTGCCGCTTCCACGAGGTGGAGGCCGGGCGAGTGCTGTTTGCCGGGTCCGACGTGCGCGAACTGCGGCACGCCGGGCTGATCGACCACATCGGCATTGTCAGCCAGCAGGCCTACCTGTTCCACGCCTCAATTGCGGACAACCTCCGCTACGCCAAGCCTGCGGCCACCTCCGAAGAGCTGGCGGAGGCGGCCCGCCAGGCCAACATCCTGGACACCATCCGCGACTTCCCGGACGGCTTCGACACCGTGGTGGGGGAACAGGGCTACCGCCTGTCCGGCGGCGAACGCCAGCGCATCGCGATTGCCCGGGTGATCTTGAAGAACGCGCCCGTCCTGCTGCTGGATGAGGCCACCTCGGCCCTGGACACGGTGTCCGAACGGCTGGTGCAGGCGGCCTTGGATGATGCCTCGGCCGGGCGGACCACGGTCGCCATCGCCCACCGGCTCAGTACCGTCAGCCACGCCGACCGCATCTACGTGCTGGAGGCCGGGCGCATCGTGGAGCAGGGCACGCACCACGAACTGGTGGCCCTAGGCGGGCTGTACGCCCAGCTCTACGCCGAACAGGCCGAAGCCCCCGCCCACCCCTGACTTGACTGGCAGGGTAGATGTCTGCACGAAAGGTCAATTCTGCAGCCTTCAACCGTTTCGCTCTGGGTGTAACCGCAGGTCAGGGCCCTGGTGTTGAGCGGCGTTGGCAACGGAATTGACCTTTCGTGTCGGGAAAGTGACCTTTCGCGAGGAAGTTGGGGTGGGGTTGTAACGTTTTGGGGTCCAACTGGCAATTACTGTCAGGAGACCAGGTGGGCAGCGCGACTTAGACAGGGACACCAGCAAGGAAGCGGGGGCCGGCATGAACACCAGCAAGGCGCCGGGAGGCAGGCATGGATAGCACCGCGGTGAGGCTCGACTACCAGCCGGACCTGCCCGCTGACACCCACTCCGTGGTGCAGCGCTACGAGGCCATGGTTTACGGCATCGCCCTGACCCACACCCAGTGCCGCGGCGACGCCGATGACGTGTTTCAAGACGTCTTCCTGGCCTACCACCGCACCATGCCGGCGGTGGCCAGCGAGGAGCACCGCAAGGCCTGGCTGATCGTCACCACGCTGAACTGCGCCAAGAAGGTGGCCTTGGGCTCGTGGCGGACCCGTGTGGTGCCGTTGACCCCTGGCCAAGAGGACGCCGCGGCGCCGGAGGTGTTCCACTTTGCCACCGAGGAACAAGACGCCGTTTTCCGGGCCATGAGCCGCCTGCCCGAGGCCTACCGCACCGTGCTGCACCTGTTCTACTTCGAGGATCTGCCTGTAGGGCGGATCGCTGAACTGCTGAATCTGGACCCGGGCGCCGTCAGGGTGCGCCTGTCCCGCGGCCGCCAGCAGATGAAGGATCAACTGCTAGGAGCGTTGTTCGATGAGTGACCAAGAGTTCTTCCAAGCCATGCGTGACCAGATGCACCCGGCGCCTGAAGTGCGCCAGGCGCTTGACCAGGCCATCGCCCAGGCGTCCGGCACAGCCGGTACAGCCGCCGATGGCGCCCCCGCCGTGCCGGGTATGCCGGTGGCCGATGGCACCTCCAGCCAACCGGGTCAACCGGTACCGGCAGCACCTATGCCTGCCGTCACGGCCAAGCCGCGCCGGACGGCGCGGCTGTTCGGCCTGGCGGCCGGGATCGCCGCCGTGGCTTTGGCGGCCGGCGGGGTGGGGTACGGCATCGGGCACCAGGGGCAGGGCGAAACCACCGCCGGGCCGGCGGCCGGCCAAACGGGACGGGCCGGCGGGACCGGCTCGGCGGGACAACCGGGTGGGACCGGTAGCGACACCACGACCGGTGGCGACGAGGAGGGCGCCGCCACCGGGAGTGGTGTCGCGACGGCCGGTGACTACCAGGCGGTCTACGACGCGTTGGAGAAGGCTGGTGGTGGCAGCCTCAACGGCCAATACGGCGGCGCCGACAGGGGCGACTCGGTGGCGGTGACGGAAGCGGCATCGGCGGACACGGCCGGGGTCAAGGCCCTGCCAGCCACCGGGCCGGGCGGCGACTACTCCGAAACCAACGTCCAGGTGGAGGGGATAGATGAGGGCGACATCGTCAAGACGGACGGCCGCGCCATCTACATCGCCAGCAACAAGCAGGTTGTGATTGTCAACCCGGATGGCGCTAATACCACCAAACTGGGCGGCCTGGACACGGCGGTCGATTCGCCGGGCAGCGCGGAGGACCTGGTGGCGGGCCGCATCGTCCTGCCCGGCCAGGTGTTCGACCTGATGCTGGTGGACCACTATCTGGTGGCGCTGGTCAACGAGTACACGGCGGAAGCCTCGGGCCTCAGCGAGTGGGGTGGCGGCGCCAGCATGTACTTTGATTCGGCCCGCACCAAGGCGCTGGTCTACGACGTGACGGACCCGGCGGACGCCACCTATGTGACCGAATACGCGCAGTCCGGTTCCTACCTGGCTTCGAGGCTGCAGGGCAACATCTTGTACCTGGTCAGCTACTACCCGATTGGCAGCGGCTACCGGCCTGTGGTGGCGGAGGACACGCGCACGTATGTGCCCTACGTCTGGAACGGTACGGAGGCCACCGCGGTGGCGGCGGACGCCATCATGATCCCGGCCGATGGTGCGGACGCGGCGGCCTATTCGGTGGCCACCGCCATCGACATTGCCGGCGGCACGGTGCTGGGCGAGGCCTCGGTCATGGGCGGCCAGGGTACCGTCTATATGAGCCAGGACAACCTATACCTGGCCATCACCCAATGGGACTACAACTGGGACACGACGGCCGAGACCAGGGCCAGTTCGGTGGGTGACGGCATGGTGCTGATGCAGGGCCAGGCCACCACCAAGCTGGCGCGGATCGCTCTGAACGGCGGCGCCCTGCAGGTGGCGGCCGAAGGCGAGATCACCGGCACGCTACTGAACCAGTTTGCGTTGGACGAATACGACGGCTACCTGCGTCTGGCCACCACCGAGTCGGTCGCCGAACAGGGCGAACCGACCGACTGGAGCAGCGACAACGCCATCACCCGGGTGTCCCTGCTGGTGCTGGACGGCAACTTCCAGGTGGTGGGCTCCATCCCGCAACTGATCCAGAACGAGTCGATCCAGGCCGTACGGTTCACCGGCGCGGTGGGCTACGTGGTGACGTTCCTGCGCACCGACCCGCTGTTCACCCTGGACCTGTCCGATCCGACCGCACCTTCGATCATGTCCGAACTGGAAATCCCCGGCTTCAGCGCCTACCTGCACCCGTGGGCCGATGGCGAGTTGCTGGGCGTGGGCCAGGCCGGTGAGTTGTCCAGCGACGGGTTGAAGCTGTCGATGTTCAACACGTCCGACCCGTTCAATGTCACCGAACTGGCCACGATCCCCTTCGACATGTACCACTCGCTGGCCATGGACGACCACAAGGCGGTGTGGGCGGATGTGGACCGCGGGCTGATCGGCCTGTCGGCCTATCAGTACAGCGAGGACTGGTCAGAACTGACCTACCACTACCTGGTGTTCAGCTATGCCGATGGCGAGTTTGCCCAGGTGGCAGACCTGGCCGTGCCCTATGACAGCGCCGCCCAGTGGAACATGGACTCGATCCGTGGCGTGCAGATCGGCGATGCGCTGTACGTCTGCACCGATCACTCGGTCGACGCCTACACCCTGGATGGCTTCGCCAAGCTGGGTGGCATCAGCCTCTGACCTGGCATTTGACCGGACCTGCGCCCGGCCGCCACGCCCGTGGTGGCCGGGCGCTCGCTGCGGGCGTAGCCCGCCAAGCCGCGGGCCACGGCTTCGCTGGGCCGGCCGGCGGCCGCGCCGGCCGGCCGCGGAATAAACGGCAACGGATGGGCTAGCGCCACCTTGGCCGGAGGAGCCGCCGGGGTGGCCTGCCCGGCCCTGGTTGCGGCAGCGGCTGGAGCCGCCGGCCCGGTGGTCTTTGCCGCCGGGGCGGCCTGCCCGGCCCTGGTTGCGGTACTGATCCGCGAGGGGACCGGCGGCAACACGGCCGTGTCCCTCGCCGAAACTGGCGCGGCGGCATCGGGCACTGGCTGTTTGGCGGCAGGCTGGCGGGCCGGTTCGCCGGCCGAAACGGAGGCCGCGACATCGGGAACCGCAACCGGTTCCACCTTTTCAGGCGACCCAGCCGCAGCGGCGGGTGTCATCGCGTCCTGCTGGGCGTGCCAGGCGCGCACCAAGCGTTCGGCGTCGCGCTTCGACAGGCCCTTGACCACCTCGCCGTTGGGCAGGCGCACGGTGGTGCGGGTGCGGCCAATGAACATGAAGCCCAAGGCGCCAATCAGAATGGCGCAGGCCGCCAGGCGGTGCGCCTTGGCCCACATCAGGGCAGTGCCCAGGTAGGGCACCTTGAAGCGGTAGGCCTGAACGGTTTGGACGGTGTACGGCACCGGGTCGTTCATCTTGTTGGCGTCGCCGCGCAGGGTCAGTTCGGTGCGGCCGTCATCGGTCTGGGACAGGGCGGCCACGCGGTGGGTCACCACGCCTTCGGCGCCCGCCTGGGGCACGGTCACGATGTCGCCCACCTTGACCGTGGAGGCGTCGACCGTCTGGGTGAAGGTGACCGAGCCAACCGGCAGGGTCGGCTCCATGGAGCCGGACACCACGATGGCCGGCCGTAGTTCGAAGATGAAGGTGGCGGCGCAGACCAGCACCGAGGCGGTGCCGATGGTGCACAAGATGGCCAGCACCACGGTTTGGCAAACTCTGAGGATTTTCATTGCGGGGGGTTCCTTCGTTGCTCTTGGGTTCGGGGATTCGGGGGTCATGGTCATGGGGGAGGGGGGAGGTGGGCGGCCCGGCCCGGGTGAGAGCCGCAGGGCCGGGCCGCCATCAGGGATGAGCGGGCACTCCCCCCGGTGTGCCCACTCGCTGTTGCCCGTCAGGCGGTGGGCGTAGCCACCGTGGAGACGAGCACGTCCACCGTGGTGCCGGGCACGTTGGTCGCCTTCGCACCGGCTTCGGTGATAGAGGCCAGGACCTCGACCTTGTAGACGGCCTTCGGCTCAGCCGTCACCACGATCTGCTGGCCGGAGGCGGCCTGGCTCCAGCTGTAGGTGCCGTTGCTCGGGAAGGTTTGCCCCGAATCCCAGCCGCTCACGATGTCACCGCTGCGCTGGACTTTGGTCACCTTGACCTGGAAGACCAGGTTGTCCCGCAGGGTCGCCTGGGCGGTGGTGGGGCTGGACATGGCGTCCACCATCTTGAACGTCAGGCTCTGATTCGAGGTGCCGTCGTTCAACAGGTAGAAGGTGGTGTTGCGGAACACGTCCGGCACCAGGGCATCGGCCTCGCCCAGTTCGAGCGGGGCCACCACGGCGGCGGCCTCTTCGTGCGGGCCATCCGGCACGCCCGCCACGCGGGCCGTGTCCTGCCAGTTGGTCGAGGTGGTGGTCAGGTCGTATTCGTCGATGCCTTGGGCAATCTGCAGGTTGAAGCGGGCGGCGGTGTAGCCGTTGCCGTCACCGGGCTTGACCCATTCGGTGTCTTGGAAGGCGGCGATGGTCGCGCCGGTCACCAGGGCCAGGCCCATGGCCGAGGCGGCGATGATGCCGGCGGCGCGGCGCCGCTTCGACTTCTCCACCACCACCAACGGCTGCGTGGGTTGTTGTTGAATCGTCATGGTTGTTATCTCCTAGGGGGTATGGCTGTCTTGCGGTGCCGTGGCCGGCGGCCGGGGGGTCGGGGTCACGTCATCGTTTCCGACTGACCGCCAGAGGGCCGGATTCCCTGGTGACGGGCAGGTTCACCCAGTGCGCAGGCCGGCAAGGCCACGGCTGGGCGAGCTTGTGTGTGCCTGTTGGCTTAGGCTGTGGCGGCCCCTTTGACCGCCAGCCACAAGTCCACTTGGCCACCTTGGGCGGCGTTGGTGGCGGCCTGGTCGGTGCCGTTGGCCATGGTGGCTGTCAGGGTGATGCGGTACATCGCTCCGGGCGGGGCGGCAGCCACGATGGGCAGCGCCTTGGCATCCGAATCCAGGTCGGTCAGCGCCTTGCCGTAGGCCACATACACCGGCATGGGCGCTTCACCCTGTTCCAGTTCATCCACCACCAGGTCGAAGCGCAGCAGGCCTTTGGCGGCCGCGTTGGCGGAGGTGGTTGTGGTTTGGTCGACCAGCGACAGGTTCAGGGTTGAATCGACGTTCGAGGCGTTCTTGATGTAGGCCAAAGTGGTGGCCTGCGAGTCCGCCAGGCCGGGAATCATGGCCGAACCACCCGTGGTGGTCAGGTTGATGGGAGTGGTGACACCGGTTTCCGGGCTGTTGTCCGGCTGGCCGTCCGGGGACGTTTCCTTCCAGTCGGTGTCCGCCAGGTTGGGCGCGACATCGGCGGCGATCTGCAGGTTGTAGCGGCCGGCCGTGTAGCCGGTGTGGCCGTACTCGCCATCGGTGAAGGTGGCGTGGGTGATGCCGGTAGCCAGGGCGGCGCCTAGCGCAAGGGTGGCGGTGGCAGCGGCGAAACGCCGGGCGGCCACCTTTTCCTGCACGATGGCGCTCGGCCGGGCATGAAGCGGGTTGTACATGGCTGTTTGTCCTTCGGGGGGGTACTGCGGGGGGTTGTACTGCGGGGGAGGTACTGCGGGGGAGCAGCTAGGTGATGGGCACGGAGCTGCCGTAGACGGCCAACAGGAGGTGGACGGTCTGTTCGGCTAGGGCCCAGTTGGAGGCTCTGTCGCCCTGGTCCGGGATAGTGGCCTTGAGGGTGATTTGGTGCGCCGTGCCGGGGGCGGCGGCTTGGTCCAACAAGAGGGGCGTGCCGGTGGCGCTCAACTGGCTGAACGTCTGGTCTGTGAGCACGCCGGCGCCATCGACCGCCACGTCGAAACGCAAGGAGGCCAGCAGCGCCGCGTCGGAACCGCCCTGGTCAACCAGTTCGAAAACCATGCGGGAGGCCGTGGTGGAGGTGGGGGCGTTGCGCACCCAGTACGTCGCCTGGTAGCCGGTCATGGGGTCGCCCGGCACAATCCGCGTCGAACCACCCAGGTCCAGGGGCGTCAACACCCCTGTGTCCGGCACATTGTCGGAGGTGACGCCATCGAGCGCCGTCTCCTGCCAGGTGGCGTTGTCCAGGGAAACCTGCAGGTTGTGGGCCCCGGCGCCGTAGGCGGCAGCACCGTATTCCCCGTCCACGTAGGTGGCCAGGGTGAGTCCCGTCACCGCGCCGGCGGCGAGCAGGCCGAAGGCGGCCGCGAGCGACGCCAACTGGCGCCACGGCCGGCCGCTGTGCGAGGTTGTCATGCCGGTTTCCCCACGGGCATGAAAGGCCACGGCCCAGCTCCTTCCTTGGTTGGTTCCGAATTGGTATAACGCGCCTTGCGCTGGCCCTGTTCCCGGGCCGGGGCGTTTTTCGCCGCCGGCAGAACCGCTCTTGGCTGAGAGGCTGTCCGCTGATGGTCCAGGCTTATGGGCAGGTGGTCAGGAACTGCCCGTCGCGGTGCAGCCAGACCAGGCCGTTTGGATAGGTGTCGAGGGCCAGCGTGTTGCGGCAGTCCCACCAGTCCCGCACCGTCAGGTATGGGTTGTTCACCTTGATCTGCCAGGTGGTGTCGGACACGGTGTCGCTCCAATTGGCGATGGTGAAGGTGGTCCAGCCGCCGCCGAAATTCCAGTAGTGGCCGCTGGTGTCCTCCACCAGGCAGGTGAAATCGCTGCAGGCGATCTCATGCGCCCGGCCGGGGTAGAACGGGCTGACCGGGTCATCCGACACCAACTGGGTGGGCACCTGGAAGCCGGGCGCGGCGCCGTCGTGTGGGGCCGCGCTGGCCGCGGTGGCGGCCGCGAACACCAGCTTGCCGTTGGCGTCGGTGGCCGGGAAGTCATCGGAGAAGCGCCGCGTGCCATAGGCCCACAGCGAGCCGGTGGAATCCAGGATGAAGACCATGTCGCGGCTGTGGCGCACCATCACCGGCGTGACGCCGCCGCCCAGCGAGACTTCGGTTGGCACCAGTGGATTGGCGGTGTGGCCGGCCCCGTAGAAGCCGTCGTAGCCCCAGGTGTAGAGGTGCATCTGGCCGGCGCGGTCGCGCGCCAGCAACTGGGAGCCGAAGGCATGTCCGCTGATGTACTGGAACGTGCCGTTGTCCGCCTTCAGGGCCTGGAAACCGTTGCCGGCCACCCTGCCGGCCGAACCCATCCGGACGCCCGTGTCTTCGTCTGAGCCGACCGCGTAAGTGGTGGCGCTGGTGTACATGGTGTCGAAGACCTGGCGCAGCGGGTTGGACGATTTCAACTCCGCCGGGGACATGAAGTAATAGCTGTTGACCGGGGTGGCGTCCAAGCCGCTGGCGGCCGAGCCGGCCGGCTGGCCGCCGCCCACGTAGCGCCCGTAGGCCACGTACGAGTCGGGTGTGGCGTTGTTGGCGCCCCAGAAGACCAGGCTGGGTGGCACGTCATCGGCGGTGGTGGCGTTGGTGCAGTTACCGTGGGGCGTGCCCTGGGTCTCGGTGGTGGCATCGTTGTAGACCGTGCCTTCCACCCACGTGGAAACGGACCAGCCGCAGGTCACCACCGCCCAGGCGTTGGCCGGGCCCACGCCGAAGGAGTGCACGCCCGTCAGGATGCGGCGTGGGCGGGGGCTCTTGCGGTTGGTACTTGAAGGGTTATTGGTGGCCGTACCCTGGCCCACCGAACCGGTGCCGGCCGATTCACCCCAGCTATACAGATTGCCCAGGTTGGTCAACACAAAGAAGGTTTGGCGGGTGGTTTTCAGGTCGATGATGGTCTCGCCCGCCGCCAGCGCCGGCCGGAAATCGGTCACCTGGCCGGGCAGGGTGGAATAGGTGCCCTCGCTGCCCGATTGTTTGTCGCCTGCCGGCACGTCCCGCCCGCAGCGGCGGCCATCTGACGCAGCGCTGCAGCCCCAGGTCCAGACCGTGCCGTCCCCGGCCAGGGCGGCCACGGCTTGCGAATACTGGGTGTAGGCGTCGAACAAGTGGGTGGCGCCGACTATCAGGTCGATGGTGCGGCCATCCGGCAGGGTGACCTCGCTGGCTGGGTCTGCCGGGTCCACAATCAGGGTGCCCTGGCCGGAGACGCCCCGGTGGCGAAAGCCCCAAATCAGGGCGCTGGAGCCGTCGCCGCGAACGTTCAAGACGGTGCGCGGCATGTACGAGTCGATCAGGACAATGTCATCCAGCAGCGGCGCACCCAGTTCCGTCTGGGCGGCTTCCGCGTCGGCAAAGGCGGCATTGGTGGGTTCGGCTTGGTGGCACAGGGCGCCGATGCCGCATGCTACGGCAATGGCGGCGAGGGTGGCCACGGCACGGCGGGCGGTGGCCCGGCGGGTGGTGGCCCGGCGGGTGGTGGCCCGGCGGACAGGGTTGGAACGCATGGCTGTCAGTCCTTGGGGGGGTTGGCCCTGCCGCTACTGGCTGGCGGCCGGGCCGCCGGGGTCGTTTGGGGGGTCCACGGCGGCGGGCGGGGCCGGTTGTTCTGGTTCTTCCCTGGCTTCAACGCCGGAGCGCGCCGGTTTATTCCCTGCCCTGGCCCTTCCCCGACACCGATCCCTTCTAGGCGCTCTTGCTTCGCGCCCTGTCCCCCCGCCCTGCCCCCTCGCCCCCTTTCCTCACGAGAGGTCACTTTTCCTGCGCGAAAGGTCAATTCCGTGGCCACCGCGGCCGCGCCGCAGGCCCCGGCCCCGCGAGCCATGTGGTTCCTTGCGCAAACCGGTGGATTGTTGCGCAAAGTGCATCAATGACGACCCAAAGTGGTTTGCTCACCTGCGAAGATGCCTCGAACAATGGAAGCAAGTTGCCAGGGCTAAGCCCTGGCAGAGTTGCCTCAAGCCCAGCCTCAGGAGCAGACAGAGAGGTGTGTATCCATGTTGGGAAGATCATCACCGCCGTGGCGGCCTTGGGTCTGCCAGTGACGCTCGTCGCCTGCGGTGGCAACGACTCGGGCGAGAGCGGCTCTACCGGTTCCGCCGGTGCGGGCACTCAGAGCGCGATTGGTGGCGAGACCACCAACGCCCTGCCCACCGCCACATCGGACACCGGTCCGCCAACTCTTCCAGCAGTCCCTGCACAGAAAGATGTGAACCATGGCTCATTACATGCCCAAGGGCGCCCCTAAAGGCGGAGACGCCTTCGCTTGGGCCCTCCCCGGTTTCGACCAAGCCGCCTTCGAGGCCTCCCGCGCCGGCCGCCATTTTGCCGCCATGCAGGCCATTTACAAGGCTCATCCTGACGACGAAATGCACCCCGACGTCTTGGCCTATTGGGCGGCCAAAGGCGTTCGCAAGGAACTGTTCGAACAAGACACCGACGGCAAGTATGCCGTCTTTACGCCGCTGGACCTGGATTCGTCGCTGCGCTACGCCCTGGTCTACGTCTCGCACGCCGGCCTGCAACCCATCAATCTGTGCGAAACCAACGGCTGGCCCGAACTGGCCGGGCAGCAGAAGTTCATCGTGGTCTGCCCTTGGAACCTTGGCCCATCCAACGATGGCGTCGAGTCCGAGTTTCCGCGCATCCTGGATGCCCTGCTGAAGCGCGGCTATCCGGTCGACCTGAGCCGGGTCTACGCCGTGGGCTATTCGGCCGGCTCCGACGCCACGGGGGTGCTGGCCTGCGCCTATCCGGACGTGCTGGCGGCCGTTTCGCCGGACCCAGGCGGCAACCTGTTCGCCAAGGGCATCTGGTATCAGGACGCCTCCAGCTACGCCAAGAACCTGCCCTACCGGGTACCGATGATCTGCGTGGGCGGCACCATGGACGGCGGGGACCGCTACCCGCTGACGGCGGTGGAACACCTGGCCAACTTCAACATCTGGATGACCCACATCGCCAAGGTGACGGGCTTCGTGCCAATTGGTTTGGAGGCCTCACAGGCCCTGGTGGAGCACAGTGGTGACCCGGCCAAGCGGGCCTTCGGCTTCGACTTCCACCGCACCTTCCAGGCCCGCTTCGAGGAACTGACCTGGTTGTTCGGTGACTTTCTGGGTGAGGAAGGCGTGCCGGTGGCGCGGTTTGTCACCGGCGTGGGCCTGCCGCACGGCCAAACCAAGTACCACGTGCCGCTGATCTGGGATTTCATTCGCCACTTCAGCCGCGACACCGCCACCGGCGCCTCTGTCTATGCCCCTGTGGCCCTGGACGGCATCGCCGGCTGACCTGCTTGTTTCTATCCGGACCAAGGAGCCGCCATGGCGCGCTATGTGATCAACCGCTGTTTGGCCATGGTCATCATCGTCTTGGCCACGGCCCTGATCGGCCTTACCATCCTGGTCTTCATGCGTGGTGACCCGGCCCGTACCTTGCTGGGATCCCCGGCCACCGCCGCCTGCGCCGAACCGCAGGCGCTGCAGGAAGTGTCACTGGGCCAGCAGGTGGCCTGCAACCGGCTGGAGCAGATCGCATGAAGCCGCCCGATGGCGTGGTGGCGCCGCGCACTGCCGGCCAGCGTTTGGTCTTCACCACCATCGGTGTGCTGCTGATGGTGACGGTGATGGCGCTGTTCAACAAGGCGGTGGAACACGGCGGTCTGAGTTGGGAGCTGTTTAAGCAGTGGCCGAAGGCGTTTGTGCTGCGGGCGCCGCTGGCGTTCCCCCTGCAGTTCTTCCTGGTGCAGAAGTTTGCCGGCCGGCTATCGGCCCGCTATCAGGTGACCAACCGGATCGAGTACTACGTCATCCGGGCCGGTTTCACCGTCATGATGATGTGCCCGGTGATGAGTTGCTATTCGTGCTTCCTGTACGTGGGGTTCACTTCGGAGTTCATTCCGGTGTGGCTGACCAAGATGACAGTCAACTGGGCTTTCGCCTTCGGGGTGCAGGTGTTTGTGCTGGGTCCGCTGACCAGGGGCATCTTCAAACGGGTGGTGCGGGTGCGGCCGGCGGGCTAGGTGGTGGTGGTCGCTTGGGCGGTGGCAGTTTCGGCCGCCTCCAGGGCCAATTGGGCGCGCACGTAGGCCAGGAAGGCCTGCGCGGCCGGCGGTAGGGGCGTGTCCAACTTCCAGCCCAACCGCACCGTGATCCCGACCGGCGGGGCCAGCGGCAGGCAGGCCACGCCGCTGACGTCCATCTTGGCGATCGTTTTCGACTGCAAGAAGGTGACCCCAAGCCCATCGCGCACAAACCGCGCGGCGGCCGAACCGACATCGGCCGTCATGATCACGTTCGGTTCGAAGCTGGCCCGGCGGCAGATCGCCTTGATCTGCCGGTCGCCCTCTGTGTCAAGCTTGAACGAGATGAAGTGCTCGCCGGCCAGATCTTCGGGCCGGATGGCCGTGGCCCCGGCCAGCGGATGCCCGGCGGGTAGCACCGCAACGTAGGTGTCGGTCGCCAGGACAAGGGATTCGACCTGTTCGGCCGGTACTTCGTCGGCAATCACGGCCACGATCTGGCATTCGCCGCGGTCCAGCATGGCCAACAGGGCGGCGGTTGAATCGTCCCGCTGCACCTGGCGTACCGACATGCCCGGGTTCTTGGCGCAGAAATAGGCCACCAGGTCGTTGATGTAGTAGTTCGAGGCGATGAGGACGGTTGAGGTGTCGCGTGCCTTGGCGGCCCGCAGGTCTTTCAGATAGGCCTCCCACAGGCCGGCGATCTGCCGGGCGTGGGGTACCAAGGCTTGGCCGTAGGGGCTGAGGCGGACCCGCCGGGAGGTGCGCTCGAACAGGGCCACGCCCAGTTCTTCCTCGATTGACTTGATGTGGCGTGACAGGGACGACTCTGTCAGCCAGAGTCGCCGCGCGGTCTCGGTGTAGCTGAGGCTGTCGGCCAGGTCGGCGAACTCGACCAGATACTCGATCTTCACGCCATCAATTGTCCCGCTTCCCGGGATGATCCGCGCACGGTGCCCACCGGGCCGAGCATGGCAGTTCAGCGCACGATGTCGGCGCCCACCTGCAGCGCGCCGGCCAGCCAGGTCAACTCGTCCAGGGACGTGTGTAACTGGTCGCCGTGGCGAGAGATGGCCAGCGTGGCAGCGGCGATGGCCAGTTTGAGGCCCAGGGCAAGGTCACCCTTGATCACGCCGTACAGCATGGCCCCGATTAGCGAGTCACCTGCACCGATGCGGTCAACCATCGTGGTGAGGGTTGGTGGCCTGGCGCTGAGTTCTTGGCTGCCGCTGACTACCACAACGGGCTCAGGGCCTGCCGAGACAATCACGGTGCGGGCCTCGAATCGCTGGGCCAATGCCTGGGCCACGGCGGTTGTGGGGCCTTCGATGCCCCACAGGATGGCTGCGTCGCGGCGGGCGCAGAACATGACATCGGCCCCGGTCACTAACGGCTCCAGGCGGGCGGCCGCGACCTCGGGGGGCCACAGCAGCGAGCGGTAGTTGACGTCAACACTGAGGCGGTGGCCGGCCTGCCGTGCCACCTCGGCGGCGCGGGTGGCCACGGCGTAGAGATTGTCGGTCAGGGCGGCGGTGATGCCGGTGAGATGAACTAAACCGGCCGCGCCGATGTAGTCCCAGTCGACATCGTCCACCGTCAGGTTGGCAAAACAGGAGTCCTTGCGGTCGTAGATGACCCGGCTGGGCACGGGGCCGGCGCCACCGTCCACGAAGTACAGTGCTAGCCGGCCCTGGTCGCGCCACACTACCCGGCTGAGGTCTAGACCGGCCTGGCGCCATTCTTCGGCCACCCTGAGCCCCAGGGCCGTGTTGGGCAGGGCACTGATCAGGCCGGTGGCTAGGCCAAGCCGGGACAGCAGGCCCATGACGTTGCCCTCGGTGCCGGCCACCTCAAGACGGGCTTCTTGGGCCTGCGCCAGGGCCGCCCCGTGGGGCGGCGTCAGCCGCAGCTGGCCTTCGCCGATCGATACGGCGGCCAAGGCAGGACTGGGTTCCATGGCACTATTCTCCTCTCGGGCCGGCCGGCTCAGAGGCCTGCGTTACATCGGCCGGCGCCATCTGCAATCTGATCCAGTGAGCCGCCGCACTGGCCGCGGCCAATGCCTGTTCGGGCCGGTCATTCCACATTTCGAGCGTGAACGGACCCTCGTAGGGCAACGATCCCAGGCAGGCGAAGACGGCCTCGAACGGCACCTCTCCGGTGCCGTATTGGACCCGGCGGGGCTCACCGGGCCGGGCATCCTTCAGGTGCAGGCCCACCGAGTGGGAAGCCACTTTGGCCAGGTTGGCCACCACATCCAGTTCGTGGACCGCGAAGTTGCCCACGTCAGGGTAGACCTGGAACCAGGGGCTGCCCAGTTCTTCAACCAGGGCCAAGGCGTCATCGGCCGAGGCCATGTCGGCGGTATCGATGTTCTCCACCGCTAGCATGACGCCGCGTTGCGCCGCCAGGTCAAGGCCCTGGCGCAGGCCGGCCACGTAGCGGGCCCGGGCCTGGGGATCTGGGGGTTCGTAGTAGGCGAAGTAGCCGGCGATCTGGATCACGCGGACACCTAGGTCGACCGCCAGTTCGATGGCCTGGTGCAGGATGGTCTGAGCCTTGGTGCGCACCTCAAGGTCACGGCTGCCCAGGCCGAAGCGGCGGTGGGCGGACAAGCAGATCGAGTAGATCCTGACACCGGTGGCCTCGATGGCGTGGCGGATGGCAATGCGGGTTTCGGTTGGCCAGTCGAGCCGGGCCAGCCGCTCGTCCGATTCGTCGATCGACATTTCGATGAAGTCGAAGCCGGCCGCTTTGGCGGTTTCGAGCAGGGCCGGCCAGCCCACCGGAGGTAGGGCCTTCTCGTAGATGCCGACTTGGCGGCGGGCCGGCGGGGTACTCATGGGATGGCTAGGACCGCGTCTCGAAAGGCTAGGGCGGCCGCGGCCGGGTTGTCGGCGCCGTAGATGGCACGGCCGGCAATGAAGATCTCGGCTGGCCGGCCGGCGAAGTCGCCAAGTGTGGTTGGGGTCAGACCGCCTGTCACACTGACCCTGCCCCCCAGGGCGTGGAGGCGCTCGATGGCGTCCAGGTCGCCGGGCGGCCAGGCCAGGCTGCCGGCGGCTTCGGCGTCGCGGCTGCGGTGCAGGATGAACTGGGCGATGCCGAGGTCACGGCAGCGTTGCACCAGGTCCCAGGTCCAGCCTTCCGATAGTTCGACCTGAACCTCACCACCGCATTCAGCCGCCACCTTGGCTACGGTGGCGAAGGTGGCGGGGGCGGCTCCGCTGACCACCGTCACCCAATTGGCCCCGGCTTCGAAGGCCAGCTTGGACAACAGGGCACCGGCTTCGGCAATTCTGATGTCGGCCAGCAGCGTGTGGTTCGGGTAGGCGGTCCGGATGGCGCGGACGGCGTGCATGCCTTCGCTGAGGCATAGGACGGTGCCGGCTTCGATGATGTCGATGGCGTCGGCGGCCTGTTCAAGGGCAGTAAGGGCGGTGGCGGTGGCGCGCAGGTCCAGGGCCAACTGGACCTGGCGGGGGGTGGCGCCCGGCTTGCCTTCGTGAACAGATGTGCGTAGAGTGTGCACGTCTGAAAAACTATGCCCACAGCGGCGAGCCCACCAAACCCGAGTGAGCAAGTGTTCACGGTCCGGCAGGGCAGGCCACCAAACACGGCCAAGGAGGGCCACATGGTCAAGACCAGGGCGCAGGAAGACCAATTGCAGAGTCTGGTGCAGGCCGCTCGCCTCTACTACGAGGAGAACTTGTCGCAAGAACAGATTGCCGGCCGGTTGGGTAAGTCACGCCCCACCGTGTCGCGCATGCTGGCGGCGGCCAAGGAACAGGGCATTGTGCGCATCGAAATCCGGGTACCCATGCAGCGCATGGAAGCCCTGGAGCGGGCCTTGGTGCGCCGCCTCGGCCTGGTCGATTGCCGTGTCGTGGTGGCGCCCCGCGGCGACCCGGGCAGCGTTGAGCACCTGGGCCGAGCGGCCGCCGGCTACCTCCAGGTGTTGCTTCAGGATGGCATGACAGTGGGGGTGTCACAGGGCCGGGCCCTGGCCGCCACGGCCAAGTACCTGGAGCCGAACCGGGCCCAGCACCTAGAGGTGGTGCAGATCATCGGTGCCATGGCGGCGGAGAACCTGAACACCGATTCACCAGGCATTGCGCGGGCTCTGGCCAAGGCTTACGAGGCCACCTGCCGCTACCTACATGTGCCGTTGGTGGTGGATGACGCCCACACCAGGGACGTGTTGATGCGCGACCGCAGCCTGGCCCAAATTCTGCAATTGGCCACCAGGGCCGACGTAGCCCTGATCGGCATCGGCACGTTGGACCCGCGTGACCGCAGCCCGCTGTTTGACGGCTTGTTGAGCGGGAAGGAAGCTTCGGCTATCCGCGCTGCGGGCGGGGTGGGCCACATTTGCGGCGAACACTTTGATGCCCAGGGCAGGCGGTTGGACATCGACATCAATAATCGGGTGGTCGGGATTGGCCTCGGTGCCCTGCGCCGCATCCCTCGCGTGGTGGCCATGGCGGGAGGCGCCGCCAAGGCCCAGGCGATGGTGGCGGCGGCTCGGGGCGGCTTCTATGACACCTTGATTACGGATGACAAGGCGGCCGCCCGCATCCTGCAGCAGGCGGACGAACTGTGGCCTCTCAGCGCCGGCCGGCCGTCACCGAAACAGCCACGGCCGGCCTGACCGACGCGCTCCTGCCCTCTGAACATCCGTTCGTCTTGGATTGACATTAGTTCTGGGTTGGCTAGTTTACGAGGTGTAACAACAGTTCCGCCGTTGATGCCGGATGCAAGGGAGCGCCATGACCCGCCTCAGCCAGCTACGTGACCCAACGTTGCTGCCAGCCCTAACCAGGCCGCTAGTGCCGTTCGAGGCGCTGGGTGACAGGCTGGCCCGGCCACGCCGTCTGGCCGCCACACTGGTGGCCCAAGCCCAGCCAGAACCGGGCCTGGTGGTGGATCTAGGCGCCTTTCAAGGTGAATTCCTTGAGGCCTTTCTGGCCCAGTTTCCCCGCGCCGCCGGCCAATGGACCGATGCCGGTGAAGGCACCCGGCCCGTGGCCGAGGAACGGTTGGCCCCCTACGGCCCGCGGGTCACCTACCGCATCGGTTGCCCCGGGCGCGATCTGACCGACGGCTCAATTCCTCAGGACACGAACGTTCTGATCACGTCGTGGGTGTCATCGCACCGGGACGCGGCCGGTACCGCCGAGGTCTACGCCGCCGCCCACAGCCTGCTGGCACCCGGCGGCTGCCTGGTGCACCTGGAACACGTTGGTTTCACTGACCCGGCCGAGGAACAGCGCGTGCTAAACGCCTGGCCCGGCTATCACGTGCTGTGGGAAGGCCCTCCGCCCCACCACGACCGCCCCATTGCCACACTCGAACAGCACCTGGCGGCCCTCAGAGCCGCCAAGTTCACCGACCTTCAGATTGCCTGGCACTCGCTGGCAACTTACCTGTTCATCTGCCGCAAGGCAGCCTGACAACTCTCCACGAAAGGAACGGCGATGTCGCCCAGTACACAACCAACCTGCCCACAGCAGAGCCTGCCGCACAGGGGCCGGCGCACCGGCCGCCTGATTCCGGCTCTGGCCGCGGCCGCCATGATCCTGACCCTGGCCGGCTGCGGCGATGACGATACCAGCGGCACGTCATCGGGCACGGCCAGCACCCAGGACAGCGGTACCGCCACGGCCGAAGGCAGTACCCCGGCCGGCGACGCCGGCGGCGAGACCGCCGGCGAGGCGGGTGGCGACACCACCCCCGCTGCCACCCAAGGTGACACCTTGCACGTGGCTGAACAACAGCCGCCCAACTCGCTGAACCCGGCCTTGGCCGATCAGAACACGGACTTCGTCCTGCTGGCCTATGAGTCCTTGACCTATGAGGACGCCAACGGCGAGATCAAGCCCGCCCTGGCGGAGTCGTGGGAGTTTGTTGGCGAAGGCAACACTCAACTCGACTTGACGCTGCGCCAGGACGCCGTCTTCACTGACGGTTCGCCGGTCAACGCCGCTGCCGTCAAAGCCTCGCTGGAGTACGTCCGCGATGCCGGCGGCACACGGTCCACCACCCTGGCCGGGGCCGAAATCACGGCGACGGGCGACTACACCGTCTCGATCAAACTGGCCTCAGCCAACCCACTCCTGCCCACCATGCTGTCGCAGGGCTGGGCCGCCGGCGCCATCATCAGCCCCACCGGCCTGGCCGACCCAGACTCGCTGGATGCCGACCACGTTTCGCAAGGCGCCGGCGCTTACATCTACGACCCTGAGCAGTCGGTCGCGGGTGACCATTACACCTACACTGCCAACCCCAACTACTTCGACCCGTCGCGCCAGCACTTCCAGACCATCGTGATGCAACTGATCTCCGACCAGCAGACGGCCGTCAACGCCGCCAGCACCGGTCAAATCGACGTTTTCACCGGCGACTACACGGTGGCGGCCCAGGCCGAACAGGCCGGCCTCTACACGGTCAACAATCCCACGTTGTCGTTGGGCATGATCCTGTTTGACCGTGACGGCGCCATCGTCGAACCACTCGGCGACGTGCGGGTGCGCCAAGCCATCAACTACGCCATCGACCGCGACGCCATCGGCACCGCCCTCCTGGGTGAGGGTTCGTATCCCACTACTCAACTGGTTCTGCCAGGCACGGCCTCCTATTCGGACACCGCGGCGGCGGCCTATCCCTATGACCCGGAGAAGGCCAAGTCGCTACTGGCCGAGGCCGGCTACCCGGACGGCTTCGAGGCCGAACTGATTACGGCCAGCATCGCCGGTTTCGACACCGTGGCCAAAGCCATGGCGGCCCAACTCGAAGAGGTTGGAATCAGCCTCAATCTGACCATCGAATCCGAGGCTCCCACTTGGGTGGGCAAAGCCGTCAGCGGCGAGTATCCGGTTGGGGTGCAGGGCATCAGCGCCTTCCCGTCGGCTTACCTTTTCTGCCAGCAGGCCCTGCTGCCAACCGGCGAAAAGATACTGAACCCGCTGGGCAGCGTCAACGAAGAACTGGACGGTCTGTGCGCCCAGGTGGCCAACACCGACTCCAGCCAGGTGGCCGCCATCGAGCGCCAGATCAACGAGTGGGTGGTGGACAACGCCTGGTTTGCCCCCGTCACCTACTCTTCTCGGGTCTACTTTGTGCGGCCCGACATCCAGGGCGTGGCCATGGCGCCCTCCAGCGGCCTGGCCAACCCGCTCGACTACTACCTCGCCGGGTAGCTAGCCAGTACAGCACAGCTATGGTGGCGGCCCGTCGATGCCGCAGCCCGGTTCCGCGGGTCGCCACCCCATCATTGAGGGGAAGGAGGTGACGCAGCGATGCGGCAGATCTTGGTGCGATGGGCGGTCAGCGCCATCCCGGTGCTGTTCATCGTCTCGCTGCTGACCTTCCTCTTGACCGCTCTGATCCCGGGCGATCCGGGGCGCACCATCCTTGGCCAAACAGCCGACCCAGACAAGGTCGCTGCCATGAACGAGGCCCTGGGCGTGAACCGGCCGCTGCCAGTGCGGTACTGGGACTGGCTCAAAGGCGCAGTGACAGGCGACCTGGGAGACTCCATCACCTCCAGCGTCTCCGTCAGTGGCCAGGTGGGTGATCGCCTGGCGGTCACGCTCAGCCTGATTGCTGGGGCCTTCATTGTGACCGGCCTGGTGGGTGTCACCTGTGGCGTTTTCAGTGCCCTCAAGGGTGGTTGGCTGGGCCGGTTGATCGACGGCACCGCCATGTTGGGCATGGCCATCCCCGTCTACTGGTTCGCCCTGGTCCTGTCGATGGTCTTCGCGGTCAAGCTGCGCCTATTCCCGGCCATCGGTTACACCCCCTTCTCCCAGTCGCCCGGCAAGTGGTTTATGGGCCTGGTGCTGCCGGTCATGGCCCTGGGCTTGTCCTGCGCCGCGCCCGTGGCCAAACAGACGCGCAACGGCGTCTTGTCCGAACTGGGCCGCGACTATGTGCGGGCTTTGCGGGCACGCGGCTTCGCCGAGCGCACCATCATTGTCAAGCACGTGTTGCGCAACGCCGCCGCCCCGATCATCACGGTACTGGGCATCGTGGTGGTGGGCATGTTCGGCGGCAGTGTTCTGATCGAGAACGTCTTTGCCATGCCTGGCCTGGGCGGCCTGGCCGTCTCGGCTGCCGCCGGGCAGGACATCACCACCATGCAGGGTGTGGCCGTGGTCTTCACCGTCTTCGTGATTGTGGTCAACCTGGTGATCGAAGTGCTGTATGCGCTGGTCAACCCGAAGGTGAGGACACGGTGAGCGGCCCCGCTGTCCAACCTGGCACCCAGCCTGGCGCCGCCCGCCCGCAGGCGCGGCCCGGCATCGCCCGCCTGCTGCTGCGGCGCCCGGCCGTGGTGGTGGCGTTGGCGGTGCTGGCCGTCATAGTGCTGTGCGCCGCGCTGGCGAGTGTCATCTCACCCTACGGCCCTGAACAGCAGGACCTGCTACATGCCCTCAAGGGCCCCTCGGCCAGCCACTGGCTTGGCACCGGCGAACTGGGTCTGGATGTGTTTGCTCGGCTGGTCTTCGGCGGCCGCGTGACGCTGACCGTTGTCCTGATCGCCATGGTGGTCTACCTGGCTTGCGGCGTGCCACTGGGCATCCTGGCCGGGTACAAGGGCGGCGTTTTCGATTGGCTGGTGCTCAAATCGGCCGATGTCGCCTTCGCGGTGCCCAGCATCATCGTCACCTTGGCCGTCCTGGCCGTGTTCAGCCACAACGAGACCGCCGCCATGGTGGCGTTCGGCCTGCTCGGCGCGCCGGGTCTGGCCCGAGTGGTGCGATCCGCTGCCATGGGGGTGCGCCAAGAACTGTTTGTCCGGGCCGCCATCACCTCCGGCCTGAAGGACGGCGTCATCATTCTGCGTCACGTGTTGCCGCGCGTGGCCGGGGTCATCCTGGTGCAGGTCTCCGTCTTCGCGGCCACGGCCGTTCTGATGGAGACCGGCTTGGGCTTCCTTGGCGTTGGCACCAAGGAATCGAGTTGGGGCTCGCTGGTGGGCGAGGCTTCACGAAACATCGGTCTCAACCCGTGGCTGTTGGTGCCATCGGGCGGCATCATCATCGTCTTCGTCCTGGCCCTCAGCACCATCGGGGACGGCATTCGGGACGCCGCCGAAGAGGCCCACGCCGCGGCCGTGGTGCGCAGCCCGGGCCGGCGCCAGGCGCCATCGGCCACCCAGGCTGCAACCGCAGCGGTAACGGCCGGCCAAGAGCCCACCGAGGGCGCCCTGCTGTCGGTGCGCGGCCTGACGGTGACTCTGCCGATGGCGGGCCGGGCCACCGTGACGGTCAGGGACGTGACCTTCGACGTGATGCCGGGAGAAGCCGTTGGCATTGTCGGCGAATCCGGGTGTGGTAAGTCGATCACCGCCAGCGCCCTGTTCGGCATGCTGCCCGGTGGTGGCCGGGTGACCGCCGGCCGTGTCTTCTTCGACGGCCAAGACCTGACCAAGGCTTCCCCGGCTGCACTGCGCGCCATCCGCGGGGCCCGGGTGGGCTGGATCTCCCAAGACCCCATTTCCAGCCTTGACCCTGTTTACACGGCCGGCGCCCAGGTGGCCCAAGTGGTGCGGTTGCACACCGGTTGTTCCCGCAAGGAAGCGAAGCGGCGGGCCCTTGAACTGTTCGCCCTGGTGCGTTTGCCGGACCCGGCCCGCGTGGCCAAGAGCTATCCCCACCAACTGTCCGGCGGCATGGCGCAACGGGTCGGCATCGCCGCCGCCCTGGCGGCCAAGCCGGACATCATCATCGCTGATGAACCCACCACCGCCCTCGACGTCACCGTCCAAGCCGAGATCCTCGACCTGCTGCGCGACCTGCGGGCCGGCGGCACTGCCATCCTGCTGATCACCCACAACTGGGGCCTGCTGGCGGACCTGTGCTCCCGGGCCGTGGTGATGTATGCCGGCGAGGTAGTGGAGGAATCCCCCATTACACCGATCGTGCGGGACCCCGCCCACCCCTACACCCAGGCCCTCTTGCGATCCGATCCGCATCGCGGTCGGCGCGGGCAGCCCCTGCCGTCCCTCGAAGGCACCGTGCCGGCGCCGCCCGACTGGCCCGTGGGCTGCCATTTCCAGGGTCGCTGCCCGCTGGCGGCCGCGGCCTGCCGCACCGCCGCCGTGCCCTTGGTGGCGGTAGCGCCCGGGCGCTTCTCGCGCTGTCTCCTGGCTGGCCAGGCAACAACGGTAGTTCAGGCAGCGCCGGCCGGAACGGGGGGCCAAGATGGTGGCTAACCCGTTGGTAAACGTCAATAACCTGACGGTGGAATACCGCCTGCCTGGCCGCGGCGGCCTGCTGCGGGCGGTGGACGGTGTCAGTTTCGGCATTGAGCGTGGCCAAACCGTGGGTCTGGTCGGTGAATCCGGTTCCGGCAAATCCACTATCGGCAACGCCATTCTGGGTCTGGCCGATCCGGCCGATGGCCGGATCGAATTCGATGGCGCCGACATCACCCATTGCCCCCGCGCCGACCGCCGTCTGCTGGCCCGGCGGATTCAGGTCATCTTCCAAGACCCGTTCGGTTCGATGAACCCGTCCCTGACGGTAGGCGAGACGGTAGCCGAGGCCCTGCGCTACAACCTGGGCCTGCCGAAGGCGCAGATCCGGGAACGCGTGACCCAGGCCTTGGCAGACGTGGGCCTACCGCTGGACGCTGCCGAACGTTATCCAACTGAGTTCTCCGGAGGACAGCGCCAACGCATCGCCATCGCCCGAGCCCTGATCATGGACCCCGATTTCGTGATCTGCGACGAAGCCGTTTCGGCCTTAGACCTGTCGGTCCAGGCTCAAGTGTTGAACCTGCTGGTCAAGCTGCGCCAAGAGCGCGGTTTGGCCTACCTCTTCATCACCCACGACCTGGCCGTGGTGCGCTACATCTCCGACCAGATCGTGGTGCTGTACGCCGGCCAGGTGATGGAACGCGGACCAGTCGATCTAGTAGCCGACCGCCCGGTCCACCCCTACACCCAAGCCCTGACCGAGGCAGCGCCGGTGCCGGACCCCGAACTACAGGCTGCCCGCCAGGCTGCCCGCACCAAAGTTGCCCCCTCAGCCGGGTCAACCGGCCAAACCGGCTGTCCCTTTGCCGCTCGCTGCCCGGGCGCCATCGGCCGCTGCCACACCGAACGCCCCGCCTTGGTGCCCTACCAAGGAGTCCTGGCTGCCTGCCACCTGCTGACCCCAGATTCGAAGGAGACAATCCCGTGAGCCCCATAGCAGACATCACCCGTGAGAGTTGGATTCTCAAGACCTTCCCGCAGTGGGGTACCTGGCTGAACGAAGAGATCGAGGCCGCCCAGGTGGCGCCCGGCACGTTCCAAATGTGGTGGCTCGGCTGCACCGGCCTGTGGGTCAAGTCCGAAGGCGACGCCAACATTCTGATCGACCTTTGGGTTGGCACCGGCAAGCGAACCAGGCACAACCCCAACATGGTCAAGGGACACCAGATGATGCGCATGTCGGGCGTCAGCCAGCTTCAACCCAACCTGCGGCTGTCGCCATTCGTCATCGATCCTTTTGCCATCCGGACCGTTGACGCCGTGCTGGCCACCCATACTCACACCGACCACATTGACATCAACGTGGCCGCCGCCATCCTGGCCAACTGCCCCGACACGGTGCCTTTCATCGGCCCGCAGGCGGCCGTTGACCTGTGGATCAGTTGGGGCGTGCCGGCCGAACGCTGCCAGGTGGTGCGGCCCGGCGACACGGTCAAGATCAAGGACACGATGATCGAGGTGCTTGATTCCTTCGACCGCACCGTGCTGCTGACCGCGCCAGCGGACGAGGTGTTGCAGGGCCGGCCGGTGCGCAACATGGATGATGCCGCCGTCAACTACCTGGTGGTCACTCCAGGCGGCAGCGTGTACCACGGTGGCGATTCGCACTACTCGAACATGTACGCCAAACACGGCAACGAACACCAAGTCGATGTGGCGCTGGGGGCCTTCGGAGAGAACCCGCGGGGCATCACCGACAAGCAGACAGCGTCGGACATCCTGCGCATGGCCGAAGGCCTGCGGGCCAAGGTGGTGATCCCGTTCCATCACGACATCTGGACCAACTTCATGGCCAACCCGGAAGAGATCGTGATGCTGTGGGAAATGAAGCGCCACGCCTTGGACTACAGCTTCATGCCTTACATCTGGCAGGTAGGCGGCCGCTTCACCTACCCGGATGATGCGGCGAGGCTGCGCTACCACTACCCGCGGGGCTTCGACGACGCCTTCAGCCATGAGACCGACCTGCCCTTTACGGCGTTTCTGTAGGGGAGAGGGGTTCGATCATGCCGACATTGGCAAGGCCGTTGGGAACCACGCGCCTGGTGTTGGGCGGCGCCTTTGGATTGGAGTCCCAGGCTGATTCGGACCGCCGCCTGGAGGCGTTCGCCGCCGCGGGCGGCCAGTTTGTCGAATCCGGCTTCACCTACTTTGGCGGCAAGGGCATGGCGGCCGTGGGTGCCTGGCAACGCGGCCACCCTGGCCGGCTCAAGGTGGTGATGAAGATCGGCCACGGCGCCAGGGGCGTTGACATTCCTCTGACCAGGGAAAACATCTTCGCTGACGCCACTGCGGCGGTGGCTGCGTTGCATGTGCCGGCCCTGGGCGTGATGGTGCTGCACTGCGATGATCCGGGCCGGCCGGTGGACGAAATCGCCGACACCCTTGTGGCCTTGATCGACCAAGGTGTGGCCGAGGCGGTTGGAGTGTCGAACTGGACCGCCCCGCGGCTAGCCGCCCTGGTGCCGCTGCTCCTTGAGCGGGGCCACCTGCCGCTGGCCAGCTACCACTTCTCGTTGGCAGCGCCCGATGCCGCCCTGTTCCCCGGCACCACCCTGCCCTCGACACCCCAGATCTTGGCGGTGGTGGGGGAGTATGGTCTGCCGTTGCTGAGCTGGTCCGCCAACGCCGGCGGCTTTTTCGCCCGAACTGACGCGGACCCAACGCCCGGAGGTGGACCAGACCCATTCGATACCCCGCTCAGCCGGGCCAGGCGGGCACGCTGCCGGGAACTGGCGGCCCTGCGCGGGCTGGAACCGGCCACCGTGGCCCTGGCCTGGAGCCTGGGCCACCCCCAGGTGTGGGCCTCCGTGGGGCCAGACTCGCCGGCCCAACTGGAGCAGGCCCTGGCCGCCACCGCCCTGGACCTGAGTCCCGCCGACAGCCGCTGGCTGGCCGATGGCGCGTGACACTGGGCGGCACAGGGCAACCCTGCCCGGCTGCTGCCACGTCTCGACGAAAGGAGATACCGGTGCGCGAACTATCCGTCACCGAACTTGACGCCCGGGCGCTGGCGCTGCGCCAACGGGTCCTGGGCGAAATCGACCACACGCCGCCGCCCTTCTGGATCTGGGCCCAGTCGATCGGCCTAGCCGAGCACGTTGAGCCGCTGGGTGGTTACTGCCGCGGCACCGCCAACCTGCCGAAGCGGCTGCGCGAGTTGAGTGTGCTGATTGTCGGCCGCCACAACCGGTCGCCCTTCGCCTGGTGGGCTCACTTCGACAGCGCTATCGAGGCTGGCGTTCCCAAGGCTTGCCTAGAGCGCCTGGCGGCCGGCCAGGATCCCCAGTTCGAGGCGTTGGACGAAGACGTGGCCTACCGTTTTACCAAAGCCGTGCTGGAAGACCACCATGTCAGCGACCAGCTCTATGCCGAGACCAGGGAGGTCCTGGGCATCGAGGGCCTGGTCGATCTCTTGGGCTGTCTGGGCAGCTTTTCGATGAGCGCCTGGGGCCTCAACACGTTCGAATTGGGCATTGATGACGGCACGCCCTGGCCCTTCCCCGACACCGATCCCTTCTAGCCGCTCTTGCTTCGCGCCCTGTCCCCTCGCCCCGCCCTGTCCCCCCGCCCCCTTTCCTCACGAGAGGTCACTTTTCCTGCGCGAAAGGTCAATTCCGTTCTTGTCATCCAGGACTTGATCCGGGATCTCAAGCCCCTGACCTGCTGTTATATCCTGATCCCGGATCAAGTCCGGGATGACGAATTGACGGAATTGACCTTTCGTGAGGGAGGTGGGGGTTGTCCAATTGGTCCGCTGCCACCAGTTCTTGCGAGTTTGGTCGGTGGGGTGGAATCAGATAATCTGAGAACGTGACCATGACCGTACCGCCAACCACCACTGTGACCGCTACCCAGGCCAGTCGTTCCTTCGCGGCCGTCCTGGAGAGAGCCAAAGCCGGTGAGCGCTTCAGCGTGACCAAGAATGGGGAAGTGGTCGCTCAGATTCTGCCGCCAGAGCGCCCCGCCAACGGCGCGGCGGTGCTTGCCTTCTTTGCCGATTGGGAGGGCGGCGCCTTTGACGCCGACGCCGAGTCGGCGGTCCTGGCGTTCCGAGATCCGATTCCAAGCGACCTGGAGCGCCTGGCATGGGCCGAAGGCTAGTTCTCGACACGGGCGTAATTGTTGCCCTGGAACGCGGCCGCCTGGCTGCCACAGAAATACTGGAACCGGAAGATGAAGTTGGCTTTTCAGTGGTGACTTTGGCAGAACTGAAGGCTGGCCTGGCTCTTGCCACCGACCAGCACCGGCCGCGCATGGAACGATTCATTGACAGTCTGCTGGACGTTGCCAAAGTGTTGCTCTATGACGCTGCAATATTGGAGCACCACGCCCGGCTGCTTGCCTGGACCAGGCAGAACGGGGTACCGCGTGGTTCCGCCGACTTGATCGTGGCGGCCACCGCAGCGGCCACCGACCGGGTCTTGCTCACATTGGATCAGCGGGCCCGCTTTGGCGACCTACCCGGCGTCAAAGCCCAACTGCTTCCTTCCTAGCCGGAGTGCCGCCGCCGGCCTGCGAGTGAAATGGCTCTGTGGGTCAATCGGGACCGCCAGCGGCCAGTTATTGCGAGTTTGGCCAGCCTGTGGGTCAAGAAGCGGCGTGATTCGCCCCAGTTTGTGTCCCACAGGCCGGCGAAACCCGCACGGAAGGCCGCCGCTGCACGGGATTTGCCCCACAGGCTGGCCAAACTGACATCCGGCGTCCCATCCCAGGGGGCGGCCTAGTAGTGGTACCTGGCTTGGTGGATGGCGATGGTGCCTTCACCCACCTCGTACACCAGGCGGTGCACGTCGGTGATGCGGCGCGACCACAGGCCGGCGTACTCACTCACCAGAGGTTCGGGCTTGCCCAGGCCTGAGAAGGGCGTGCGGGTGGCGCTCTGGATCAGTCGGTTGATGCGCTTCAACATGGCGCGATCCGATTCGGCCCAGTGGCTGTAGTCTTCCCAGCCACGGGCAGTGAAAACGAGATTCATGCCCCATCACTCCGGGGCAATCAGGTTGTGGTGCTCCACCTCGCCCCGGCGCGCGGCCTCGACCGACTCGCGCAGGCGCCGGGCGTTGGCTGGCGAGGCTAGCAGGTAGGCCGTCTCGCGCCACGAGCGGTATTCGGCCTCGGACATCAGCACGGCGTTGCCGTGCTTCGAGACGATCTCAACCACATCCCGGTCATCGTTGACCCGTTTGATCAACGGGAACAACTCTCGCCGCGCCTGGCTTGCGGTAATCGCCATCGGAAATCTCCACCTTGTTTGGGTTCTGGTACCAAATATGGTACCGCTGCCAACCGCTGCCATCATCCCGTTCCTGCCTTCCTGGCTTGGGGTTCCGCGGCTCTCGAACTCCAACCAAGGCGGAGCCGGACCTCCCGCCCGCGCCGCCCACCGCAAGGTAGGGTTTTCACCATGGCCTATACCGCTACACCCCAGCGCCCGTTCGGCGCTCTCCTGACCGCTATGGCCACGCCGTTCACCGAGGCGGGCGAACTGTCCCTGCCGCTGACCAAGCAGTTGGCCGCCCACCTGGCGGCCACCGGCCACGACGGCATCGTGGTCAACGGCACCACCGGCGAGGCCCCCACCACGTCCGATGGTGAGAAGCGCCTGGTCATCGAGGCCACCCGCGAAGCCGTGGGCTCCAAGGTCAAGATCGTGGCCGGCGTGGGTACTAACGACACGGCCCACTCGGTCCGCCTGGCCAAGGAGGCCGCCCAGGCCGGCGCGGACGGCCTGCTGGTGGTCACGCCCTATTACTCAAGGCCCAGCCAGGACGGCCTGACCCAGCACTTCCTGCGCCTCGCGGACGCCACCGAGCTGCCCATCATGATCTACGACATCCCTGGCCGCAGCTGCGTCCAACTGGCCGAAGCGACCCTCGTCAACCTGGCCCAACACGACCAGATCGTGGCGGTCAAAGACGCCACCGGCCAGGCTGGGGAGGCCTTCCGCAAGATGGTCACAACCGGCCTGGCCTACTACGCCGGCGATGACGCCCTGGGGCTGGCCCTGCTAACCCAAGGAGCGGCCGGCATCGTCTCGGTGATCGGCCACGTCACGGGCCAGATCTGGCGCCAGGTGATCGACGCCGTGGACGCCCAAGACCTGGTCAAGGCCCGCTTGACGGCCGCCCGGCTGCTGCCGGTCATACACGCCATCATGGGCGGCGGTCAGGGCGCCGTCATGGCCAAGGCCGCCCTCGAAATCACCGGCGTCCTGCCCAGCCGCACCGTGCGCGAACCGCTGTTCCCGGCCTCGGAGGTCGAGGCCGGCCACGTCCGCCAGGCGCTCAAGGAAGCGGGGCTGATCAAGTGAGCGATGCCGCCCCTCTCGGTCTCCCCCCAGACCTAGCCCCAGGCACGTTGCGCTTGATCCCGCTGGGCGGGCTGGGCGAAGTTGGCCGCAACATGACCGCCTTCGAAATCGACGGCCAGATCTTGATCGTTGACTGCGGCGTGCTGTTCCCGGAGGAACACCAGCCCGGCGTTGACCTGATCCTGCCGGATTTCGCGCCCATCCGGGACCGCCTGGACGACGTTGTGGCACTGGTGCTGACCCACGGCCACGAGGACCATATTGGCGCCGTGCCCTACCTGCTGCGGCTGCGGCCCGACATTCCGCTGGTTGGCTCCCAGCTCACCTTGGCCTTCGTTGAAGCCAAGTTGAAAGAGCACCGCATCGAACCGCTCACCTTGGCGGTGGCCGATGGCGACAAGGAGACCCTAGGCCCCTTCACCTGTGAGTTCATGGCCGTGACGCACTCGATTCCGGACGCCTTGGGCCTGACCATCAAGACGGCCGCCGGCACGGTGCTGCACACGGGCGACTTCAAGATGGACCAACTGCCCTTGGACGGGCGGGTCACAGACCTCCAGGCGTTCGCCCGGGCAGGTGAGGCCGGCGTGGACCTGCTGATGGTCGATTCGACCAACGCCGAGGTGCCGGGCTTCATCCCCACCGAACGGGAGATCGGGCCGGTCATCGACCAGGTGATCGCCGCCACCGGCGGCCTGGTGCTGGTGGCCTGTTTCAGTTCGCACGTCCACCGGGTGCAGCAGGTGCTCGATGCCGCCGCCGCCCACGGCCGCAAGGTCGCCTTCGCCGGCCGGTCGATGATCCGCAACATGACCATCGCCTTGGAGATGGGCTACCTGACGGCTCAAGAGGACACCATCGTGGACCTGCGCACGGCCGATGAACTGCCCAAGGACCAGGTGGTTTTTGTCACCACCGGTTCGCAGGGTGAGCCGATGGCGGCCCTGTCCCGCATCGTCAACGGGGACCACAAGATCCACGTTGGCCCCGGCGACACGGTCATCTTGGCCTCGTCCCTGATCCCGGGCAACGAAAACTCGGTCTACCGCATCATCAACGGCCTGATGCGCTACGGCGCCAAGGTGGTGCACAAGGGTAACGCGCGGGTGCACGTGTCCGGCCACAGCGCCACGGGTGAACTGCTCTACACCTTCAACATTGTGAACCCACGCCACGTCATGCCGGTCCACGGCGAGATCCGCCACCTGGTGGCCTGCGGTTCCCACGCCGTCGCCACGGGTGTGCCACCCCAGAACGTCATCCTGGCGGAGAACGGCGTGGTGATCGACCTGGCGGCCGGCCACGCCCAGATTGTGGGTCAGGTGGACGTGGGCAACGTCTACGTCGATGGCACCTCGGTGGGCGAGCTGACTGAGGTCGAGTTGAAAGACCGCCGCATCCTGGGGGACGAAGGCTTCATTTCGGTGTTTGCGGTGGTGGACACCAAGGCTGGTACCGTCCTGGCGGAACCCACCATCCAGGCCCGCGGCATGGCGGAGCCAGACGAGGTATTCGGCCCCCTGGTGCCCCACATCACCGAGGCCCTGGTTCAGGCCCTGGACGGCGGCGCCCACGACCACTACCAACTGCAGCAGGTGATTCGCAAGGTGGTGGGCCGCTGGGTGTCGAAGGAACTGCGCCGCCGGCCCATGATCATCCCCGTTCTGGTGACCGTCTAGTGCCCAGCGGTTCCAGGCGAGCCAAACGGGCCGCCGCTGGCCACCCGGAACTGAACCTGGAACGGGCCCGCGGCGGAGGGCCGGTCCGAGTGGTGACGGCTAGCGGCGAATACCTGGTGACGCCCTCGCGGCCGGCCGAAAAGGCCTACACCTGCCCGGGTTGCGCCCAGACCATCGCGGTGGGCCAGTCCCAGGTGACGGTGATCGAAGCCGATTCCCTGTTCGGTGCGTCCGGCGCCATGGAGTTGCGCCGCCACTGGCATACCGCCTGTTGGCGCCGCCGGGTGCCGTGACGCCCGTTTGGTCCTCTGCCGCGCCCGCCGATATGGCTCAGAATGGTGGGGTGAACCTGGGTGAGGCGGTGCGGATTGGGGCGCACACCATCCTGCCGGCCGAACGGCGCGACATCGTGCTGCAAACGGCCGATGGCTTCGCCTTGGTGGGCGACGTGGCCCTGCCGCCGGACGGCCGGCCGCCCGCCGCCACCCTGATCCTGCTGCACCCGCTGCCCACCCAGGGCGGCAACATGGATTCGCACCTGTTCCGCAAGGCGACCTGGCGGCTGCCGGCGCTGGCGGACCTGGCCGTCATCCGCCTCAACACCCGCGGCACCACCTCCGCCCGTGGCCGCTCCGAGGGCACGTTCACGGACGGTCCGGCCGAACGGGCGGACATCCTGGCCGCCATCGCCTGGGCCCAGGCGGCCGGCCTACCCAAGATCTGGCTGGTGGGCTGGAGTTTCGGCGCCGAAATCGCCATCATGCACGCCGCCCACCTGCCGGTTGAGGGCGTCATCGCCCTGGCCCCACCCCTGATCCGCGCCACCAGCCAACACCTCGTCCAGTGGGCCGCCTCACGCAAGCCGCTCTACGCCATCGTGCCCGAGAACGACGACTTCCTGCCGCCCCGCCCGGCCCGCGACCGGTTCGCGATGACGCCCCACGCCAAGGTGATCGAAGCCCCCGGTTGCGGCCACCTTTGGGTGGGCGAAAAGGCCGTGCAACTGGTGCTTGACCACATAGTTCAGATTGTCCGCCCCGGCTTCGGGCCGCTGCCCACCACCTGGCACGGGCCGTACAGTACTTACCGAGCGAAGGAGGCTTGACCATGGTCTTGGCGGTTCACTTGCGGGGGTCTTTGGCTGGCACGGGGCCTATGCCCGATGGCGTCCCGGTCCTTGAGGCTGGCACCGTTCCGTTGGTCTTGTTGCACGCCTTCCCGCTGCATTCGGCCATGTTCGAGCCGATGGTGGCCCACCTGCCGGACCTGCCGATCGTGCTGGTGGACCTGCCAGGCGCGGGGGAGTCCGGCCTGGTGGAGCCGGTCAGTATCGAGGCAGCCGGCCTGGCGGTGGCGGACACGGTGCGTGACCTGGGGGCGGCGCGGGCCGTCATCGGCGGCGTGTCGATGGGCGGCTACGTGGTGATGGCGATCCTGCGCCAGGTGCCCGAGATCCTGGCCGGCATGATGCTGCTGCACACCAAGGCCGGAGTCGACACGGCCGACACGGTCGAGACCCGGCTGGCCCTGGCCGAAGAGGTGCTGGCGTCCGGTTCGGTGACCAACCTTGAGCCGATGGCCGAGGTGCTGGTCTCGGCCGAATCGAAGGCCCACCACCCGGGCCTGGTGGACCAGTTGAAGGCGTGGATCCGGGAAGGCCGGCCGCAGGGCGTGGCCTGGGCGCAGCGGGCGATGGCGGTGCGGCAGGATTCGATCCCGATTCTGCGAGCGGCGGCCATACCCACATTGATCGGTGTCGGTTCGGATGATCCGTTCGCGCCGCCGCGTGAAGCCGAGGCGATGGCGTCCGCGCTGCGCGGCCTGGCCCATTCGACCCTGATGGTGGGGGTGGGGCACCTGGGCCCGGTGGAGGCCCCCGAACTGGCCGCCCGCCTGGTCCGCGAGCACTATCACATCATGGTGGGCGACCCGGTCTGGCAATAGCGGCGTAGGAAACGCGCAGAGCAAGCATGGCCGGGCAGGCGGGAGAAGGCTTTGCCTTCTACCGCCTGGACAGGTCTCGGGAGAGGAGGCCGCGTAGACGGGTCAGGTAGGTGGCCAGGGCCTGGCGCTGCGACTGCAGCTGCATGATTTGGGCTTGCGAGGCCCGGCGATGCTCTTCGGCCTGTTCGATGGCCTTGTCCATGGCGGCCTTGGCCTTTTCGTTGGCGGCGGCCAGGATCGCGTCCGCCTCCTCCTTGGCGCCCTCGGTCAACATGGCAACGTAGTTTTCGGCGTGGGCGATGGCCTGGCTGGCTTGCTCTTGGGCTTCCAGTAGGCGCTGGGTGGCCTGGGCCCGCTGTTCGGCCGGCCCGTCCACAATCCGTTCGGATTCCTTGACCGCGCGGTCGCGTTCTTCCGTGATGCGGGCCAGGTTGGCTTCGGTCTTGGCGGTGATGGCCCGTTCCACCCGCTCCAGTTCTTCGCGGGCCCGGAAGACTATCTTGTCGGCCTCAGTGCGGGAGGTTTCGAGGGCGGCGGTGGCGGTGCGGCGGGCTTCGGTCAGCACCACCTCGGAGTGGTGGCGGGCCTCGGTCACCATGGCGGTGGCTGCCTCGTCCGCGCTTTGGCGGGTGGTGGCGGCTTGGGTCGAGGCTTCGCCCCTGATCTGGGCCGATTCGGCCCTGGCGTGGGCCGTCAAGGTGGCGGCGTCGCGCTCGGCCTCGTCCCGCACCGAGGCGGCGTAGGCCAAGGCGTCGGAGCGCACCAGGGAGGCTTCTGAGTCGGCCTCTTGGCGCAGCGCCCGGGAGTAGGCTTCGGCCTCGCCGCGGACCACGCGCGAGGCCGCCTGGGCGTCGGCCCGGAGGCGGCCGGCTTCGTCGGCCGCCTGGTTGCGCTGCTGCAGGCCGTAGTGTTCGGCATCGGCAAACAGGGCGTCGATGTATTGGCGGGTCTCACCCAGGATGGTCTGGGCCTCATCATCGGCCGCGTCCCGCACCGCTTGGGTTTGGACCCGCACGGCCTCCAGGGCCTGGGCCATGGCTTCTTCAACCTGGCGGCGCATCGCGTCCACCTCGGCCTCGACCTGACTGACGGCCGTTTCCAACTGGGTGGCAGAAGCCTGCATGATGGCGTTGACTTCTTGCTTCGCGGCGCCCAACACGGCATCGGCCTCGGCCGCCGCCTGTGCCCGCATGGCGTCCACCTGCTGCTGGGCGGACTGGGACAGGGCGGATGATTCCCGCACCACCACTTGGCGCCGCTCCAAGGCGGCCTTGTTGGCTGAATCCCGCAGTTCGGCGGCTTTCTGTTCGGCCTCTGCCAACACCGCCGCCGCCTGCCGGGCGCCGTCTTCCCTGATGGCGCGGGCTTGGGCGGCGGTCTGGGATTGCAGGGCCTCGATCTCGCGGCGGGCCAGGTCCATCAGCTTGGCGTGGGCCGCCTGGGCGGCGTCCCGTTCCCGCTGTGCCGTCATGTCCGCTTCGTCACGGATACGTTGGGCGTCGGCCTGGATCGAATCCAACCGGCCGCGCACCTCGGATTCCAGGACTTCGGCGAAACCGGCCACTTGGCCTTGGCGCCGGCCGGGCTGGCGCCAAGCCGAATCGGCCAGTTGGGCCCGCACCTGGTCCAGTTCACTGGCCAGCGCCTGGCCGCGCTGGATCAGCGCGGCGGTCTGCGCCCTAGCCTGCGCCAGCGCAGCCTCCAGTTCCGCGGCTCTCTCGGCCTCGGACCTGGCGGGGCTACCAGTGCTGGGGTCCTGGTTCACCATGGGCCGTGGATCCTTTGCTTGAGGCAGGATTAGGGCTTTTCGGCCTCATCCTCGTCGTTGACGATCTCGGGTGATTCGTCAGCTTCAGCCTCAGCGTAGGCGAACAGGTCGGTGGGTTGTCCAGCGTCCACGCTGGGAGCGGCCTGAACTGGTTCTTCGGCGTAAACCACCGACGGGTCGAAGGCCGGCTCGGCGTAGCCGGCCTGGTAGGCGGCGGCGGCATCGTAGGCCGGTTGCTCGTAGGCGGGCTCGGGCGGCGCCTGCTCCAGCACGGCCTCGATGTTCGGCATCGGCGTTGAGCCCAGCAGCCCACGCAGTTCCTCGAGGTAGCCGGTGATGGACTCGCGCTGCCGGTTGAGATCGTCCACCTGGCGCTGCACGGCGATGCGCTCGCGTTCGGCCTCTTCCACGGCCTCGGTCAAGGTGCGCTCGGCGAAGCTGCGGGCGTCTTGTAGCACGCGATCCGCGTTGCGGCGGGCGTTGGCCAGCAGATCGGCCGCCTGGGTGTCCGCGTCGTGGCGCAACTTCTCGGCCCGGGCCAGCGCTTGAGCCACCCGCTCTTCAGCCTCTTCGGCCCGGGCGTTGGCTTCGGCGATCAGGCGGTCCGCCTTGGCCTTGGACGATTCGAACCGCTCCGCGTTGGCGGCCTCGGCCGCCTCGATGCGTTGGGCGATCTCGATCTCGGCCTCGGCCTTCCACTCCTCGGCCCGTTCGGTCAGCGCCGCGGCCTGCTTCTTGGCTTCGGCCAACAGCGTGGAGGCTTCGCGCTCGGACCGGGTGGTCAGTTCCTCGGCCTTGGCCCGCGCCTCTTCGTACAGTTGCGAGGCGGACCGTTCGGCTTCGGCCCTGGTCTTGGCGGCGTAGCGGTCCGAGCTTTCCTTCAGCTCGATGGCTTCGCGCTGCGTGGCGGACAGCAGGTCGGTGGCTTCCTTCTCCGCCGTGTTGCGCATTTCCTGGGCGGCCAGTTCGGCTGCGGCCCGCGTGGTGGTTTCGAACTGTTCCGCGTCTGCCCGGGTCTGCTGCGCGTAATGCTCCGCCTCGGAGCGGATCTGCAGGGCGTACTGCTCGGCATCGGACCGGAGCTGCTGCGCGTATTGGTCCGCGTTGGAACGCACCTGCTGGGAGTATTGGTCGGCCGCGCTGCGACGCTGCGAGGCCTCATTTTCGGCCGCCGAGCGCAACTCGGCCACCTCGCGCTGCACAGTGGCGCGGGTCTGTGCCGAGTAGTCCTCGGCATCGGCCCTGAGCTGCGACGTTTCCTGGTCGGTGGCCAGCCGCAGGGCGGCCGTTTCCTGGTCGGCCGCGCTGCGCAACTGGGTGGCGTAACGCTCGGCGTCTTCGCGCTGGGTGGCCACCTCGACGGCCACGGCCGAGCGCAACTCGGCCGCTTCGCGTTCCGCCGTCACGCGCAGTTCGGTGGTTTCGCGCTCCACCGAGGCGGTCAGGGCCGCGATCTCGCGTTCCAGGGCGGCGCGGCGCTCGGCCTCTTCCGAGGCGATGCCACCCATGACCCGGGCCGCTTCGCGTTCCGCTGAACCGACCATCTCTTCCGCTCGGCGCGAAGCGTTGGTCAATTCGGCCTCCGCCTCCGCCATGGCGGCCGCCTGCACCTCTTCTGCCTCACGGCGGGCGGTGGCCAGCATCTCGGCCACTTCGTTCTCCGCCTGGGCCTTCAACTGGTCGGTTTCCAGCTTGGTGCGGGCCAGCAGCGCCGAAGACTGCGACCGGGCCTGGTTCAGCACGTCCATCGACTGCTCTTCGGCCGACCGCATCAACTGTTCGATGCGGGCACCCAGACCCGAATAGCTGGGCCGTTCGGCCTCCCTGAGCTGGCGGTGCGCCTCGCTCAACTCGGCCGACAGGGCGGCTACCCGCGATTCGAGTTCGTCAACCTGGCTCTGAGCCTGGGACAGGTTCTGCTCCAGGTTCTCCAACTGACGATCTACCGCCTGACGGTCATAGCCCCGCACCGATGTGGGGAATCCATAGTCAGACACAACCAACCTCCAAGAAAATAGGCACACCAACCAGGCGCCCGTAAGGAACACGCAGCGGTTCAAGCCTAGTGGTTCGGGCCGCCTACCAGGAACCAAAACGCGCGAATCTGTCCGTAGGCGGTTACCCTGTTAGCTTGGAGTGAAATGTCAGAAGCAAGGGAAGCTGAGTGATCCGACGTCTTGTGGCGCCCGCCATTGCTGTGGTTGGCCTGGCGCTTCTGCTGGTTGGGTTGGTCTCGCCGTTCGGCTTGACCACACCCGCCTCCGTTACTGCCACCCATAAGGTGGCCAAGGACGCCCAGGTGCTGGTGGTCGATCCCGGTGTGCTGGAGGCCGAAGCCGACCAGGTTGTGTTGCGCGTGACGCCCCCGGCCGGCCAGACCGTGGTCATGGCCGTGGGCCGCGATTCTGACGTCACGGCCTGGGTGGGTGACGCCCACGTGCAGCGCCTGACCGGCCTCAAGACCCATGAGGCCTTCACCGCCACCGAGTCCGGTACCGGCGGCGCCTTGGGCGTGGCCAAGGGCTCGGACCTCTGGATTGTCGAAAAAGAGATCAGCGGTGAGACGGCGGTGCCCGATGCCGCAGCGTCGCCTTCCGTCAGCGGGTCGCCTTCGGCCGGCCTGTCCGCTTCAGCCGGTGGGTCGCCATCGGCCAGTGCGTCAGCTACGGCCGAAGCCGACGAAGCCGACGAAGGCAACTTCACATGGCAGCGCCAAGGCTCGGGCCGGTGGTCGCTCCTGATAGCGCCCCTCATAACCGAGGACGATGCCGCCACGGCCGGCGTGGGCGGCACCACCATCGCTATGACTTGGCAGATCGCCTCGACCACGCCGTTCAAGCCGTGGGGTATTGCCCTGGGGATCGCGCTGTTGCTGGCGGCCCTGATCGTGGCCGTGGTGCAGGTGCGCATCCGCAGCCACCGGGCCCACTTGGAGCAGCGCGCGGCGGCGCGGGCGGCCGGCCTGACCCGCGAGGCCGGCCCGGCCGTGGCGCGGCGCGAGGAGCCGGCGGAGGAGACCCAGTTGATCCGCCTGAGCAAGGTGGCTGAGGCCGAACCGCTGGCGCCCGGCGGGGTGGCGGTACCGGCCGGCCAGGCCCAGCCGGCCACCAGCCCCCAGGCCGAGGCCGAGGCGCCGCCGGCCGGGGCGGCCGCCACGCTGGCCGAGAAGCGGGCGGCCCGGGCCGAGCGCAAGGCCGCCAAGGTGGCGGCCAAGGCGGCGGCAGCCGAGGCCGCGGCAGCCGAGGCGGCTCTCGCGGGGGCGGCTGCGCCGGCGGCCGAAGCACCGCCGGAGGCTATTGCCGAAGTCCCGGCCGCGGCCGCGCCAATGGCCGCGCCGATGGCTGCCCGCAGCGATGACTTGGTCCCGGACTCAGGCCCAGAGCCCGAGGCCGAGGGCGGCGTGCCGGCCCTGGTGCGGCGCTCGCCGCTGTGGCGGCCGGAGGATGAGGCCGAAGCCCCGGCCGAGCCCAGCCCTGAAGCCCCCACGGAGGCCCCCGAGCCGATCGTGCCCGATGTGGCACCCGCCCCGAAGCAGTCCTGGTGGGCCCGCCGCAAGGCCCGCAAGGCGGCGCCGGAACCCGTTCCCGAGCCGGCGGCGCCGGCGGCCGAAGCCGCCGGCGAGGCCGAACTTGACCTGGGCATCGCCACCCCCAACCGCACCTGGGAACGGCTGGCCTATTCGGAGCCGGCGGCGCTGGAAGAAGGGGCTGAGGCCGAAGCCGAGCCGGTCACCCCGGCCCGCGGGCTGTCCGCCACGCCGGGCGCCTTACCGCCTGCCACGCCGGGTGGCGCGTTGTCGGCCACCCATGGTGCTCCCTTTGAAGTCACCCCGGACTCCGATCCGGGGCCCCTGCCCCCTGCGGCCCCGGTCGCCGCCGGCGCACCAGGCAGCGGGTTGTCTGGCGCCTCCCCTGTCAGCCCCAGTGCTCCCTTTGTAGTCACCCCGGACTCCGCTCCGGGGCCCCTGCCGCCCTTGCCGCCGTTGCCGCCGTTGACGGTGCCCGCCCCGGCGGCTGGGCCGCTCACAGAGGCGCCCGAACCGGCCGACGACACCACCACACCCGCCGCTCTGCCGGTCATCACGCCGCCGGCCGGCACCCCGTCCGCGCCACCCGCCACACCGGTTCCGCCCGCCCCAACGGCGGCGCCGTTGTTGCGCGAGGCCGCCGCGCCCGGTCCGCTGTTGCGTGAAACCTCCACTACCCGCCCGCCGGCCACCCCCGCCCGCGGCATCAGCCTCGAAGAACAACTGGCGGCCTTGGGCTCGGTCCATTCGACCAATGCCGATTCGGCCGCCGCCACCATTTCAGCCGCCATGGCCGCCGCCGCCGGCACCGGCACCACCCAGGGCCTGACCCGCAAGCAGATCCGCGAGGCGGAACGAGCGGCGGCCGAGGCCCTTCGCCTGTCGCGCCCCGGCCAGATCCAACTGCCCGAAGCCTGGCAAGGGCCCATCTCCCGCCCGGCCGGCGTACCCCGGCCCAAAGTCAGGGTGAGAATGCAGGGCGAAGCCGCCGCCGCGGCATCGGGCACCGGCGCCACCGCGCCGGCCACACCGGCCCCGGAGGCAACCGAACCGACACCGCCGGCCCAGCCGGCCGCGACGGAAGGAGGCGAAGCATGAGGCACTGGAAACAATGGCTGGCCTTGCCCGCCATCGGCGCCCTGCTGGCCGCCTGCAGCGTGCCGGTACCGGAGATCCACCCGGAGCCGTTACCGGAGAAGGCCCCGCCCATATTGCAGAAGGTGCAGGTCAAGCGGATCGAAACCGCGTTGGGCGATGTCCTTGAGAAGGCCGGCACCACGGTCAGCGGCCTGGGCCAGCGAGTTGACGGCGCCGCCCTGACCATGCGCAAGGCCGAACTGTCGCTCTACGCCGCCCTGCCCAATGACACCAGCATCACCACCTTCCAGACGGCCTTCCAGGACGAGGCGATCATGACCGCGTCGACCACCTGGCCGCGATCCTTCATCGCGGTCACCGTGCCGGAAGGCCAAGAGGCCCCCATGCTGTACCTGCTGACGCAGCGTGACGTCCGGTCGGATTACAAGATGACGGCCTACGCCACCATCCTGGCCTCGGCCGTGCTGCCCAAGACGGCCGACAGTTCGCTGGGCAGCGAGGTGCTGGCGGCCGATACGACCGGCCTGCTGATGACGCCGGCAGCGGCCCTTGACACCTACGCCAAGGCCAAGGACAACCCGGCTGGTGAACAGTCCGCGCTGATCACTTACGCCGACGGTTCGGCCTCGGACCCGGTGCGTGACCAGTGGATCGTCATGGTGGCCAATATGGCCAAGAGTGTGGCCTCTTGGAGCGGGACGGCCACCCCGACATCGTCGGTGGTGGATGGTTCCGTGACGGCGATCCGCACCGCCGATGGCGGCGCCTTGGTGTTCGGCCAGATCAGTTCGATGGTCGACGTCGAGTTCACCATTCCCGACGGCGGCCAGGCGGAAGTGCCAATCCTGGCCGGCTTGGGGCAGAGCGCCTCGGTCGGTGGGTCGTTCCAACTGGAGACGCTGCAGACCGTGGTGTTGGTGGTGCCGGCGGAGGGATCCGATGGCGCCGTTCAGGTGATGGCGGTGGCGGGTACTCCCATCGCGGCCACCGTCTACGAGACGCCCGCCGACGAAGAGACCCCCACCGACGAAGAGACCCCCACCGACGAAGAGTAGTTGAAAGGACCACAGCCATGGCCGAAGCCCCCGACCAGCCCACTGGTGCCGACCGGTTTGCCGATTCGAAAATGCCTGACCTAAGCAAGGGTGGCCCCGGCCCGGCCCAGTCCAACCCGGGGTTGGGGCCGTCCGGCGGTGCTGTCGGGGCTGGGGGTGCCGCTGGGGCCGGGAGTGCTGCCGGCCGCTTCGTGGTCGAGGTGACCAGCGAGTCCGAATTCGCCGCCCTGGTGCAGCAGTCCACCAGCGTGCCCATCGTGGTTGACCTGTGGGCTACCTGGTGCGGCCCGTGCAAGCAGCTTTCGCCCATCCTGGAGAAGCTGGCCGGCGAATACGGCGGCCGTTTCATCCTGGCCAAGGTGGACGTAGACGCCAACCGGTCCATTGCCCAGGCCTTCCAGGTGCAGTCGGTTCCAACCGTGGTGGCCATTGTGGGTGGGCGCCCGGCGCCCTTGTTCCAGGGTTCCGCCCCCGAGAACCAGGTTCGCGCCGTCATCGAGGCCCTGCTGGCCGAGGCCGCCAAGTTGGGCGTGTCCGGCACCGCCGACCCTTCGGGCGCACTGCCCGAACCGCAACTGCCGCCGCTGCACCAAGAGGCCTTCGACGCTATCGAGCGCGGCGACCTGGACGCGGCCAAGGCGGCCTATGTCAAGGCGCTGGCCGAGGCGCCGGCGGATGCGGCCGCCAAGGCCGGCCTGGCCCAGGTGGAGTTGCTGCAGCGGCTGCAGGTGGCCGAAGGGGCGCCGGCTGGGGAGGAAGCGGCCGATGGCGGCCTAGCCGGCGTGATGGCGGCGGCCGATGCCGCGGTTGCCATGGGGCAGCCGGCAGAGGGCTTCGCCCAGTTGCTGGCTGCGTTGCGCGCCGCCGGCCCCGAAGACAAGGAGACGCTGCGCCTGCGCCTGTTGGACCTGTTCGAGGTGGTGGGCGCCTCCGATCCGTCGGTGGCCAAGGCGCGCCGCGAACTGGCCTCGGCGCTGTTCTAGCAGCTCCGGCCCGCCCCCGGCCCTAGAGTCGCCGGGTCTGGGTGCAAAACTGCACGGATTTACGGCCGTCTGTAAATCCGCGCAGTCTTGGCCCGTGCCCGGGGCGATGCCCGGCCCCGGGGCCGGTGCCCCCGGACCCGCCCCGCCGGGGCTCAGCCTTCCGGCACGAACCAGACCGCGCCCAGCGGCGGCACCCGCACGGCGGCCGAATAGGGCCGGCCGTACCACGGCAACTCTTCGGCCTCGACCGCACCCAGGTTGCCCACCCCGGAACCGCCGAACTCCGGTGCGTCCGTGTTCAGCACCTCTAGCCAGCGCCCGCCCTTGGGCAGCGCCAGGCGGTAGCCCTCATGGGGCGTGCCGGCGAAGTTGATCACTGCCACCAGCATCTGGCCGTCGGGGGACTTGCGGATGTAGGCCAAGGTGTTGCGGTTGCCGTCATTGGCGTCGATCCACTCGAAGCCGCCCGGGTCGGAATCCAACGTCCACAGGGCCGGGTGGGCCCGGTAGACGGTGTTCAACTGCTTCACCAGGGCGGCCAGCCCGGCGCGGTCCGCCAGGTCCAGCAGCCACCAGTCCAGCGAATGGCCTTCGCCCCACTCCACTTCTTGGCCGAACTCGGAGCCCATGAACAGCAGTTGCTTGCCTGGATGGGACCACTGGTAGGCGAACAGGGAGCGCAGGCCGGCCATCTTCTGCCAGTGATCGCCCGGCATCTTCGAATAGAGCGAGCCCTTGCCGTGTACCACTTCGTCGTGCGACAGCGGCAGGATGTAGTTCTCGGAGTAGGCGTAGACCATGGAGAACGTGATCTCGCCGTGGTGGTACTTGCGGTTGACCGGGTCTTCCCGCAGGTAGCGCAGGGTGTCGTTCATCCAGCCCATGTTCCACTTGAAGCCGAAGCCCAGGCCGCCGCCGCTGGTGGGTGCGGTCACACCCGGCCAGGCGGTGGATTCTTCCGCAATCATGACCACGCCGGGGTAGCGCTTATAGGCCGTGGCGGTGGTTTCCTGCAAGAAGGAGATCGCTTCCAGGTTTTCTCGCCCGCCGTACTGGTTGGGGCTCCACTGCCCGTCCTTGCGCGAATAGTCCAGGTACAGCATGGAGGCCACGGCGTCGACCCGCAGGGCATCGGCGTGGAACTCCTCGAACCAGTAGCAGGCGTTGGCCACCAGGAAGTTGCGCACCTCGGTGCGGCCGAAGTTGAACACCAACGTGCCCCAGTCGGGGTGTTCGCCCTTCTGCGGGTCCGGGTATTCATACAAGCAAGAACCGTCGAACCGGGCCAAGGCAAAGGCGTCCTTGGGGAAGTGGGCCGGCACCCAGTCCAGGATGACACCGATGCCGGCCTGGTGCAGTTGGTCCACCAGGTAGCGGAAGTCATCCGGCGCGCCGTAGCGGGCGGTGGGGGCGTAGTAGCCGGTCACCTGGTAGCCCCACGAGGGCGTGAACGGGTGTTCCGCCACGGGCATGAACTCCACATGCGTGAAGCCCATCTCTTTGACGTATTCCACCAGGTCAGTGGCCAGTTCGCGGTAGCCTAGGCCCTCCTGCCAGGACCCGATGTGGACCTCGTAGATGCTCATCGGGCCCAGGTGCGGGTTGGTGGCCGCCCGCTTGTCCAGCCAGGCGGCATCGCCCCACTCGTAGTGGGACTCTTCCACCACCGAGGCGGTAGCCGGGGGCGCCTCGGTGCGCCGCGCCATCGGGTCCGCCTTCTGGACCCAGTAGCCTTCGCGGGTCTGGATCTCATACTTGTACTTGGCGCCCGGCTCCACCCCGGGCACAAACACCTCCCAGACGCCGGAACTGCCCAGCGAGCGCAGTGCCGTGGCCCCCGAAGCCCACGAGTTGAAATCACCCACCACCCGCACCGCCTGGGCGTCCGGCGCCCAAACCGCGAAACTGGCGCCCGTCACGTCACCCATGGGGGAGGGGAAGTGCCGCATGTGGGAGCCCAACGCCCGCCACAGTTCCTCGTGGCGGCCTTCCCGGATCAACTGCATGTCGAGTTCGCCCAGGGTGGGCAGGTAGCGGTATGGGTCGTCGTTACGGGTGGTGAGGTCGCCGTAGGTGACGTCCACCCGGTAATCCGGCACGGCGGCATCGGGCAACACGGCCACCCAGATGCCGTCCTGTTCGTGGGTGGCTTCCACTTGGTGCTCTTGGGTGACGATGACCACCTTGTCCGCCAGCGGCCGCAGGGTACGCACGGTGACGTGTCCCTGGTGGACGTGGGCGCCCAACACCGAGTGGGGGTCGTAGTACATGCCGTGGGCCACCGCCCACAACACCGAAGTATCAACTGGAGCAGGTACAACGGATGCCGAGGTCATGGAACAACTTTGGCACGTCCATCAGGGGGTGTTGGGGGCCGTAAGGGCCGTTCTTGACGTGGCCGGGCGGCCGCGTGATGTGACGTAGGTCACAGTGCCCGATGGCGCCCGGTCCGGCCTGGGTGCAAAACTGCACGGATTTGCGGCCGTCCGTAAATCCGAGCAGTTTCGGTCGGTCGCCAGCGGGCCGGGCACCCCCCTAAGGCAGCGGCCGCACGTGGATGACGTGCCCGGGCGTCACGCCCGGATCGAGGCGCACGAACGCCTGCGCCCCCCAGGTGTAGGTCTGGTCGGTCAACAGGTCGTGGGCCAGGAAGGCCGGGGCGTGCGGGTCGCCCGAATAGGCCACACCCAGCGCGCCCAGGTCCAGGTAGACCACCGATTCGCGGGTGGCGTGCGGGTCAAGGTTCAGCACCACGATGACGGTGTCTTCTTGGCCGGTGGGGCTGTGGGCCGCCTCCAGCCGGCGGGAATAGCAGACGATGGCGTCATCGGACGTGGCGTGGACCGTCACGTTGCGCAGCCGCTGCAGGGCGGGGTGGGCCGCCCGGATGGCGTTCAGGCGGGTCAACAGCCGGGTCATCTCCACCGCCAGGGGCTGGGTGAAGTCCCGCACCTTGTACTGGTACTTCTCGTTGTCGATCTGCTCTTCGGAGCCCGGCCGGGCCACGTTCTCCACCAGTTCGAAACCGGAGTAGATACCCCAGGTGGGGGCATAGGTGGCGGCCAGCACCGCGCGGGCCTTGAAGGCCGCCGCGCCACCCTGCTGCATATAGGGCGTCAAGATGTCATGCGTGGTGGGCCAGATCGACGGCCGCATGAAACTGCCCTGGTCACCGGCTAATTCCTGGACGTATTCCAGCACTTCCGTCTTGGTGTTGCGCCAGGCGAAATAGGTGTAGGACTGGTGGAAACCGATCATGGCCAGGGTCTGCATCATGGCCGGGCGGGTGAAGGCCTCGGCCAGGAAGATGACGTCCGGCGCCTCTTCGGCCACCTGGGCGATCAGCCGCTCCCAGAACGGCAGCGGCTTGGTGTGGGGGTTGTCCACCCGGAAGATGGTCACCCCGTGGTCAATCCAGACGCGCAGTACGCGCAGGATCTCCTGGTAGATGCCCTCCGGGTCCAGGTCGAAGTTGAGCGGATAGATGTCCTGGTATTTCTTGGGCGGGTTCTCGGCGTAGGCGATAGTGCCGTCCGCCCGCTTGGTGAACCACTCCGGGTGCTCGGTCACCCACGGGTGGTCGGGGGAGCACTGCAGGGCCACATCCAGCGCCACCTCCATACCCAGTTCGCGGGCCCGCGCCACCAGGGCGTCGAAATCCTCGAACGTGCCCAGGTCCGGGTGGATGGCGTCATGCCCGCCCTCCGGCGAGCCGATGGCGTAGGGCGACCCGGGGTCCTCCGGTTTGGCCGTCAGGGCGTTGTTGCGGCCCTTGCGGAAGGTGGTGCCGATCGGGTGCACCGGCGTCAGGTAGAGCACGTCGAAGCCCATGTCGGCAATCCGGTCCAGTCCGGCCGCGCAGGTGCGCAGCGTGCCTGACCGCCACCCGGTTTGGGGGCTGAAGGCGGCGCCCATAGAGCGTGGGAAAACCTCATACCAGTTGCCCACCAGGGCCCGTTCCCGGGATACGTGCAGCGGATAGGTGGCGGACTTGGTGACGTGCCGGCGCAGCGGATTGTCCCGCAGCAGGGCCGCCACCTCGCCCTCGGCGGCGGCCGCCAGGCGCACCGCTGGCGGCAGCGACGCATCCCGCAGCACGGCCGCCGCCGTACGGTAACGCTGTGCTTCGGCGGCCGGGCCGCGCCGGGTGGCCGCCTCGTCCATCAGTTCGGCGCCCGCTGCCAGCATCAACTCGACATCGAGGCCGGCCGGCACCTTGATCGAGGCGTCGTGCACCCAGGTGGTGTAGGGGTCCGCCCAGGCCTCGACCCGGAACTGCCACAGCCCCACGGCATCGGGCACTAAGAGAGCCTCCCAGCGGTCCAGGCCCAAACCCACCGGCACCATGCGGGCCGTCGAGTGGACCTTCCCGTCAGGTGACAGCAAGACGGCGGTGGCCCCCACGGCATCGTGCCCCTCCTTGAAGACGGTGGCGCCCACCGGCACCGCCTCCCTTACCACAGCTTTGGCCGGCCAACGGCCACCCTCCCTGGTAGGTGTGACGTTCGTCACAGGAATTCGCCCGATGGCGCATGGCAAAGCGGGACGTGGCACCCGCGCAGTGGCAACTTTGGCGGTCACATACACAACCTATCCCGTAACGGCCCGGCCATGGGTCACGGGCACGGGCGAGTGTGACACGGTAGGCTCGCGCAAGTGAGATTGATACGCCGCTTTACCGTCCGCACCGTCCTACCCCAGTCGATCGCGGCCCTCGATGAGCTTGCCACCAACCTGCGTTGGTCCTGGCATGCGCCAACGCGGGACCTGTTCGAATCGATGGACCCCAAGGCCTGGCGCGAAGTGGGCGGAGACCCCGTGGCCCTGCTCGGTTCGCTCGAGGCCAGTCGCCTGGCCGAACTGGCCCAAGACCAAGACTTCGTGGACCGGCTGAACGGCCTGGCGGCCGATCTGCAGCGGTACATGGAAGAACCGCGCTGGTACCAGAAGTCCCTCGGTGCCGACGCGCCATCGGCCATCGCTTACTTCTCGCCCGAGTTCGGCATCACCGCCGTGCTGCCCCAATACTCCGGCGGCCTGGGCATTCTGGCTGGTGACCACCTCAAGTCCGCCTCTGACCTGGGTGTGCCGATTGTGGGCGTGGGCCTGCTGTACGGCGCCGGCTACTTCAAGCAGGCCCTGACGCGGGACGGCTGGCAGTCCGAAACCTACCCGGTGCTGGACCCGGACGGCCTGCCGCTGTCGATGCTGCGCGAGGCCGACGGCAAACCGGTGGTGGTGACCCTTGGCCTGCCCGAAAGCCGCAGCCTACGGGCCTACATCTGGAAGGCCCAGGTGGGCCGGGTGCCGCTGCTGCTGCTCGATTCGAACGTGCCGGACAACGACGACCAGGCCCGGTCCGTCACCGATCGGCTGTATGGCGGCGGCGGCGAACACCGCCTGCAACAGGAACTGCTGCTGGGCATGGGCGGCGTCAAGGCGCTGCGGGCCTACTCTCGCCTGACCGGCGCCCCGGCGCCCGAGGTGTTCCACACCAACGAGGGCCACGCCGGCTTCTTGGGCATTGAGCGGATCAAGGAGTACGTGGCCCAGGGGCTCACCTTCGAGGACGGCCTGGAGGCCGCCCGCGGCTCCACTGTCTTCACGACGCACACGCCCGTGCCGGCCGGCATCGACCGGTTCGACGGCGGGCTGGTGGCGAAGTACTTCACCGGCGCCCTGGCCACCCCAGGGGTGGACGTGGCCAAGATTCTGGCCCTTGGGGCCGAGGACTACCAGGGCGGCGACCCGGCCGTGTTCAACATGGCTGTCATGGGCCTGCGCCTGGGCGGGCGCGCCAACGGCGTGTCGCTGCTGCACGGCGCCGTGTCGCGGGTCATGTTCGCCGGCTTGTGGCCGGGCTTCGACCCGGATGAGGTGCCGATCACCTCTGTCACCAACGGCGTCCACAGCCCCTCCTGGATCGACCGGACCTACCGCGAACTGGAGGCCGTCCAGATCGGCGAAGGGCCGGACGCCCAGGGCTCGGAGGCCTGGCTGGACCCGAACGTGGTGTCGGACCAGACCTTGTGGGACCTGCGCCGGGCTTCGCGCTCGCGGCTGGTGGAGGAGGCCCGCGAACGGGTGCGGGCCTCATACCTGACGCGTGGTGTCTCGCCGGCCGAACTGGGCTGGGTCGACTCGGCCCTGTCGCCGGACGTGTTGACCATCGGTTTTGCCCGGCGGGTGCCCACCTATAAGCGGCTCACGTTGATGCTGCGCGATCCGGCCCGGTTGAAGAAGCTGTTGACCGACCCGAAGCGGCCGGTCCAGATCGTCATCGCCGGCAAGGCCCACCCGGCCGACGAACTGGGTAAGACCCTGATCCAAGAGCTGGTGCACTTCAGCGAAGACCCCGAGGTGCGCGGCAAGATCGTCTTCCTGCCCAACTACGACATGGCCATGGCCAAGACCCTGTTCCCCGGCTGCGACGTGTGGTTGAACAACCCGTTGCGGCCGTTGGAGGCCTGCGGCACTTCGGGTATGAAGGCCGCCATCAACGGTGCCCTCAACCTGTCCATCCTGGACGGCTGGTGGGACGAGTGGTACGACGGCCAGAACGGCTGGGCCATCCCCACGGCCGATGGCGTGACCGACCCGGGGCGCCGGGACGACCTGGAGGCGGCGGCGCTGTACGACCTGATCGAGAACGAGGTGGCGCCGCGCTTCTACGCCAAGGACGCCCGCGGCCTGCCCGTCACCTGGCTGGAGATGGTGCGCCACACCCTGGCCACCCTGGCCCCCAAGCTGCAGGCCACCCGCATGGTGGCCGAATACGTGGAGCGCCTCTACACCCCGGCCGCCGTGGCCGGGCGGGCCTTGGCGTCCGATGATTTTGCCGGGGCTAAGGCCCTGGCCGCCTGGAAGGCCAAGGTGCGGGGCGCCTGGGGCGCGGTGCGGGTTGAGACCGTGGAGACGGGCGGCATCGGCGAGGTGGTGCACGTGGGTGACGTGGTCCAGGTCACCGCCGTGGTGTCGCTGGATGGCCTGTCGCCCGATGACGTGGACGTGCAGGTGGCGTACGGCCGGGCGACCGAGGCCGATTCGCTGGGCAAGGGCTACAAGACCGAGTCGCTGGCGCTGGCCGGGTCGCTGGCCGGGGGCCGCCATAGCTTCACCGGTTCGATCAACCTTGACCGGTCCGGATCGTTCGGCTACACCGTGCGCGTGGTGCCGCGGCACGCCCTGCTGGCCGGCCCGGCCGACCTGGGCCTGATCACCCAGGCCTAGCCGCGGGGTAGGCCAAGAGGGACGGTTCCGGGGGTTACAGGGGACGGTTCCGGGGGTTACAGGGGACGGTTCCGGGGGTTACAGGGGACGGTTCCGGGGTTACAGGGGACGGTTCCGGGGGTTACAGGGGACGGTTCCGTGACACATGTTGCAGTAGCACTGCAACATGTTACACGGAACCGTCCCCTGTAACCCCCGGGGCTGGCCCTCCTCCAACCCCGGGGATGTGTGTGGCACCGCTAGGTGTGGCGCCGCCGGCTGCTAGGTGCGGTTGCGCCTGGTGGCAGCGATCAAGGCGCTGAGAATCAAGGCCGCCCCGGCACCGGCCAGGATGATGATCAGGGCCAACTGGCCGTCGATCATGAAGCCGCTGGCGACCGCGATGATCCAGACGGCCATCGCGATGATGATGAAGCCCCAGACGATCACCCCAACCCGGGGGCCGGTCTTGACCGGCGCCGGTCCGGCCCAGAACTGGGGCTGGTAGGGGCCGGGGGCCGCCGCCACCGCCGGTGCCGCGGCCGCCACCGCCGGTGCGGTCACCGTAGGGGCCGCGCCAAACCCAGGGGCGGTCACGCCCGGCAGGGGGCTGGCCATAGCGGAGGCCGTCGCGTCTGCGCTGGCCACGGCCGCCACTGGTTCGGCGGCCAAACTCGGCAGCGGTGTCGTTGCGGCCGGCGCCTCCTCCTGGACCTGTTCAGCCAGCCCAGTTGCTTCCAGCGGCAGTTCGCTGGTCTCGGTCACTTCTGCGGCGGCCTGGGCCGCCTCGTCGAATTTCTCGCTCATGGTAGGTCTCCTGTGGGTCAGTCTTGGGGCTCTGATGGAATGGCAGGCAGGTCAGGCAAGCGAGGATCGCTGCCGGTGTTCCCGTTGTTGGACTGGGTGGATTGGCTGGCCGGCCGGCTGGCGCCGGCCGAAGGTTCGGCTGAGGCCTCATCGGGCAGCACCTGGCCGTCTGGATCCAGGGGTTCGACGGGTTCGACCGGCTCGATGTTGTTGCCGCTGGTCGGTTGCCAGATTTCGATACGGCCCATGGCGCAATCGACCGTCAAAGTGATGACCGGTTCGGCACCATCTGCCACCTCGGGCGATTCGGCCACCAGCCAGATGCTCAGGCCATCGCCTTCATCGAACTGGAACTGCCCGGCCCAATCGGTGGCCCGGTTGGTGGACAAGGCGGTGTAGCCACGCCAGCGCAGCACGTCATCGTTGGCGGTGTTGGAGGCGCTGGGGCTCACGGCCGTGCCGAACAACTGGTTGTGTGACCAGGTGGTCTCCCAGTCGAACGACCAGTTAGAGGATCGGCTCCAAGACTGGCCCCCCAGGTAGATCGAACCGGCCTCGACGTGTGCCTGGATCCGGATCGGCACATTATCGGGCAGGTAGATCTCGGCCAGGCCAATGCCCAGTTGCGTCTCCACGTTGACCGGCGTCGAATCCGCGGTTAGGTCCAGCCCGGTCAAGTCCAGCCCCAGGTCGCCCATCGAGACGCCGTACGTGGACGGCAAGTCGGCGACGTTGTCAGGGCTGTAGCTGTACTCGCCGATCCGCAGCGCGCCGCCGGCCATGTGGGCCGCCTGCGAGGTGGCGGTGACCGGCCCGGCCAGGATCACCAGCGGGATGGTGGCGGCCACGAAGCCGCCCACGCGCCGCCCGCACAGACCCAACACGATCAGGCCCAGGCCGTGCAACCCCAGCACCACGCCCACGGCGAAGGCGGTCACGAACAGGCCGTCCAACACGTCGGTGGAGCGTTCCAGCACCATAATGGCGGCCAGCGCCAGGAAGACCAGGCCCACCAGGCAGTAGGTCACCACGCCGCCGCGGCGGCGCCTGGGCTGGGGCGGGGGCGGCGGCATCACCGGGCGCGCCGGCTTGGGCGGCTTGGGCGCCTTCGCCTGGGTGGCGGGCACATACGGCGGCGGCACGGCGTAGGTGGTGGTTGGCGCCGGCGTCTGATAGGCGGGCGGCGCCTGGAACGGCACGCTGGACGACGCCGCGCCGGCACCTGAGCCGGACGGCACGCCATCGGGCACGGCGGGGGTGCCCACGGCTTCAGGCTCTGTACCCGTGAAAGGGGGCGGCCCCTGGAATGGCACGGTGCCCGATGTCGCGGCCGGGCTTCCGGTAGGCACGTACGGTGGCGGCATGGCGGCCGCAGCGTAGGGAGCGGGGCCTCCGGCGGGGGTGCCTGGAGCCGTGTAGGCGGCGTAGGGTGCTGGGCCGGCGGCCGGGGCCTGCCACGGCGTGGCCTGGTTGCCGCGGGTCGACACGGCCACCACCACTAGGGCGGCCACCAGCACCAACAGGGCCCAACCAAGGCCCACCGGGCCGGTGTGCACTAGCCAAATCGGGGCGCTGACGGTGCCGGCAATGAACATCAGAATGCCGCCCACGGTGCCGGCGGTCCAACGGCCGGACAGCGCCTCTTGGGCGTGGATGCGGCCGTCTGAGGCCTCGGGCAACAGCAGCCAGGCGGCGCCGTAGACCAGCGGGCCGACGCCGCTGAAGAAGGCGGCCACAATGAACAGGCCGCGCACAATCAGCGGGTCCCAACCCAGCCGGTGGGCCAGCCCGGCGGACACGCCGCCCAGCCAGCGATCATCGGTCCGCCACAAGCCTTGTTGGCGGACCCAGTTGAAAAAACCTTGGCCGGCGGGCGGCCGCAGCGGGGCGGGGCCGGGGCCGGCGGGAGGAGGAACGCTTGTGCTCATGGCATCAAGACTGGCCCGGCCGGGCGGCGCCCGCTATGGGGGAACCACCCTGAGGTCCCCCTGATTTCGCCCGGAAACACCCCTGATTGAGGCCCCGGAGGGGGCTGTTGGGGTGTCTCTAACGGGCGGTCCGTGGTTCGATGAACTCATGCGGATCGACGGTGGGCCAGGCTTGGCCCCTGGGGGTGGGGTGCCCACGCCGGCTGCCGCCGCGCCATCGGGTACCGCCGCCGCGCCGCCCAACCCGCCTGGCTCGCCGATGCCGGGTGGTTCGCCGATGCCGCCGGCCGCCGCGGCGCCATCGGGCACCGCCGCCACCCAAGCCCCACCGGACCCGGTGGCGGAACTGTTCCGGCCCAAACCCCGCCCGCCGCTGGTGCGCCCCAGGGAAGGCCGCAAGATCGCGGGCGTGGCGGCCGGCCTAGCCACCCACCTGGGCTTGAAGCTGAAGGCCGTGCGGATCGGTTTCGTGGTGACCGGGCTGTTGGGTGCCGGCCTGGTGCTGTATGTCTGGTTCTGCCTGACGGTGCCCAGCGGCGACACCTCTGCCAAGCCGCCCGCCCTGGCGCGGCTGGCGCCCAAACTGCGTCAGGCGGACCGCCAGTTGCCGGCCCTGCGCCTGCTGGTGGGCGTGTTGTTGGTGGCGCTGGCGGGACTGGTGGTGGCGGCCTGGTTCGGGGCCGATATCCCGTGGCAGTGGCTGTTGCCGGGCCTGGCCCTGTTGGGCGGCTTGGCGTTGGCGTGGAGCCAACTTGAGACGGCCGATGCCGCCGCGCCGCGCTCCCGTGGGATCTCCTGGTTGCGGCTGATCGGCGCATTAGCGCTGGTGGTGCTGGGTATTGCGCTGTTGATCGCACAGGACCGGGGGCCGTCGTCGGTGCTGTGGGCGCTGCTGGCCGGCCTGGCGGTGCTGGCCGGCGTGGCGCTGGTGTTGGCGCCTTGGTGGCTGCGGTTGATTGGGGCGTTGGGGGACGAACGGGCGGCTAGGGCTCGGGAGTCCGAACGGGCCGACATCGCCGCCCACCTGCATGATTCGGTGCTGCAGACCTTGGCGGTGCTGCGGGCCAGGGCGGACGACCCAGAGGCGGTGCGTCGCCTGGCCCGGGCCCAGGAACGCGAACTGCGCGAATGGCTGTATCAGGACCGGGCGCAGCCGGGCACGTCGCTGGCGGCCCGCCTGCGCGAGGTGGCGGGCGAAGTGGAAGACATCACCGGCGTCGAGGTTGGCGTGGTGCTGGTGGGTGATTCGTTGCCCACCGCGCCGCTGGAAGCCCTGGTCAGCGCCACGCGGGAGGCCCTGCTGAACGCCTGCCGCCACGGCGCCCCGCCGGTCTCGCTGTACGCCGAGGTGGCCGGCGGTACCGTGTCCGTATTCGTGCGCGACCGGGGGGCGGGCTTCTCGTTGGCTGAGGTGGCGGCGGATCGCCTGGGTGTGCGCGAGTCGATTCTGGGCCGGGTGCGGCGCCACGGCGGCACGGCCGAACTGGTCAGTTCGCCGGAACGTGGCACCGAGGTGCGGCTCACCATGCCGGCCGGCGATGCCGTCCCGGCTGGTCCTGGGGAGCCGGTGGGTGCGGGTAGTGGGGAGCCGGCCGGCGATGCCGTGCGGGCGGAAGGAGAGGTGTCCGATGGCGTTGGCAAGTGATGCTGGTGTGGCCCGTTTGCGGACCGTGCTGGTGGATGATCACGCCCTGTTCCGGGCCGGCCTGAAGGCCGAACTGGGTGCCGACCTCGACCTGGTGGGCGAGGCCGGCTCGGTCGAGGGCGCGGTGGCGGTGATCCACGAGGTCAGGCCGGACGTGGTGCTGCTGGATGTGCACCTGCCGGGTGGCACTGGCGGTGGCGGGGCCGAGGTACTGCGGGCCTGTGCCGATGTGCTGGACCAGGTGCGCTTCTTGGCTCTCTCCGTGTCCGATGCCGCGGAAGACGTGGTAGCGGTGATCCGGGCCGGCGCCCGGGGTTATGTCACCAAGTCGATCACGGCCCACGAACTGATCGGGGCGGTGCGCCGGGTAGCGGAGGGTGATGCGGTCTTCTCGCCTCGGTTGGCCGGGTTTGTGCTGGACGCCTTCGGGGCCGGGGCGGGGGATGTGGCCCTGGCGGATGACGAACTAGACCGCCTGACGGCCCGCGAACAGGAAGTGATGCGCCTGATTGCCCGCGGCTACACCTACCGCGAGGTGGCATCTGACCTGTTCATCTCGATCAAGACGGTGGAGACGCACGTCAGCGCCGTGCTGCGGAAGCTGCAACTGAGTTCCCGGGCCGAGCTGACCCGCTGGGCCGCCCAACGCCGCCTGGTCTGAGGCCGGGGCAATGGACCAAGACCACCCGCGAGAGACATGCAGGGCATGACATGACACCGTGGCGCCAGATCCGGGCCGTCTACGACGACTCGTCCATTGTCGTCTATCAGGCCTACTCCCAGGCCATCGCCGGACCGGCCGTGGCGGCCGGCCGCTTCGTGGCCCCGTTCAGCCGGGAGCGGATGACGTGGATCAAACCGTCCTTCTACTGGATGATGTATCGCTCGGGGTGGGCCCGCAAGCCGGGCCAGGAACGGGTCCTGGCGATCAGGCTCAGCCGGGCCGGCTTCGAGGAAGCCCTGTCGTGGGCCGTGCTGAGCCACTTCGACCCGGCGCTCCACGACAGTGAGGCCGCCTGGCGTGCGGCGTTGGCGGCGTCGCCCGTACGCATCCAGTGGGACCCGGAGCGCTCGGCCACACTGGAGCCGCTGCCGTACCGCTCACTCCAGATGGGCCTGAGCGGTCCGGCCGTGGAGCGCTACGTCGACGACTGGACCCTCGATCTCACGGACGTCACACCACGCGTCCACACCCTGGCAGCGACACCGCCGGCCGACCGGGTCCTCGACCCCCCCGAGCGGCCCTATCCCCTACCGGACACCCTGGCCACACGCATCGGAGCCACCCCTGCAGCGCCGACGGCCGCTGCCACGGCTAATGCGACCGGAGGCCAGTAGGCTCGGGACGTGCCACGCAACGTTTGGGTGCTGTCCGGGATTTCCCTGTCGGTGGCCATCGGCTTTGGTGTAGTGGCGCCGGTGCTGCCCATGTTCGCGGCCTCATTCGGCGTCAACGAAATGGCCGCCGGGGCCGTCATCAGCGCTTTCGCCCTGATGCGACTGGTCTTTGCGCCGGCGGTAGGCCGTCTGGATGACCGCCTGGGCCATCGGGCGGTGTTGACCAGCGGCATCCTGATCGTGGCCGTCTCCAGCGTGCTGACCGGCTTCGCCCAGAACTACCCCCAACTGATCATCTTGCGGGGCCTGGGCGGCGTCGGCTCGGCCATGTTCTCGGTGGCCGGCATGACGGTGCTGCTGGCGTCCGTCGATGCCGCCCACCGGGGCCGGGCTTCGGGTCTCTACCAGGGCGGTTTCTTGGTGGGGGCGGTCATCGGGCCGGCCATTGGCGGGCTGTTCGGCGGCATCTCGCTGCGGGCGCCGTTCTTCTTCTACGCGGGCACGCTGGCCGTGGCCGCCACCGTGGGGCTGTTCCTGACCCCGGTGGCCGTGGCCGGGCGCGGCCGGGAAGGGGCACCGGGCGCGGGTCAACACCGCCGCCCCTTGAGCCAGGTGCTGCGCGACTGGCGTTTCATCGCTGCCTGCGGCGCCAACCTGACCCAGGGCTGGAACTCGAACGGCACCCGGTCCACGCTGGTGCCGCTGTTCATTGCCGGCTACTTGGCCGGCTCCGAGGAACAGGCCTCCCTGTGGACTGGCGTGGCCATGGCGGTGGCGGCGGCTGTCCAAATCGCCGTGGTCATGCCGGCCGGCTGGGCGGTGGACCGTTACGGCCGCCGGGTGCCGATGGTGGCCGGGGCCCTGGTGGCGGGGGCCGCCTTGGCCTTTTTCCCCTGGTCGGGCGCGATTGTGCCCTTGACCGCCTTGATGTGCGTCTACGCGGTCGGTTCGGCTCTCCTGGGCACGGCGCCTTCGGCCGCGGTGGGCGATGCCGCCGGGCCGGGCGGCGACCGGGCCATCGCCATCTATTCGATGGCGGGCGACACCGGCTCGGTGGTGGGGCCACTGGTGGCCGGCTTCCTGGCCCAGCACGTGTCCTACCCGGTGGCGTTCGCGGTGGGCGCGGTGTTGTGGTTCGGCTCGGCCGGGCTGTCCAGCCGCCTGCCAACCACCCACGGCGGGGCGGCTGGCCAGTCCTGAGGTGGCGGGTGGGGGAGTTGTCCCCATGGCGGTGGCCGATGGCGTCCGGTTTACTTGGTGATAGCCAACCATCCGCCAGCGAAGGAGCCTGATGATGCGCCGCTTGACCGCTCGCCTGGCCGGCACAGCGGCTGTCGCTGTGTGCGCAGCTCTGACGGGCGGCCTAGCTGGCTGCTCAGGCAAGACACCAACCAGCCTGTCAACCATTCGCTACGGTGAGCAGATCCTCCTGGCACCCGGTGAGGTGGTCCAGTTGGACGCCAGCGAGGGCTGCCCCGGCGGCGCCACCGACTGGTCGCTCGCGTCGCCGTACGGCGAGGAGGGCTTGGACCAGAACGATGCCCTGCAGGTTTCGGCCGACGGCCAGGTGACTGCCCTCAATCTGGGCGGCGCCACTGTCCTGGCCAAGGGTGACGGCTGCGAGGCCGTGATGCGGTTCAACATCATCGTGGAGGAGGCCGCGACCCCCAGCCCGGGGCCGGTTGGCGAGGTTTGGGTCAAGCAGGCCAACCTGTCAGAGGAGCCCGTCACCGAGGTGATCATGGACACCACCGCGTCAGTCGCCTTGATGGCGGTGGTGGCCGCCGCGGATGGCAGCGCCACCGTAGCCGATCCGTCTGTGACCTGGGAAACGGCCGATCCGTCGGTTGCCGGCGTCATCGCGGATCGATCCTATGCCGCCTTCCCCGGCGAATATGGGAGCCTCCGCCCGAAGGCGGCGGGTGAGACGACGGTGACGGTGACCGCCGGCGAGGCGTCAACCACCATCAAGGTGACCGTGTTGGAGCCGGCCGCCACCGGGGACGAATGGCTGGCGCTATGGGCCATCTGGGCCGACCAGTCCCAGCCGGGCAGGTTGGCCTCCCTGAGTTCGTTGAGTCCTTACAGCTTGACCCCGGCCGACCTGGCTACCATCGGCACGGCGCCGGCCGGCAAGGCCGTGGTGATCAAGACCGACACCCGGGCGGATCAGCCGGACGCCGCCTGCCTGCAGGTGCAGGGCGCCGGCGAGGTCAGCACCGAGGGGATGGCGCTGCTGCCGGCTGAACGCCGGCCCGCCAGCCTGGCCGAGGTCGAGTATGTGGTTGAGGTTCAGTACGCCAGCCAGCCGGGCCCCGAATACGCCGTGACGGGCCGGGCGACGCCCATCAAGTCCTGGGAGACCGGCGTCCGGACGGTCATCAAGTCCGCTGCTACGGGTGAGGAATTGTTGGAGGTGGCGCAGGTCGACCCGCCCGCCAACCCGACATCGGCCACTTGCGGCGGCAGTAGCGGGCTGGGTGCTGCCTGCGATGCGGGCGTCTACTGCGGGCGAACCCCGGATGGCCGGGTTGACCAGGCGGTGGCGGCCTTGGCTACGCTGCCCTGACTGGCCATCCTGCCGCTAGCATTGCGTTTAGCCCGTGCCCCAGCGCAAGGAGACGGACATCATGGCGATGTGTCACACCTGTCACCGCGAGGTGCCAGCAGGCTCTTTCTTCTGCATCTACTGCGGTGTGCCCTTGGCAGGGGGTGGGGCCTCCGGGGCCACCTACCAGCCGCCGATGCCGCTGCAAGCCCCGCCCGCGGCCGCGCCGCCTTACGCTGTGCCTCCCGCCGCTCAGGAGCATGCCGCGCCGGCGCCGGCGGCGCCGGTGGCTCCGGCACCAGTGCAAACACCGGCCCCAGCCGCCGCGCCCGGCCCAGCCGCTGCGCCGGCCTATCAGCAGCCGCCTACAGCCCCGGCACCTGCGGCGCCCGCACCGGCACGGATCCCGGTCGCTGCTCCCGCGCCGGTGGCGCCGCCGGCCTACCAGGTGCCGCCGGTGGCTCCGGCACCAGTGCAAACACCGGCCCTAGCCGCCGCGCCTGCCCCAGCTGCTGCGCCGGCCTATCAGCAGCCGCCCACAGCCGCGCCTACTGCGCCGGCGCCGGCATCGGCCCCAGCCGCCGCGCCGCCGGCCTATCAGCAGCCGCCCGCGTCCGCCGCGCCGGCTGCCTATCAGGCGCCCGCACCGGCGCCCGCGGCGCCCACACCAACTCCGGCGGCGCGGCCCGCCGCGCCGGCCGAGCCCAACTCCGGCCCGCTGTTCCCGCAGCCGCAACCCGCGGCGGCCTCAAGCGCCGGTCGCTGGTGCCTGACCGGCCTGGGCTTGGCCCTCTCCGTCTTCCTGATCGAGTTCCTGTGCGAGCGCCTGGACTGGGCCATCGCCAAGTTCTTCACCTCCCTGGGCTTGAATGAGTGGACCGTGGTGGGCACCCGCCTGGTGGTGGCGGTGGTGTTCGTCTTCCTGTGGCGCGCCGTGACGCAACGCATCGCCCCGGACAGCGCCGGCAACGCCTTCATGGGGATCTTCTCGGCCGGCATGCTGGGCTGGCAATTGTGGTGGGGCCACCCGGAGACCGTGCCGGCGGTCTGGCTGGAGTACATCCTGCCCGGCGCCTGGGCGGCCCTGGTTACCCTGGCCTGGCTGATCCTGCGCCGGCGCAAGCCGGCCGCCTATGTCATGGTGGTGATAGGCGGTGGCCTGGGTGTGGGCGCGGGCTGGCTGTGGTATGAGCAAGTGGCCGGCAAGCTGGCGCAAAGCTCGCTGCCCGCCCTGGATTGGTATGGCGGGTTGATCATGGCCGGCGTCCTGCTGGTGGTCGCGCCGGTCATCGCCTGCTGGCTGGCCGTGCCGTTCGGCACCCTGCCGCCCAAGCAGGTGGTGTCGCGGGCCGGCAGCGGCCAGGGCAGCTACGCCGGCAGCGGCCAGGCCAGGTCCGATGGCGCCACCCCCCGCCAGGCGGGCACGCGCCAGGCCGCCCCCAGCCGCCCGGCCGCTTCAAGCCGCCCGGCCGCGTCGGCCGCCCCCTCGCGCCGGCAGTTGGGTTCGGACGAGCCGACCCAGGCCTTCGGCCAGCGCCCGGTGGTGCCACCGGCCACCGAGGCCCCGGTCCGTACCTACCGCGACAAGTACTGAGATACCCCGGAAGGCCGAGTCGCCCCCTGAATGTCGGTGGTACGCCTTAGGCTTGAGGGCGCCATGAATGACCTCTTCACCAGTTCCGCGCTGCCCGCCTTGATCGACTTGACTCGCCTGCCGTCGTTGGCGCCTGCCTCTGTGCCCGATGGCGACCTGGACGGCTGGGCGGAGGGGGCGCCATCGGGCACCGCTGCCGCCCAGGCCCAAGCCCAGGCCGACCGTCTGTTGGACGGCCTCAACGCGGAGCAGAAGGCCGCCGTGCTGCATCGCGGCGGCCCGCTGCTGATCGTGGCCGGAGCGGGTTCCGGCAAAACCAGGGTGTTGACCAGGCGCATCGCCTACCTGCTGGCCACGGGCCAGGCCCGGTCCAGCGAGATCCTGGCCATCACCTTCACCAACAAGGCGGCGGCGGAGATGCGCGAACGGGTCGAAGCCCTGGTGGGCCCCAGGGCCAAGGCCATGTGGGTGTCCACCTTCCATTCGGCCTGTGTCCGCATTCTGCGCCGCGAGGCCGCCCACTTGAACCTCAAGTCCACTTTTTCCATCTATGACACGCAGGATTCGCAGCGCCTGCTGCAGTTGTGCGCCAACGAACTGGCGCTTGACACCAAGCGCTTCACGCCTAAGAAGCTGGCCCACCGCATCTCGAACCTGAAGAACGAACTGATCGACTACGAGACCTACAGTTCGCAGGTCTCCGAAACCAACCCAGTGGAGGCCGTCACGGCCCGGGTCTACGCCCTCTATCAGCAGCGGCTGGCCCAGGCCCACGCCCTGGATTTCGACGACCTGATCATGCAGACGGTCAACTTGTTGCAGGCGTTTCCCGATGTCGCGGAGCACTACCGTAGGCGCTTCCGGCACATCCTGGTGGATGAGTATCAAGACACTAACCATGCCCAATATGTGCTGGTCAGGGAGCTGACCGGGGTGGCGGCGGACGCCCGCCGGGCCGGCGGGCTGGAACCTGGGGAACTGACCGTGGTGGGTGATGCCGATCAGTCGATCTACGCCTTCCGCGGCGCCACCATCCGCAACATCACCGAGTTCGAAACCGACTACCCCAACGCCGCCACCATTTTCCTGAACCAGAATTATCGTTCCACCTTCAACATTCTGCGGGCAGCCAATGGTGTGGTCAGCCTCATCAAAGGCCGCAAGGGGAAGCCCCTCCGGACGGACAATGAGGACGGCCCCAAGGTGGTGGGCTACGTGGCGGACAACGAACACGACGAAGCCCAGTTCATCGCGGATGAGATCGACCGCCTGGCCAAGGAGTACGGCATTCGCCCGCGGGACGTGGCCGTGTTCTACCGCACCAACGCCCAGTCCAGGGCGCTGGAGGAAGTGCTGGTGCGGGTGGGCCTGCCCTATGTGGTGGTGGGCGGCACCCGCTTCTATGAGCGGCGCGAGATCCGCGACGCCGTGGCCTACCTGCGGGCGGCCGCCAACCTGGATGACACGGTCAGCGTGCAGCGGGTTTTTAACGTGCCCAAGCGTGGCCTGGGGGACAGGGCTTTGGCGGCGGCGCAGGCCTATGCCGCCGGCCACGGCATCAGTTTCGGGGCCGCCCTGGCTCAGGTGGAGGACATGCCGGGCCTGACCGCCCGGGCGGTGCGCGCCATCGGCCAATACGCCCACCTGTTGGCTACTTTGAGCGAGATGGCGGCCGATGGTGCCGGGCCGGCCCAGATTCTCGACTTCGCCATGGCGGAATCCGGCTACCTGGCGGAACTGCAGGATTCGACCGACCCGCAGGACGCCTCGCGGGTGGAGAACCTGGCGGAACTGCACGCCGTGGCCTCGGAGTTCGAACAGTCCACACCGGACGGCACGCTGGCGGACTTTCTGGAGCGGGTGTCGCTGGTGGCGGACTCGGATCAACTGCCGCCCCAGGCCGGCACGGCCGAGGAGGCGGCTGCGGAGGCCGCGGCGGCGGCCGCCGCAGCCGAGGCCGGCCAGGTGACGCTGATGACGCTGCACACGGCCAAGGGCCTGGAGTTCCCGGTGGTGTTTGTGACCGGTTTCGAGGACGGCACCTTCCCGCACCAGCGCTCGTTCGCTTCGGAGCAGGAACTGGAGGAGGAGCGCCGCCTGGCCTACGTGGGCCTGACCCGAGCCCGGCAGCGGCTGTACCTGTCGCGGGCCGAGGTTCGCACCACTTGGGGGGCGCCGCAGTATCTGCCGCCGTCCCGTTTCCTGGAGAACCTTCCACCAGAGGTGATGGAGTGGCGGCGCGAGAAGGGCTCGTCAGGGGCGCTGCGGCCCGAGTCTTGGGCCGGCCCGGTGCGGACCAGCTACCCGGGCGGCGGGCGCCGGTCCACCTATCACGGCCCGGCGGCCGGACGCGAGGGTGGTTCCGGCGCCCAGTTCGGCTCGGCCACACCCCGGCCGGCCAAGGACATTCCGCACCTGGAGGTGGGGGACATGATCACCCACGACGTCTACGGCCTGGGCACGGTGGTGGCCACGGAAGGCGAGGGCCTGAACGCGGTGGCCCGCATCCAGTTCCGCGAGGAGGGCGTCAAGCGCATCTTGCTGCGCTTCGCCCCGGTCACCAAGCTCTAGCCCGGTTTACGGCTCTAGGGGGTTGGCCAGCAGGTAGTCGGCGATGCCGGCCGCCACGGCCTCGGCGTACTGGGCCCGGCCCTCTTCGGAGCTCATCAGGGCGGCCTCGTCCGGGTTGCGCATCTCGCCCAGTTCGAACATGACGGCCGGGCGCTCGCTGAGGGAGACGCCGGCAATGTCGCTGCGGTAGGACAGGCCGCCCGGGTAGGCGGCGTTGGGCGTGAAGCCGGCCTCGCCCAGCCGGTCCAGCACCGCCCGGGCCAGGGCCTGGGACGGCGCGCCCTGGGCGTCGTTCAACGGCGGGTCGGAGACGATGGCGAAGAAGCCTTTGACAGAGGTGTTCTCGTTGCCGTCGCCATGGATCGAGACGATGATCTCCGCCCCATGGTCCTGCGCGAAGGTGCCGCGTTCATCGACGCAGACCAGCTGGTCAATGGTTTCGCGGGTCAACAGCACCGTGGCCCCTTGGGCCTCCAGCAGCGCCTTGACCCGGGCCACCACGTCCCAGTTGAACTCGGGCTCGGTGTAGCCGGCGTTGGTCGAGGTGCCCGAGTTGTTGCAGGCCTTGGTTCCTCCGCGCCCGTTGGGCACCTGAGCGCTGGAGCCGGGCCCGCTCTGGTGGCCTGGGTCCAGCGCCACCACCCGGCCCTCCAGCGGCAGGGCGGGTGACGGGGTCGGCGTCGGTGTGGGGGTGGCCGATGGCGTCCCGGTACCCGATGGCGTGGCCGTGGCCGTGGCGGCCGGCGTCCGGCTGGTTTCCGTGCGGGAAAGATCGGCCGCAGCGGCAGCCGAGGCGCTAGGGGAGGCGGCGACATCGGGCACCGTGGGAGTGGCGCTACGGGAGGCGGCCACCGAGTCCCCGGTTTGGCCCACCGGTGTGGCCACCGCCAAACCGACCCCTAAAGCCGCAAGGCAAGCGCCCAAGAATAGGGCGCCCGCCTTGACGGGAGTTGAAGTCATGCGATTACCGGCCGTTCAGCCCACCAGTGGGTCAGTTGCCGCCACCGATGAACTTGTCGGACAGTTGCTTGTACATCGACAGCGAGGTGGTGATGGCGCAGCGCAGCGTCAGCCGCAACTGGTCATCGGTGACGCCGAACTCCCAGTCCACCGAGTGCTCGGAGATGACCCACAGGCGGCCTTCGTCATCGACCCGGGTGTAGCCCTTGGGCCAGATCTTCTGGAGGTGCCACTCGTCGATGGCCTCGCGGACCTGCGGCCGCAGGTCAACCGACAGGGCCTGATGCCACCGGCCACGGACCTGCAGGATCTCTTTCTGCTCGCCGTAGAGGAAGAAGTAGAACAGGTTGTTGTCCCAGATGCCGCCAACGTCACCATCCGAGTCGATCTGGTAGACCCAGCCCTCGGCCTTGAGGGCTTGCTCGATGCGGTCCCTGGTCAAAGGCTGCGGAGCGGCACCGTAAGCCCCGCCACCGCCTGGTTTGTCGAAGAATCCCATAGTTCGCTCCCTGCGTAATAGTTGACCTGCCAGGACCATCGTATCGGCCCGGCGGACCGTTGACATGCACCACGGTCCCAAACGGCCAGGCCGGTCTTGACAAGTTGGCTGTTAACACGACCTTGATAACCTGCAGCCATGCCATATATCGACATCGAGGCGCGGCTTCGCACCGCCATCATCACCCTGGTCCTGGACGAATACTCCCTATTGGAGACGGTACGCCTGCCGCTGCCAGCCTCCGAACGGGTGATTGCCCACCAGTTGGCGTGGCGGCTGCGGACCGAATACGAGCGATCATGGGATGTCGATGTGGAATACAACCGGGTAGGCCACGGCACCCTGGCCGGCGGCCCCAAGCCCGACGAACCGGACCCGGCGGCCCGGCCGGTCGACATCTCGATCCACCACCGCGGCCTGTCCGGCCGGATGGACAACCTGATGGTCATCGAGGTCAAGACCCACGGCGTCAAGGACCTGAAGGCCGAGGTGGCGCGGCTGGACCAGACCAAACGCCGCTACGACTACCAGCACGCGGTGCTGCTTGACCTGGACATCAAGAAGGGCGAGGACCCGGATGGGGCGCCCGTGGTGTTGGACCCGGCCTGGCTGTGGCTGCCGGGCGGGCGCCACCTGGTGGAGGTGTTTGATACCGAGTCTGCCCTGCAACTGTCGGTCGACGGCTGGAACGCCCGCAAGCACCGTTACGCCCAGCTTGAGAGACAGCGTTAGGTGAAGGACCGCCCCGGTCAGCGCCGGGCGACCGCCGCCCAGGCCGGCCTGGTCGCATTGGGTGGGGCGTTCGGGGCCGCCGCGCGCTACGGCGTGGAGGTGGCCCTGGAGGGCATTGGGCCGTGGCCGTGGGGCACCTTAGTGGTCAACCTGGCGGGCTCGTTGGCCCTGGGTTGGCTGCTCGGTTACCTGGGGTCTATGCCCGATGCCGCCCGGTGGCGGGTGCTGCGCCTTACCTTGGGGCCGGGCTTCCTGGGCGGCTTCACCACCTATTCGGCGCTGGCGGTGGAGGCCTCCACTGCAGTGGTGTACGGGCTGACCGGCAGCGGCGAGCCGGTGGCCTGGGTCGGATTGCAGTTGGTCTACCTGGTGTTGTCGGTGGCGGCCGGCGTGGTGTTGGCCTGCCTGGGCCTGCTGGTGGGCGGCCGGGCCGGGCGGGCGAGGCCGGCCCGGGCCGAAGGGCGGGCCGGCGCGTGATGGTGTTGTGGCTGGCCCTGGCCGGCGGCGTGGGCGCCGGCCTGCGTTTCCTGGTTGACCGGATTGTGGCGGCGGCCTGGCCGCGGCCGCACTATTCGTGGGGCACCTGGGTGGTTAACCTGGCCGGTTCGGCGGCGCTGGGTTCGCTGGTGGGCGCCGGCATGGGGGATGGCCGGGCCGCGCTGATCCTGGGCACCGGTCTGCTGGGTGGCTTCACCACGTTCTCCACTGCCTCGGTGGAGGCGGCCCGGTTGGCGTTGGCTGGGGTGACGGGGGCCGAGGCCGGGGAGGCGGGTGGCCAACCCGTGCTGCGGGCGGCCGGCTACGCGGCGGGCATGGCCGGGGCCTGCCTGGTGGCCGCCCTGCTGGGGATGGCGGCCTTCATGGCCTAGCTGTTGCCGCCCGGGCGGAGGGACGGCATCGGGCACCTTCCCGTAGGCTTGCCCTATTCGCCCACCTCGGAGGTACCAACGATGAACCTGACGCGACGTGCTGTGACCGCGCTGGCGGCGGCCGCCCTGCTGGGCCTGGCCGGTCTGAGCGGCTGTGGCGGGCCAAAGGGCGGGCTGGAGGGCACCTACAAGCTGATGTCGATCGAGGAGGGCGGCGCCACGCTGGAGGGCGAGGCGCTGACGGCGACGGGCCTGAACGTGATGAAGGTCGACTTCGTGGACAAGGGCGCCAAGTGCACCTTCACCTTCCCTGAAGGCAAGACCGGCGAAGGCACTTATGAGGTGGTGGAAAACACCATCACGGTGACGTCCGATATCGAGCTGAAAGGCGTCATCATCGGTAATACGATCACGTTCAGGGCCCCTGGTGACCTGTTCGGGCAGGCCGGCATCGGCAACGTCACCATTACCTACGTCAAGGCCGGCTGACGGGTGGCGGGCGGCTGCTGGGCTGGGCCTTGTCTGCCCCGGCCGCGGCAGGCGGCGCGCAGGACATCAAGCACGGCGCGGACCGACGGCACCGAATCGGCCCCCGGCCGGCAGACGGCGGTGATGGCGTGGCCGGTCAGTTCGGCCAGCGGTCGCACCGCAACCTGTGGGTGGCGGTGCGCGGCCAGGGCTGATTGCGGCAGGGCGCTGATGGCCAGGCCCTGCGCCACCAGGGCCTGGACCACCACATAGTCATCGGTCTCGTGTTTGATGCGGGGGCTGAAGCCGGCCCGGTGGCACAGGTCCACCAGGTGGTCGTGGCAGCGCGAGCGGCCGAAAATCCAGTTTTCGTCGGCGAAATCCGCCAGGTTCAGGGGGCCGGCGGCCTGGCGCACGCGGGTCTGGGGCAGCAGAAGCAGCACGTCCTCGCGCATCAGGGGCCAATGGACAAAGCCGGGGGCCAGTTCGGGCGCGGACAGGTCACCCTCGTGTTGGAACACCACGGCGATGTCGGCTTCGTTCTGGGCCAGGGCGTCCACGGCGGCGGCCGGTTCGGCCTCGTTGAGGCGGATTTCGAGGCCGATACCCTCCACCTGTCGCAGGTTGGCCAGGGCCGCCGGCACCAGGGTGGCGAGGGCCGAAGGGAAGGCGGCCAGGCGGACGCTGCCGCGTTGGAGGGTCTTGAGTTCGGCTGTTTCGGCGGCGGCGGCGTCCAGGTGGGCGGCCACGGCCTTGGCGTGGTTGAGCAGGGCCAGGCCGGCCTCCGTGGGGGTGACGCCGCTGGCGTGGCGCAGCAGCAGGGGGACGCCCAGGGACTGTTCGAGGGCCTGGATGTGGCTGGTCACCGCCGGCTGGGTCCAGCCCAGGCGGCGAGCCCCGGCGGTGATGGAGCCGGCCTCTACCACTTCGTTCAGAATCAGCAGGCGGCGCGGGTCGATTGCCATAATCTGATCTTATGCCCTTCATAGCAAAGACGGGGGTTCTGCTATGCCCCGTGTTGCTGCTAGTCATTGACGCAGGCAATCACGCCTGTGGCAGCCCAGCCCATGACTGGGCGGTCACGCTTCCCGAGGGCTTGCGCGGCAGGGACGGCGCGAGCCCCGGGGCACCGCCAGTTCGGCTCAGCTCTCACGGCCGTAGGCGGTGTGAGTGGGGCGCGGCGGTAGTTCATAGGGGAATGCTGCCGTCGCGCCCCGCTAGCTTCTTCAACTTGCCGCTCTGCTGCCTTGCTGCTGTCCTGCTCTGCTGCCCTTGGCTCAGCCGCGCACTGATCTCGAATTGGTGGTATGCAACGCGCCCGCCCGGCCATGGTGGCCAGGCGGGCGCGTGATCCTACTTGGTAGGGCTTAGTTAGTTGCCCCACGGGTAGCGGCCGGGAGAGGCGGTGGGCGAAATTGAGATGTTGTCCCACGCCGGACCCATGAACACTTCACAGTGGGGGTAGTAGCCGATCCGCTGCATGATGATCTTGGGGGCCTGGAACGAGCCGCCACCGTTGCCGCGGTAGTAGTACAGGTAGTCCTCCGAATGGTAGATGTCCTTTGTGCGGACGGTGTCTTGCCCAACGATGTCGGCCCGGCCGTCGCCGTTCAGGTCCGCCCCAGCGGCCAGTTTGAACGTGCCCCAACCGCGGCCCACCTGCTTCGGCACGCCGAACGTGCCGTTGCCGCGGCCCTGGTAGGCCCACAGGGTGCCGTCCGGCAAAATGGCCAGAATGTCGTTCTTGCGGTCGCCATTGAGGTCACCGGCGGCATAGAGTTCCAGGCCAACCCAGCCTTGGCCGACCTGCCGCGGCGTGCCCTTAAACCCGCCCCTGCCGCTGCCGTAGTACAGCCACAGACGGCCTTGCTTGTCGATGGCCAGAAGGTCGTTGGCGCCGTCCTGGGTCAGGTCACCGGCCGGAATGATGCGGAACGGCTTCCAGCCGTGGCCGATCTCCACGCGGGAGCCGAGCCCATTATTGCCGTCGCCGGGCCACAGCCACATGTAGCCGGCTTGGTCCACCTCCACGATGTCGGCCTTGCCGTCGCCGTTCCAGTCGCCCGGACCGTAGACCTTGCTGGCGCTGAAATCGTGGTCTGTTGCCACCGTTGAACCGATGCCAGGCTCGCCCGCCGCCGTGACCGGTATGATTTCCAGCCCCTTGTGGGCACTGGCGCTGACCAAGATGATCTCACCGCGGCCATCGCCATTCATGTCCGGCGAGAGGGTGAAGTCAACCTGGCCGCAGTCGGTCAGTGGGAGGTCCGCCCGGGCGGCCGAACTGGCCGCGACGAGGGTGATGGCGCCCGCGGCCACCAGCGCCGCCGCGGAGAAGGCGGCGACCACGCGGGAAGGATGGTGCTCGGTTCTGGTTCTGGTCATGGGGCGTGACTCCCTTGTCACAATTGGGGCAATTAATTTGAGTCGAATTCTGCTCTTGAATTCCCCCCGCCCCTGGGACCAAAGACACCGACCCGTCGAGCCCGGCCGCGGGCGCGACGCCGCGGGCCGGAGCCCACCCGGACGCCGCCGGGCGGTGGCCGTCAGCGCCGGTGGGGCTCGGCCGGCTGGGCTTGAATGTAGGCGTCCACGGCCTCGCGGCCGGGGTCTACGTCACTGGCTGACGCGTCATCGGCGGCTGTCATACCCAAAGGCTAGTTGGTTGCGAAGCCGAAACGGCGGGCGGCCGCCTTGAGCCGGTCGTCGAAGGTCAACACGACATCGGCTCGACGGGCCCTGGCGGCGGCGATGACGCAGGCCTCCGGCATCTTGAGCCTGGTGTCTTGTTTGGCTGCTGCCATCTCGTCCGCCGAAGTGAAGTGGATTTCGAAGCCGATGGCCTGCAGGCGGGTCCAGACGCCGGGCCACTGGGAGCGTGGCATTCCGGCCAACACCTCAGCCAGGTTGACAGTGTGCAGCACCAGGTGGGGAAATGCCTTGATCAGGGCCACGGCATCGTTGTGGTGTGGTTCGTTCGCGTCTTGCCATGCCACCACGATGGATGCGTCAATGGCGGCCACCGCCTTGGCTGCCACGGCTAGGACCATTCGTCCTGGCGTGACTGGTACAGCGCGGCCAGTCCGCCTTCATAGGGGAACAGGCCAACGGAAGCGTCGATCAGCGCGTCGCGAGCCTCGTTGGCCTGCCGTTCGCTGCTGTCAAGCGTCTCGCCACCCAGTTGAGCCAACCGCACAATCAGTTGTGAGACCGACTTCACCTCCGGCCAGGCTGCCCGAGCCTTGGCCAGTGCTTGTGCAAGGGCCGGCACCTCGGTGACCGTGTATCGGGGGAGTGTCGTGACCACTAAGCCAGTGTAGCACTGACGATCTTGGTGCATCACTAGCCTGGTGCCGTCAGGCGTGGGCCGGCCGCGGGAGGCGGATGTGGCTGGGTTTGAGCTGGTCAAGGCGAGTCACGCCCAGGTAGGCCATGGCCCGCACCAGTTGTTCCCGTAGCAGCTCATTGGCCCGGTCGACGCCGCGCTCGCCGCCCGCCATCAGGCCGTACAGGTAGGCGCGGCTCAAGAAGACACCCTTGGCGCCAAGGGCTAGCGCCGCCACAATGTCGATGCCGTGCATCACGCCGCCGTCCAGGAACACCGGCACCTGTTGGCCCACTTCGGCCACGGCGGCCGGCAGTTCGCGCAAGGCCAGCGGCCCCTGGTCCTGGCGGCCGGTGTTGGTGCAGATGACCACGGCGGCGGCCCCGGCATCGACCACCAGGCGGGCATCCTGGGCCGTGTTCAGGCCCTTCGCAATCACCGGGCCGCCCCAGACCTGGACCAACCAGGCAAAGTCATCCACGGTTTGGAAGGCGTTGGAGGGTTCAAGCGGATCGGCCGGTGGGGCGGCATCGGGCAGGAAGGTGTGCGGCAGGTCGATGGGCCCAGACGAAAGGAAGTCCAGCCACCAGGCGGGGTGCAGGGCGGCATCGGCGATGGCGGCGGGGGAGAGGCGCGGCGGGAAGCTGAGGCCGTTGCGGCGATCCCGGAAACGCGACCCCGGCGTGTCGATGTCGAGGGTCACCACCAGGGCGTCGCAGCCGGCCTGGCGCGCCCGGTCAAAGAAGCGTTTGGCCTGGTCACGCTGGTCCGGGCGGGGCATCACGGCGCCCATCCAGAGGTGCGCGCCGGGAGCCTGCGCGGCGACGGTTTCGACGGCGGTGTTGGTGTATTGGGACAGGCCGTATGGCACCCCGAAGCGAGCGGCCGAGCGCGCCACCGCCACCTCTCCACCAGGCCGGATGGCGCCGGTCAGCCCGGCGGGGGACAGCACCCAGGGCAGGTTGGCGGTTTGACCCAGGAAGTTGGCCGACGGGTCGATGCCGCGCACATCCTGGAGGATCTGCGGCACCAGTTCGACCCGGCGGAACAGGCGCCAGGCCCGGCGCAGGGTCAGTTCATATTCGGCCGAGCCGTCCACATAGTCGAAGATCGCCTTGGGGGTGCGCCGGGCGGCGAGGCGCCGCAGGTCGTGAACGGTGTAGGCCTGGGCCAGGCGCCTGGCGGTGGGGTCCAGTTGGGGCCGGCGCGGGGTCAGCCAGGCGGCTAACTCCTTGGGTTTGGGCAGTTGCCGGGCGGCCATACCTTGGATTGTGGCCGCTGCCGGCCACCGTTGGCCAAAATGTAAAGCTGCCCCTGGCGTCGTTGGGACGGGTTTGTGGTGGATGCGCGCGGGCCAGGCAGGATGGCTGAGGCTGCCGGTGAGATCACCGCAGCCCCTCCCCGCCGTGCAGGTCACCGTTGCGACCTTCGCACACTTTTTGGGCGCCAGGCCGGGCCCCGAACCGTGTCAGCTCGTGTCTTGCCGACCGGCACGCAGAACGTCTAAGCCCCTGACCTGCACAAACACTCAATCCGGTGTTCCGTCGCCAGCCCAGCCATCGACCTCAACTGCGCCGCCGTGTCCAAAAAGTGCGCGAAGCCCGCAATTGAGGTCCCCATCAATCTCTTCGGTTGGTTGAGTTCATCGAGTCCGCCATTTCTGGCGTTTCGGGTCATCGAGTCCGCCGGATCTGGTGGGGTTTGGCGTCGAGTCCGCCAAATTTGGCGTTGCCCGATGCCGCCCCAACCCGCTGACCTGCGGTTTCGTCCTGGCGGTGGGGCCGGGTGACGCCAGATTTGGTGGATTCGATGGAAAACCCCACCGAAAAAGGCGGATTCGATG
>JAISSX010000021.1 GCA_031272885.1 Bifidobacteriaceae bacterium | reverse complement strand
TCGCCGTAGCCGAACCAACATACGAGAACGCGTGGCCCTGCGCATCAACCGGACCAGACTCATCAAACGTCACATCCAACAACAAACCAGAAGTCGGAATCGAATTCGGAATATGGTCGTTGACCCAGTTACTGGGCTCGCCACCGAACGCGGTCAACTGGTCGTTGATGGTAGACCGCAACGGCGCGTAAGCGGCCGGCTCGGTCTTCGACACCGTGTTGTTCTTCCACACAATGCCAATACCCGTCTGGTTACGGGTGCAAGGCGACACCGGGCCAACGCAGGCAGCGTCATTCGAATACACCACGTTGTTGGTCCAACGCGAGAAGATCGACATGTCGTCCGCATACAGGCCGTTGACCCACATGGCGGCGTTGCCGCCATCCTTGTGCGCAATGTTGTAGTTGAACTCGTTGTTCTTGCCACCGGACCACGTGTAGTAGGCGCCGCCATCGGACAGCGTCTGGCCGTAGTTGTCGGCAATGTTGTACTCCACGATGTTGTAGTCGTTGCCGTGATACTGCTGCAACGCCATGGCCCGGCAGTTGCGGCCGTTCGACTCGCCGCTACCGCACCAGTCCGAACTCGGGTATGTCTTCCACACGTCCCTGTCGGCATTGGCCAGCAGATCGGCCCACTCACCGTTGTCCCGCAGGCCAACGCAACCACCGTAGGAGTTGAAGTAGCTCAGTGCATTGGTGGTGCAGTCACTGGCCGCATAATCCGCCGACGGCTGGAAGTACGTCGGATCATCGCCACCCACCGTGATGGCGTTGTACGGCGTGCCATCGACGTGGTTGAACTTGAAGTCCGTGTAGCTGGCCCCATTGATCGTGACACCCGGCGCGTGGCCGTACAGCCGGCCCACGTTCTTGATCGAGTTGCCCAGAATCACGTTGTAGTTGTTGACATGCATCGTGGCAGACGGCTTGTAGCCGCTGACCGTCAACGCGGTGGAGTTCAGGTCGAAGATCTCGTTGTGGAAGATCAACGTGTTCTGCGCGTAGTGCTTCAGCGTGATGCCGCCGTTGCCGGAGTGCGCAAACACGTTCTGGGCCAACGTCACATGGTCGGTGCCGATCAGGTTGACCATCGAGTTGGGATCCTCATAGCCGCCCACCATGGGCTGCGTGGGGTTGTCATCCCAAGAATCCTCGGGAATGCGGTCCGAGTACATGAACGCCAGGTTGCGGAACTCCAGGTATTCGACCTTGTTGGCCGAGGTAGCGTCGTCCTGGCCCAAGAGGTCCAGCAACGACGTGGCATGCGGCGCGAACACGCCCAGGATGGGCGTGGTGCGGTCGCCGTTGACCTGCGCGGCCGTCAGGTTGCCCTTGGGCCACCAGTAAATCTTGCCGGCCGCCGAGTCGATGCACCATTCGCCGGCCTGGTCCAGGAACTTGGGGGCATTCTGGATGTTGTAGCCACCAGCACCACCGCCATAAGGCGAGAAGATCGAGGAGCCCAGATTGTAGCCGGGCGTGACAGGCGTCGAATAGAACTCCAGGCGGGCCGTCTGATAGCCCGGCAGGTAGTCGGTGCCGCCCAGTTGGACGTCCTTCAACACGGCCACGGACTGGTTCCACACCTCGGGGCTGAAGACCACTTCGGCATCACCGTTCGAAGGCACATTGACCAGGTCACCAGTCACGAACGGAATCTCCATGCCCTTGGTGGCGCCATCGTTCAAGATCCGCTGCACCCGCATGTCGATGGTCGCATCCGACTTGGGGAACACGTGCCAAGTCGTGATGATGCTGCTGTTGGTCTGGCGCGCCACCTGCTGGCGTTCAGCCGGCTGCCCGTCCGTGTACTCCACATACAGGTCACGCGGCGTCCAGCCAGCCTCGACATCGGCCACTAGCACGTACGGCTTGGCGGAATCTGGCATACCCAGCGGGTTGTCCGAGGCGTTCAACGCCCGCCAACCGGTCACCGCCCGGCCCGAGTGGATGGTGGCCTGGTTCGGCTCACCGGCCGCGGCCGCACCGGGTTCGGTGGTGTAAACGATCGGAGCGCCCGGCTCACCGGAGTCTTCCGGTTCGAAGGTGATGGCCTCGTCGGTGTAGTACCAGGCACGGGCCAGGTAGACGGTGACGCCACCGGCCGGCAACGGCCGATCCAACGTCCGGATATAGTCCCGGGCGCCCTGTACCGTCTTGAACGGGCTGGTGGCCGTACCGGCACCAGTCGCGTCATCGCCATCGGGCGACACGTACAGATACAAGCCCGATGTCGCCGCCTTGACGTTCACCGTGGCCGAGGCCGACTGTGGGCCATAGCCGGTCGACGTGGCCGTGATGGTGGCCGTGCCGGCGCCCACGCCGGCCACCACGCCGTACTGGTCAACCGTCGCCACCGACGTGTCGCTGGACGTCCAGACGAAGCCGTCCGCCTTGTCGGCAATCTGGTCATAGACCGGGCTCAGCGTGGTGTAGTCACCCACCGTGATGTCCGATGTCGCCCGGTTCAGCGTGAACGCCACGTCCGGGTCCACGCCCCAAGCCTTGATCGACAGGTTGTCGATGTAGACCTCGTGGCGCCAGCCTTTGAAGGAGAAACCGCCACCACCGACCCACTTGGAATCCGGCAGATCGGTGATCTCCCAGAAGACCGTGGTCATGTCGTCTTTCCAGATCTTCAGGGTGTCGCCTTCCAGCACCAGCCGCCAGGTGTGCCAGGCCATGTCACGGGTGTCAGCCTTGGTGGCCACGATGGGCACATAGCTGGGGTTGCCGTCCTCGTTATAGGACTCGGTGAAGTAGAGCTGGTCCTGCTGGATGCGCAGTTCCCAGCCGCTGTCCAACGGATTGACATTGCCGCGGAACATGATGATGGGGTAGTTCTGGGAGGCAGCATCAGCATGTGAGGGGACGTCGGCATAGCTCAGCAGGTCGAACTTCAACTCGTAGTTCAGCAGCTCGATGCTGGACTCGAACCCGGCCTTGTAGGCCATGTTGTTCATTTGCGCGGTGCTGCAGCAGGCCCCGGTGAAGTTGCCGGACCGCAAATGCCAGGCGTCGCCATCGTGCGCCACCGGCGGCGTGGCCGTCTCGGAGACCATGTTGACAGTAAAAACGCTGTCGGTGTTCTTGATCAGGTTGTGCAACGGCTCGGTGGCCTCGAAGTTGACGCTGATCGCCTTGGTGGTGGTGTCAGGGTTGGTGATCTCAAGGTTGTCCAGCCAGATCGTGTGCCGCCAGCCATAGAAACTGAAACCCTTGCCATACGTGGCCGGCACTGTCACCGTCTCATCGATCACCGGCGTCGCGTTACCGTTCAAGTAGACCTTGACGTTGTTGCCGTTGACCGCAATCTCATAGTGCGCCCAACCGGTGCCACGGGCAGCCACCGTAGCCGTGGCGAGAGTCGTGGCCGCATTGCTCATATCGGACTTCAGGGTGATGTCGGTATCACCCAAGACCAAAGGCATACCCGCGTCAGGGTTGGTCTCCACCCCATACAACATGACCGTGGCCTCGCCCGGGCCGTTACCACCAGCCTGGTAGCGCAGATCAAACGCGATCGTGTAAGCAGTCAGGTCCAACGGGATGGGCCGATAGTAGGGCTGGTTCGCTTCCCAGCTGCTCGAAGTGTCGTTGTTGTTCTTGATCTTGTAGACCGTCCCATACGTGGCCGGGTCCACCGTGTCCGTCTCGAAACCACTGTTCGTGTTCGCGCCCATATAGTTGGCGGAACTGGTGCCCGGGCTGGAGGTCCGCATCAGTTCGGCGTCATCAGCCGACTCGAAATCGTTCGAATAGGCCACATAGGGTGCGGCCGTCTCGGTCAACTGGAAGTTGTCAAACCAGGCCTCGGTGCCGGTTGACGAATTGCTGAAGGCGACCCGGCCGGCCCGCGACTCGGCGTCCGTCTTCTGCACCAGCGGTGTGGTGGCGCCGTCGTAGTAGACCTCGATCAGCGAACCACTCGAAACAACCTTGAAGTGGTGCCAAGCCGTACCGCGGCTGGGGATGGTGGCCGCAGGGGTAGAGCTGCTCAGGCTGGTGTCGCGGTCAACATTGATGGCGACAGTGGTATCCGTGATCTCGATGATGTAGCCGGTTTCCGAAGGCTGGGCATATTGGCCTGGTGCCGTACCGTTCGACGTACGGGTGTCAGCCATGCGCAGCAAGAACCGGGTGTCCACACCGCGGTAGTCAAACTCGGCCACGAAGTCACCGAACTTAGCCTTGCTCCGCACGTAGTAGCAGTACGTGCCCTTCGACAGGTGCATCACATTGCCGTGGGTGGCGTTGTCAACCGTGTCCGCCACCACCTCGAAGGTTTGGCCACTTGAATAGCCGGCCTTGCCGGCGTCGGTGACCCACTCGAAGTAGGTTGACGCGCTGGGCACGGCCGAAGGCTCGAAGTCCCAGCTATTGGTGATGGCCTCCGCGTAGGTCCATCCAGGATCGGCTACCGCCTCAGGAACGCTGGGGAAGCCCCCCCCCACCGCCAAAGTGGCGACCAAGCCGGCGCCGGCCACCATCGCCAAACTGCGTGTGCGCCTCATGAATCCTCCTCGATTCGTCTAGGCTGTCCCGGCACCTGCACCGCTGCAGGGCCCGACCGGGACTGTGTCAATTGGTAAGCGCTAATCGATAGACGCCTACGAGGAGCAGTGTAACAGGACTTGAGTCCTACCAACAGCGTTTCTAGGTAGTTTTTCTAGGCACGGAAGCCCCCCCCCCTTGACCTGGGGTTTTACCTGCTAATGGGAACAGCCGATGGCGTGTTGGCGTCCCGGGTTAGTGGGCGGCGGCGGCCAACTGCGTGCGGCGGCGTTCGATGGTGTCGCCCAGGGTCCGCGAAACCACCGGATCCCCCTTCAACAGCCGGTCAATCGAGCTGAGCGGCATCACCAGCACCGACGCCACCCCAACGGCGCGGGTCTCGGCCAGCGACACCTCGTGGCTGAACGCCCCCATGCCAATGAACTCGCCTTCGCGCACCCGCAACCACTCCTGCCGCTCGCCATCGGGCGCCGTGACGCCCTCGGACAGTTCGCCCTCCAAGACGAACCGGAAGGCTTCCGGCAGCACGTCCTTGTCCTGCACCACCTCGTCCGGGCCGTATACCTCGATGCGGCACTCCTTGGCCAGCGCGTCGCGGCCCTCCTTGGTCAGGTTGAAACCAGGGCCGATCTTCTTCAGCGCCCGGTTCAACACCTTCGCCTCGGCCCGCCGGTCAATCGGGATGGCGTCCAACCTAAGCCCGGCCCGCCGGGTGGCGTACCACAGCCAGGTTTGGAACTGGTCCTGCGCCTTCTTCCCCACCAGCAGCGATTCCAGCGGCAGGCCCACCTCGTAGCAGCCGCCACCCTTGAACTCCAGGTCAACCACCCCTTCGGGGTGCAGCCACGGCAGGCGCTGCGCGGTCTCCAACAGCACCCGCTTGCATTCGACCGGTGAATCCTCCATGTCGAAGAACACCGTCACCGCCACCCGGTAGGCCGGCAGGGTGCGGCTCATGTTGGTCAGCCAGCCGGCCGCCAGCACCGAGTTGGGCACCACCTGGGTGCCGGTGGCCGTGAACAGGTGGACGGCCCGCCAGTTGACCTCGATCACCTTGCCCTTGGCGGTGGCCGAATCCAGCCAGTCCCCCAGTTGGAAGGGCTGTTCGAACAGCAACAGCAGGCCGCTGATTACGCCGCCCACCGCGCCCTGCAAGGCCAGGCCAATCACAATCGAGGTCACGCCCAGAGCCGCGAACAGGCCGGTCACGTTGGCGTTCCAGACCAGCGAGAACAGCACCGCCAAGGCCACCGCGATCAACAGCAACCGGAACAGGTCCACGAAGATGGACGGCACACGCCCGCGCCAGCTACCGGCCTTGGCGGTGGAGAACAGCGCCACATTCAACGCGCTCAACACCAACAGGATGGCCAGGAAACCCAGCACGGTGACGATGACCTTCATCCACACGTTCTGGGTGGGCTGCTGCAGCGCGAACGCCAGCAGGGCGGCCAGCGCCCCCACCGGCAGCACCCAGTTGCGCAGCAGCACCACCGGCCTGGCCACCGGCGAATGGCGGCGGGCCAGCCAGCCGCCCAGTTCGGTCAAGGCCACGAACAGGACCGGCAAGCCAACGGCGAAGGCGATGGCGCCGATCAGCCAGTTCTCCTCGAAGACGCTGGGCATGTCCCTAGCCGATCTTCCACACGTCTCTGGTGCCGTGCAGGGTTTCGACCGGGCCCATTTCGGTGGTGGTGTGGTAGTCGCCGATGTGCTCAAACACGGCCCGGGTGAAGTAGATGCCAGGCTCTTGGCTGCAGTCCCGCACCTTGCGGGCCACCTCCACGGCCTCGCCCCACAGGTCATAGGACAGGGTGCGCTTGTCGATCAGGCCGGCCCGCACCGTGCCGGTGGCCAGGCCGATGCGCAGCACCACCTTGGTGTCCAGGCGGGCATTGAACCGGTCCACCACCGCCACCAGTTCGACCGCGAAGTTGCCGGCCCGGTCCACCGCGTCCACCCGCGGTGTCACCATGCCCGATGTCGCCAGGTAGGTACCGCGCAGCGACCGCATGCGTTCGATCCCCAGCCGCCCGGCGGCATCGTCGAACCCTTGGGTCAACAGCCGCAGCGCCTGGGTCTCTTCCGCGCTGGTGCGGCCCTCGGACAGGGAGGCCAGGTTCAGGATGACCACCGAGATGACGGCCACGTCCGGGTACTCGTCACCAAGGGAGTCGTCTTCGCCGTGCTGGAAGCGCCGCGCGATCGATTCGGGCATGACGGCCTGCAGCAGGCGGGAGTTCTCTGCTTGGGCTTCCTCGATCTTGGCCTGTTTGGCCGCCAGCGCGTCCGACATGTCGTTGAAGGCCCGCGCCAGGTCGCGCACCTCCCCGGTCGACATGACGGGCACCCGGGCGGTGGTGTCGCCCTCGGTGGCCGCCCGGACGGCATCGGCCAACCGGCGGACCGGCCGGGTGAAGACTTGCGCGAAAGCCAACGACAACAGGCAGACCGCCAACACGATCACCAGCAGCGAGATGACCAGCGTGCGGGCAAACGCGGCGGCCGGGGCGAAAGCCTCCGACGAGTCGATCCGCGCCACCACCACCCAGTCCAGTTTGCCCACGTCAAGCGGCTTGAAGGCGGTGATCGAACTGACGCCGTTGTACTCCTTGGTGTTGGTGACCGTGCCCGTGTCACCCTTCAAGGCGTAATCGACCGATGTCGTATGAACCGACTGGGTCAGCACCGTCGATTCGGTGCGTTGGATCTCGGCGATGTCGGCCGGTGAGGTGCCGGCCTTTTGCGCCTTGGCCAGGTAGCCTGCCGGGTCTTCGGCATATTGCCGGGAGATGGAGCGCATCTTCTGGTCCGGGCCCACCAGGTAGACCTCGCCGGTCTCCCCCAGGCCTTGGTCGGCCCAGGTCTGGTTGCCGGTCATGACGTCACCCACAGCGTACATGGCGATCTCCGCCGCCAGTACGCCCGTGACGGTACCGTCGGTCGAACCGACCGGGGACAGCACCCACATCACCACGCGGCCCATCGAGGCGACGTAGAACTCGGCATCGGTCATCACCACGGCGTTGGGCGAACCGGTCTGCAGCACCTCCTCGTAGCCTTGGGCCACTTTGGTGGTGCCATAGGGCGCCTGCAACAGGTTGGCACCCAGGTCGATGCCGGAATAGGCCGAATAGACCACGTTGCCGTTCAGGTCCAGCAGCAGGAAATCCTCATAGCCCTCCGCGGTGATCAGCCGCGCAAAGTGGTCATGGTACTTGGCCCGCGCGGCCGACCAAGCCGAGCCGTCACCGGCATCGGTGGCCGCCAGCGCCTCGTTCCAGTCGGTGAACTGGGCCGTGTAGTAGTACTGCAGGTAGCGCCCGGCCCACGAACGCGGGATCAGGGCCGTGTCGCCGTAGTCCTCCTGCGTGAAGGACTCCAGTTCCGGCACAACGTCGCCGGCGTAATAGGCGGCCAGCTCGTCGTATTGGGCCGGCGTGAGGCGCAGCGACTCCGCCTCTTCGAAGGCCTCGTTGAAGTCCTGCGAGGCGCTGACCACCATCAACGAGGCCGAATCGATCGAGACGTCGTTCTCCACCGACGCGAAATAGCGTTCCAGTTCGGCCGTGCGCAGCTCGCGGATGGTGGTGAGCTGGTCCAGGGCCGCGCTCTGCAGGGCGTCCCGCCCGGAGCGGTAGCCGATCACCCCCACCACGCCCGAAGCCACCAGTGAAATCGCCAGGATGACGAACAGCAGCGTCGATTGGGTGGAGAAGCCGAAGCGGCGCCGCGGCTTGGCCTGGGGCGCGTCTGGGGCTTGATCGGTCAGCGACATGGCCGGTGGAGCCTCTGGGGAAGGACCATTTAGAACTCTCCGATGCTGGGAGGGAGGGGCACGGCCACGCCTGCGCCAGCCCGCAAGCAACCGCGATCGATCCTACCAATTGAATATGTGTCTATGAGGCGGACTTTCGCCCCGTTGGAGGGTCTGTTGCGGCTGGTGGCCGCGGTGGCCGATGGTGAACAATGGATGTGTGACTGACGTGGTGATTATCGGCGGCGGGCCCGGCGGCTACGAGGCCGCCCTGGTGGGCCAACAGTTGGGTGGCAAGGTCACCCTGATCGAAAAACGCGGCATCGGCGGCAGTGCCGTGCTGACGGACGTGGTGCCGTCGAAGACGTTGATCGCCGTGGCCCACGTGATGAACCGCATTGCCGACGCCGGCAAGCTGGGCCTGCGCCTGGCGGACGGGTCAAGCGACATCGCCGGCGCCATCCGGGTCGACATGGCCGAGGTCCACGGGCGCATCCGGCAGTTGGCCAAGCAGCAGTCAGAGGACATCCAGAACCGCCTGGAGGCCGATGGCGTGCGGGTGATCCAGGGCCGGGGACGCCTGGCCGGCCCCAGCGAGGTGGTAGCCATCTCCGGCCAAGGCCAAGAGGAACACCTGCCGGCCGACATCATCCTGGTGTCCACCGGCGCCCACCCGCGCGAACTGCCCACGGCGATACCCGATGGCGAGCGCATCTGCACCTGGGCCCAGATCTACAACCTGACCACCCTGCCCGAACACCTGATCGTGGTCGGTTCCGGCGTCACCGGGGCCGAGTTTGCCGGCGCCTACCAGGCCCTAGGCGTCAAGGTGTCGCTGATCTCCTCGCGCCACCAGGTGCTGCCCGGCCAGGACGATGACGCCGGCGCGGTGATCCAGCGGCTGTATGAGGAACGCGGCATCACCATCTACAACGACGCCCGCGCCATCGGGGCCGTGCGCCGCGGCGACGAGGTGGCCGTGCAACTGGAAGACGGCCGCGAGGTGGTGGGCTCACACTGCCTGATGGCGGTCGGTTCCATCCCCAACACCACCGGGATTGGACTGGAGGAGGCGGGCGTCGACCTGACCGACACCGGCCACATCCTGGTGGACAAGGTGTCACGCACCACCGCCCGCGGCATTTACGCCGCCGGTGACTGCACCAAGGGTTTCGCCACCGCCTCGGTGGCCGCCATGCAGGGGCGCATCGCCATGTGGCACTCCCTGGGCGACGCGGTCACGCCGCTGATGCTGAACACCGTCTCCGCCGCCGTCTTCACCTCGCCCGAGATCGCCACCGTGGGCGTGCAGCAGACCGACCTGGACGAGGGCCGCATCAAGGCGCGCTCCGTCATGCTGCCGTTCCGCTCCAACGCCCGGGCCAAGATGCGCGAACTGCATGACGGCTTCGTCAAGATCTTCTGCCTGCCCACCACCAACATCATCATTGGCGGGGTGATCGTCTCGCCCCTGGCCTCCGAACTGATCCACACCCTGTCCGTGGCCGTGCGCCACAAGCTGACGGTGGACCAACTGGTCGATGCGTTCACGGTTTATCCGTCATTGAGCGGGTCGATCGCCGAGGCCGCTCGCCGGCTGCACGGCCACGAGGCCATGCAGGTGGTGGTGCACTGATGAGTTCTAGTGGGGCGGCTTTGGTGGTGCGGCCGCCGGCGGTGGCGGGGTTGTTCTACCCGGGTGACCCGGCGCAGTTGGCTACCCAACTACAGCAGTTGCTGGCAGCCGCCGATGCCGTCCGGCCGGCCCGGGATGAGGTCTCCTCGCCCAAGGCGTATATCCTCCCCCACGCCGGCTACATCTATTCCGGCCCGTACGCCGCCCTGGGTTACAGCGAAATCGCACAGCAGGCGGACGACATCAGGCACGTCGTGTTGCTTGGCCCGACACACCGGGTGGCCGTGCGCGGGCTCGCCTTGCCCGGCGCTGACGCCTTGGCCACTCCCCTCGGTGACGTGCCGGTGTGGGCCGATGGCGCGGCCCAGTTGGCGGCGTTTCCGCAGGTGGGGGTGAGTGCGGCGGTGCACCGAGAGGAGCACTCATTGGAGGTCCACCTGCCGTTCCTGCAGACCGTTCTGGGTGACTTCGACGTGCTACCGCTGGCGGTTGGCATGACGTTGCCGGAGGAAGTGGCGGACGTGCTAGACGCCGTGTGGGGCGGGGCCGAGACGCTGATTGTGGTCAGCTCTGACCTGTCGCATTACCTGCCGTACCAGCAAGCGCAGGCCGTTGATGCGGCGTCGCTGGAGCAAATCATGGCCCTGGGGCCGGCCCTGGGACATGACCAGGCCTGTGGCGCCTCGCCGGCCAACGGCCTGTTGGTGGCGGCCGCCAGGCGCAAGCTGGTGCCGCGCCAACTGGGGGCGGGGAACTCCGGTGACACCGCCGGGGACAAGAGCCGGGTGGTGGGCTACTGTGCCATCGCCTTCGACGAGAATTGGGCCGGCGAGCCAGGCTAGGGCTACGCCGGGTGGTGGCAACCGTACTACTGAGCAGATGAGCGAGAGGCGGATGGGCGAGGAACTGCCAAGCGGCATCGGGCCGGTGTTGACGGGGTTGGCGCGGCGCGCCATCGGGCAGCGGCTGGGGGTTGCGGTGGCGGTGGGCGAGACGCCCACCGCCGAGGTGGCGGCGGCGTTGGAGGCGCCGGGAGCCGCCTTTGTGACTTTGACCCTGGGCGGGCAGTTGCGCGGCTGTATTGGCTCGCTGGTGGCGCACCGCCCCTTGGCCGATGACGTGGCGGACAACGCCGTGGCGGCCGCCTTTCGCGACCCGCGCTTCCCGGAGCTGTCCGTGGCCGAGTTCGAGCCGCTGCACGTCGAAGTGTCGGTGCTGAGCGCGCCGCAGCCCATGGTTTTCGGCTCCCAGGCCGAGGCCCTGGCGGCCCTGCGACCCGGCGTGGACGGCGTCATCTTCGAGGCCGGGTGGGCCCGGTCCACCTTCCTGCCGCAGGTTTGGGAGCAGCTACCCGAACCAGAGGTGTTCATGGCCCACCTGAAACGCAAGGCCGGGCTGCCCGCTGCCTATTGGGGCCCTGACGTGCGGCTATCCCGCTACACCGTGACCGCCTTCGAAGAGCCATGACCCCTGGCGGGGCGGCAGCTTCGGGTCGGCTAGGCCGGCCTGATCCGCGCCGCCGCGTGGGCGCGCCGGCCGGAGGACCAGGTGTGGACGCCCCGGCCGGTAGAACCCAGCCGGGCACGCGGGCACGGTACTGGCACGCCTTGGAGGGGGGCGACATCGGGCAGGTGCAGTGCGACCTGTGTCCGCGGCACTGCCGCCCGCGGCCCGGGCAACGCGGCTTCTGTTTTGTGCGCCAAAACGTGGGCGGCGCACTGGAGCTGACCACCTACGGGCGGTCCTCCGGCTTCGCGGTCGACCCGATGGAGAAGAAGCCGCTGTACCACGTCACGCCGGGTGCCACCGTGTTCAGCTTCGGCACCGCCGGCTGCAACCTGGCCTGCCGGTTCTGCCAAAACTGGGACATTTCGGCCGCGCGCGAGATGGACCGGCTGATGGCCTTTGCCGGGCCTGCCGAGATTGCGGCGGCCGCCGCCGGGGCCGGCTGCCGCGGCGTGGCCTACACCTACAACGACCCGGTGATCTTCGCCGAATACGCCATCGACACCGCCGAAGCCTGCCGGGCGCTTGGCCTGCTCAACGTGGCGGTGACGGCCGGCTACGTCGATGGCGCCGGCCGCGAGGACCTGTTCGGGGCGATGGACGCGGCCAATATCGACCTGAAGTCATTTGACCCCGGCTTCTACCGGCGCTTGACCGGCGCCCGGCTGGAGGTGGTGCTGGACACACTGCGCTACGTGGTGCTTGAGACGCCGGTGTGGGTGGAGATCACCACGCTGTTGATACCAGGGTTGAACGATTCCGATGCCGAGTTGGACGCCCTGACCGGCTGGGTGGCCGGCGAGCTGGGTGTGGCGGTGCCGCTGCACTTCACCGCCTTCCACCCGGCGCATCGGCTGCGGGATGTGCCGCGCACGCCGCTGGCGACGTTGCTGCGGGCGCGGCGGATCGCCATCGGGAACGGCTTGCGCTATGTCTACACGGGAAATGTGGCTGATGCTTCGTCTGCTACTACCTACTGTCCCGGCTGTGGCCTGGGGCTGGTGGAGCGGGATTGGTTCCAGGTGACGCGGTTGGCCTTGGGTACAGATGGGTTGTGCCCGGGTTGTGGCGAGGCGATCCCGGGCTTGTGGGCCTGAGCTTGGGTTTTGCCGCGCGGGAAACGTTTACAACTGGCCCGGCTTGCGGGAGAATTGCGGTGTACCGAAACCTTGGCCCCCTGGGGCCGCTAGAGCGAAGAAGCGAGGCATTGGCATGACCGAACACAAGCAGGTACTTGGCACCGGAACCATCACCCAGGTGGCACTGGTGGTGCGCGACGTCCGCGCCACACGAGCCAAGTGGGCCGCCTTCCTAGGCGTGGACGAGCCGCCGCTGGTGGACGCCGGCGATTATGAGGTGACTCAGACCACCGTGCACGGCCAGCCGGATCCCGAGGCCAGTTGCACCATGGCCTTCTTCGACATTGCGCCCGGCATGCAGCTTGAGCTGATCGAGCCCAACGGCAAACCCAGCGCCTGGCAGGACTTCCTGGACAGCCACGGCGAAGGCGTGCACCACCTGGCCTTCGGCGTCAAGGACACGGACGCCAAGCTGGCCGCCGTCACCGCCGAGTACGGCTGGCCCGTGCTGCAGCGCGGCCGCTACGGCGACGGGTCGGGCCAGTATGCCTACATTGGTTCCAGCCCTGACCTGAAGGTCGACATCGAGACCCTCGAGTCCTTCTGACCCTTTCCCCTCACGCAGGGTTGGACAACAACAAAAAAGGGGGTTCCGCGGGGCCTTCACGGCCCAGCGGAACCCCCTCCACGTAAAGTTCCGGCGGTGTCCTACTCTCCCACCAGCCCTCGCTGGCAGTACCATCGGCGCTGTAGAGCTTAGCTACCGGGTTCGGGAT
>JAISSX010000017.1 GCA_031272885.1 Bifidobacteriaceae bacterium | reverse complement strand
TTCTTGGTCACCTGCATGTATACACGGTTGTAACAAACTGTTTACGCGCCATGTCCCTCCAAGGCGGCCGTGTCTGGCTGGCCACGGCTGGCGAAATCGCGGCCCACCACCTGTCGGCCATTCATCCTGGCATGGGTCCCAGGTGACAACTCCTTCCGGGCTTCCCTGTGGTCATCCCGGGCGCCCCTCAAGGTCATCCCGTCGATCACATCGACCCGCGCGCGCCGTCTTATCCACACACAACGATGAAGCCGAATTGCGCAGTGGGGGAGACAACTAAGCGGGTTACAGGGGACGGTTCCGTGTAACATGGACGACGCTGTCGTCCCTGTTACACGGAACCGTCCCCTGTAACGTTCCCTGTAACCTGCTGCGTGGAGCCGTTCCCTGTAACCTGCTGCGTGGAGCCGTCCCCTGTTACACGGAACCGTCCCCTGTAACGTTCCCTGTAACACGTTTGTGGGGGAGGTCAGGGACCGAAACGGCTAGAGTGGGCGGCGTGTATACACCAGCGGAGGATTGGGCCGGGCAGCCCGGCCGGCCGCGCGTGGTGGTGGCCCCGGATTCCTTCAAGGGCTCGATGACGGCCCCGTTGGCTGCCGCCGCCATGTCACGGGGGGTCAGGCTGGCGTTTCCGCAGGCCCAGACGGTGCCCGTGCCTATGTCGGACGGCGGCGAAGGCATGGCCGCCATCCTGGCTGCCGCCTTGGGCGGCATCCGCCGCGAGGTTAAGGTCCAAGGCCCGCTGGGCCAGCCCGTCACCGCCAGTTTCACCTGGGTCGAATCGCAGCGCCTGGCCGTCATCGAATCGGCTGAAGCGGCCGGTTTGTACCTGGTGCCCGATGGCGCCCGTGACGTCAGGCGCGCCTCCACCTTCGGCGTGGGGCAGCTCTTAGGGGCGGCACTCGCAGCCGGGGCGGATCGGATTGTGTTGGGCCTGGGCGGTACCGCCACCAACGATGGCGGCGCCGGCATGGCCCAAGCCCTAGGTGTGCAGTTCAAGGACGCGGCCGGCCAAGAACTCGGGCCGGGTGGCGCCGCCCTGGCCGGGCTGGCCAGCCTCGACGCTGGCCAACTCGACCCGCGTTGGCGCGAGGTCGAGGTGCAGGTGGCCTGCGATGTGGACAACCCGCTGCTGGGCCCGGGCGGCGCCTCGGCCGTGTTCGGTCCGCAAAAGGGCGCCACGCCGGAAGACGTGCTGGAACTTGATGCCGCCCTGGCGGTCTACGCGGGCCACCTGGCCAAGTTGACCGGGCGCGACATCGCTAGCCAATCCGGGGCTGGAGCGGCCGGCGGCCTGGCCGCCGGCCTGGTGGCTTTCCTGGGCGCCCAACTGGTGCCCGGCATTGACCTGATGCTGCGCGCGGTCGGCTTTGACACCAAGCTCCAGGGTGCGGATCTGGTGTTGACCGGTGAGGGCTCGCTGGACAGCCAGACCGCCGCCGGCAAAACCCCGTGGGGCGTGGCCCTCGCCGCCAAGCGGGCCGGCCTGCCCACCATCGCCTTTGCCGGCCGCATCGAAGAGGCGGCGATTCCCAAACTGCTGGAGCTGTTCCAGGCCGTAGTGCCGATCTGGGACGGCCGGGGCAGCTTGGCGGACGCCATCGCTAACGGTCCGGTCAACCTGGAACAGGCCGTCGCCAGGGCGCTTGCACCCCGAACCAATCCCTAGTACCGGACCTCGACTGGCTCGCGGCGGGCGGCTGATTCCATGATGGCCAACACGATCAGCGACACCCGGGCGGCGTCATTGAGCGACACCTTGAAGTCAGCTCCGCTGGCCAGGCAGTCCACGAATGACCTGATCGACTGGTAGGCGAACCCGGCCGGATAGCCGAACACCAAGCCCTTGACCAGCACATCGGGCACGGTGACGGCCGTGTCGGTGTACTGCTGGATCAGGTTGTGGCTGGAGGCGTCGATGTTGATCTGCCCAAGCGACCCCAAAGCCGTGAATTTGATGTCGTTAACACACGGCATGGCGTTCGGGTTGATCCAGCCGTTCTCCATCTGGGCGATGGTGCCGTCGGCAAACTCCAACGTGGTCAGGTAGGTGTCGACCGTGTCCACCCCCATGGACCGCAGCAGCCCCGCCCGGGAGACCGAATAGACCCGTGTCACCTCGGACCCGGCCATCCAGCGCAGCGTGTCAACCGAGTGGGAACCCAGGAACCACAGGATGGAACTCTGGGCCGCCCAGGGCAGCATGTCGGTGGCCACCCACTTGGCGTCGTTCAACCGCATGTAGAGGTTCTGCACCTGGCCCAACTCGCCATCGGCGATCGCCTGGTGGGCCGCGTTGAACGGCGGCGAGAAACGGTTGTGCAGGTCAACCATGGCCCGCACCCCCGCCCCAGTGACGGCATCGACAATCCGCCGCACGTCATCGCGCGTCGTGGCCAGCGGCTTTTCCACCAGCAGGTGTTTGCCGGCCCGGGCCGCCGCCACCGCGATGTCGGCGTGGGCAAAGTCCGGCGTCACAATCGCCACCGCGTCCAAGCCGGCCCGCGCCAGCATCTCCTCATAGGAGCCGTACCAGGCGCCAATGCCGAGCTTCTCGGCCATCAGGCGCGCCCGGGCCGGGTCTTGGTCGCACACCGCCACCGGGTCCGCCGCCGGGTGGGCCTGGTAGATGCGGGCGTGGGTTTCACCCCAGGTGCCTGCCCCCACAATGCCGATCCGCACCACCGAGTCAGCCACGCCGGCCTCCCAACGATCAGTAGTTGTTGAAGATCTCGTGCCCGGGCCGCAGGGCGCCATCGGGTGTTGTGAAAGCCAGGTTATAGCTGTGGCCAACGAAACCGTCCGCCGGATCATGCAGGTCCGCTACCAGCGAATAGTGCAGGGCGTGGGCCAGGAAGCCCAGGCCCCGTTCGGAGATGGCCCCCAGGGTGAAGCGCAGAATCTCCACCCGGTCTTCGTCCCGTAGGGCGCCCCAGCAGGTCTCGGTCACCAGCATTGGCTTGCCCACTTCTTTGCCGTATGCCACCATCCGGTCGAGCCGCGCCAGGTAGTCCGCCCGGTGCGCCTCGTCGTACATATTGGACGGGTCGCAGATGAAGTACGGGTGGATCAGCATGACGTCGCTGATGGGCGTGACCCATTCCATGCCTTCGCGCTCATGGTGCTGGTGGATGGACACCCCCACTGGTGTGGATGGGTCGAACTCCTTCAGGGTGGCGTACATCTCCGTCAACCATTCGGTTTCCGGCGCCACCAGCGGCCGGGTGCGTTCGTTCAGGTCGTTGTAGGAGTACGGCTCGTTGCAGATGTCCCAGATCGCGATCCGGTCATCGCCGGCGTGCTCCCGTGCCAGGTCCGCCACGTAGTCGCGGTATTCGCGCCGGTAATAGCCCCAGGCTTCAGGTAGGGCGATGTTTTCGGTGTACACCCCGCCGCAGTCGTAGCCGCTGGCGTCATGCCACCGGTTGAACAGGCACGGCATCACCTTGATGCCAAGATGGTCGGCAATCTGCAGCGACTTCTCGAAGTGCGCCTTGAACACCTCGGGCCGGCGGAAGTAGGCGTCCCAGCTCAGCCAGTAGCGCACCATGCTGAAGGCCGGGAAGTACTCCTTGCCGCGGCGCAGTTCGACCTCCCACAGGTTGGGGTCGAAGTACAGCCAGTTCTCCAGGCTGGTGGTGCCGCGGCTCATCTGGTAGTTGAAGCCACGCACCTGCGAGTAGTCCATCATCGGAAAGGCCCTTTCGGTTCAGCGGGTTGGTTCGGTCAAGTTCTCGGTGCCCGATGGCGCCCGGCGCCTCAGGCTTGCACCTCACGGACGGCGATGTTGCGCCAGCGCACCACTGCCCCCACGCCCCAGCGCCCGGCGCCCAGGCCCGGGTCGTTGTCGTGGACTTCGAGGGCAATGTGCCCAGCCGGGCCCAACAGCCCGGCCACCACGTCCTTGTCGTAACCGTCCCATTGCATGGTGCCGGTGTCGATTTGGTACATCTTGACGCCGTTGATCCAGCTGGTCAGGACCGGGTAGCGGCCCACGCAGCGGACGGTGAACTTGTTCCAGTCACCCCAGCGCCAGGCGGCTAGGAATTGTTCCGGCGTGGCGGCGTAGCTGAGCAACGCCTTCTTCGCGTCGGTGACCGGTTCGCGGGTTTCTTCCGGCGTCTCCACTTTGATCCCCACCGGCGTGCCGGCGGCATCGAAGACGGCGTCAACATTGAAGGCCAGGGCGTGGAAGCCGCCTATCCCGTTACCGTAGAAGCCGCCGATGCCGCCCGATTTGCGGTGGTCGCACAGCACCTGCAGGCCCTGCGACCCCAGGTCGGTGGCCCGCAGCAGCACGCCCGTGTCGGCCGGCCAGTCCGGTTTCATTTCGTAGGTCAGTTCCAGGTCGCCGAACAGTTCATCGCTCAGCAGGTAGGCCCCCAGGCCGGAACCGGCCGGTTCCTGCCCACCGACGATGGCGCCATCGACCACCTCCCAGCGGCCCGTGTGGGTCTTGGCCCTGGCCACTTCGGCCGGGTCGATCGGCTCTTCCGGCCAGTCCGGGAAGCCCGGGTGTTGCGGCACCGGGATGCGCGGCACGGCGTGCCAACCGGTCAGGTCGCGGCCGTTGGTCAGGTCCCGCCAGGGGCCGAACTGGTAGTCGATGTCGTGTACCGGGCTGGTCATGGCCGGTCTCCTTTCTTGGTGGCGGTTCAGGGCCGGGCTAGGCAGGACACCTGGCCGGCCCACGGTTGTTCTTCGAGTACCACGGGGTGGCCGGCCGCGATCGAATCATCGATGGCTAGGGCCAGGGCGTGGTCTTGGCAGCCGTCGGCCAGCGGGTACGGCCCGTTGGGGCCGGCCCCGGCGCGGGCCCAGGCGCCGGTGGTGGCGACGATCTCTGCTACCGCGATCTCGTCATCGGACAGCCGCCCGCCAAACCACGGGTTACGGTAAACCACCTGGTCACCGTAGGAAACGTGGCTCAGGTCGAAGCCTTCCAGTTGCATCTCAAGGCCGGTCTGCCAGCGCTCAAGCTGTCCGGTGGTGGTGGTGCGGACGTCGTGGAAGGCGGTGACGGTGGTGTCGCGGATCTCGCCCTTGGAGCCGCGCAGCAGGTTCAGGTCCGGCCGCAGGTTGTTCCACCACTGGCCGTCGGTGAAGTCGTATTGGCCCACTTTTCCGGAGGCAAACTGGAAGTGCCCCAGGTTGGTGCGGATGGGCTGCTCGGTTGGGTCGTCGCGGTAGCCCGAGGCGGCGATGGTGTCGATCAGCGGGTTGGTCCACTCCAGGCCGGTGACGGTAGCGGCTTCGAAGCCCACGCCCAGGTACCAGCGCAGCAGCGAGGTCATGTGGTACTGGTGGCTGGAGGACAGCCGGGCCTCGCGCACTTGCCCCACCCGGCCGGAGTCGATGATGGCCCGGCGGGCCTGGTGGAACGGGTACAGGTGGTACTGCTCGGCCACCTGGACCAGGTCTAGGTGGCCCACGTCGGCCCACAGTTCATGCAGTTCCGGCACCGTGGGGGCGGGCGGGGTTTCGGTCAGGACGGGCACGCCCAGGGCGGTGATGTACCGGATCATGATCGGGGTTTGGGGCCAGGTGACGGCCACCACCACGAAGTCCGGCCGCTCGGCCGCCAGGGCGTCATCGACCGACAGGTAGGTGGGCAGGTGCCATTTGGCGGCGGCCTCCTCGGCCCGCTGTGGGGTGCGGACCACGATGCCGCTGCAGCGCAGGCGGTCCGGGAATTTGGGCGGCAGGTTCAGGTAGTAGGGGGAGCGCCAGCCGACGCCGATCATCAAGAAGGTGTAGGGGTGGTCTGTCGGCGCCATGGGCTGGGTCCTTCTTGGAGCGTCTGTGCAGGTGGTAGTGCGGTAACGGCGGTTCGGCCCCGGCATTGGGGCACCGGCCACGGACGGTTGCGTAAACGTTCCCCCGCCGTCCCTAGAAATCTACTCCCACTGCCCCGCCCAGGTAAACCAGCCGGCCACAGGCTGTCTCCTCCATGAGATGCCCCTTCTGAGGCCCAAAGGCGAGCCGCCAGGGCCAGTTAGCTTAGAGTATATGATAGTAGACATGAAGCAACTGATGTTGGCCGGCCAGGTAGAAGGGCCCGATGACGTCGCCACCCTGGTACGGGCCCACAGGGCCAGTTCTGGGGTCACCCAGGTGGATGTGGCCCAGGCGGCCAACGTCGCCCGGTTGACTGTAGTCAAGCTGGAGAACGGGCAGGCCCCCCAGCTCGCCTTGGCGACGGCAGCGCGAGTTGTTGAAGCGGCCGGAGCGGTCATGGTAGCGGGCTACGCCCCCGATCCGGCCGACATAGTGGCAGCCTTCGACTTGGGCGCAGTGGGGGAGGCCCTGCAAGTGATCCCACGCGGCCGCGAGGATGTGATCATTGAGGCCCAGTACGTCATCGAACCTGAGGTGGTGGCTGCAACGCTGGGCAGCGAACGCCTGGACCTGCCGTACACCAAAGTCAGGGTGATGTGCGGGGGAGTGACCACGGACGGGCCGGCCTTGGCGGTGCAACGCTGCGGCCAACTGATCAGCCTCTATCGCAAGGCCGTCCGGGCGGCCGCAACCGCTACCCGGGATGTGCCGCTGGCGGTGGCCACCCTAGGCGGTATCCACGCCCTTGACTCCAGCGGCGACCCGTTGCAGTCCACCCTGTTGTGGCTGGTGCGGGCCCTGATGGTCGGCGCTCCCGAAACAGAGACCCTGTTCGCCGCCAACGTCAGGTTGTTGTGGCACGGCTATCCGTGGCTGTGCCCGGCAGCCGGCCCAGGTGCCAGCTTCGAGGCTCACGATGACGCCTTGGCGGCGCTCAAGTGGACCGGGCAGGCCGACCGGTACCTGGCCAACCTGACGGCCGGCCTGCCGGCCCGCGCCACCAGGTGGCCGCGGTGACCGGGGCGGCGCCGCGGGGTGGCCGGGGCTCGAACCAGTACCGCAGCCGAGGTGTGCCGAAAGGCGCGGCCGGTCCAGCGCGGCCGGGCACGCCGGACCAGTCGGGTGAGATCGACCGCGCCGGTTTGGATGAGGTCCTCAGGCGCCAACTGTTCGCGCCACCGGATTCGTATCTCAGGTCCAGCCACGCAGGGCCCGTCTTCACGGACCTGGACCTGGCCGGTGATCCCAGCCTGGTGGCTCAGGTGCGCCGGGCCGAACCGCGAGGCGTTGACCGCGCCATTGTCCGGTTCAGACACCGCCGGTCCGATCTGGTGTATTTCGATGCCCGCCTGGAAGGCACCAACGTGACGCTGCCGGAAGTGGTGACGCTGTTGGAGGGCCGTCCCGTGCGAGGCAAGACCGTGGAGACGGCCCAACAGGTGTTGGATTTCAACGCGGCGGCCGAACTGGCCACCCAGATCGCAGCCAGGGGGCCATTCCAGCCAACCAAGCAGGATCTGGTGGTGCTGCACTCGGCGTTGATGCGACATGATCCGGTCCGCCAGGGCCGGTTCCGCGGCGACGGGCCACCAGGCGAGGACGGCCCGTTGGTGGCGTTGGGGCCGGGCGGCTGGTATCACTCGGCCCCCAACGCTCGGATGGAGGCCATTCTGGTTGACGGCCTGGACCGGATCGGGTTGGTCAGCCACGCGGTGGAACGTGCCGTTGCCCTGGCGGCGTTCACCACCTATCACCAGTTCTTCCTGGACGGTAACAAGCGGGTGGGACGCTACGCGATGAACACCATGCTGATGTCGGCCGGCTTCGACGCGATCCTGGTGCCGGCCAGCGACCAGGAAGCCTACGAAGAAGCCCTGGTGGACATGTATCAGACCGGACAGGCCAAGTCCTACGTCGACTACCTCCTCGAACTGTGGCTCGGTAGCCAGTAGCCGCCTGCTGCCGCGGGGAGCCGGGCGGCGTATCAGGCGTTACAGGTATTCGGGGAAGGCCGCCGCCATTGAGGGCAGCACCAGGCGGGGTTCCACCAGTTGGACCGCCTGGGCCAACGGTTCGCCGGAATCGACCGTTTCCGCCAGCAGGCGTAACGCATCCCGGCCCTGTTCGTACTGGGACTGGAACAGGGTGGCAGTCAAGGTACCGGCCTGCAGTTTGGTGTTCAAGCCGGGGTAGAGGTCGTGGCCGATGACGGCCACCTGGCCGGCCAGGGCGTGGTCCTCCAGGTAGTCGCACAGGCCCACCGAGTTGTGGGAGGCAACGTAGATGCCGTCCAGCCGGGCGCCATCGGCAAACGCCTCCGCGGCCGCCTCATAGGCCAGGTCGGCCCGGCCGAACGTCTCCCACACCCCGGCCACCTCGATTTGTGCGGCCGCCGCCTGGGCAGCGAAGCCGTCCACACACTCCTGGTACACCAGCAGGTGTTTGGCCCCCACCATCAGGGCCACCCGGCGTGGTGCGGAATGGGCCGGCATCACCAGGCCAAGGAACTCGGCCGCGATGCGCCCGGCGGCCTGGGTGTTGGTCCGCACGCCGCCGATGACGCCGGGCACCATGTCGCCGAAAATGGTGGCGTAGAACACCGGGATGCCGGCCTCGGCAAAACCGGCCAGCACGTCGGCATACTCCTCGAACCGGTGCGAGCAGGTCAGCACCAGCCCGTCCGGCCGCTCCTCCAGTACGGTGCCCAAGACCTGCCGCAAGGCGCGCGGCGTCTCGATGGACGGGTAGGGGTGGGCGGTGACGGTACACCGGCGGTCCGCCATCTCCGCCGCCTGGTCGGCAATGCCGCGGGCAATGTGGGAGTAGAACTCGGCCGGCTCCAGCGGGTAGACCGCCGCCAGGCGCAGTTCGCGCCGGGCCAACGCCCGGGCCGAGCGGTTGGGGTGGTAACCCAGCCGCTGGGCGGTGTCGATCACCAACTGCCTGGTGGCGGCGCTGACCCGGCCCTTGCCATTGAGGGCCTTGGAGACCGTATTGGGGCTGACCCCGATCTCGCGCGCGATGTCCTTGATGGTGGGACGCACGGGGGAAGCCTATCGGCTTTGGCCGCTGTATTCGGGCGCCCGATGCAACATGGCGGCGCCGATCAGCGGGGCGTCCGGCCCCAGCGCGGCCGGCACAATGCGGACGTTCTCCGTCACCGTCCGGTAGGAGACGGCGCGGATTTGCTGGATCAGGGGTTCCAGCAGCAGGTCGTGCTCGCGCGACAGGCCGCCGGACAGGATCAGGGCGTCCGGTGTCAACGACACGGCGATGGCGGACAGGCCCACGGCCAGGTAGCCGATCATCTCGTTGATGGCTGCCAGGGCCACCGGGTCACCGAGGTGGGCGGCCTCGAAGATGGCGTGGGCGTTCAGCGCCTCTGGTGCCAGGGCAGCCAGCGGTGTCACCGCCCCGCGGCCGATGTCGCGCCGCACAATCTTGACCAGCCCCAGGCCCGAACCGCCGGCCTCCAGGCAGCCGTTGGCGCCGCAACCACAGATCAGGGCCGGGTCCGCAATGCGCAGGTGGCCGATCTCCCCGGCGGTGTGGTTGGCACCGCCGTAAAGCTGCCCGTTGATGATGACGCCGCAGGCCAGCCCGGAGCCAAGCGTGGCGCAGACCACGTTGGTCAGGCCCCGGCCGGCGCCGAACAGGAACTCGCCCCAAGCGGCTGCCGCCGTGTCTTGGACCAGGTGCACCCCCAGGCCCGTCCGGTCCCGCAGCAGGCCGGCCAGCGGCAGGTCGATCCACCGTAGGTTGGGGGTGTAAACCACCAGGCCGCGGGCGTCATCGACCGTACCCGGCAACCCCACGCCGATGTCGTGGAACCGCCCACGGTCATAGGGTGCCAACAGTTCTTCCAGGGTGCTGGCCAGGTGGGCCAGGTTGTCCTCTAGGGCCGGATACTGCCACGGCTCGATGGCGGCCGTGGCGACAATGGCACCCGCCTGGTCCACTACCCCCAGCGAAATCTTGGTGGCACCGACATCTATTCCGACCGACAAGTCCGGCTGCATTGCCACACTCACGGTTTAGTGCCTCCCGTCGGGGTTGTCCGGGTGGTCCCGGGGATCGTGAGCCCTTTCGGACAAAGAATTGGCTCTTCTTAGGCTCATGATCCGGATGCGGGACAGAACCGCCGCGGGGCCGGGGCTGAGGTTGGAGTTTCAACCCCGGCCGGGCGGCGTGTCAATGCTAGGGAACTCGTTTGCAATGGCGCAAAAGGCCCGCCGGGCCGGTGCGCCTTGGGTTATTACGGCCGGGCCACCGCGGCGGCCTGGACGCCGGCCGCAATGTCCTCGGGCGACTTATCGGTGGCCAGAGCCTCTTGCACGGCAATCACCAGGGCATTCGAGGTCTCTTGCGACAGGTGGAGTTGGCGCGTTTCGGCCGTGGCACCGGCCGCCGCATACATTTCCTCGAAGGCCGGAATCTGGATGTCGGGATCGACCAGGTCGACCTCAGCCCAGTTCGGAGCCATGCCGACCAGGGCCGGTAGGCCAATATCGAGGTAATGCAGGATAACCTCTTGGCCCTCTTGGGTGGTGGTGAACCAGGTGGCGAACTTCTTGGCCGCTTCCATGTTCTTGGACTTGGGGTTGACGGCGAAGCCCCATTCGACCTCGGCCACCATGCCTGGCGTCTGTCCGCCCAGGTTGGGGGTCAGCATGGGCATCATGACGAACGGGTCTGGCGTCGAGACACCGGCGGCCTGAGCGGCCACGGTCTGGGCCTCGCGCCCGGCGTACTGGGTGTACCAGGTGCCCATCTGCACGTAGGCGGCCTTGCCGGCCATGAACGTGTTGTTGGCTTCTGGATACTGCTGCACGCCGATGGCGTCCGCTTGGATGATGCCATCCTTGATCATGTTGCGCAGAATCTGAATGCCCTCGTAGAACACCGGATCCTCCCAGGAGGCCTCGCCCTTCAGGGCCTTGATCCAGTATTCGGTGTCGACACTGGAGGTGGTGGTACGCAGCAGCTCGGTGCCGAACGTCATATCGCCGCCGGCGCCCATCGCCATGCAGGTATAACCGGCATCGGTGATGACCTTGCACTGTTCAACCCACTCGTCGTAATCGGCCGGTGGTTGCAGGCCAAGGGAATCAAGCAGGGTCTTGTTGTACCAGAACATCTGGGCGCCCACGCCACCCAGCGGGAGGGCGGTCAGGATGCCGGTGTCCGGCCAGGTCAGTTGGTCGATGTAGCCGGGGGCGAACTTGCTCTTCCAGTCCGCGCCCAACGCCTCTTCGGCCGTGGCGGTCAGGTCTTCCGCATAGTCGGCCCACAACTGGATGCCGGCCACGTTGCCGCCGGCCGAGATCTCGTAAATGTCTGGGCCTTCGTCGGACTGCAGGGCCGGGCGCAGTGCGGGGGCGTAGTCCGTGTTCTCGAAGTTCTTGTAAACCACCTTGATACCGGGGTTGGCGGCCTCGAAGGCTGCGACATACTTTTCGCCCACCGAAACGTCGGGGGCAAAGCCCCACCAGTTGATGGTCACAACGTCACCACTGGTGTCGGTGTCGGTGTCGGTGCCGGTGCCGGTGTCGCCGCCGCTGGTGGCAGCATCACCGCTGGACGTGGTGGAACCGTCGCCGGAGTCGCCGCAAGCGGCCAGGCCGGCCACGAGCAACGCTGCACAGGCCGCTGAGGCGATCCAGGAATGGCGCCTTGTTCGCATGATTGTTCCTTCCTGTTGGGGCGAAGTGACCTTGGGTGCACGTTGAGGCAAATTGATCTACGACTGGCCCACTTGGAGGTGGACCGGAGCCGCTGTCCCCCTTGTCTCACCACGACGATGTAGCAAGCCGGGCCGTGCTACGCCCCCTTGTGGGGAAACGTTCACTCCGCGAAACTTATTATTCTCTGGGAGCGCTGGCGGTGTCAATCCTGCCGAGAAGACGACCGGCCTGGCCGCTACTTCAGCGCGCCGGCGGCCATGCCTCGTTCGAAGAACCGCTGGAGCGAGATGTAGGCGATGATCTCGGGCAGCGCCGTCAGCACCGCGCCCGCCATGACCTTGGTTTGGTCGTCGTTGTATTGGCCCTGGAAGTACTGGGGCAGCAGGGTCACCACCTGATAGCTGGGATCCATCAGGAAGATCAACGGCAGCAGGTACGAGTTCCAGGCGTTGATCAGCACCAGCACCACCACGGCCACAGCCATCGGCTTGGTCAGCGGAATGAGCACGTTCCAGAACATCCGGATGGTGCCGGCCCCGTCGATGCGGGCGGCCTCGAACAGTTCGTCCGGGATGCCATCCACATAGGTGCGGGTCAGCAGCACGGTGAATGGCACCTGGAGGGCGGAGATGGGGATGATGACGGCCCAGAACGTGTTGTACAGGCCGGCCCCGGCCGCCATCTTGAACAACGGCGCCAACAACACCACTTCGGGCAGCGTCAGGCACGCCATCATCATCCAGAAGAAGACCTCGCGCTTCGGGATGCGCAGTTTCGAGAAGCCGTAGGCGGCCATCATGGTGGTCGCATACACCAGTGCGATGGTGCAGATGGCGATGAAAGCCGAGTTGCGGAAGAAATAGGGGAACATCTTGACCGACACGACGGCCTTGTAGTTGCCCCAGCCTTGGCCTTTGAAGGAGCCGGCAATCATGGTGTATAGCGGCACCACGAAGGGGATCACCATCAAGGTGAGCAGCAGTTGCAGTATGGCCTGTGACACCTTCGAACGGACATCGAACATGACTACTCCCCCCTCCTTGACCACAGACTCATGACAACCGAGGCCCCAATGGCCAGGATCAGCAGCAGGATGGATAGGGCGCCCGCGTAGCCCAGGTTGGTCAGGGTGACCGCCTCGCGGTGGATGTAGGTGCCCAGGAAGTCAGAGGTGTAGACCGGCCCGCCTCTGGTCATCAGGTAGGGGTAGTCGAACAGCTTCAAGGCCGTGATGGCGTTCAGGATAAGCAGCGCCAGCACCGTGCCGCGCACCGAGGGCACCACCAGGGAGATCAGGATGCGTGGATTGGTGGCCCCGTCGATGCGGGCGGCCTCGATCATCTCGGGCTCGATTTGGCCCATCGAGGCGTAGAACAGGATGAAGGCGAAGCCGATGGTGCTCCAGATCTGAACTCCGATCACCACCAGCAGCGAAGTGGAGGTTTGGGCCAGCCAGGACTGTGCGGCCACCGTGGGTAGGTGCAGGTGTTCCAAGACCCAGTTGATGCCAATGTGGTCGCACAGCCATTGGATCTTGAGGTTGGTCAAGATCCAGTTGAGGGGGCCTTCGGTGGCGAAGACCTGGCGGTGGACCGGGGCCATGATGGCCGGAGCGATCACGAACGGCATGAAGATGATCACCTTGTAGACCACGGCCAGGTGAATCTTGGAGTGCAGCATGGCCGCAAAGATGATGCCCATGCCGATCTGCACCAAGCTGACCACCAGGAAGAAGATCAACGTGTGCTTCAGGGCGCCCCAGAACAGTGGGTTGCTCAGGGCATTGCGGTAGTTGTCCAAACCAATGAACGTGCCGCCGTCGATGCCGCCCTTGTTCTGCTGGGTTGACAGGAAGCCGTTGTAGCCGATGCAGAAGTAGATGACGCCCACCGACAGGACAAGGGCGGGCAGAATCCAGCCGAAGCCGGCCGGCCTCAGCTTGAGTTGCCGTCGGTGTTGTTCGGCGGCGCCCCGGGTTGTGCCGGGCGGTGTCTTGCCGCGCCGGCCTTTGGCGGAAACAGATGTCGAAGCCATGCTCACCTCCCAGGTGGGCACAACGGATAGCGCCGCGCGGCCCGCGCCGCCGCCACCGCTCGAAGCGTGCCCTCCAACTCACTTCTTTGTGTCAGGGACCCTCGGCCACCAGCCCTTGGCCGGCTTCTTATAGGTTAGCACCGACCGTGGGTGAGCGTTCCCCCAGGCGGGGCGGGCAGGACTTACCGGGGGCTCCAGTCGATGGCGACCTTGGCGATCATGCGATCGAAGGCGGCGTCCCATTCGGGGTTCACCACTTGCAGTTCCGGATGGGAGTCGAAGCAGTCGATGATCTGCCGGGCGCCCTGCCAGAACGGCACCTTCTGGGCAAAGCCGGTGGCATACTGGCGCACCTTGGAGCAGTCGAAGACGCCGCAATAGGTGCGGTCACCCAACAGCCAGGGACCCAGGTCTGGGATCTCGTCCGCAATGCCCTCGGACGTGACGTGGGCGAAAACGGGATCGCTCACACCGGCCGCGTGGGCCAACTCAGTGTAGATCTCGTTCCAGGTCAGCACCTCATCCCCGGTGATGTGGAAAGGCTCGCCAATCGCCTGGGGGTTGCCGAACAGCGACACGAAGCAATAGGCAAAGTCGGAGGCGTGGGTCAGCGTCCACAGCGAGGTGCCGTCACCCTGCACCACCACCGGCTTGCCGGCCCGCAGGCGGGCGATGTCGGTCCAGCCGCCCAGGTTGGGCAACAGCCCGGCATCGTACGTGTGGGAGGGCCGCACGATGGTGATGGGGAAACCCTCGGTGCGGTGCAGGTTCATGACGTACTCCTCGCAGGCGATCTTGTCCCGCGAGTACTGCCACCAGGGGTTGACCAGGGGAGTGGACTCGGTGATGGGCAGCCGGGCGCCACGCTTGTAGGCGGCGGCGGTGCTGATCATGACGTACTGACCGGTCTTGCCCTTGACCAGGCCAATCGAGTTGGCCACATGCTCCACCGTGAAGCTGAGGAAATCCGCCACCACGTCGAAGCGCTTGCCTTCCAGGGCGGCGCCGGCCGCCACCGCGTCACGCACATCGACCTGGATCAGGTGGGCTTCGGGCGGCACCGGGCGCAGCGCAGACTGCCCGCGGTTCAACACCGTCACGTCCCAACCCTGGGCAATGGCTTGGCGGACACAGGACCAGCTAATGATGCCGGTACCACCGAGGAACAGAACGGATTGGCTCATGGGGGCTTCCTTCATGTAGCGACCGGCCAGAAACCGGCCTTGACCAGGCTAAACACTTGAGCCACTAGTTGTGGTGGGCAAGTTGCGTTAACGTTATCACCACCCGGTGGCCAAGGCTGGCCACACCGGGTCCACGCCCACCGAAAGGAACCCCAATGACAACCCTTGGCACCACCAAGCTCTGCCACATCTGCATCAACGTACCCAACATCGACGAAGTGGTTCAGAACTGGGCCACCCTGCTGGGCGTGCCGGTGCCAGAGATCATCACCGTGCCCGGCCCCGAGACCGTCTACTCCTACAGCTACGGCAAGGCCGATCCGCCCAACACCTGCCGCCTGGCCGTCATCCAACTGGAGAACGCCCTGCTGGAGATCGTGGAACCGGACCAGTCCTGGGAGGACACCGGCCGCGGCGGCTACGGCGTCAAGCACCTCTCATTCATCGTGCCGGATCGCCGCCAGGCGCAAGACGCCCTGGCCGAACTGGGCGCACCGCCGGCCTACCACATCGGCTACTACCCGGGTGGCACCTACGCCTTCACCCATTGCCCGCGGCAGCTCGGCACCGAGATCAACGTCAAGACGAACGTCGACAACACGGCCATCCGGGCCGAACTGGCAACCAACCCGGACGCCCACCTGCGTGACCTGTAGCCTGCCCGCCCCCAACCGGCTGCAGTGCCCGATGGCGCCCCCTTTCCCCCCGGGTGACCGGGCGCCATCGGGAACCCCCTGACCAGACCGCCTGGCCATGGGGACTTCACCCCATGGCGGCCACCAGCCAGGCCGGGTAGCGTGAGTCCCGATGAACACGGAACTAAGCCCCGCCGAACTAGAGCGGGCACGCGCGATTACCGACCGGTTGTCCCAGGCCTACGCCGCCCGCGTGGTGGGGCAGGACGGATTGAGATGGTCACTGCTGATCGGCCTGATGGCCGGCGGGCACGTCCTGATCGAATCCGTGCCCGGCCTGGCTAAGACCACTGCCGCCCGCACCCTGGCCGGGGCCGTCAACGGCAGCTTCCACCGCATCCAATGCACCCCTGACCTGCTGCCCAGCGACATCGTTGGCACCCAGGTGTATGACGCCGCCAAGGCCACCTTCCGCACCGAGATCGGGCCCATCGACGCCAACTTCGTGCTGATGGATGAGATCAACCGGGCCAACGCCAAGACCCAGTCCGCCATGCTGGAGGCGATGCAGGAACGCCAGGTCACCATTGCCGGTGAGATCCACAAGCTGCCCGATCCGTTCATTGTGCTGGCCACCCAGAACCCGATCGAACAGGAAGGCACCTACGAGCTGCCGGAAGCCCAGTTGGACCGGTTCCTGCTGAAGGAAGTCCTGACCTACCCGGACCTGGCCCAAGAGATCCAGATCATGGACCAGGTGGAGGGCGGCGACTACGGCAACCCGGATGACCTCAACACGGGCGTCAACCCCGGCCACATCATCGAACTGCAGGGCTACGCCAGGCGGGTCTACGTGGACCGGGCGGTCAAGGACTACATTGCCCGGATCGTCTACGCCACCCGCCACACCACCCAGATTCTGGGTCCCGGCCTGGGCCGTTACGTCGAATATGGGGCCAGCCCCCGCGCCTCCCTGGCCTTCCTGACCGCCGGTAGGGCGCTCGCCTTGATGGTGGGGCGGGGTTACGTGGTGCCCGATGACGTGGCCTTCCTGGCGCACACCGTGTTGCGCCACCGGTTGATCCTGACGTACGAGGCGGTGGCGGACAACATCAAGCCCGAGGCCGTGATCGACGCCGTCTTCAGCGCCACCCGGACCCCGTAAGGGTTACCTCGCCGAGGGCATCCCATGTCAGCCAGCCACCTGGACCAGGTCCACGCCAAGATCACCCTGTACGCCCACCGCCGGGTGCGCACGGTGCTGGACGGCAACTATGCGTCCATCTTCAAGGGCCGCTCCATGGAGTTCGAAGACCTGCGGGAATACACCCCCGGGGATGATGTCAGCGACATCGACTGGAAGGCCACCGCCCGCAGCGGCAAGGTGCTGGTGCGGCGCTACATCGCCGAACGCAAGAACAACGTCACCCTGCTGGTCAACACCGGCCGGTCGATGGCGGCCACGGCTCCGGACGGTTCCAGCAAGGCCGGCCTGGCGTTGATGGCGGCCGGGGTGTTCGGCTACCTGGTGCTGCGCCACCGGGACCTGATGGCGATGGCGTGGGGGGATGAGTCGGGTTACCACATCCTGCCGCCCAAGGGCGCCCGCGGGCATGTCGAAATGATCCTGTCCACCATTGCCAAGGCGGCCACGCCCGAAGCCGCTCCGGCCGATCTGAACGGCCTGCTGGGCTACGCCTCCAGGGCCGTTACGAAGCGCGGCATTGTGGTGTTGATCAGCGATGATGCCGCCCTGGAGGAGACCGGCCTGGCCGCCTTGAAGCGCCTGCACGCCCAGCACGAGGTGCTGATGGTGTCGGTGGCGGACATGGACCCTTCGGCGCTGACGGCCGAGGCGCCGCAAGACATCGAGACCGGCGTGGCCATTCCCGATGCCGTGCGGCTGCACCCCGAAGTCAAAGCCGAACAGGCCGCCATGTTGGCCCGCCGGCGGGCCGCCCTGACCCGGGCGCTGGGCTCCGAAGGTATTGCCGAAGGCCGCATCGAGTCGGAACAGACCATGGTGCACAGCCTGATCAGCCTGTTGGAAAGGCACCAACATGCGGGCCGCTGAGGCGAGGTGGGCCACGCCATGAGCCCCACGCCATCGCCCACCCCTACACCGGCGCCGGCCGGGCCGTCCTGGCCGGTCAACCCCGACTGGATTTTGCCGCCGGTGCGCTACTCCACCTGGTGGTTGTGGTTGGCCGCGTTCTTGGCCATCGCGGCCGTGCTGGTGGTGCTGCTGCCGTGGCTGGTGCGGCGGATCCGCCTGGCGCGGGCCCGGCGGCCCGTCACGGTGCCGGTGCCGCGGCCGCCTTCGACCGGTGATGTGGCGGTGTGGGCCTTGCAGCGCATCGACCAGATCGAGCGCCAGCACGCCGAAGGCAAGCTCAACACCCGGTCCGCCTTGCAGCAGATCTCACAGGTGGTGCGGGAATTCGCCTCATCCCGCTTCGGCCTGCCCGCCCACTCGTTGACGTTGGCCGGCTTGAAGAAGGTCAGCGCGGTGCCGATCGGCCGGGTGACGGCCTTGATCGAGGCCCTGTATCCGGGCGAGTTTGCGGCCGATGGCGAGGGTGAAGTGGCGGCGGCGGCCCACCGGGCGCGGCAGGTGGTGTGGTCATGACCATGATGTCGTGGTGGGCCATTCCGGTGGCGATTGGGCTGGTGTTGGCGGGCCTGGTGGTGGGCCTGCTGGTGGCCCGGCGCCGCCGGCCTCAGGGCGGCACGCCGTTGGCCAACACCAGCCGCTTCCTGGCCCTGGCGTCGTTTGGCCGGGTGGTGCGGCGCCACGCCGTGGTTCAGGGCCTGACCGGCCTGACGGTGCTGGTGATGGCGGTGGGGGCCACCATGGTGGCGGTGCGGCCGGCCGAATCCGAGACGCTCACCACGGAGCTGGCCAGCCGTGACGTGGTGCTGTGCCTGGACGTGTCCGGCTCCATGATCGAGGTCGATGCCGACTTGATGTCCGTCTTCGAAGACCTGGTTAAGGAGTTCGACGGCGAACGGGTGGGCCTGTCGGTGTTCGACTCCAGTTCGGTCACCTTGTTCCCGTTGACAGATGACTACGAGTTCTTGGCCGACCAGTTGGGCCTGTACGCCGAGCAGTTGGAAAGCTGGGACTGGGAGAGCGGCTTCGACTATTCGGGCACCATGTTGGGCTACGAGTACGGTTCCTCCCTGATCGGCGACGGCCTGGCCATGTGCCTAGACCTGTTCGACCACACCGACCAGGAGCGGGCCCGGGCGGTGGTGCTGGCCACCGACAACTACCTGTCCGGCGCGCCCTATCTGACCTTGGAGCAGGCCGCCACCCTGGCCAAGATGTCCAATATCCGGGTGTACGGCATCGACCCGGGGTGGGCTTCGTACTACGGCTACGGCGGAGACACGGTCGAGGCCGAACAGATGCGGGAAGCCTGCGAACTGACCGGCGGCGAGTACTACACCATGGACGACGGCGGCACGGTGCGCAAGATCGCCAACGCCATCTTGAAGGAAGAGGCCGCACTGATCGAATCCGATCCTTACCTGGTGGTGTATGACCGGTCCGGCCGGGGCGTGGCCGTCATGGCCGTGGGCCTGGCCGGCCTGGTGCTGGTGCAGGCGGCGACGGTGCTGGCGGGGCGGGGAAGGCGGCGGTCACTGTGACTTGGCAACCGTTTGTGCCTGCCGGCTGGGTGTTCACCGCCGCCGGGGCGCTGTTGGCGTTGATCGGCCTGACGGCCTGGCGTGCCCGTGGTCGCCTCGGCCAGCAGCTGTTGACCGCCGGGCGCCACGGCGCCATGGTGGCGCTGGGCACCCTGATGGTGTTGCAGATTGGCCTGCCGGGCGGCACGGCGCAGCGCGAAGAGATGGAAGCGGACATCTTTGTGGTGGTGGACATCTCGCCGTCGATGGTGGCCGAGGACTGGGGCGACGGCCAGCCGCGGATGGATGGCGTGAAGGCCGATATTTCGGCTTTGACCAGCCATTACGCCGGTTCGCGGTTCTGCCTGATCACCTTCGAGGCGGTGGCGCAGCTACGGGTGCCGCCAACGTCCGACGCCGGCGCCGTGGCAGCGGCGGCCCGCACCTTGACGCCGGTCTTGACCGACTATGCGGCCGGCAGTTCGATCGACTCCGCCCTGGACCTGCTGGAGGAGACCCTGGAACGGGCCGAGGAGTCCCACCCCGAGCGGGCCCGCCTGGTCTACTACCTGGGCGATGGCGAGCAGACCCGGTCGGCCGAACCGAAGTCGTTCGACCAGGTGGCCGACCTGGTGGATGGTGGCGCCGTCTGGGGCTACGGCACGGCGGCCGGCGGGCCGATGAAGGAACGGTCGCTGACCGGCGACGATGACGATTACATCCCTGACCCGCAGGACAAGTCGCAGCCGGCCCTGTCCAAGATCGACGAGGCGGCCTTGGAGACCATCGCCTCGGATCTTGGTGTGGGCTACGCCCACCGCACGGCGGGCAGTGACGTCGATGACGCCTTCTGGCAGGGCGAGTTGCCTACCCATGTGGTGGATGACACGACCGAAGGCGCCATCCGGTCGCTGGGCTGGATTCTTGCCCTGGCCCTACTCGTGCTGGTGGCCTGGGAGGTGGCAGTCCGGGCCGGGGCGCTCGCAGCGCTCCGTGCCACCTACGCCTCCAGCCGAGAGGCCCGGAGCCGGGTGCCGCGTACGGAAGGGGGCAGGCCATGAAGCGTCGTCGTGTCACCGGCCGCAAGCGCTGGCACCGGGTGGCGTCCTGGGTGACGTGTGGCGTGCTGGTGATCCTGGCCGGCCTGCTGATTGAGGCCTACGCCGTGGGTGCCCTGGGCGTGGGCAAGTACGAGGCGGGCCAGTTCGAGGCCGCCCGCAGCCGCTTCTTGTTGGCCGACCGGGTGGTGCCGTTCGAACGCTACAAGCCGGCCTTCGGCAACGGCACCGCCATGCTGGGGGCGGGCCACCCGGGGGACGCCGAACTGGTCCTGAAGGACGCCCTGACCCGGGTCGACACGGACGACCAGGACGCCCAGTGCCTGGTCCGCGTCAACCTGTCATACGCCATCGAACTGCAGGGCGACAAGGCCCGCACCGATGCCCTGTACACGTACGCCATCGAGCGCTTCCAAGAGGCCCTTGACCTGCTGGTCAGCGAAGGCTGTGCCGACAAGACCGTGGACCCGGAGGAGACCAGGGACACCGCCGAAGAGGCCATCAAGCGGCTGCAGGAAAAACTGGACCAAACCCAGCAAGAGCAACAACAGCAAGAACAGCAGGGCGAAGGCGAAGGTGAGGGCGAGGGCGAAGGCGAGGGCGAGGGCGAAGGCGAGGGCGAAGGCGAGGGCGAGGGTGAAGGCGAGGGCGAGAACGAGGACGAAGGCGACGGTAACGGCTACGGTTCAACCGGCGACGAAGAACTGGACCAAGCCCTGGAGCAGTTGCGCGAACAAACCGACAAGGGCCAGGTGGAGCGCCAGGACAACCAGACCCTGGACGAAGACCGCCCCGACCAGGACGATTGGGACGAGCCGATCTGGTAGCTCTTGGTAGCGGCTGGTCAGCCCGCGAACGGGTGGCCTTCGGTCTCTAACGCCGAGCTGTACAGGGTGTACACGGTGTACCCCTGCAGCAGGTCCTCGATCTCGCTGACCGCCACTTGGTCGGGTAAGCCAGGGGCGTCGTAGTACAGGTCGCCCTTGCCCAGGATCATGTCTTGGGCGTCATAGACCATGTAGTAGCCAAAGCCGTTTGGGTAGTCGGGGCCAACGCAGTAGACGTTGCCGTCGTAGAGGCACACCGGCCCCTTTGCCGGGTCGATCGAGTCATCGCCCTCGGCCAGGCCGAAGTACTTGAGTTGTTCGGCGTCCAGAGGCTTGGAGGTGAGCATGTTGAACCAGGTATTGGCTGGTTCATTCGTCAGTGGTGTGGTGGTGAGATAGGCCACGCTGACGGTCCGGCCCGCCTGGTAGGCCGTGGCGGCGCAGGCGTAGACGGGGCCCCGCCAGTCTTCAACGGGCCTGCTCCCGTCCGGCAGGCAGATGGCCTCCTCGGGGTTGGGGTAGGCGCCCAGGTCCGGGGCTGCGGGGGTTTCGGGTTCGCTGGTGCTGCCCGATGCCGTCCGGTCGCCATCGGCGGTGGGCGTCTGGGCGGTGGCGGTGGACGATGCCGTACGGTCGCCATCGGCCGTCGGTTCCGGGTCGCCGGTGGTGGTGCCACCGCTGCAACCCGCCAACAGGCTAGCCAGCAGACCCACGGCCAGGAGGCCGACCCGCACTCTCCGCATACTCCAAGCCTACCGGCCATGTGACCCGGCCTGGCCGCCTGGTGTAAGCTACCCCTTTGGACGTGTGCGCCCATGGGCTTCATGGTGCCCCGGAACCGGCTTCGGCCGGCCCCGAGCGGCCCACGTGGAACACCTATCAACTATCAGCGGAGGGATATGGCCAAGAAGGACGGCGTCATCGAGATCGAGGGGACAGTGGTGGAAGCCCTGCCCAACGCCATGTTCCGGGTGGAGCTTTCCAACGGACACCGGGTGTTGGCCCACATCTCGGGCAAGATGCGCCAGCACTACATCAGGATCCTGCCAGAGGACCGTGTGGTGGTGGAGCTAAGCCCCTATGACCTGGACCGCGGCCGCATCGTCTACCGCTACAAGTGATCGAGGAAAGCTCATGAAGGTCAAGCCGAGCGTCAAGAAGATTTGCGAGAAGTGCAAGGTCATCCGCCGTCGCGGCACGGTCATGGTGATCTGCGAGAACCCGCGCCACAAGCAGCGGCAGGGCTGACAGCCTGGCCGAGCCGCACGCGGCATCGCCCAAAGAGGGCGGCGCCAAGGGGCGGCAAACCCGGTGGTGCCCCATGGCGCCAAAGGGGACAACTACACAGCACACCGCCACCGCCTGATCGGCGGCCACCCCCGGTTGGAGGCCGGGGCCACGTCCAAGGCACGTGGGCGGCGGTGTGGAGGACCTCCACCTGGCAATCAGGAGTAAAGCCATATGGCTCGTCTTGTTGGTGTTGATCTGCCACGCGAAAAGCGCGTGGAGATTGGCCTCACCTACATTTTCGGCATTGGGCGCACCCGCGCCAAGGAAACCCTCGCCGCCACCGGCGTCAGCCCTGACATTCGCGTCAAGGACCTGACGGACGCCCAGTTGGTGGCCCTGCGTGACTACATCGAAGCGAATTACCGGGTCGAAGGCGATCTTCGCCGCGAGATCCAGGCCGATATCAAGCGCAAGGTTGACATCGGCTCCTACCAGGGCATCCGGCACCGCCGGGGCCTGCCTGTCCACGGGCAACGTACCAAGACCAACGCCCGCACCCGCAAGGGACGCAAGCGCACCGTGGCCGGCAAGAAGAAGGCCGGCAAGAAGTAGGCCTCACGGCACTAGCGTCCATTAGAAGCTGCGAAAGGAAAACAGGCATGCCCACCAAGGGTCGCCAAGGCGCACGGAAGGTGCGCCGCAAGGACAAGAAGAACGTTCCTCACGGTCACGCTCACATCAAGTCCACCTTCAACAACACGATCGTGTCCATCACGGACCCGACCGGCGCCGTGCTGGCGTGGGCCAGCTCCGGCCAGGTGGGGTTCAAGGGTTCGCGCAAGTCGACGCCATTCGCCGCCCAGTTGGCGGCCGAGGCGGCGGCCCGCCGCGCCCAAGAGCACGGCGTCAAGAAGGTTGACGTGTTCGTCAAGGGCCCCGGTTCGGGCCGTGAGACCGCCATCCGTTCCCTGCAGGCCGCCGGCCTGGAGGTCGGTTCGATCACCGACGTGACGCCCCAGGCGCACAACGGTGCCCGGCCCCCCAAGCGGCGTCGCGTCTAGCGTCGTACCGCAGGGGGCCATCCGCCGGGTGACCGGCAGGCAGTACCCGTGGGACGGCATCGGGCAGGTTGTTTGGCCGGCTTGCCCGCCCAGCCCGATGGCGCCCACAACACCCGCAGGCAGACAGAGGCCTGGGGGTGTGGCAATACCGGAGCAGGGCCTCATATAGCGGTGGCCCTGAGACAAGGAAGCAACACAAGTGCTGATCGCACAACGCCCCACCCTGACCGAAGAGGTTGTTACCCCTCACCGTTCGCGGTTCGTCATCGAGCCCCTGGAGCCGGGTTTCGGCTACACCCTGGGCAACTCGCTGCGCCGCACCCTGCTGTCCTCGATTCCGGGGGCGGCGGTCACCTCGATCCGCATCGACGGCGTGCTGCATGAGTTCAGCACCGTGCCGGGCGTGAAGGAAGACGTGACCGAGATCATCCTGTCGCTGAAGAACCTGGTGGTGTCTTCGGAACACGACGTGCCCGTGGTGATGTACCTGCGCAAGCAGGGCCCGGGCGAGGTGACGGCGGCCGACATCACGCCGCCGGCCGGCGTCGAGGTGCACAACCCCGACCTGCACATTGCCACGCTGAACGCCAAGGGCAAGCTCGAAATCGAGCTGACCGTGGAACGTGGCCGCGGCTACGTCAGCGCCGTGCAGAACAAGAGCCCGGACGCCGAGATCGGCCGGATTCCAATCGACTCGATCTACTCGCCGGTGCTGAAGGTGACCTACAAGGTCGAGGCCACCCGCGTGGAGCAGCGCACCGACTTCGACAAGCTGATCGTGGACGTGGAGACCAAGCACGCCATCAGCCCGCGGTCCGCCATGGCCTCGGCCGGGCGCACCCTGATGGAACTGTTCGGCCTGGCCCGCGAACTGGCGCCCGATGCCGAGGGCATCGAGATCGGCCCCAGCCCCACGGATGCGGCCCTCGCGGCCGATCTGGCGTTGGCGGTGGAGGATCTGGACCTGACCATCCGGTCCTACAACTGCCTGAAGCGCGAAGGCATCCACACGGTGGGCGAGCTGGTGGCCCGCTCGGAGGCCGATCTGCTGGATATCCGCAACTTCGGCGCCAAGTCGATCACCGAAGTCAAGGAGAAGCTGGCTTCGCTGGGTCTCAGCCTGAAGGATTCGCCGCTGGGCTTCGAGCCGCAAGGCCCGGGCGCGCCGGAGTTCCTGGAAGAAGACCCCACCTACTGATCTTGCCGTAACCATCAACGAGGAGTAATGACATGCCTACCCCACCTAAGGGAGCACGGCTCGGGGGCGGCCCCGCGCACGAGCGGCTGATTCTGGCCAACCTGGCCACCCAATTGTTCGACAACCGCCGGGTCACCACCACCCTGGCCAAGGCCAAGCGGCTGCGGCCGGAAGCCGAGCGCCTGGTGACGTTCGCCAAGCGCGGCGACCTGGCGGCCCGCCGGCGGGTCATGCGCACGGTGCGTGACAAGCGCGTGGTGCACGAACTGTTCACCCAGATCGCGCCGGCCGTGGCGGAGCGCGAGGGCGGCTACACCCGCATCGTCAAGATCGGTCCCCGCAAGGGTGACGCGGCCCCGATGGCCGTGATCGAACTGGTGCTTGAGCCGGTGGAGGCCAAGAAGAAGAAGGCGCCGGCCAAGGCGGCTGGGGCTAAGGCGGTTGCGGCTGAAGCGGTCGAAGCGGCCGCTGAACAGGCCGAGGCCGCTGCCGAGGAAGCGACCGATTCGATCGAACTGCCGCTGGACGAGGGCGCCGAGGCGCCTACGCCCGAAGACTTCGGCGACGAGCCCGAAGTGGGCGACCAGGCCGATGCGGCCGAAGACCTGCGTGAGCAGGCCGAGGCGGCGGCGATCAAGGCGGCGCTGGCGGAAGAGCCGGCGAAGTCAGAGGAGCCGGCCGCTGCTGAGGCTGAAGCCGCCGCTGAGGCCGAGCCCGAAGAGAAGGCTGCCTGATAGCGACCTTGTAGTACTTGATGTGCCCTTAACGAGTTGGGGGGCGGGGGGGGGGGGCGGGGGCCGCCCCCCCCCCCCCGGTGAAATCAGGACACCCAGACCGCCCACCCCCCCGGGCGGGGCCACCCCCCCACCCCCACCCAGTCAAGTAACGAAAC
>JAISSX010000066.1 GCA_031272885.1 Bifidobacteriaceae bacterium | reverse complement strand
TACAACCGCTCGCCGGGCCCATGGCGTCAGCATGCTAAAATATGTGTAGTTGGGCTGGTCGAAGGACCCGGGTCCACATAATGGCGGGGGAAGTCCCCCGCCATTTCTATTTCTGCAGGAGTCTTTGGCGTGGCCGTACTGAGTATTTTCGTTGACGAGTCAGGCGACTTTGGGCTCGACTCCGACTACTACGTGATCACTCTTGTCCTCCACGACCAGACAGATGACATCGCGTCCATGCTGTCCACCCTCACCAGCCAATTGGAGTCAGGCGTGGACGGGTTGGAACCAAATCGTGCCATCCACACGGGCCCGGCCATCCGTGGCGAAAACGAGTACCGCGACCTGCCGATCCAGACCCGAAAACGCGAGTTCACTCGGCTATTTGCCTTCGCTCGGCGTGTACCGGTGTGGCATCAAACGTTCGCCTTCCGGACTCGCGAGCATCCTGAACGGCTCAAGCTCAAGGGTGCGATCTCCAGGGCACTGTCGATCTTCCTGGGCGAGAACGCCGAGTACTTCCTGTCCTTCGAGCGGGTCATCGTCTACTACGACAACGGGCAGGCCGAGGTCACTGACATACTCAACACGGTGTTCAACGCCCTGCTGTTTGAAGTGGATTTCCGCAGGGTGGTCCCGGCTCAATACCGACTGTTCCAGGTGGCTGATCTGCACTGCACGCTAGAGCTACTGCGCTTGAAACTGGAAGACAAGAAGCTGTCCCGCAGCGACATGTATTTCTTCGGCACTGAGCGGTCACTGCGTAAGGACTATCTGGGCAAGCTGAGCCACAAGGAGTTCGGCAGACGGAAGATCAGGCCCTAGGTGCGGGCAATGCCGTACTTTCTCTTTGCGTCCACCCCATGGACCAGCGGCTCCTGCAGCCCGGCTAGCCGACCCAGCCGAAGGTCTTGGTGACGGCCTTCTTCCACTCGGCATACAACCGCTCGCGTTCCGCCGCCGCCATGGCAGGTTCCCAGCAGCGGCCCTGCGCCCAGTTGGCCCGCAACTGGTCCAGCGAGGACCAGTAACCCACCGCCAGGCCGGCCGCATAGGCCGCGCCCAGCGCTGTGGTCTCCGCCACCACGGGCCGCACCACCGGCACGCCCAGAATGTCGGCCTGGAACTGCATCAGCAGTTCGTTGGCCACCATGCCGCCGTCCACCTTCAAGGCTGTCAACGGCACACCCGAATCGGCGTTGACCGCGTCCAGCACCTCGCGGGTCTGGAAGGCGGTCGCCTCCAAGGCCGCCCGTGCCAGGTGGCCCTTGGTAATGAACCTGGTCAGGCCCACGATGGCGCCGCGGGCATCCATCCGCCAATAGGGCGCAAACAGGCCGGAGAAGGCCGGCACAATGTAGGCCCCGCCGTTGTCCGGCACCGTCCGGGCCAGTTCTTCCACCTCCGGCGCGGACGCGATCAGCCCCAGGTTGTCCCGCAGCCACTGCACCAGCGACCCGGTCACCGCGATCGACCCTTCCAGGGCGTAGACCGCCGGCGCCGTCCCAAGCTGGTAAGCCACCGTGGTGAGCAGGCCGTTGGCGGAGGACACGACATCGGGCCCCGTGTTGAACAACAGGAAGCAGCCGGTGCCGTACGTGTTCTTGGCCTCCCCGGGGCCGAAGGCGGCCTGGCCAAAGGTGGCCGCCTGCTGATCGCCCAGAATCCCGGCAATGGGCGTGGCGCGCAGCAGCGATTCGTCGGCCGCCTCGCCGTAGACCTCGGACGATGACCGGATGGTGGGCAGCATGGCTCGCGGCACCCCGAAGGCGTCCAGCAGCCCTTGGTCCCAGTCGAGGGTCCGCAGGTCCATCAGCAGCGTGCGGGAGGCGTTGGTCACGTCGGTCACGTGCACCCCGCCGGCCGGTCCGCCGGTCAGGTTCCACAGCACCCAGGCGTCGGTGGTGCCGAACAGCAGGTCACCGGCCTCGGCCCGCTGCCGGGCGCCCTCCACCTGCTCTAGGATCCAGACAATCTTGGTGCCGGCGAAGTAGGGGTTGAGCGGCAGGCCGGTCTGATCCCGGAAGCGGTCCGGCCCGCCATCGGCCGCCAACCGGTCCACGATCGGCTGCGTGCGCACGTCCTGCCACACGATGGCGTTGTAGACGGGCAGGCCGGTGTGCCGGTCCCACACCACCGTGGTTTCCCGTTGGTTGGTGATGCCAATGGCCGCCACCTCATGCCGCGTGATGTTGGCTCGGGCCAACGCCAGGCCAATCACTTCGCGGGTGTTGTCCCAGATCTCCATTGGGTCGTGTTCTACCCAGCCCGGCTGGGGGAAGATCTGCTGGTGTTCCACCTGACCCACCGAGACAATCTGGCCGGCCTGGTCGAAGACGATGGCGCGGGTGGAGGTGGTGCCTTGGTCGATGGCGACAACGTACATGTCCACGAGCGTACGGCCTTTCGGGCGGCTCAGGCGGCCATCGGCGTCAGGTCTTCGGCCCGCAGGCGGATGGCCTCGGCTTCGGCGTCGGTCATGACCTCGGTGGCGGCGCGGGCGGCTTCGACCCGGCGGGCGTAGGCGGCCACTTCGGCCTCGATACGGTCTTCGTCCCAACCTAGGTGGGGCGCCACCAGCCGGGCCATCACCGGCGCGGCCGCCAGCCCGGCATCGGGTACTTCGAAGTTCAGCCGGGTGCGGTTCAACAGCAGGTCATCCAGGTGCACCACGCCTTCGTGGGTGGCGGCGTAGACCACCTCGGCCTTGAGATACGGCTCGCCACCTTCCACCGGTTGCCCCAGGCCGGCGTCGCTATCCACCAGGGCCGTAATGTCGCCGATCAGCGTGCCGTAGCGCCCCAGCAGGTGGTCCACCTGGTCGGGTGTCCAGCCATACCGTTGCCCGATGGCGTCCGCCCGGTTGGCTACCGCCTCGTAGCCGGCGGCGCCTAGCAGGGGTAGGCGGGCTGTCACGGAGGGCCGCCGCCGCGCCTCCGCCTCACCCAGGGCGAAGTCCACCGCATCCTTGGCCATCACCCGGTAGGTGGTGAGCTTGCCGCCGGCAATCACGGTCAGGCCGGCCACGGGGGAGGCCACCGTGTGTTCGCGTGACACCTTGGCCGAACTGGTGCCGGCCTTGGTGCCGGGTTGCAGCAGCGGCCGCAGCCCCGCGTACACCCCGATGATGTCTTGCCTGGTCAGCCTGGTGTTGAGGATGGCGTTGGCGTGCTCTAGGACGTAGTCGATATCCGCCTTGGTGGCCACGGGATGGGTGAAGTCCTGTTCCCAGGGGGTGTCGGTGGTGCCGATCACCCAGTAACGGCCGCGGGGAATCAGGAACAGGACGGACTTCTCGGTCATGGAGATGACGCCCATGGAGCCGTGAATCCGTTCCTTGGGCACCACGATGTGGATGCCCTTGGAGGCCAGCACCTTCAGGCCGCCGGGCCCGCCGGCCAGCGCCTCGGTCTGCTCGGTCCACACGCCGGTGGCGGCGATCACCTGTTTGGCCCGCACCGGGAAGGTTTCGCCGGTGGTCAGGTCTTTGACCTGGGCGCCGTTGACAATGCCGTTGCCGTTCTTGGTCAGTCCCACCACCTGGGCGCGCGAGGCGGCATGGGCGCCGTACTGGGCGGCGGTACGCACCAGGGTTAGGACCAGCCGGGCGTCGTCAACTTGGGCGTCGTAGTAGCGCACGGCGCCGATGCCGTGGCCTTCCCTTAGGTCTGGGAAGGCCTTGGCCAGATCGTCCGCGAACAGGTGCTTTTGCATGGGCAGGGCCCGCTTGCGGCCGGGCGCGTGGGCCAGCAGGTCATACAGGCCCACGCCGGTGGCCACGTAGGGGCGTTCCCACAGCTTGTGGTTCAGGGGGTACAGGAAGGGGGCGGGCCGCACCAGGTGGGGGGCGGTGGTGGACAGCATCAGGTCGCGTTCGGTCAGGGCCTCATGGACCAGTTTGAAGTCCAGCATCAGCAGGTAGCGCAGGCCGCCGTGGGCCAGTTTGGTGGAGCGGCTGGAGGTGCCGGCCGCCCAGTCTTGGGCCTCGACCAGGCCGGTGTTGAGGCCGCGGGTGGCGGCATCGACGGCAATGCCGGCGCCGGTCACACCGCCGCCTATCACCAGAATGTCCAGTTCCTGGGTCTTGAGGGCGCCGATGGCGTCCGTGCGGGTTTGGGGGTTCAGGGCCGAGGTGGGCATGGCCGGTCTGGCAGGCATGGCGGGCTCCTTTCCCTTGGGGGCTGTTGACTGATTCCAGCTTGACCGGCGTCTGCGCATTCATGCAACCCGACTGCACAAACGTGCAACCGGGCCAAGGCGACTGTGGTGCAGATCACTCCCGTGAGGGCGGTCACACCGATATCGGCCGATCGGGCCGTGACCAGGAGTTATTGCCACCGAAGGCGCTCGTGGTCCCGGCCGCCGCCATGTGACGATGGGCCCAACCACTTCGCCCTGCCATGACTCTTGTTTGCGTAAGGCGAGGAGGGCCCCGATGAGCCCCAACCACCCGATCACCGGACGGCGCGGCACCCACCGGGCCGGCCGCCATCTGGCGCGGACAGCCGCTGCCGGGTTGGTAGTGGGCGTGCTCGCCCTGGGTACGGCCGGTCTGCCCGGCCCCACCGACGTGGCCCTGGCGGCCCCCAGCGCCCAGGAAGCCCTGCCCACCCACGCCAAGTGGCCGGGCTATGTGCCGCTGGTCGAAACCCAGGCGGACACAGACGTGGTCCACTTCTCGAAGCACCCCACCGAGCAGTCCACCTACGCCAAGAACACCACCCTGCGGTTGAACGTGCAGGCCGAATCGACCGACGGCTCGGCCCTGACCTACCAGTGGAAGTGGTCCACCAGTGCCGACAAGTCGAATGCTGCCAACGTCACCGGCCTGGACGGCTCGGACACCCGAGCCGTGCTGACTGCCACCACGCCATCGTCCGCCGGCACCTACTACTACTGGGCCGAAGTCACCGCTGGTGACGTGACGGCGCCCAGCAACGTGGGCAAGGTGGTGGTGGTGGACAAGACGCTGGCGGATTCGCTGTCCAACGGTGACTTCGAAGAGTTCGTCAGCACCACAACCGGCGTGTCGGTACCGGCCCCGCTGGGCTACCAAGGCGGTACCTGGGACGGCAAGGGCACCTCGAACGGCAACGTCACCGTCAGCGGGTCCTACTCCGGCGGCGCGCTGAACGGCAAGAACATCTTCATCGAGCGGGAAGAGTCCTTCCTGTCTGGTGCCACCAACGCCGTGGCCAGCGCCTGGTTCCACCCGGAGACCAACGTGGTGGGCTGGCACACCACCCATGACTCGAAGTACTCCAACACCAACTTCAACACCACCCTGTACGGCCTGATCCCGGGCAGCATCATTCAGATCTCACCCGAATACAACTACACGCACACCTCCGAGGAGGGCTACGGCGGCTGGTCGGACGAACACCACTTCGTGGCCGAACTGGCGGCGGACAAGAACTCATCGCTCTACCAAGAGATCGCCACCGTGCCGGGCAAGGTCTACGAGTGGAGCCTGGATCATGCCTCCACACTCTGGGGCACCGGCACTAACATCGACAACATCATGGCCGTGGTGATAGGCCCGGCCATCAACAGCGAGGCCGACTACGCCGGCGGCACCGACTATTGGAACAAGGCCTCCACCACCGCCGGGCCCAGCAACGGCGGCACCTTCCCCTACGGCATCAACACCTACACGCCCTTTAACGACATGGTGACCCAGTTGGCGGACCAACTGGCTGTGGACGCCAGTGCCACCAACAACCTGGTCGAATTGGGCGCCAACCACTCGGGTGAAGACCTGGCCGTGACCTACAACGGCGCCACCTACTACGTCTATGTCTCCAGTGATCCCTGGGCGGACCACGCCTGGTCGCACCGCACGGGCAGCTATTCGGTGCCGGAAGGTCAGGGCACCACCGTGTTCGCCTTCGTTTCGATCGTGGCCAAGAGCGGCGCCACCGGCAACGCCTTGGACAACATCGTGTTCGCCTCCGGCGCGGCGCCGGACAACCAGCAAGAGGTGACCTATTCGGGTGATTCGGCCGTCAAGGCAGTGTCCACCAAGGAGGGCTACGCCTACGCCCTGGTGGAACTGCGTGGCTCCACCGTCTACCCGCTGCAGGAACGCGACGTCTGGTACACCCCGTCAGGCAGCGACATCGAGGATCCGGCCACCATCAATCCTGAGGTGGGCGATGGCGTGTCGTGGTACACGCCCGGCGCCGGCGGCCTCAGCTTCAAGAACCTGGTACCGGGCAAGACCTACCGGCTGATTGGCCTGCCGCTGGGGGCCATTTCGACCGCCCTGGGCACCAACGTCGCGCCGGCCGATGTGTTCGATGAGGGCTACTACGTCGACACCACCGTCAAGGCCGGCAAGAACGACGCCCTCGACGGCACCGGCCCCAACCTGTCGGCCTCGCTCTACAACGCGGCAGGGTCCGGGGAGACGCCGTCCTACCAGGGCCGCATCACGTTGGCCGCCACCGATTCGCGGGCCGAATACGCCCTGCTGACCAAGGACGCCAACCAGCAGTGGGTGCCGGTCGATGCCACCGGCCAGGCCTTGACCGCCACCGCCCCGGCCAACGCGGCCGATTGGCGGGCCGGCACGGGTGCCACCTTGGCCTTTAGCGGCCTTGAGCCGGGCCGTTCCTACCGCCTGATCGCCCGCCCGGCCGGCTATACCGAATTGACCTGGTCCGTGGTGGCCGCCAACACCGACTCCGGCGTCATCGAGATTGTCATCCCGGAGCCGGGCAAGGACGTCACGGCCACGAATGTCTCCCGGGCGTCATCGGGCAGCGCGGACGTCTTGACCCTGACCGGCGTCGATGCCGCCGTCACCTACCATGTGCTGGACGCCACCAGCGGCCAGCAACTGTGGCAGGACACGGGCCAGACCGGCTACACCATCACGCTGACGGGTGCGGGCTGCAGTGCCAGCTGCTCCACCGCCCGTACCCTGCAGGTGCTGGCCGAGATTGCCGGCACCTTCACCCAGGGCGTGCGGGTCTACCCTGGCCCGCAGTACGCCGGCAATGCGCTCGCCATCGACTACGTGGCCGAGGCGGCCGGCCTGGACACCGGCGCGGGCTACGGCCCAGTGCCGGCCAGGGTGGAATACGTCATCGCCGAGACGCAGCCGGTGGGCGGCTACGTGGCCGGCACGGGCTCGCAGAAGATCGCCCTGACGGCCTTGATCGACGGGGACGGTTTCGCCGGCACGTCCATCTGGTACCGCCTGGTGCCCGAGGCCACCTACGACGGCGAGTACGTCCAGACCGTGTCCCAACTGGCCATCCCGGTGCGCCCGGCGCCCACCGGCGACCCTGTGATCGACTGGCAGGCCGAGACCATCGACACGGTGCCGTTCACCACCTTGGGCTATACGGGTTACACCGACCTGCCGTTGCAATTCTCGGACCCGGCCGTGGCGGGAGCCAGTTTCCGGTCGCAGCCCAAGAACTACACCCTCAAGGCCCGCCCGGCCGCGCCGGCCGACCTGGGTGGTTCGGTCGACTCGGGCACCTTCACGGTGTCGAACCTGCAGGCCGGCCGGCACTACGAGCAGTCGCTGACGGCGGACGGCCCGTGGTCCACAGTGACCGATGCCGGTGACGGCACCTCGGTGTTGGGCGGCTCGGCCGTGTGGTACCTGCGCTTCGCACCGGACCCTGACACCTTCACGCCGGCTTCTTGGACCATCAAGGTGTCGGACTGGCCGCTGGGCATCGACATGGTGCAGATCCAGGCCCTCACCTACGGCTACAGCCAGGGCCAGGCCGATGCCGCAGTGCACGCCGTCACCATCCTCAACAAGGCCGGCTCGGCCACCGATTTCCCCGACAAGTCGATTAACCTGCAGGTCAAGGACGTGCAGAAGGATGGCGTCAGCTACGACGGCCAGGTCTTCGAACTCAACGCCGGGTCCGCCACCATGCCGGTGCTGCAGCCGTTCAACCCGGCCAACACCACGGATGAGAACTCCAGCCTGTTCAACATCCGGCCGGTGACCGGCCTGGCGGCCGGCACCTACACCGCCACGCTGCTGTTCCGCTACCGGGACACCACCACGGACAACGATGCCGACCAGATCGGCCACTGGGACCACGCCGAAGCCCAAGTGGTGCTGCGGGTGGACAAGGCCACCTGGAGTTTCACTGCCCCCACGGCCGAACTGGCGGCGGACGGCAACCAACTGACTGTCCATGTCACCGCGGGCAAGCCGGCTGACCCGGCATCTGGCGCGGCCGCGGCGGTGTTGGACCTGTGGGTGGGTGATGGCGCCCCGGCGTCCGGCGGCAGCAGCGACCAGGCCACCTTCAACGGCCTGGCTTGGGCCACCCAGTATGCGGTTTGGGCCCAGGTGACCGGCGACGCCAACCACCTGCCTTCGGCGGCCGTCAAGCTGGCCGATGCCTGGACCGACTACCAGCCGGCTACGGCCGTGTTCGGCAGCGGCGGAGTGTTGAGCGCCAACTTCAACTCGGAACAGTTGCTGTTCCAGAAGACCTTCCTGCCGGCTGATTGGCTGGTGACAATCGGCGGCCAGACGGTGGGTGCCAACGCGGACCTGTCCGGTTTTGTGGACGATGCCGCCGGGACCACTTTCGCCGTCAACGTGGCCCGGGCAGGGGTGGCCGGGGCGGACGCCGATCCCACGGTGGGGCCGGGTTCATCCAGCACGGTGACCGGCACATTGCCGGGCCGGCGGCCGGCACCCACCAAGAAGTCGACCGCCAACCCGAGCGGCGTCATCAGCACGGTGCCGGCCGAGGCACCGTCGCGGCCCACCGGCAAGATCGTCGAGGCTGGTGGCAGCGCCATCGAGTACCGGGTGGGCGGCTCGGCCGGTGCCTGGACGCTGGCCTCGAATGGCGCGGCTACTGGGGTGGCATATGGCACGTATGAGGTGCGATATCCCGCCACCAGTAGCGACTTCGCCTCGGCCGCGGCGGACAAGGTGTTGGTCAACTTTGCCAACAACGAGTTCGCGCTGACCTGGGACGCCACCCCGGCCGAAGCGGCGGACGCGACCGGTTCGGCCTTCGGCACGGTGACGGACATCTCTTGGGATGAGCCGGTGGTCAACGGTTCTGACGTGATCGGGTCGCATCAGATCCAGTTCTTGGCTTCAACCGACGAGGTGACGGGTGGTTTCTACCGCTGGTCCTGGACCAACAGCGCCGTAGCCGAGCCGATCGATCCGATTGTCACCACGGTGCCCAGCCACTCCTATACCTGGACCGCCTCGGCCGTGGCGCACGTGGGGCTGACGGTGGAGGCGTTCTATCCGCGCACGCTGGCCTTCGACGCCAACGGCGCCACCGGCGAGGTGGCGGCGTTGGCCAACACCGAAATGGACCCGGACTATGACGTCACCGTGCCTGGTCCGGCCGGCCTGAGCCGGTCCGGCTACACCTTCATGGGCTGGAACACAGCTCAGAACGGCTCCGGTTTGCCCGTTGCCGCTGACAGCGCCTTCACCATGGACGGGACTACCGGCTATTCGGCCTCCGTTGGGTCGCAGACGCTGTATGCCCAGTGGGCGTCATCGGCCGCCCAGTTGTTGTCGTTGGCCGATGAACAGGTGATCCAGGCCGGCGGCACCGGCGCGCAGGGCGACCCGTACACGGCCGCCATCACGGTTCCCAACAACGTCCTGGTGGTGCCGGGCTCCACGGCGGATGTGTCCGCTGACGCCACGGCCGGCCTGTTCACCGACGCGGGCTACACGGTGGCCGGCAGCCTGGCGCTGCCCGACGCCGGCAAGGCCTACCACGCCTACGTCAAGGTGACGGCGGCAGACGGCACCACGGTGACGTTCTGGGACATCGCGGTGACCAGGGCCAAGAGCGATGACAAGACACTCTTCTCGGTTGGTGGCCAGGCCTTCGTAGCCGGCACCACCGCCTACACCGTGCCCTACGGTGTCAGCCGGCTTGCGGTTGGGCCGGCCGGCAACGTGCTGGTGGCGGCCACGGCCGGCGCCACGGTGGGTGGCGGCGCCAGTCAGGACCTGACCGTGGGCGCCAACCCGGTGACCATCGTGGTGACGGCTGAGGACGGCTCCACCGCCACCTACAACCTGACCGTTACGCGGGCGCCATCGGGCGAAGTCAGGCTGGTGGCGGTAGGCGGGGCCGAGGTCCAGTTCGCCAACCCTGGCGAGGATGGTTCGTCCTCAAGTGCGTCGACGCCCGTGGCGGGCACGGCTGCACCTGATGCCTCGGTGACCGAGATCTCGCCGGCCAACCTGGCCACCAAGACCGATTCCGGCGCGGTGGCCAGCCTGTGGAATAGTGACTTCACGATCCAAGTGACCGATCCGGTGATGCTGACCCCGGGTAGCCCGCAGGTGGTCTACGTCAAGGTGGCCAGCGACCTGGCCACGGCCTATTACGCGGTGACGGTGACCCGAGACCTGTCCCACGACACGTCCCTGTATGACGTGGCCGGGTTGGCCATTGATGCGGGAACCAGCCCCATTCAACTGGCGGTGCCCTACGCGGTGTCGCAGATTACGGCGGCCGATGTCGTCTCGGCAGCCAACGCGACGGTCACCGTGACGGGCGCCCCGGTGGCCCTGGTCCCGGGCGCCAAGACGCCGGTCGAGATCAAGGTGACGGCGCAAGATGGCACCACCGAGACCACCTACCAACTGGAGGTGTACAGGGCGGCGGCTCCAAACCGGGCTCCAATCGGGGTGGAGCCGCTCCCGCCCGTCTCGGTGCAGGCCGGCCAGGCGGTCACCGTGGCGGTGGCCGCGGTGGCGACCGATCCGGATGGCGACAGTTTGTACTTCAACCAGCTCACGGCGGGGCCGGACGCCGGCGTGGCCACGGTCAAGTTTGAGACCGCCCAACTCACGGTGACGGGCGTCAAGGCTGGTGCGACGACTATCAAGGTAACGGTGACAGATGGCAAGGGGGTGGTAAACGTAGTGATCCCGGTGACGGTGACGGCGGCTCCCACGCCGTCACCGTCACCCTCGCCCACGCCGACGGCCAAGCCGACCACAGCCAAGCCGACGCCTAAGCCGACGGCGACCACCACGGCCAAACCGACGCCATCGGCCACCGCTACCGGGCCGGCCAAACCCGGCTACCAGCCGACCTTCAGTTGGTTCACCCTGTCCCCTGACCTGACCGGCGATGGCCTGGGCGAAATCCTGGCCATCAACAGCGCCAACGGTGCCCTGCTGGCCTACCCCGTCAACCCGTCCGGTTCGCTGGCGCCGGCCAAGACGCTGGTGGCTTCGGGGCTGTCCGGCCACCGGGTGTACTGCCCCGGTGACTGGGAGGGGGACGGCCAGGCCGATGTCATCACTGTTGACCCCGGCGGCGTCATGTGGCTTTACAGCGGCGACGGCCAGGGCGGTGTGGGCAGGGCCCGGCAAATCGGCCGGGGCTGGTCCGGCTACCGGGTGGTGCCCTCGGGCGATCTGACGCGGGATGGCAAACCGGACCTGTTGGCGATTGATCAGGCCGGGCGGTTGTGGGTCTACGAATCCACCGGCTACGGCGGCTTCAAGCCCGGCCGCATCGCGGCCGGCCACGGCTGGGTTGGGTTGGACCTCCACGCCGCCGGCGACCTGACGGGCGACGGCAAGGCCGACATCTTGATGATCGACTCCAGCGGGCGGCTGTTCGCCTACGCCGGCCGGGGCAACGGCACGTTCCAGCCAGGCAAGCAGGTGGGTCAGGGCTGGGTCGGTTTGACGCTGGCCTCGGGGGCCGACCTTTCCGGTGAGGGCCTGGCTGACATCGTTGGCCGCACCGCTGACGGCAAGCTGTTCAGCTACCGCGGCCGGGGCAACGGCACGTTCACCGCCGCCAAACACATCGGTTCCGGTTGGTGAGGTGGCAGGATTAGGGCCGTGCCAGCCAGTCGCGTTACCGCGGGTTCTGCCGGCCCTCTGGGCCAGGCCGGTTCTGCTGCCGTCTCAGCCAACCCAGCCAGCCTAGAAGACGCCATGGTGCGCGCCGCCACCATGTACTACGACCAGGGCGCCACCATGGAGTTGATTGCGCGGCGCCTAGGCACCTCCCGGTCGACGGTTTCGCGCCTGTTGAAACGGGCCCGGGAAACTGGGCTGGTGGAGATCAACATCCACCTGCCGGGCTCAGAGACGGTAGGGGTGGCGCGGCGGCTGGCGGCGCGGTTCGGCGTCCAGGCGCACATTGTGCCGGTACAACGCGGTGCTGCCGAATCGGAGGTATTGGATCAGGTTTCGCGGGCGGCCGGCCGTCTGTTGCCGTCGCTGCTGGAGCCCGGCCAAACCGTCGGCGTGGCCTGGGGTGTCACCACGGCCGCCGTGGCCCGCAACACCCCGCCACATCCCATCCCGGGTCTCACCCTGGTGCAACTGAACGGGTCAACCACCGTGGCGTCATCGGGCCTTGACTATGCCGGCGACATTCTGAGCCGCCTGGCTGCCGCGTTCGATGCCTCCGTCCTGGCCTTCCCAGTGCCGGCCTTCTTCGACTATAAGGAGACCCGGCAGGCAATGTGGCGGGAACGGTCCGTGCGGCGGGTTCTGACCGCCCAGGCGGGCGCGGCGCTGGCCCTCTTTTCGGTGGGGGCGCCGGGTGGCGAGGTGCGTTCACATGTCTATGTGGGCGGCTATTTGGATACGGCCGACAGGGCGTCGTTGGAGCGCGATGGCGTGGTGGGGGATGTCTGTACGGTGTTTCTGCGGGCGGATGGCACCTTTGGCGGCATTGAACTGAATGCGCGGGCTTCCGGGCCAACGCCGGCCCTGTTGGCGGCCATTCCGCGGCGGGTTTGCGTGGTGGCCGGGCGGCATAAGGCGGTGGCCACTTTGGCGGCGCTGCGGGCCGGAGTGGTGACCGATTTGGTGGTCGATGAACCGACGGCCGGCGCCATCGACGCCCTGCTGTGACCGGCTGTCGGCTGGCTCGGACCGCCTCTGACCTGCGGTAACGAAGAATTTTCGGCCCCTGAATTGGGCCTCGGTTTCTACTGTGAAATGGAACACCGAGGTGACGACCGTCACACCGATTTTCCGGCGTGGCGGCTTGACCTGGGGTTTTGCGTCTGGTGGTGCTGGCCTGCCAATTTATGAAGTGTCAGGATATTTGAGCCGGCTTCGCCCCAAGGTTGTAGCAGTTTGCGGGATATAACTGAGGAGAACTGAATGCCATCCGCCGAGCACTATCCGAGTACTGGAGGCAATGGCCAAGGGCTGGCCCGTCACATTCACGCGACGGCTGCCTGGTTGGGTCTAGCGGGGGTGGCTGTTCATATCGCGGCTCCTCGGTGGCGCCGGGCCCAACAGGGGTTCGGCTGGCCGCACGCGGCGGTGCCGCGCAGCGCCGGTTGGCGCAAGGCCCTTGGCGCGGTGTTGGCGGCGGCGTTAGCCATGACCACGGCCGCCATGTTGGATGTCACGCCGTGGCCGGCGGACAGTTGGCAGACAGCCGGCTTGTTCATGACCGGCCTTGCCCGTTCTACCGACGTCGAAGCCATGGCGGCGCTGGACTGAGCCTCGCGGCGGCGGGGTGGACTGCTGCGGCCGCCTCGCAGCGCTGACCGGCCAATGGTGGCAGGATAGGCGCGTGTCGCAGCCCAAGCCTGTCCCCGGCCCTGAGCCTCCAGCCTTCACCGTCCGCCCGGCGGTGGCGGGCGACATCCGCGCCATCCGGGCCTTGGCTGCGCCCTATGTGGAACAGGGCCGGTTGGTGCGCAAGGCCTTGGTGTCCTACTACGAATCGTTACCGGATTTCCGGGTGGCCGTTACGCCCGATGGCGTTCTGGTGGCTTGCGGCGCCATCCACGTCATGTGGGACGACCTGGGTGAGGTGCGCACCCTTGCGGCCCTGCCCGAATGGCAACACCGTGGCGTGGGCCACGCGGTGTTGGAGGCGCTGATCGAACGGGCCCGGCAGTTGGGGTTGCGGCGATTGTTCTGCCTTACCTTCGAGGTCGATTTCTTTGCCCGGCACGGCTTCGAGCCGATCGAAGGCATTCCGATTGAACCGTGGGTCTACGCCGAACTGCTGCACTCGAAGGACGATGGCGTGGCCGAGTTCCTTGACCTGGCCCGCGTCAAGCCCAACACGCTGGGCAACACCCGGATGTTGCTGCACTTGTAGCGGCGCGCCTGGTACCACGGCCGGGAGTCGATCCCTAGACTGCGTAACGTGCAGAGCTTCCTCCACCCTGTCGGTCCGGAGCCGCCGGGCGTCTATTGGCGCCGCCGGGCGGTGGTCCTGGGTGGGTTGATTATCGTCATTGTGGTCGTCTTCCTGATCATCAATGCCTTGGTGCACGGCGGGGATGACGAGGGCGACAAGAAGGCAGACGGCAAGGCGACCGACACCCCCACGGCCCAGGTTTCGGCCGACGAAGGAGCCGGTGACGCCGCCGGGTCGCCTTCCGCCGCCGGCCAGGGGGCGGCCACGGCGCCGGCCTGCAGTCCCACCAAGCTGAGCATCATCATCCGGTCCGACAAGAACACGTACACGTCAGCCGACATTCCCGTCACGTTCACGGCCGAAGTGGAGAACACCGGCACGGCTGATTGCTCCATCACCCTGAACGATCAGTCGGTTGACCTGACGGTGACCAGCGGCACGGACCTGATCTTCGACACCAAGCACTGTGCCGTAGAGGGCGGTACCACCAGCACCGCCGGTGGGGCGGTCGACATCGCTGCCGGTGCCAAGGCCGATATTCCGTTGACCTGGAACGGGCAGCGCAGCAACGACAAGTGCGACGATCTGTCCAACCAGTTGCCGGCCCGGTCCAGCGACGCCACCTACCACGCCACCGTCAACATTCTGGGCGCCCAAAGCGACGACACCCAATTCATCCTGGCCCCATAAGTCACGGGGTTACAGGGGACGGTTCCACGTTACGGGGTTACCGGGGACGGTTCCACGTTACGGGGTTACAGGGGACGGTTCCGCGTTACAGGGTTACCGGGGACGGTTCCACGTAACATGGGTGACAGCGTCACCCATGTTACGTGGAACCGTCCCCTGTAACCCTTCAGCGTCATCTCGTTACCAATTAAGGTCATCCCGGGCCTGACCCGGGATCTCTTCTTACCCAGCCCCACCCTCTACACGTACCGGTCCATCAGGGCCATTTCGGCGATGCGGGACAGGTTTTCGCGCACGTTCTTGGCCCGTTGTTCGCCCACGCCCTCCACGGCCTGCAGGTCCTCGTGGGAGGCGGCCAGGATGCGCTGCAGCGACTGGAAGTGGTCCACAATCCGTTCGGCGATGGCGCTGGAGATGCGTGGCACCTTGGCCAGCGCCCTGAAACCCCTCGGCGAGACGGCGCCATCGACCCCAGTGCCTTGACCGGCCAGGCCGATCTGCTCGGCGACGGTGGCGGCATCGAGCAGGTCGTTCGATTCGATCCGGCCCAACGCGGCCAGCACTGTGTCCACGTCCTGGCCCGGCTGGGTGACGTCGATGTAGTCCCTAATTAACAGCCTGCGGTCGGTGTCGACGCCGGCAATCAGCTCCTCGTACTGGAGGCCCAGCAGGCGGCCTTCGGTACCAAGCTCGGCCAGCAGGGCGTTGATCTCGGCCCCGATCCGCCAAACCATTTCGAGCCGCCCGGCCACGGCCGCGACATCGCGCACTGTCACCAGATCCTCTAGTTCCAGGGTGGCCAGGGTGGAGGAGACGTCATCGAGCCGGTCCCGGTAGCGCTCCAACGCCGCCAGGGCTTGCTTGGTACGGGAGGCCAGGTCCTCCGGGTCTTCGAGGACATGGCGGCCGGCGCCAACGTAAAGAGCCACGATGTTCATGGACTGGCTGACGGAGATGACGGGGAAACCGGTCTGCTTGGCAACCCGTTCGGCTGTCCGATGGCGTGTGCCGCTTTCGGTGGTGGGTATAGCTGGGTCTGGCAACAGTTGGACAGCAGCGCGCACAATCCGCTCGCCTTGCGAGTCCAGCACCACGGCGCCATCCATCTTGGCCAGTTCGCGCAGGCGGGTGGCGGAGAAGGGCACGTCAAGGACAAAGCCACCGCTGCAGATATCTTCGACCGCCTGGTCGAAGCCAAGCACAATCAGCCCGCCGGTGCGGCCGCGCAGGATCCGTTCCAGGCCGTCCCGCAACTCGGTGCCTGGGGCCACGGCCATCAGGGTGGCGCGCAGTTTGTCGTCGATTGGATTCAAGCCTTGTTCGATCACCATGGGGCTCCTGCTGGCGGAAATAACCTGAGCCATCCTATTGGAGGCGTCCGGGCTGCCGCCTGGGCCCCCTGCTGAAAGTGTCGGCGAAGTTACGCTGAGAGCGAACACGATTCGGGGTTTGAGGCCGGTTCTGGGGCCTGTTGGCTGGCCCTGACGCCATGGCTTTAGGCCTCTTGACCTGGGCATTTACGGTGTCTTGACAGGTTGGCGGGGGCGCCGTGGGCGGCCAGTTTCATCGACGGTGAAACCAGTGTTATTACCCATCCACCCCTGTTCAGCTTGAAACCTGATAGGTACCGTGGCAGGTGAGTCGCGTTGGCTCAACACTTCCCCTGTCCCCCTTCGGGCGCCACGCGACTCACGGGTGGCACCAGCCATCCTTTGACGGGCCCCACCAACTCTGTTGGCAGAGGAGGTGACCAGTCCCGGTCGTCTTCCCTGAAGCGCGGCTTGAACTCAAGTCTGTGGCACCAACTGAGGCTGCAGTGCGGTTCGGCGTACCTCCACGCCGGGTCTTTGAGAGTCAAAGGATGTTGTGTAATGGGTTTGTTTGGTGTCCGTAAGGCCGCTACCGATCGTCCCCGCACCCTGGTGGGTCGCCTACTAGGGAAGGCAGCCAAGCCGGTCGCCTTCCTCCTAGCCGGCGTCATTGCCCTTGGGGGAGTGACCCTTGTCCAAGATTGGATGGGTGGCCAGCGGGCCAACGCCTGGGTGATCAGTGGTGATGGCACGGCCCGGTGGGCGGCATTGGGCGGCCAGTTCAACCGCGAGGTGCTGTATGTCTCCCAAAACCTGGAGGGCAAGGACATCGGCGGCATCATGCAGCCATGGCTGAGGAACTCCTTTGCCCAATCGGACATCTTGTGGGTGGCCGGCAAGAGCAACCTAGGCACCGGGCCGGGCAACACCACCAGCATCGCCGTTGGCCCTAACCCGGCCAAACCAGGTGAACTGGCCCTGTTCGGCTGGTCCGCGGCCGGCAACTTGTACCGGGCGGACAACCCCGTCAACGGTGCAGGGGACGAATATTCCTACGGCGACATGACCACTACGACCCGGCTCGGCTGGGATATGTCCACCTACGGCGGCGAGATGAACCAGAAGAACGGTTATCTTTACATCAACACCGGCACCAACGACACCATCGTCTGCCACGCCACCTTGGGCAACAACACCGACAACGGCGGCACGGCCCGGCTGGCCATCATCGGCCTGACCGATACCGACATGTACACGGTGTCCACCACGGGAAGCAACTACATCAAGCACAAGCCGGGCACCGACACCCTGTGCCAAATCGAAACCAAACTGGGCTACCACACCGACTACCGGACCTGGGAGATCTCCTCCGACATGGCGACGGATGCCGAGGGCAACTTCTACCTGTGGGCCTCCTGGTACACCGTCCACTACCTGATCAAGGTGGAGCCGCCGCGGGACGACAATGGCGATTTCCTGTTGAACGGTGACTGGTACTACTCGTCCGTCATGCGGCTTGATTCCAAAAACCTGTCACGCTTCCCCTCCGGTGCCTACCCGGTCATCGGCATGGCTTTCCTGAACGGTGACCTGTACCTGCTGGATCAGGACTACGGCATGTGGCGCATCAACCCCCTGACCGGCGGGGCCGAATACATCATGGACACCGGTGGCGATGACTACCGCGACCTAGCTTCCGCACAGATGGCGCCGGTGGTGACCGGCAAGCTGTACCTCGACGCCGATGGCGACGGCGAACTGTCTCAGACGGAACGCGAGGCGCCGGGTGTGGCCGGCGCCCAGGTTGACATCATCCGGATTTCGGATGGCGCCATCCTGGGTGAACTGACCACCGACGCCAACGGCGAGTATTCGGGCCTGTTGCCGTCATCCGTTGACGACATCTATGTGCGGGTCAAGCAGCCGCAGGTCAACGTGGGCACCACCTCCAGCCCGGTGTGGGTCAACGCCACCCAGACCTGGGGCGGTTACTTCTTGGGCACCGATTCCTCCACCGCTGTCCACAACAAGGTCGAGCCCTACTGCACCGTCAACGGCAGCGACAATGTGCTGATGGCCGCCAGCGGGCCCTGTTACGGCTCGAAGGCCAACGGCATTGACAAGACCAATGTCTCCAACGTGTTGACCGATTCACTGTTCATTTCCAAGGTCACCATGGAGACCGACTACGAAGTGGCTCATGCCGACTTCGGCTTCACCATCGCCGGTTCCTGGGGTGATGCCCAGGCTTCCACCAAGTCCACTGCAGTCAACCGCGGTCCCTATCACATCAACACGCCCAACTCCACCGTGCAGATGGGCGCCCAGGCCGGCAGTTATGCCGACGGTATCAACGACGCAGCCTCCAACGCCCACTCCACTGATGATGGCGTGTTTGTGCTGGTCAGCCGGCCTTGTGCCAGTGACGAGACGGCCCCTTGCTACAACCGGGTGCCGCTGCAAGACGAAATCCTGTCGTTGGGCCGCACCTACAACATCGAGGTCCAAACCTCGAGCAGCCCTGCCACCGTGAGCGAATCCCAAATCAAGGTCAACGGCTGGATCTCGCCTATCAACTCCACCACCCTCAGCGCTAGTTCAACTAGGTTTATTGAGAACGCCACGCCCGTCGACGGCAAGGTGGAGACCTCCTACACGCCGGCGGTGTCGCCGGCGCCGTCATTAGGCATTTCGCCGGCTGTGATGCGGTTCAGCGCCTCCACGGCCAGCGGTATCACCGAGCCGGACAACACCAACCAGCAGTACGCCCCGGCGGCTGGTTCAACTGCGGCCGACACCGCGCGGTGGGTGTCCGATGGTGAGATCGAGGACTACCAGGTTTGGTTGGCCCAATCCCAGGTGCGGTTGGCCCTCAAGTCCGAGGGTGGCACCGTCACCAATCAGGCCTTCACTCTGCAAAACGTGGTTGACGGCCTGGTTTCGCCACTGAACCCGTCACGGACATCGGACGCCATCACCACCACCGCCTCCGGCGTGGTCAAGACGTCGAACACCTCCCACGCCATCAAGCAGCAGTCGGCCAACACCATTATCACGGCCGCCACGCTGCCCAATGGCTACCAGTTGAAGAGCGTGTCCTGCTATGGCTCCGCCACCGGCGTTGCGGTGCCGACAGAAAACTACACGGTGGACAAGGTGAACCGCACCGTCACCATCAACGGCGGCTTCTTCGGTTCAACCGGCTCCGTCGGCACCTGGAACGACGTTACCTGCGAATTCACCGTGTCCAAGCAGCCAGACCAGACCTCCACTTTCGAACTGTCCACCACCACGGCCCAGACCGGTACCGATGTCACCGCCACGGTTACAGCCAAGGCCGGCGGCCAGCCGTTGTCCGGTGAAGAAGTCGAGTTCACGGTGCCGGCTAACGTCACCGTCAAGTCGGTTGGCGGCGCCACCCTGACCAGCCCCTACAAGTGCACCACCGACTCGACCGGTAGTTGCGCGGTCAAGCTCACCTCCACTGTGGTTGGCACCTATGAGATCCACGGCCTGGTCAACGCGAATGGCACCTGGACGGAGGCGAACGACAACCCGGGTCATGATCCGGCCAAGCAGAGCCCGCAGAGCGTTACGTTCACGGCCTCGCCGGCCGCTTCTGGCTCCATTGCCCTGACGGACACGGGGTCGAAGTATGCCGACTACCAGTCTGGTGACGCGGACTATGCGCCCGATGACTACTACACGCTGGACATCTACATCAAGGACGGCTACAACAACGGCATCACCGGCCTGGAAACGGCCGACTTTGCATTCACCTGCCCCAATGCGACGGCCTCCAACTGCGGCACCGCGTCCTATGGCGTGTTCTTCGGTTCGGTCGCTGCGGTGGCCGGTGATGCCGGCCATTACCAGGTGCCGGTCTATGCCAACAAGTCCGGTGTCAAGCGCATCGCCGTCACCATGACCGGCCTGACGGCGACCGAATACGCGCCGCTGCCCAAACAGGGCGATGCTTCGCAGCGCTACGTCACCGCCACCTTCAAGGCGATGGAGAAGGTTGACCTTTCCAAGTCGACCTTCACCGTCAACACCGCCGGCACGGTCAAGGCCGGCTACGTCAGCGACGCCACGCCGGGCGCCTACCGCCTGGGCACCATCACGCTGGTGGACAAGAACGGCAACCCGGTGACGGGCGCGGCCAGCCGGTTGTCGGCCGCCGCCTCCAATCCGGATGAGCTACACCTGTTGAGCTTTGCCGAAGTGTCCGGCACCCCCGGTACCTACACGGTCAACGTCCACTCGTCCGATGCCGGGTCCTACACGCCGGTGGTGTCGTATGTCCTGCCCGCCCCTGCCCAGTCGGTCACCTTGACGGCCGATGAAACGGCAGACTTCATCGAAGACGTGCCAGACCTGTCCCAGTCCAGCTTCGAGATCAACGACACGGCCGACAAGAAGGCCAACAACTCCGACTACTACACGGGCACCGTGACGCTGCTGAACGCAGACGGCAAGCCGATCCGCAACGGCTTGACGGAACTGACCTTCGAGGCCGATCCTGCAGCCGGCGTCAGCTTCTCCAACCTGACCTGCGTCTCGCCCGCCGGCAAGTGCACCGGCGTCTACACGGTGCGCATCAAGTCGCAGTACAAGGGCACCAAGACCATCACGGCTCTCTACGACATGGCGCCTGCCCCGATGGAGATCGGCCTGCAGACGGCCACCTTCGTCCAGCCTGACCTGTCGCTGACCGACTCGGTCTTCGAGGTCTCGCCGTCCGGCACGGTGTTGCCGGATGGGACCAGCGCCTTCACCGCCACGGCCACGCTGTGGGATGCCGGCAACTACAACCCGATTCAGGGCACCAACGTAGTGTTCACCATCAGCCCCACCGGCCAGGCCACGTTGCACAACGGTTCGTCCACCTCGACCAGCAGCCTGACTGTGGCCTCTTCCATGGCGGGCATAGCGGGCGTCACGGTCACCTCCACCCGCAACGGCACCTACAGCCTGTGCGCCAAGGTGTCCGGCGAGAACATTCCCGGCTCTTGCCACGACATCACGTTCGCGGCCGATTCCTGGAGCGATGACTACACCACTTATCAGGTTTCGACCGCCAAGGTGGTGGCAGACAGCACCTCTACCGGCACCATCACGGTCAACCTGCGCGACGGCCACGACCTGCCGGTGTCCGGCTCGGCCGCCAACCTGGCGGCCGGCGGACCGTTCGGTTCCGGCCTAGTCATCTCCCAGTTCACCGAGACCTCTACCCAGGGTGTCTACACTGCCACCTTCAAGGGCCCCAACGTGGGCACCTACCACATCGAGGTGACGGCCTCCGGTGGTCTGATCGGCGGCGAGGGCCACACCGATGTCGATGGCGATACCCCCAACCACTATGCCCACATGGTGGTTGGCGGCCTGTGCACCGCTCCCGGCACCTCGGGCATGGTTATCACGCCCAACACCTCCCTTTGGGCCGACGGTGTTGACGAGTTCACCATCACCAGCACCCTGAAGGACTGCTATGGCCACGGCTTGACCGACTGGGTGGGCGTGCCCAGCAAGTACTGGCCCTATGTCACGGTTGACGGCTCGCTGGCCTCTACCAGTGACTACACGCTGACCGCCCCGGTGCACCAGGGCAACGGCGTCTACACCCAGAAGCTGTCCGCCACCTTGGCCGGGTCCTACACCGTGGCCTCCGGCTATGGCGCCACCAGTGGCACCGCCACGGCGGTCGGTTCGGTTGTGGCCGTGTTCAACCCGGCCGAGCCAACCCAAACCTCGTCCAGCTATGTGCTGTCCACCGGCGACAAGGTAGCCAATGGCACCGACACCCACACCATCACGGTGACGCTGAAGAACGACCAAGGCCAGGCGGTCGAGGCCGACGCTTCGACCCTGAAGGCCACCACGGCGCCCAGCGATACCACTGTCAGTGCCTTCCAGCCCGTCATGGGCCAACCGGGTGTCTACCAGGCGACCGTCACCACTAGGGTGGCCGGCACCAAGACGGTCACCGTGACGTGGAACCAGGGCCAGGCCAACGGCTTCCAGGTCAATCCGGCTACTCAGGGCCTCAACACCCTGAAGTTCGTGGCCGGCCCGGTTGACCGGGACAAGACCCTGGCTTCGTTCGATGCCCAGGGCACCACCGCCCTGGCCAACGGCACCGACAAACTGTGGGCCAAGATGATGGCCCAAGATGCCAATGGCAACCCGGTTGAAGGCGTCAACCTGACCTTCAAGCTGACCCAAACCGGCGACGCCCCGGTGTTCCAGCCGGTGTCCAGCGGCCTGCGCACCATCACGGTGGCCTCGGGCAACGACGGCTATGCCACGGTGTACGTGGTGTCCTCGTTCGAGGGTGCCTTCCCGGTGGTGGGCGAATACGATTCACAAACCACAGGGGCGAAGACCCTCAACTTCCAGAACAACACGGCGGACAAGGATCAGTCCTGGTTTGCCGTGGCCCGCACCGCCGGCAACTCCAGCCCGGACAAGGCCATTGCGGACAACGCGGATTCTTACACCGTCACGGTGGTGCTGCATGACTCCAACAACGCGCCCGTGAACGGCATCGGCGCCGTGGTCGAAATGACCCCGGCGGCCGGTGGCGCCACCCAGACCTTCAACGTCACCACTGGCGTGGTGAGCGGTCAGGGTGGTACGGCCGTCCAGTTGCTGAAGACCACCGTGGCCGGCGAATACGTGGTGACCGTCCGCATCGCGGCCGACCAAATCTCGCTGGACACCGCCGGTGCCGTCACTAAGTCGAAGACGGTGGAGTTTGTGGCCGGCGAAGCCTCGGGTGTCACCTCCAAGCTGGTCAGCCCCGGCTCCCCGGCGCAGGTGGGCGGCGGCGTCCAGACCGTCACAGCCCAGGTTCGTGACCAGTACAACAACCCGGTCAAGAACGCCACGGTGACCTTCACCATCCCGGCCAACCTGACCGTCGGCACGGTTGACGGCCCGGCCCAGGTCCAGGTCTCCACCGGCACTACCGGCAATGCCGACCTTAACCTGACCTCCCACGTGGTGGGCGTGTACAACACGATCACCGCCAAGATGGCCACCAGCAGCGGCCAGGTCAGCATCACAGATGGCAGCCCGGCCCGGGTCGAGTTCATCAACTCGGCTTGTTCGGCCGCGCAGTCCGATTTCACCATTCCCTCGGCCGGCGTTGATGGCGCAACCGAGAAGGAAGTGGGGGTGGAGTATCACAACCCCACCGTCACGGTGAAGGACGGCTCCGGCAACGTCTGCACCGCAGAGTCCACCCAAGTGTCCTTCCGCTACCGCCTGGCCGGCACCACCACTTGGACCGAGCACCAGCCGGCCATCAGCAGTTCCACCGGTGTGGCCGAATGGTCGGACTGGACTGAGCAGGTGGCCGGCACCTACGAGGTGCAGGCGTTCTTCGGCGGCATCCAGGTGGGCAACCCCGGCATTACCAAGACGGCCAAGTTCAAGGCCGGCCCGGTCGATTCGACCACTTCCACCTTGGAGGTGTCGAAGAACCCCGCCCTGGCCAACAATGACGCGACCCACTCCGCCGCCGTGGTGGTGCGGGATCAGTATGGCAACCCGATTGCCGGCCAGAAGGTGACCATCTCGATCGAATCGGGTTCGGCCGCCGTGGCCGGCCCAGTCATCAAGGGCACCTACCAGGTGTCCCAGCAGGTCACCACCTGCGACCCGGCCGATGGTGCCGCGCCTAGCTGGTGTGACCAGAAGGGCCTGGCATACGTCGAGTTCACCTCGAATGAGCCCGGCCAGTTCGCCGTCACCGCGACCCTGAACGGCACTCCGGTCAACGGTTCGCCGGCCTCGGTCACGTTCGTGTCCGGCAAGGTCGATCCGGCCAAGTCCGGCTGGGTCATCAGCCCCGACACGGTGGCCTCTTCCACCGTGAGCGTGGTGGCCGACGGTTCCAGCGCCTACACGCTGACCGCCTCGATCAACTCCGTCTCCAACATTCCGGTGCCCGATGCCGCGGTCAGGATTGTGTCGCTTGACCCATCCGTCTTGGTGTCTCCCAGCCTGGAAGGCTTCACGGGCCAGCCGGCCGATGGCCTTGCCAAGTACGGCAAGTTCACCTGGACCCTGACCTCGCTGGCCCGCGGCGCGTTCACCGGCCAGGTGCAAGTGGCGTCCGATTCTGGTTGGGCCAACGTGGGCAGCCAGTTCACGGTCCGGTTCGATGCCGACGTGGCCGTGGCGGCCAATTCGGTGTTGTCCATCCCCACTACCCAGGGGGTACCCGGCACCAAACTGGCCGATGGCCTGCAAAGGCACCGGGCCGAGGTCTTGGCCAAGGACGCCAACCAGAACCTCAAAGCCGGCGCCGTTGTGACCTTCAAGTATCGGCTGCAGGGCAGCTCTGACGCCTTCCTCAGCGGTGAGGCCATCACCGGCGAAAACGGTGTGGCCGTGTTCGAGTTCGGCACCGAAAAGGCCGGCGTCTACGAAGTGCGGGCCTACCTGTCCGGTGACGAAGTCTCAGCCTCACCCAAGACGGCCGAATTCGTGGCCGGGGCGGTTTGCGAAGCCACCACCCTTGGCTCGCTGGAGGTGCAAGAGTCGACCGCCATGGCCAACGGCTCGCAGACTCTGTGGGTCAAGATGACCGCCCTGGACTGCCAGTCCAACCCGGTGGCCGGGCAGGCGCTGCAGTTCACTCTGACCAACCAGGCCACCGAGTCGCCTGTGTTCACGCCGCTGGCCTCCGGCCAGCGCACCATCAGCGGCACGTCTGGCCAAGATGGCGTGGTTCAGGTCAATGTGGTGTCGCAGTATGAAAACCCGAAGTCCGGTTCCAACTACAACTGGGAGGCCTTCCCGGTGGTTGGTTCGTACACGGACTCCGGCAACATCAAGCACACCACGTCCACGCCCAAGTACGTCAAGTTCCAGAACAACACCGGTGATCCGCTCCAATCGTGGTTCACGGTGGCCCGTACCAACACCAACAGCAGCCCAGACAAGGCCATCGCGGACGGCAACGACTCGTACACGGTGACCGTCAACCTGCGCGATGCCGACGGCGACCCGGTCAACGGCATCGGTGCTGTCATCAAGGTGACTGCCGCCGATGGTTCCGTGACCCAGTACTCCGTGACGTCCGGTGTGGTGTCCGGCCAGCCGGGTACCGCGGTGCAGGCGGTCAAGACCACCAAGGCTGGCCTGTATGACGTGACCGTTGAGTTGGCGGGCGACAAGATCTCGCTGGACGCCGCCGCGGCCGCCGCCAAGTCGAAGTCGATCGAGTTCGTGGCCGGCATGCCGTCGCAACTGACGTCGTCGCTGACCAGCCCGGCCAGCCCCGCCCAGGTGGGTGGCGGGACCCAGGTCATCACGGCCATTGTCAGGGATGCCCAAGGTAACCCGGTGCCCGGCACCGCGGTTGGCTTCACCATTCCGGATGATGTGGCAGCCGGTTCCTCCACCGGCCCCACCACCGTAGCCGCAACCACCGGCACTACGGGTGCGGCTGCCGGTGTGGCCGAACTGACCTTGACCTCGGACAAGGTGGGTGAATACTCCGTCACCGCCAAGGTGGGCACGCTGGCAATCACCATCGGCAGCCCGGCCAAGGCCAAGTTCGTCAACTCCGATCCTTCGGCCACACAGTCGGTCTTTACCATCCCTTCGGCCGGCAGCGACGGCCTGACCGAGAAGACGGTCTCGTCGCAGTTCCACACACCGCAGTTGCAGGTGAAGGACGCCCAAGGCAATGCCTACGTGGCCGGCCCTGTCACTGTCACGTTCAAGGCCAGGCTGCAAGGTGAGTCGACCTGGTCAACCATCAAGACGATCCAGACCGACCAATCGACCGGCGTGGCGTTGTGGTCGGATTGGACCCAGGCGGTGGCCGGCACCTACGAGGTCGAGGCCAGCGTGACGCAGGGCACCGTGGGCACTCGGACGGCCATCTTCAAGGCCGGTGCCGTGAACCCGGGCACTTCCCGTTTCGAGACGTCCACCGGCAAGGTGTTGAACAACGACGCCGATACGCACTACGCCAAGGTGACGGCCAAGGACGCCAACGGCAACCCGGTCGGCGGTGTGCCGGTGACGTTCACGCTGGAAGCCGGCAAGTCGGCCCACTTCGTGCCCGGCACGGCCAAGACTGTCACGGTCAACACTGCCGTCAGCGGCCTGGCGCAGGTCGAGATTGCCAGCAGCGCAGTCGAGTTCGTGTCCATCCAGGCTCAAATCGATTCGACCTTGGTTGGGGTGTCCGCACCCCAGTTGAACCCGGCCGAATTGGAGTTTGGTACGGGTGGTCCCAACGCCCAGCACTCGGAGTGGACCATCACACCAAATGGTCCGATCACGGCCGATGGCGTGACCACCTACACGGCCACCGTGACAGTGCGGGACGTCAACGACCTGGCGGTGCCGAACGCCGAAGTCACGTTCAGCGTGCCGGCGGCGGTGCACATCACCGAAATGGCGCCGTACCGGACCAACACTGCGGGTGTGGTGACGGTCCACTTCACCTCTGAGGTGCAGGGCACCTACACGGTCAACGCCCTGCTGGGCGCGGCCAAGGTGCCCACGGCTGATCGTCAGATCACGTTTGTCGCCGGTGCCATCAATGCCGTCTCGTCCAGCCTGGCCGGTCCGGGCGTCACTGCGGTGGCCGATGGCGCGTCAACGCTGGCCGTGACGGCCACGGTCAAGGACGCCCAGGGTAATGCCGTTGGCGACGCCACAGTCCGGTTCTCGGTTCCGGCCGGCGTGAAGGCCGGTACGGTGGCCGGCCCGGCAATGGTCGATGTCGCGGTGGATCCGTCCACTGGTGTGGCCACGGTCGCCCTGACCTCGGTCAAAGCCGGCACGTACAACGTGACGGCGCAGGCCAAGAAGGCGGCGGATGCCGCTTGGACGGCGATCGCCACCGGTTCGCCGGCGCAGGTGCAGTTCGTGGCCGGCGCCATCGACCCGACCCATTCGAAGATCTCCAAGGTGGAGGAAGGTCCGTTCGTGGCCGGCATCGGCAGCTACACCGTCAAGGTGGAACTGCTGGACGCCAACGACAACCCGGTCAAGCAGGCCGGCCTGCCGGTCCAGTTCACCTTCACACTGGGCAGCGATGTGGTGCCGGCCTCGGCCACCACCAACGCCAACGGCGTGGCCACCACCACCTTCGGCAACACGAAGGCCGGTGACTGGCAGGGTACGGCCACGTACTCCAGCCAGCCGGTCACGGTTGGCTCGCCGGTGGACCTGTCGCTGACTGCCGGTACGGCCGATGCCGTCAAGTCGACCCTTGAGGTGTCGAAGAACCCGGCGCAGGCCGACAATACTGCCACCCACTACGCCAAGGTTGTGGTGCGCGACGCCAACAGCAACCCGATCGTGGGCCAGTCGGTCACCATTGCCATCACCCAGGGCGCCAGCGATGTGCCCGGCCCGGTGGTGAAGGGCATCGACACCAATACGGTGACGGTCACCTCGTGTGACCCGGAAGCTGCCGATGCCCCGGAGTGGTGCGACCAGAAGGGTCTGGCCTACGTCGAGTTCACCTCGTCCGAGCCGGGTTCGTTCCAGGTCTCGGCCAAGCTGGACGGGGTCACCCCGGTGACGGATTCCCCGGCTTGGGTCAGCTTTGCCTCCGGCCCGGCCGATCCGTCGAAGTCGAGTTGGACCATCAGCCCGGACACGGTGACGGATGCCACGGTGACGGTTCCGGCCAATGGCACCAGCGCCTACACGTTGACCACCACCATCAACAGCGTGGCCAGCATCTTGGTGCCGCAGGCAGCGGTTCGCATCAACGGTCTGAATTCTGCTGTGACGGTGTCCCCGGCGCTGCTCGGTTCAACCGGTACCCCCACCGATGGTGCCAACCAGTACGGCAAGTTCACCTGGACGCTCAAGTCCACCACCAAGGGCACGTTCACCGGCCAGGTCCAGGTCAACACGGGCAGCGTGTGGGCCAATGTGGGCCAGCCGTTCACGGTGCGGTTCTCCAGCGACACGGCCGATGCCGCGTCCTCCTGGCTGGTTGAGCCAGCCGGTGAAGTGGCGGCCGATGGCGCCACCACCCAGACGGTGACAGCCAAGGTCTATGACGTGCACGGTAATGCGGCCGATAACGGCACGGTGGTGTTCACGCTGCCCAGCGGCGTCTCACCCAGCGGCACTCAGTCCGTCAATGTGGTTGACGGCGTGGCGTCGGTGCAGGTGACAGCCACAGCCGCCGGCACCTACAAGGTGACCGCCAAGCTGGACAACGAGGCCATCAACACGGTTAAGGACGCCACCCAGGCCAACACGGTGCGCACCAATGGGCAAGCGCAAGTGAAGTTCGGCTCCGGCACCGTTGATCCCGACCAGTCGGTGCTGACCGTGCCGACGGCCGGTTCCGATGGCAAGACCACCAAGGTGGCTGACAATGCGCAGACCCACCGTGCCGAGGTTCTGACGGTGGATGCGCACAACAACGTTGTGTCTGGTGTCACGGTCGAATTCAGCTACGGCCCCGAAGGCTCGCAGGCAACCACCGTGACGGCCGTCTCCGGGACTGATGGTGTGGCCTCGATCGAGTTTGCCTCCGCCCTGGCCGCCACCTATACGGTGACCGCCCGGATTGCCGGTGACGAGGTGTCTGGTTCGCCGAAGACGGCCAAGTTCGTGGCCGGCCCACTGAACGTGGAACAGACGCTGGCTTCGTTCGAGGTGCAGCAGACCTCGGCTGTGGCTAATGGTTCGCAGGCTTT
>JAISSX010000045.1 GCA_031272885.1 Bifidobacteriaceae bacterium | reverse complement strand
GTTCGTGTTGGGTTTGTTGGGGCGCCCCACAACACCCGAAACTCTCTCCGCTTCGTTGACCTGGCCGCTGCCCAACCACCTGTCACACTGTCGAAACTGCACGGATTTACGGGCCACCGTAAATCCGAGCACTTTCGGTACCGAATCTGGGCCGGGCTGCATCGGGCGAAAGCCACTCACCCGCTGAGATCCCGGGTCCAGCCTTGGATGGCCTGAACGGAATTGGCCTTTCGGGCCGGGAAACTGACCTCCCACGAGGAAGAAGGGGGTCCCGGTGCGGAGTAGCGGGGGTCCGGGCTCAGAAGAGGCGTCTCGTGGGAGAAGATCGGGCCGGAAGTGCGGGCCGGGGACGGAGCGGGCGCAGGCGGCCCCAACGCCGGCGCGACGCAGCACGGCACGGCGCAACGCGCGCCGCCCACTTGACAGGTTGGAAAGTGGGGCGTACTTTCCATAGTGGAAAGTGCGCCCGGCCGGACCCTTCCACACACCAACCGAACAAGCCCCACGGAAGGACAATCCAATGAGCACCGACCCCAACGGCACCGGCCGTATCCCCACCCCGCTCGCCGCGCCATCGGACGTCAAGGACGCCAAGGACGCCAAGGACGCCACCGACGCCGCAGACACCACCGAAGACACCGACACCGACACCACCAGCCAACTCGACCCCGCCGCCGCCCTCGCGCTGGCGGCCACCGCCGAAAAGGACAGCCGCGAGGCCATGCAGGCCCCGTTCTGGTACTACTCTGTCTTCGCCTTCGCCCTGGGCGGCCTGATCGCCGTGTGGGCCATCCCCCATTCCATGCAGTGGCTGCGCATCGTGGTCGAACTGGTGATCGTGGCAGCCGAGGGCGCCGCCCTGGGCATCTTCATGGCTCGGCACAAGGGCATCAAGTTCAACTACATCTCGCACCCCTGGCTGCAGGGCATCCTGCTGGTGGCCTACATCGGCCCAGTTATCCCAGGCCTGATTCTGGCGGACCGCTGGGACGGAGAGGCGCGCTGCGCCTGGATGGGTTTGGGCTACTGCATTTACGCCCTGATTGTCGGCTGGGTTGTCGAGCAGATTTCCCGGCGCCTCAAAGGGGTGGCCCTGCAATGAGCAAAGCCGAGCCCGAACCCCACTTCAACGAGGAGATTCACGCCCCTATGCGGCTGCGCATCTGCGCCGCCCTGGCCGAAGTCAAGGCTATGGAATTCGCCCTCCTGCGCGAGCGCCTGAATGTGGCCGATTCGGTCTTGTCCAAACACGCCGCCCGTCTTGAAGCGGCCGGCTACCTCAGCATCAAGAAGGAGTCCCAGAAGGGCCACCTCTATACCTGGGTGGCCCTGACCCCGGCCGGCCTGGACGCCTACAAGGCCCACATCGCCGCCTTGCGGCAACTGGCCGGTCTGTGACTCCCCCACCCAGGCCTGCCACCTGCCCCCTTCCCGGCACCCCTCCTCACGAAAGGTCAATTCCGTCATGCCGCCCCTCGCCATCCCGGGCTTGCCTAAGGATCTCAAGCCCGTGACCTGCGGAAACGCTAAGGCCCCCGATCAGGTCCGGGATGACGAATTGACAGAATTGACCTTTCGTGACGGGAAAGTGACCTTTCGCGAGGAAGAGGGGGTGGCCGATGGCGCCCGGCCGGCCAACGAAGGCAGCGTAACCGCCCGGCAACCCGCCTAGGGCCGGCGGCAGCGGAACCGTCACCTGGCGGCATCGAGAACGGCATCGGACATGACGGCCGTCATCATCAAGCCGGGCCAAATCTGGGGGCAGGTGCCGGTCAGGTGGACCCACACCAGGTCGCGTGTCGGATCGGCCCAGACGTTGCAAACCGACGAGCCATTGTGACCGAACGCCAGCCGGTGCGACCGGGTGCCAACCCCACGCGGCACCCCTGGCAGCCCGCCAAGTTGAAAGCCCTGGCCGTAGCGCTGGGGCTGGCCCAAGATGGCGTCCACCTCGCCGTCGCAAGAGACTTCCCGGGCAGCGGCCACGACGCCCTCCGCCAGCAGCCGGCGCCCCTGAGCATCCACACCGCCCCGCAGCAGCATCCGATAGAACTTGGCCAAGGACTGTGCCGTGACGTGCAGCGACGCCGCCGGAATGACAGCCCGGCGGGTGGCGGCCCGGTTGACGTAGGTGGGTGTGAGGATATTGCCTCCCAAGGAGTGCAGGCGCACCACGCGGCCGGCCTGGTCCGGCGGCAGGGCCAGATAGGCGTCCAACCTCAGCGGCCCAAAGAACTCTTCGGCCATGAACTGCTCGATGGCGCGGCCGTCCACCCGCCGCAACAACTCCCCCAAGATGAAGCCGAACGAGACCACGTGGTAGGCCGGCCGGCTGCCGGCGGGGTAGCGGGGTTTGGCGCGTTCCGCCAGCCTGGTCGAACACCTGGTGGCGGCCATCAGGGCCATGTCCCCGGCCGGGTGAATAGACGAAAACGGCACTCCGGCCCGGTGTGTCAGTACATGCCGCGCCGTAATGGTGTCCTTGCCGTTGATGGCGTACTCAGGCCAGTAGTGGGCGATCGGCTGGTCAAGATCCAGTTGGCCGCGTTCCACCAGCAGGTGGATGGCCAGCGCGGTGAACGGCTTGGTGACCGAGAAGGCGAAGAACAACGAGTCCGGGCCGCAGCCGCTGTACCGCTCCAGAGCCGCCTCGTCTCCGCGCAGCGCCAGCAGGGCGTAGGCGCCGCCGCGGCGTTCCGCCAGCTCAATGACGCGGTCCCATGACACGCCTCTATCATCTCGCTTCCCGACTGGATGGCCGCGGTGTCCGATGGCGCCCGGCCGGGTCTAGGTTCGGGCTCGCCCGTGTGTCGTTCCCGCAGGTTGGCGAGGTGGCGGGGTTCAATGGTGGTGAACCGGACCAGGTATGAGTTGGTCCGGTTCTTTGACCCTGGAGTTCGGCGCAACCCACATCTCTGCCCCATCGGCGTCCTGCGCCCCCCTAGAACCCCCGCCGTGGCGGCCAGAATTCAACCCATGAAATTAGCCCCTGAGCAGGGGTTTGTCCGGCATTTGGACACTTAATTCGCGACACGCCGGCGACACGCCGAGGGCGTGAGGAATTTCCGTTTGTATCATTGCGCTCCGCCCCTTTGATGGGGCAAGATAGTTCCCACGCCGGCCGGAACGGACCGGGTCGAAAGGCCAGGGACGGGACGGTTGGGGGACCGGCCGAAGCGGCCCGCAAGGGCAGGCAGCGGCAGGTCTGGCCCGCCGGGGCGATCCGCAAGGGTGGCTCTGGCAGGCGCAGCCGGTCACTTGGTGCCGCAAGGCGCGAGGTGGCAGGCAGCCGGCAGTAGCGGCCCGCAAGGGCAGCGGCGGTCGGCAAACCGCTCGGCGCGGTGAACCGCAAGGGGAACCGCGGTGGGCAGCAGCGAACGAAAGGCCGTCCGGTTGGCCGCCTGGAGCAATCTGGGTGTGCCTTCCTGGTGGACGTTCAGTGAAGGACCGGCTGGTTCGCTGTGGTTCAGGTAGCGTCCAGACCTGAGCCAAACCGGGAGGCCGGACCAACTCATACTTGGTCCGGCCTCCTCCTTTTGTGCCTGATAGGGCCGATCCCGGCTCAAGGCCGGGATGACTTGAGGGCATCTCGTGGGGCGGATGTAAGGAAAAAAGGGGCCGGCCGCATAGACGAGGCAGAAACCAGGCAGCACCCAGCCAAGTAACCCAGGAGCCCACCATGAACCGCCCCACCAAACGCCCCCTCACGGTCGCCATCGCCGTCCTCACGGCCGGCACCACCGCCCTGCTAGCCGGCTGCGCCGGCGGCACCGTGGTCCCCGAACCTGGCTACGACCCAGAACCCTGGTGCAGCAACCTCACCGCCGACTTCTTCTTTGCCACACAACCGAAGGCCCTCATCGACTGGGACCTCGGAGGCTATTACCGGGCCATGGCCGACTCAGCCGCCATGGCGCCGGACTCAGTACGCGCAGAGGCCGACATCGTGGTGGCGTACGCCACCGGCCAGGCCGAAAACTACCTGGACGACTACGCCACCATCGACGGCATCACCTACGACGAGTTCGAGGCCGCCTACGGCACAGTGGAAGCTAAGTGGCAGGCCCTCTGCGAATAGCCGCCGTGCCGGTGGCGCCCGGCCCAGGCACCGAATGCCGGCCGGGGCGGTCAGCCAACGCCCAGGAGGATCCTGACCTCGGCCGCCAGCGTGACCGAACCGGTGGCCAGCACGCCGGTCCCCAGCGCGCCCGGGTCCTCACCGGTGGCGATGGCGGCCAACTCCATGGCCCGAGCTAGAGCGGCATCCAACCGCTCCACCACCTCGACCCGGTCTTCGCCGAACACTTCCCGCGCCACCTCGCCCAACCGGTGTGGGTCCATGGCCCGCGGCGATGTTGACCGGCTGATCACCACGGCATCGAGCACCGGCTCCAGCACGCCCAAGATGCCCTCGGCGTCTTTGTCCGCCAACACCCCAACCAGGCCGACCAAACCCAGCGGGAAGACCTCCCGCACGGCCTCGACCAGGGCCTGCGCCCCCGCCACGTTGTGGGCGGCATCGACCAACACGGTGGGGGCGGAGGCGACCACCTCAAGCCGCCCGGGTGAGCGAGCCGCCTCCACGCCCTCGGCCAGGACCTCGCCGCCCAGGGCGGACTCGGCCCCGTTCAGCAGCAGCTCCACCGCTGCCACGGCGCAGGCCGCGTTGGATGCCTGATGCGCCCCGAACAGCGGCACCAGAACCTCGCGGTACTCCCCCGCCAGGCTGCGCAGCGACACCACCTGGCCACCCACCGCCGGCTGGCGCGACAGCACCTCGAAGTCGGTGTCCTCCCAGAAGGCGCCGGCGCCGGCCGCCAGCACGGCGTGCTCAAGGACCTCCGCCACCTCGGGTTCCTGGCGGCCTATCACCACCTGGCTGCGCACGATGCCGGCCTTCTCGCCAGCGATTTCGGGCAGCGTGGAGCCCAACCACTGTTCGTGGTCACGCGAGATCGGCGTAATCACCTGGACCTGGGATTCCACCACGTTGGTGGCGTCCCAGGTACCACCCATACCCACCTCGATGACGGCGACATCGACCGGGGCGTCGGAGAAGGCGACGAAGCCCAGCACGGTCAGCACCTCGAAGAAGCTCATGCGCGGCCCGCCGGCCGCCAGCGACTGCTGGTCAACCAGGTCAACCACCTGGCTGACCAGGGCCCACGCGTCCAAGAAGGCGGCGGGAGAGATGGGCTGACCGTCCAGCGCGATGCGCTCACGCATCGACGTCAGGTGGGGCGACGTGAACAGGCCGGTGCGCAGGCCATGAGCCCGCAGTAACGACTCCGCGATCCGGGCGGTAGAGGTCTTGCCGTTGGTGCCGGCCACGTGAATCACCTGGTAGGTGAGCTGCGGCTGGCCCAGCAGCTCGCAGGCGGCCCGCACCCGGTCAAGCGTCGGCTCGAAGTCGTGTTCCGGGGCCCGAGCCAGGATTTGGCGGTAGACCTGGTCCAGGTGCCCTTCGGCCAGCCGGTCGGCTTCCGTCACCGCCGCCTCCCGCCGCTGCTCGCTGACCGGCGGCACCGGCCTCAAGGGTAGGGCTTCGCCGCCGATGGCGTCCGCGTCGTCTTCGTCTTGGCTCACCCAGCCATGATAGGTGCAACGACCCAAGACGGGCGGGCCACCTGACCGAGGCTTGGGGGTGGGGTTACGGGGTTACGGGGGACGGTTCGGGGGTTAGGGTTACGGGGGACTATCCGATCCGGCCTTCGTCACGCAGCCACTCCTTCAAGAAGGGCAGGGCAAAGACGATGCGGCCACGCCCCCGTGGCGTGATGAGGCCCTGCCTGATGAGGCGCAGGCGGTAGGTTCCGGCGTACTGGCTGGTGACTCCCATGCGGGCGGCGATGTCGCGGAGGACACTCTCGCCGTCGTCTTGGGCCATGGCGCGAAGGAACGCCAGGTCCGTGGGTGAGACCTCGCGCAGCGTGGTTTCGACCAGCATCTCCCGTTGATCATCCTCGGCGGCATCAACACCCGCCGTCACGTCGTCAGCCGTGATGGTGTCATTCGCCGTTTGGCGCCAGGTGTGGTACCCGATGAGTTGAACCAGGAAAGGCAGCCCATGCGCGGCCGTGGCAGCCCGGGTCAGGGCGCCTTGGGTGATGTGGCGGCCAGACGATTCGACGGTCTGGCGCAAGACCGCCTTGGCATCGGCCAAGCGGAGGGGTTCGAGCTGCCGGTGGAAAGAGCGGCGGAGGAAGGACGTGGACCTGGCCGTAAACGCCTGATAGACGCGGGTGGGCAGTCCGGCCATGACGATGGCGATCTGGCGCTTCTCGCCGACAAAGAACTGGAAGTCGTTGCCCAACGTCGACAATTCGGGCAGGCCCGGGTCGATTTCGTCGATGGTGATGAGGAGGCCCACGTTGTGGGCGGCAAGTTCGTCCAGCAGGGTTCCCATCCGGGTCTGCCAACTCAGCAGTGGGGCTTCAATGGCCTCGCGGCCAATGCCCGTTCCCTGAACCGTCAGACTCGTGATCCGGCCACGCGGCGGCGGGGCCAGGAACTCGGCGGCCTCGACCCGAATCCGCTCCACGATCCGGTCCAGCATGCCGGGGAGGGCGGCGACCGCCACCGGTACCCAGCCAATCTGGCGGGCCTCCTGCTCAATGCGCCGGAGGAGCACCGTCTTACCGCTGCCCCGTGGCCCCGTGAAGACGGTCGATCGGTTTGGGTCGCCCGGCCCGTTCTCCAACCCGGCCAGGACGTCATCAATAAGTGTTTCGCGGCCAACGAAGGCGACGGGGTCGCTGCCGTATGACGGGGTGAACGGGTTCGCGGGCGGCCGTCCCGAACGGACTAGCTTTGGCATCCTTTGCTATCCTTTGGTTTCCTTATATATCCTTTGGCGATCTCTAGTATAGGCCCCGGAAGCCGCCAGGTGGTCGTTTCGAGGCACCTTTGACCAGCCATCTGGCGGGGGTTGCGCGGTTACGGGGGACGGTGACGGGTTACAGGGGACGGTTCCGGGGGGTGGGGTGACGCAGTTACACGGAACCGTCCCCTGTAACTGCGTCACCCATGTTACACGGAACCGTCCCCAGTAACCGCGTCATCCTTGTAACCGGAACCGTCCCCAGTAACCGCGTCATCCTTGTAACCGGAACCGTCCCCAGTAACGTGGTTAGTTGAGCGTCAAACCGGCCGAAGAGCCGGGATCTTTGCGGCCGACAAAGAAAATGGGGGGTGTGGGCTGCGGCTGCCCACACCCCCCGCTATTTCGAGGAGGAAACTACAAACTCACCAGCCGGTGCCGATCTTGATCGCAGCCCTAAACGAACCACCACCATTACCCTGATAGAAGAACACCTCACCAGTCGCGTTGTTCCGGCCCACAATGTCAGCCCGACCATCACCATTCAAATCAGCACCAGCCGCCAACTCGAACGTCCCCCAACCACGACCAACCTGCCGCGGCACCGAGAACGTACCATTACCCCTACCGCTGTAAGCCCACAGAGTCGAGTCCGGCAGAATCGCCAAGATGTCGTTCTTACCATCATTATTCAAATCACCCGCCGCATACAGCTCAAGACCAACCCAGCCCTGACCAACCTGCCTCGGCTGACCCTTCCAACCACCCCGACCATTCCCGGCATACA
>JAISSX010000028.1 GCA_031272885.1 Bifidobacteriaceae bacterium | reverse complement strand
TTCTGCAGGCTGGTGTAAAGCTGATTGCCGGCCCACTCGTAGTTGGAGCCCGTGGTGGTGCCCGTCGCACCCATCAGCTTGATGTTCTTCATGTAGTACTTGTCGTAGTCGGCCTGGGTATAGGCGGAGCCGTCCGCCTTCTTCTCGCCCACCGTGTAGGTGTCGGCGATGATCTCGTCCAGTACCACCACCGTGGCCGTCTGGCTGGGTACGGTGCTGGTGCCGTCCGTCACTTCCACCCAGTAGTAGTAGGTGCCGGGCGTGTCCGAGACGGTGGCGGTCAGCACCGCCTTGACCTCCGAGCCGTCCAAGCCGGTCACGTTCTGCGGGTTGGACCTGTTCTGGCTGGTGGACCACTTCCACTGGTAGCTCAAGGCCAAGCCTTCGGTGCTCTCGGCCTGGACGCTGAGGCGCATGGTGCCGTGCCGGGCGTAGGTGGAGCGCTCCACCGGTTGCTTGGAGAAGTGGACCGTATCCGCCGCCGCCGGCGTGACGGTGGCGGCTGGGGCTACGGCGGCTTGGGCGGGCAGGTGGAAACCTCCGCCCAGCATCGCGGCGGCGGCCACCCCGGCCACTGCACTCTTCGCCAACCTGGTCTTGAACGGGCTCATCGGAGCCTCCTCGCCTAGCGCAAAACATGACTGACTACAGGGCGAAGCAGGTTGGGCTATCCTCACATGACCCCGGCCGGGGCTGCCGGACGCCATCGGGCGCAAACCCCCAGGTAGGGGCGCTATCGGGGCTTTGGCCTGTGAGCGCTATCACCCCCTGTGTCCTCCACCACACCCCTCAAGACGCCCCTCACTAGCCGGGTAGGATCGGCGCATGGTGTCCGATGCCGCGGCAGCTCCCCTGGTTTCCGCCGGCAAGTTGGCGCTGGTGGCGGACACGGACAGCCGCTGGAAATGGGGCGTCGCCACGGCCCAAGCCCTGACCGGCCGGGCGCCATCGACCTCCTACCTACTGGAAGGCCAGGCCAAACCATCCACCCGCCAGTTACGCGAGGCCGGGACCGACCCATCCGCCGTCCAGCCCATCCGTTTGGCCACCCTGGGCTCCACCGTGGCGCAGTCTGGCTGCGCCGGCGTCATCCTGGCCCTGCCCGGCGGGGCCTGCCAGGCCGCCAGGTCGAAGGGGGTATCGATCTCGATGGCGGTCTCGGGTGCCACTTCCTCGATGGCCAGGCGGCCAAAAAAGCGATGTCCGGCGGCCCGGAAGCCGGCCGCCGCCATGACGTAGAAAGCCCCAGTCTCCTGGTAGACAGGCGGTCGCTCCTGGCGCATCGGCCGGTGAGTGGCGCTGTGGCCCACCGCTTCCAGCCCGGCCTCGCCCTGCCGCCACTGAAAGGCGTGGCTGCGGGTGGCCGCGAACACGACATCGGCCTCACCGGCCCGCACCGAAGCGACAGCCCGGGCCAACCCGGCTGGGTCCACAAACGGTGACGTGGCCTGCACCAACGCCACCACGCCAGGAGCGAAACCCCCAACCGCCAGTTCGTCCAGCGCGTGCAGCACGGCCGCCTCGCTGGAGGCCGTCCCCGTGGCAAGGGCGGCCGGCCGCCGCACCACATCGGCCCCGGCCGCGCCGGCCACGGCCGCGATCTCGGCATCGTCGGTGCTGACCACTACCCGGTCGAACCCGGCCCCAAGCGCCACCTGCACCGCCCGGGCCACCAGGGGCAGGCCGCCCACCGGGGCCAGGTTCTTGCGTGGCACGCCCACCGAACCGCCGCGCGCGCGGGGATGACCGCCAGCGTTGGGGACGGCGTGCCACTCACAGCCCCAAAGTCTACGTGGAGACGGTAAGCTTCCCCGCGATGTCTACCATGCGCACGCCACCCACGTCGCAGACGGTCGGAGCCGCCGAAACAGCCTCTTTCGCCGGCCTGGTCCACCGCCCGTTGCTGATCCTTGGCAACGGCCCTTCGGCCGCCCGCCTGCCGTGGGACCGGCTGCCGGCAAACCCGGTCATCTTCCGGCTCAACTGGTTCTTCCTGGAAGACGCCTATCTGGCTGGACACCAAGTGGACGCCTGGTTTGCGGCCGTGGCCAACCCCACCATGGAAGAGATGCTGGATCGGGCCATCGGCTTCGGCCGCTACCAGGTGGACCGCCTGTGCACGCCGATGCGCTTCGCCCCGGCCAGCCCCTTGAACCGCGTGGCGGCCGAACAACTCGACTGCTGGGCCGCCCTGGCCACGAACCCCCGCCTGGCCCGGCACTGCATGTCGCGGCCCGGCCTGCCCACCACCGGCCTGCAAGCGGTCGGCTTCGCCCTAGCGGTGGGCTTCCAGGAAATCTACCTGGGTGGCATGGACCTCTACGAGGGCGACGGCCCACGCTACGCCTGGCCCCACGTGCCCCACCAGGTCAAGGCCGCTCTGGAACGCAAGGACCTGCAGCCCGGCTACGAACCGGCCCACTCGCGTGACACCGACCTGGCCTTCCTGACCGCCTGCCTGGCCGAATACCCGCAGGCCAAGGTCTACACCGTCTCGGGCTCTACCGCCTTGGCCGCGTTGCTGCCTGCCCCGCCGGCGTCCTCGGTGCCCTCGGTGTCCGATGCCGCCGGATCGCCCCCGGTGGCACAGGTGTCCGATGCCGTCGGATCGCCATGGTCACGTGCGGCAACCCCAGGGCTGGCCTCCGCCGGGCCGTACGAAGCCGGCGCCATCGACGGGCCGGCCGGCCGCCTGCCGTATGCCGACCTGGACGGACGACGCTGCGCCTACGTCACCCTGGTGGCCGGCCCCGGCTACCACCACGGCGCCCTGGCCCTGGCCAACTCGCTGGCCAAGGTCAGCCAGGTGCCGCTGATCGCCCTGGTGACGCCGGACGCCAACCGGGACGCCCTGGCGCGGGCGGGCCTGTTCACGGCCCAGGTGGACGCCATCGGGAACCCACATCTGGGTGCTCAGCCGGTCCAAAGCCGCTTCGGGGCCGTCTTCACCAAACTGCACGCCTGGCGGCTGGACTACCTAGACCGGCTGGTGTTCCTGGATGCGGACACGGTGGTGCTACGCGGCATCGACGAACTGTTCCTGGGTCAGGGTTTCGCGGCGGCGCCAGATTGGGGGCTGAAGATCGACCCGGCGGCAGGCTTCAACTCTGGCGTGTTCGCGACCCAGCCCTCGCGTGACCTGTTCCTGGCCCTGCTGGACCAGTCCCGCCACGATCCTTCGCCGGACGGCGGCGACCAGGGCTTCCTGAACCGCTTCTTCCCCGGTTGGCAACGCCTTGACCCCACCTTCAACGTGCTGACCCGCATCTACACCCACCATCCAGAGTTGTTCCGCCGCCAGGACGTGCGGGTACTGCACTACGTTGGCGCCAAGCCATGGCAGTTCCACGACCGGGCCGTGCCGGGGGACGAATTGGAGCGCCTGTGGTTGGCCCAACTGACCCCGGAGCAGTTGCTTGACCTGGCCGAAGACCTACGCCTGCGCGGTGCCGGGGTAGCGGGCGATACTGCCCGGGCGGCCACCTGGTTGGCCCGTTCACGGGCGGCCGCCCGCCAGGCCCGGTTCGGTGAGGCCAGGCGCTGGCGCCGGGCCGCCCTGGCTCTGGGGCGTGGCACCGAGGCTGGGTCTATGGGCGCCGGGGTTGGCGCGGCTCAGGCCGCCCCGCGCTGGGACCGCTGGCCGGCCAAGGCCGTGCCGGCGATGGTGCTCCGCCCGGCCTATCGCCTGTACAGGAAGGTGCGCCGTGGTTTCACCCGCTGACAGCCCGGCCGCGTCTCGAATCCCGGCCAAAAACCTCGCTGTGGACGCCCCCCACCAGCCGATCTGCGGCTGCGCCGCCTGGGTAACCGGGAGATAGGCCCCGGCCGGCCCGCGTACATAGTGGGCGAGATCGGCATCAATCACAACGGTTCCCTGGACTTGGCCCTGGCCCTGGTTGCGGCCTACCGGCAGGCGGTAGCGGACGCCATCGGGCACCGTGGGGACCTCAGCAACCCAGGCCGCTACTTTGCCCACCGGCGCGAAGACCCGGCCAAGGTGGCCGCCATCGCCCGAATGACGGGCCTTGAACCGGTCAAGGCGCCGCTGCCGCTGGAGGTGGCGCTGCGCCAAGGCCCTGTCGCCAGCAGGGTGGTCTGTTTCCCCTCCACCCCGGCCTTCACGCTGCCGCTGGTGCTGGCCGGCCTACCGGTCGAAGTGGAAACCATCCGGCTTGAGCCCGCCTGGCTGGCCCCCTCGGCCCCGGACAGGGCCCGCGCCTTCCTACTACAGCTTGACGGTTTGGCCCGTGGCGGCTGAGGCGAGCGCGGCCTCGGCCGCTTCAAGAGTCTTGAGACCCTCCTCCAGGGTGACAATGTCCTGGCGGGTGCCCAGCACGGCATCCCGGAAAGCCTCGTCCTCTGCCTTCAGCGGCTCCCAAGTGCGCAGCGCAAACCGCGTCATGTCGCCCTCGCTGACACCCCTGAACTGGCGCAACGGCTCCCATTCGGAGCTGACCAGGCCGTTGGCGTAGAAGGCCAGGCGAACCTCGGCCGTGTCCGCCACGAAGGCGCCACGTTCACCCGTCACCACCGTGAAACGCTCCTTGATCGGGCTGAGCCAGTTGACCAGGTGGTTCGCCAACACGCCGTTGCCCAGGCGGGCGGTGATGGCCACCATGTCCTCATGGTCGCGGCCGGCCCGGTAGGCGGTCTGGGCCGCCACCTGGCTGTAGTCCGCGCCCGCCAACCACTGGGTGGTGTTGATGTCGTGGACCGCCAGGTCGCGGATCACACCCACGTCCGAGATGCGCGACGGGAACGGCCCCTGGCGGCGCGTCGCCACCTGGTAGACCTCGCCCAGTTCACCGGCCTGCAACCGGCGACGCAGCTCGGCGATGGCCGGGTTGAACCGCTCCACGTGGCCCACCGCGGCCACCACGCCGGCGGCCTGGAAAGCCTCCACCAACCGGCCGGCCGCCTCGGACGAGGCCGCCACCGGCTTTTCGATCATAGTGGGCACCTTGGCCTCCGCCAGGGCTAAGCCCACCTCTTCGTGGTAGACCGTGGGCACGGCCACCACAGCCAGGTCCAGGCCGGCCGCGATCAGGTCATCGACCGACTGGCCCAGCGGCAGTTCCTTGGCCACGCCGAAGCGGTCGCCACCCGGGTCCGCCACCGCCACCAGGTCAACGCCCTCGATCTCCCGCATGATGCGGGCGTGGTGGCGGCCCATTGAGCCGATGCCGATCACCCCGGCGCGCAGGTTCGCCATGGTCACGCCCCCGCCTTGGCCAGCGCGTTGACCGCGGCGACGATCCGCTCAAGGTCCGCCTGGGTCAAGGACGGGTGGACCGGCAGCGAGATCACCTCGGCCGCTGCCGCCGCCGTCTGCGGCAACTCCAGCCCGGGCGCGAAGTGCTTCAACGACTCCAGTTGGTGGTTGGGGATCGGGTAGTAGACGCCGGACCCGATCTGGTATTCCTCGCGCAGCGCCTGGACCATGCGGTCGCGTCCCTCCGGTACACGGATGGTGTACTGGTGGTAGACGTGCGTGCCGCCGGGCCGGACCGCTGGGACCGTGACGCCCTCCAGATTGGCGGACAGGAAGGCCGCGTTGGCCTGGCGCTGGGCGGTCCAGCCGCCCACCTTCGTCAACTGCACCCGGCCGATGGCGGCATGGATGTTGGTCATGCGCTGGTTGAAGCCCACCAGTTCATTGGCGTACTGCTTCTCCATGCCCTGGTTGCGCAGCAGGCGGGCGTTGCGCGCCACCGTGGGGTTGGCACAACTGATCATGCCGCCCTCGCCGCTGGTCATGTTCTTGGTGGGATAGAGGCTGAACATGGCAAACGTGCCGAACGTGCCCACGTGCCGCCCATCCAGTTGGGCGCCGTGCGCTTGGGCGGCGTCCTCGAATAGTTCGAGGCCGTGCTTGGCCGCCAGTTCACCCAGCGCCGTCATGTCCGCCGCCTGACCATATAGGTGCACCGGCATGATGGCCCGCGTCTTAGGTCCGATGGCGTCCGCCACCGCCTGCGGGTCAAGGCAGAAATAAACCGGATCGATGTCCGCGAACACCGGGGTGGCGCCCGTCAGGGCGACCGAGTTGGCGGTGGCCGCGAAAGTGAACGAAGGCACAATCACTTCATCGCCTGGCCCCACACCGCTGGCCAACAGGCCCAGGTGCAGGCCTGCGGTGCCACTGGAGACGGCCACGCATTCGCGACCCTCCACCATTTGGGCGGAGAACTCCTTTTCGAACTCGGCCACCTCGGCGCCTTGGGCAATCATGCCGCTGCGCAGCACCGCGTCAACCGCCGCCCGCTCCTCGTCGCCGATCAGCGGCTTGGCCGCCGGAATGAAGTCCTGACTCATCGCTCTACCTCCTGCAACGTTTCTCCAACCTGCTGATAGCGGGCCCCGGTCACCGGGCAAACCCAGGTGGTGTCAGCGCCATCGGCGGCTTGCACCAACGGGTGGCCCGATTTGCCCACCCAGCCAATTTGCCGGGCGGGCACGCCCACCATCAGCGCAAAGGCCGGCACATCTTTCACCACCACAGCCCCCGAGCCGATGGTGGCCCACGCGCCAATGGTTACCGGGGCCACGCACACCGCCCGCGCCCCGATGGCGGCCCCCTCGCCGATGGTCACGCCCACATGTTCCCAGTCGTCGCCGCCCTTCAGGGAACCGTCTGGGTTGACGGCCCTTGGGTACGTGTCGTTGGTGAGAACCGCTGCTGGACCGATGAACACGCCATCGGCGATGACGGCCGGTTCATAGACCAAGGCATAGTTCTGCACCTTGCAGTTGTGGCCCATCTGCACGCCGGTGCCGATGTAGGCGCCCCGGCCGATGATGCAGTTCTCCCCCAACTGGGCTTCTTCGCGAACCTGGGCCAGGTGCCAAATCTTGGAACCCCGGCCTATCCGTGCCCTGCTGTCGACATCGGCGCCGGGCGCCACAAAGTAGTCCACGCGTGTCCTTCGGTGTTACGGGCACCGCCCCGAGGGTGGTACCTCATCTGGCCGGGCTCAACACTATCTTGCCCACCCGGCCGTCACCAAGGGACCACGACGCGACCAGGGAGGATGCGACAGGGGACGGGAGGCGGTTGCAAGGGACGGCGCCGTTACAGGGAACGGCGCCGTTACGGGGGACGGGGACGTTACAGGGGACGTTACCGGGGACGGTTCCATGTACCATGGGGACCGGGTCCCCCATGTTACATGGAACCGTCCCCTGTAACGTC
>JAISSX010000076.1 GCA_031272885.1 Bifidobacteriaceae bacterium | reverse complement strand
GGTCAGTATTGGTTGAAGATGTCGTGGCCGGGGCGCAGGGCGCCATCGGACGTGGTGAAGGCGCAGTTGTTACCGCGACCCAGCACGGCGACATCGGGCGCGTGGGCGTCCGCCACTGGGGTGGAGTGCAGCACCCAGGCCATGAAACCCAGGTTGTGGGCCGCCAGCGTGTCCAGGGTGAAGCGCAGGATGTCCACCCGGTCCGAGTCTTTCAGGGCGCCCCAGCAGGTTTCGGTCACCAGCACCGGTTTGCCCACCTTGCGGCCGAAGTCCACCATGTACTCCACATCTTGCACAAACCGGTCCCGCAACGCCTGGTCCCAGATCTGGTCCGGGTTGCAGATGAAGTAGGGGTGCACCAGCATGACGTCGCTGATCGGCTCCACCCAGGTCAGGTCCGCCAGGTCGTGGCCGTTGTGGGTGGAGACGGACACTTTGGCGGCCGGATCGGCCGCCTTGGCCGTGGCGTACAGTTCCTGCAGCCACTCCAATTCCAGCGGCACCAGCGGCTTGGTGAAGTCATCCAGGTCGGAGTATGACCACGGCTCGTTGCACAGGTCCCAGATCTCGACCCGGCGATCCCCTTGGTGGGAGCCGACGATGTCCGTCACGTAGTCCCGGTACAGGGGACGGTAGTAGGCCCACGAGCTGGGCACAATGATGTTGTCCAGGTAGACGCCGCCGTAGTCCAGGCCGAAGATGTCATGCCAGCGGTTCAACAGGCAGGGGATTACCTTCAGGTCAAGCTGATCGGCAATGGTCAGGGCGGTCTCGAAGTTGGCTTTGAAGGCGGCCGGGTCGCGGAAGTAGGCGTCCCAACTGAGCCAGTAGCGCACCAGATTGAACTTGGGGAAATAGGCCTTGCCCTGGGTCAACTCGCGCTCCCACAGGGCGGCGTCGAAGCGCAGCCAGTTCTCCAGCCCGGTGGAAGCCACCGATGAGTGGTAGTTGAAGCCGCGCACGTCGGAATAGTCGGGTTGGAAGCTGGGCACCTTTGACCACCGCCTTTGGTATCACCTTTGGGATACCGTTCACCCTACCGGCCAGGGCGGGCCCTGGCCAGCGGCGCTAGGCTGGGTGAAACGTCTTCTTGGGGACGAGCAAAGGAGCCCACCATGCCCACGTCAGTTCTGTTCATCGGTGGTACCGGCATCATCAGTTGGTCCTGCGTCAAGGCCGCCCTCGCCGCCGGCCACCAGGTCACCGTGTTGAACCGGGGCCAGTCACGCAAGCGCCCGGTGCCCGATGGCGCCGAACTGGTAGTGGCAGACATGCACCAGCCGGGTTCGGCCGCGGCGGCCCTGGCCGGCCGCAGCTTCGGGGTGGTGGCCGACTTCATCTCTTACACCCCCGATCAACTGCAGGCCAGCGTGGAACTACTGAAGGGTCGCACGGGACAGTACATCTACATCTCGTCCGCCGCCGCCTACCGCCGCTGGGGCCTGCAGCCCATCACCGAGGGCACCACCCTGGCCAACCCCTACTGGCAGTACGGGCGGGACAAGATTGCCTGCGAGGAATACCTGGTCGGCCTGATCCGGGCAGAAGACTTCCCGGCCACCATCGTGCGCCCGTCCCACACCTACGATGCCGCCTACATCCCCACCCTGGGTGAGTGGACCGACATTGCCCGGGCCCGGGCCGGCAAACCCATCATGATCCACGGCGACGGCACCGCCCAGTGGACACTGACCCACGCCGAAGACTTTGCCTTCTGCTTCAACGCCCTGATCGGCGATTGGCGCGCCATCGGCGAACCGTTCCAGATCACCGGCGACGAAGCCCTGCCGTGGAACCAGATCCACACCGAACTGGCCCACGCCGCCGGGGTGCCAGACCCCCGGTTTGTGCACGTACCCTCGGACGCCATCCTGGCGGCCGATCCAGACGAGGGCGCCGGCCTGCTGGGCGACAAGGCCCACTCGGTGACGTTCGACTGCTCCAAGGTGCGCCGCCTGGCGCACGGTTTCCGCCAGCGTATCCCGTTCAGCGAAGGCGCCCGGCAGATCGTGGCCTGGTATGACGCCCATCCGGAATACCAGGTGATCAACGAGCGCTACGACCGCCTGTGCGACTCACTTGTAGCCAAGTACGCCTGACCCCTTCCCATCAAGAAGGCTGGGCCTGGGCGACGGAGAGGAGGACCGGGGCGGCCAACTCCGTCGGTAAAGGCAGGTGGTCCAAGCCGGTCAGGTGCCATTCGGCCGTCTCTCCCGGCAGCAGTGTTACCGGGCCCCGGTCCGATGCCGCCCCCGGCCCCAGGCGGTCGGCCTGCAGCAGCAGGTCACGCACCAGCGTCTGGGCGGTGACACGCACCAGCGCGCCCGTGGTCCCCTCACCGGCGGCCACCACCTCCACGGCGTAAACCGGCGCCGGGTAGTCGAGGGCGGCATCGGGCACAGACGACACCACGGTGCGCCCGCCGTCCACGTCCGCCACCACCAGTTCACGGGCCTGGTCACCGGTAGCCAGCACCTCGGCCGGCAGGTCCAGCCGCGTCACCGTGCCGGGCTCCACCGTAGCCGCCACCTCGAACGAGGCCAAGACCGCGCCGTCGAACCCCACCCGGCGCACCACGCCGCTGGGCTGCCAGGCCGCAGACCCCAGGTTGGACAGCGCTAGCTGCCACTCCCCCGGCTGGCCCACCAAGGCCGCCCGGCGGTCCGCAAAGGCCTCCCGGATGGCGAACCAGACCGGCTTACGCCGCCCCGCGACATCGACCGCCGCCCACGAGGCCACCGGCCAGCAGTCGTTCAACTGCCACACCACGGCGCCGGCGCTGCGCGGCCAGTGCGAGCGCCAATGGTCAATGCCGAACTGGACTGCCCGGGCCTGGTTGACCAGCGCCAGGTGGTACCAGCCTGCGGCGTCCTTGGCCTCCCGGAAGTGCCAGGCCAGGCCCTGGTCCAACTTGGCTGGGCCGGCCTCGGCCTTGTTGTGGGCCTGGAAGGTGGCACCGTCAGGGCGGACCTCTTCGGGGCCGATCGCCTCCGCCATGGTGCGCCAGGTGGCGGGCCCGCACCAGCCGAACTCGGACACGAAGCGTGGCACGTCATCGGCGTAGACCGGGTAGTCCTGCCGGTTCCACACCTCCCACGAGTGGTGGCAGCCGTAGTCAGGGGCATCCACCGGCACGCCCGGCACGCCTGAATAGGGGCTACCGGGCCAGTAGGGCCGGGTTGGGTCGACCTCTGCCACCACTCGCGGCAGCAGGTCCAGGTAGTAGGTCAAGCCCCACGGCCCGTCGCCGATGACGTCCGTCCAGCCCCACTCCTCGTGTCCCCAGATGTTCTCGTTGTTGCCGTTCCACAGCACCAGCGACGGGTGCGGCATCAGGCGTTCCACGTTGTGGCGGGCCTCAGCCTCGATTTCGGCCTGACAGGCCGGGGTCTCGGCGTAGGCCGAGCAGGCAAACAAGAAGTCCTGCCACACCAGCAGCCCCAGGCGGTCGCAGGTCTCGTAGAAGGCCTCGTTTTCATAGATGCCGCCGCCCCACACGCGGATCAGGTCCGCGCCGGCCGCCACCGCGTCCGCCAGCCGCGCCTCATAGTCCGCCCGGATCACCCGGCTGACCAGCGGATCGTTCGGAATCCAGTTGAAGCCGCGGGCAAAAATGGGCCGGCCGTTGACCTTGAAGGTGAAGGCCCGGCCGGTTTGATCCAGGCTGGTGTCCAGTTCGACAGCCCGGAAACCGATCTGTCGGCTCCAGTGCCCGATGGCGTTCGCGGCCTCCGCGTCGATCAGTTCGACCTGCAGTTCATATAGGTTCTGCGGGCCGTGGTGGTGCGGGTACCACAGGTCCACCTGGGGTAGTTCCAGGGTGACAGCGGCGCCGGCCGCGCCGGGCCGGACCAGGGCCTCGGCGCTGACGCCCGCCACCGTGGCACGCACCTTGAAGGGGCGGCCCTCGCCGCTCAGCGTGCGCTCGATGACGACCCGCACCTCCACCCGGCCGGCGGCCTGGGCGGGGGCCACCAGGTTGCCCAGGTCGACCGTGACGGTGGGGCGGACGGAGGCCAGGCGGGCGCCGCTCCAGGCTTCGAGGCGCAGGTCGCGCCAGATGCCGGCCGTCACCACGGTGGGGCCCCAATCCCAGCCGAAGTTACAGGCCATCTTGCGCACGTAGGCGTAAGGCTGGTCCAGCACCCCGGGCAGGGGACCCACCTCCCGCGCCAGTTCGGCCGCGTAGGGGTAGACCGAGGCGAAGGCGATCGACAGTTCGGCGCCGGCGGCCCCACTCGGGCCACCGGCCTGGGCGGCTTCTGTGATGTCGAAGCGGTAGCCGCGGTGCATGTTGGCGGTCTTGGCCACCTGGGCGCCGTTCAGGGAGATGGTGGCCAGGGTGTCGAGCCCGTCCGCCACCAGGTCAATCCGCTCCGCGCCGGAGGCGGCCGCGGCCAGTTCCTTTGGCGTAGGCAGGGTAGTGCGATAGACCCAGGCCTGCCGACCGATCCAATGCTGTTTGGCCTCATTCAGGCCCAGGTAGGGGTCCTCGATCAGGCCGGCCCGCAGCAGGTCGTCGTGGACGCAGCCGGGCACGGTGGCCGGCAGGGGGCCTTCGGCTAGGGCGGCGGCTACGTTGGATGGCACCCTGTGGGCCGGGTCCTTGGCCTGGGCCTCTTGGCCGCCTGCCAGTGCCAGGCGCCAAGGCCGCGAGCCCAACGGGATGGTTTGCAGGGCGGTAGAGGTGGGCGCCATCGGGCATCTCCTATGACCAGTGGGGACGGGCGGAACGGTGGGCGGCTGGCAACCAGGCCGGCTGGGTAATCGTTTTATTGCATTCTAGGTCCGGACCCGGCAGCATGGTGGCAAACGCCAAAGGAGGCCTTGATGGACAGCTATTCGGATGTGCGCGGGTTCAACTACCAGCCCGGCCACGGCACCACCAGCCTGGAGAACTGGTACTACTTCGATGCCGACATGTGGGAGCTGGAACTGCGCCGCGGCAAGGCCCACTTCCCCAAGTTCAACATGGTGCGCTACTGGCTCAGTTGGGATGCCTACTCGCGCAAGCCCGAGGCGTTCAAGGCCAACTTCGAGAAGGCGGTGGCGATTGCCGATGCCCTGGGCATCAAGGTCATGCCCTGCCTGTTCAACCGGTGGCACGACGCCAGCGGCTACGACTGCGGCGGGGTCTACCTGGAACAGATCCTGGTGCCCACCGCCTGGTCCTACTACCGGCCGCGCTACCGCGAATACGTGGCCGACCTGGTGTCTGAGCACGTGGGCGATGAACGGATCGCCATCTGGGACCTGTGCAACGAGCCCTTCTCCTACGACGAATTGACCGAAGAGACGCGCGGCTACGCGGCCGGTGAGATCGGCTGGCTGACCGAGCTGTACCAGACCATCAAGGAACGCGACCCGGCAGCCAAGGTGGGGGTGTCGATTCACAACGGACACAACCTGGAGGACCTGGACTGGGTTGATCCGATCAGCGACGTGCTGCTGATCCACCCCTACTTCATCTGCACGCCGGAACAGATCTGGGATGAGGCGATGCGGGAGAAATACCTGGCGGACGTGCAGTACATGGTGGACTTCGGCCGGAAGGCGGGCAAACCCATGCTGGCCACCGAAACCTGCTGGGGGGCCTTGAAGGACTCGGACCGGGTGGACATTGTGCGGTTCACCCTGGACACGCTGGCGTCTCACAACCTGGGCTTCCTGGTGCACGCGCTGCACTACTCGCTGGTGGCGGACCTCCATGACCCGGTAGACGGGTCGGTGGGCCACAGCTACAACCTGGCCTTCACCACCAAGGACGGGGCGATCCGGCCGGGGCACGAGATCTTCAACCAGTACTAGGACGGCCTGGCGGCCGCCTCCTCGCGAAAGGTCAATTCCGGCTGCGCCGGAATTGACCTTTCGCGAGCCCGCCGGAATTGACCTTTCGCGAGCTGGTTACTTCAGGGCGCCGGCGGCCATGCCGCGCTCGAACTGCTTCTGCAGCGCGATGTAGGCGATCACCTCAGGGATGGCCGTTACCACCGCCGAAGCCAGCACTTTCGGGGTGTCGTCGTTGTACTGCCGCTTGAAGTACTCGGGCAACAGAGTCACCACGCCCATGTCGCCCGCAGTCAAGAAGATCTTCGGCAACAGGTACGAGTTCCAGGCGTTGATCAGCACCAACACCACCAAGGCGACCGCCATCGGCTTGGCCAACGGCACCAGGATGGCCCAGAACATGCGCCAGGTTGAGGCGCCGTCAATGCGGGCGGCCTCGAACAACTGGTCCGGGATGCCGTCCACGTAGCTGCGGGTCAGCAGGGTGGTGAAAGGCACCTGCAGGGCCGCGATCGGCAGAATGACCGACCAGAACGTGCCCATCATGTGCAGTTTCACCGCCGTGGCATACAGCGGCGCCAACAGCACCACCTCGGGCAGTGTCAAGGCGGCCATCATCATCCAGAAGAAGACCTCCTTGCGGCGGATCCTCAACTTAGAGAAGCCAAACGACGCCATCATGGTGGTGATGTAGATCAGGATGATGGCCCCACCGGCCACGATGGCCGAGTTCAGGAAAAAGCGGGCGAAGCCCGGCACCGAGATGACGGCCTTGTAGTTGCCCCAACCCCGGCCTTCAAGGGACCGCGCGATCATCGTGTAGATCGGGATGGTGAACGGGATCACGGCGATGGTGACCACTATCTGCATCACAACGCGGGAGAGCCTCGATCTGGTTTCGAACATCAGATCGCCACCTCCTCAGCCTTGCGCCGGGTCCGCTTGCGGGTCTGCGGATCACGTTCGCGCCCCCGCAACTGGATGATGACAGAAGTCACCACCGCTACCACCAGCAGCACCATGGACAGGGCGCAGGCGTAACCGAGGTTGCGCTTCTGCTGCACCATCTGCGAGTAGATCATGGTGCCCAGGAACTCCGAGGAGTGCGCCGGGCCGCCCTGGGTCAACAACCATGGGTTGTCGAACAGCTTCAACGCCGTGATGAAGTTCAAGATGCCCAGCGACACGGTGGTGGGACGCACCTCCGGCAACACGATCGAGATGAGAGCCCGGAGGTTGCCGGCCCCGTCGATGCGGGCCGCCTCCATCACCTCAGGATCGATCTGGCCGATGGCGGCGTAGTAGAGGATGAAACCGAAGCCCACCGCGCCCCAGCACTGCACCAGCGTCACCACCAGCAGCGAGGTGCTGGCCTGGCCAATCCAGCCGCGGGTCAACGACTCCAAGCCCAAGTTGGACAGTATTTGGTTGACCGTCCCCTTGGTGGACCACACCTGAATGTGGGCCGGGGCCATGATGGCCGGGGCGATGACCACCGGGATGAAGATGATGATCTTGTACAGCGTCTTGAAGTAAAGCTGCGAGTGCATGACAGAGGCGAACAGAACGCCGCCCACCACCTGCACCACGTAAACAACGACGAAGAAAAACAAGGTGTGGCGCAGCGAAGCCCAGAAGACCGGGTTGTCGAACGCCTGGCGAAAATTGTCCAGCCCCACCCAGGTCATCTTCTGCTTGCCGCCACCCCACTTGAACAGCGAGAGGTAGCCGGAGTATCCGATGCAGTAGTAGATCAGTCCCACCGACAGCACAAAGCCCGGCAGGATCCACCTGAGCCCGCCGGGGGTGGTGTGGGCCCGGAAGAGCCCACGCCACCCGCGGCGTGGATTGGAGCGACTGGACCGCGTTTCAGCGGTCACCGTCATACTTGGTCACTCCTAACTAGCTGGTTTGCCCTACCGGGGATCGGTCGGCACCGAGGCCTTCTGGAAGTCCGCGGCGATGTCTTCGATCGACTTGTTGATGGTGGGGTCAAGCACTTCCTGGATCGCAACCACCATGGCCCGCAGGGTTTCCTCGGTGGTCTGCGACTGGCGGGTTTGGCTTGATGCGGCCGATTGCGCCATCAGGTCTTCCAGGGCCGGCTGCTGCACGGACTGGTCAACCAGCGTGATAGCGCTCCAGTCGGGGTAAACACCCTTCAGGGCCGGGATGGTGTCGATGGCGTTGGTGGTGTTCTGCTGGCCGGTCTTGGTCATGGTCAACCAGGCCACGAACGTCTTGGCGGCTTCCGGATTCTTCGAATCCTCGTTCACGGCCATGCCATAGTCGACCTCGCCGAAGACCTCGGAGCCGTTACCCTTCTGGGCCACATCCGGGAAGTTCATCGGCATCTGGACGAAGCAAGACGGGTTGGACACGCCGGCCGATTCCATGGCCGTCAGGCAGGACTCGGCGCCGGAGTACTGGGCGTACCACATGCCCATCTGCACCATGGCGGCCTCGCCCTTCATGAACTCTTCGTTGGCCAGCGGGTACTGACCGGCATCGAGCACGTTGGCCGGGATGATGCCGTCGTCCTTGAGCTGCTTGAAGATCTCCAGCACTTGGATGCCCTCAGGGTCATCCCAGTTGGCCAGGCCAGTGGCGGCCTTGAGGAAGAACTCCGGGTCAACCGAGTTGGCAATGGAGTGGTACATCTCGGTGGGGAAGGTATCCTCGCCGCCGGCGCCCATGGCGAAGCACTTGTAGCCGGCCTCTTCGATCTTGGCGCAGGCGTCCTTCCACTCGTCATAAGTGGCGGGCGGGGCCGCTACACCGGCCTCGTCGAAGATGTTCTTGTTGTACCACATAAAGCCGGCCGCCTGGCCACCCAACGGCAGCGCCACTTGGCGGCCGTCAGAGTCCTGCAGTGTCTCGGCGTAGCCGGCCGCGAACTGGTTCACATAGTCATCACCCAGGTATTCCTTGGCCAGATCGGTCAGGTCCATGGCGTAGGCACCCCAAGTGTCTGTCAGGTCAGCCCCAGCGCCGATGCAGTAGACGTCTGGGCCCGAGCCCGAATCCAGTGATGGAATCAGCGAGGCGCGGTAGTCCACGTTCTCGAAGTTCTTGTAGGTGACCTTGATGTTCGGGTATTCCTTGTTGAACTCGGCGATGTACTTCTCGGCCACCGGAGTGTCAGGCGACCAGCTGTACCAGGTGATCTCACCGGACACATCGGAAGCGGCTTCGCCGCCCGTGTCGGTGCCGGCGTCACTGCCAGTGTCGGTGCCGGCATCCGTGCCGCTGTCGCTGCTGGCGGTGGTATCGCCGCCAGTAGTGCCGCTGTCCTTGTCATCGCCGCCGCCGCAGGCAGCCAGGGTGGCCGCCATGGTGATGGCGGCGCCGAACGCGACCAGCGACCTGGTCTGCAGTTTCCTCATTGGTGTGTTTCCTTTCGCATCTTTGCGGGCACACGGCGTCGAGGCCGCTGCCCAGCCAAAGATGCAGGTTGGGCAGCCGATTCCACGCCGTAGCTCAACTACAGGATGCTGGTCATCTTACCTAGAAAGTAAACGTTCCCCCAGCCTGTTCAGCCACAGGCGTGTAGTTTTGTTACCAAATCGTGTCCTAGCTCACCGGGGAAAGGCGCCGGAGATCCCGGGTCGCCTTCGGCGCCCGGGATGACGAAAGGGATGCGGGGTCCGGGATGACGGGGTGCCGGGGTTACAGGGGACGGTTCCGGGTGACGGGGTTACAGGGGACGGTTCCGTGTTACCCGGGGGACCGGGTCGGTCCGGTGTGACGGGGGGGGCCGGGGGCGGCGGGGCGGCGGGGGGGGGGGCCGGGGGGCGGGGGGGG